>VFZE01000010.1 GCA_016871315.1 Acidimicrobiia bacterium | reverse complement strand
TGGCCAGGTCGTTGCCCACCGCCGATACGTTTTGCGTCGACGGCCGGAACTCGATTTTGTCGCCGCTCCATGCCACCGAGGAGCCATGCGGTTCCAGGCAGCAGTGCGTGATCACCGGTATCCCGTACTCGGCTTCATGCACCACATCGGCCTGCTTGAACGCCGCGTCCGGATCGCCGGTCACCTGCTCGCCGGCCGGCTTGGCGCGGTTGCCCGCCTTGGCGAGATTGTCCTCCCGCACCAGGTGCGGCAGCACTTCGTACTCCACCTTGATCTTGCGGACGGCGTCACGGGCGATTTCCTCGGTCCGCGCCGCTACAAACGCGATCTCCGCATTCGTCCATTGGATCTCGGTTCCCGCGGGAGCCGCCACGCGAACCGCCGTCACTCCGGCCAGCTTTTCCGCTTCCGAAGTGTCAATACTTTTGATCCGGCAATGCGCATGCGGGCTGTGCAAAATCACTCCGTGAATCGTGCCCGGCAGCCGGACGTCGGAGTTGTACTTCGCCTTCCCGCTTGCCTTTTGAATTCCGTCCACGCGCGAGATGCGCTTGCCCATCACGCGCCGTGATTCCATTGGCGGCCAGTTGTAATTAGGCATTGCGTCCTCCCTTCAGCTCCTTGGCCGCTTCCAGGACCGCCTGCCGCACACCCACGTAGGTGCCGCAGCGGCACAGGTTGCCGCCGAGCCCGGCCTTCACCTGGTCATAGGTGGGATTCGGGTTCTTGTCCAGGAATCCCTTCGCCGCCATCACGAATCCAGGCGTGCAATAGCCGCACTGCAATCCATCATTGTTGGCGAACGCGGGAACCACCGGATGCGGCTTGCCGTTGGAAATTCCCTCGATTGTCTGGATCGGTTTGCCTACGGCGTCAATCGCCAGCACCGTGCAGGCATACACCACTTTGCCGCTCATGATCACCGTGCAGGCGCCGCATGTTCCGCGGTCACAGACTCGCTTGGCCCCGGTCATTTCCAGCCGGTCGCGCAGCGCGTCCAGCAGAGTCGTCCGCGGCTCCACCGTCACCTTCGTCGGCTTTCCGTTCAAGGTGAGAGTGATCGGGACTTCCCCCGGTCCTGTCAAATTCGCTGGAGGAGCTGCTTCCGCTTCCTGTTCTAACAACCCCGTGCCCAAGACGCCGCTGGTCACTCCCGCGCCCTGCAAAAAGCCGCGCCGGGAAAAACCTTTCTTCTTGGGCTGGAGTTCGGGTTCTTTTCTGGAACTCACGCCACACCGTCCTTTCTTGTATTGATGACGAAAACCAATTGCGAGCGGTTATCTTGCTATCGAAAAAGACTATATCAACTGCAACGTATTAATTCAATTCCGCCCAGTCCCGCCTCACCTCCCACCGCATCCCTCCCTTCCTCACCACGTCCGGATTCCCCTCCCGGGACAAGCTTAACTCCACTTCCCCGCGGTTGATATTCACCTTCACCACATCCGGCCCGGTGTGGGTCGTGATCAAGTCCAGTGGCGCTCGCCCCTCACGGAACACGCGCAGAATCGTGAGCAAGAATGCGCTTTCGGCAGGCTCGGCGGTGGAGGCCTCCACGTGCCATTGCGGCGGGATCGGATCGCGGTTGATCGATGCCAGGTATTTGTAGTCGGGTTCCGGATCGTAGCCTGTCCATTGCCTTAGCTGTAACGGCTTGCCTCCACTATAGTGCACCCTAACTCCGGCCCCTCCGCGATCCAAAACCAGGTGCTGCCCGCTCACCTTGAACTCCTGCTGGGCATGCAACATCACCTGAAACCGCGACGGTATTGGCGCTTCCAGCTCATCCGCAATCACGATCAGGTCGGGCTTGATGAAATAGACGTGCCGATGCGCCTTCTTCAGCCGTCCTTCATAAGAGGCCGTCGCATCCCCCGCCACATAATCAAACCCGTCCTCAAACTGCCAGCCGAGAATCCTGCCTCCCAGATCCGCCGTCCGCGGCTTCTGCCCCTGCCCGTCCACCAGTACCGCGTTATGCGCTCGCGTCTGCCACACACCGCGATGAAACGGGCTTCCGTACAAATCGCGATAAACGTTGTTCACCAGCAGCGGCACGCCATACGCATTCAACGTGAAGGAATTGTGCGGGTCGAGGCCGTGGCTCCATGTCCCCATCGGGCTCGCCTTGAATCGAACCTGGACGTTCTCGGCCGCGTTGAGCAGCGTCTGATTCAGCACCGCCACTCCCGTCCCTTGAAACACTTTCGATGCCGTGCTCCCCTTCGGAGCCTGCGCCACGACCGGCTTTGAACGACTCCACAGAAACGCCAGCACCGGATCATCCGGCTGCGCCTTGATCTTCCAGGCCTCCAGCCACCAAGCCCAGTGCGGATTCCCCGTCCGCCGCACGTAATAATGCATGAACGACCAGCCGCCGGAAACCGGCCGGTTCGCCAGATCCCCGAACCCCATGTCCGGCGTCCCCGGCGGCGCCGCGTACAACGCATAATCGCCGAAATTGGCAAAGAACGGCTTTTTGAAACTGTCGATCCCCAGCGCCGTTTCGGCAATGTCCACCCACCAGGCTGCCTTCGACATGTAGCCGGCGAAATAGGACAATCCTTCATGCCACCCGCCGTCATCATCGGACCACACCGGATATGCCGCGAAAAACTTCGTCACCGCGTATTCGAGAAACTCCTCCGATTGCGGCGTCTCCCCGAACGTCGCGATCGCATTCTCGGCCAGCTTGTGCCAAGTCCGGTTCGCATGGCTACCGTAGGGTTGGTTCAAGTGGCCCACCCCCTGCCGCACCTCGCCGCTGTTCCACGCATCCAGCGCCCGGTGCAGCAGCACCGCCCGCAGCTTCGCCCGATCCGCTTCCGTCAACGCCGCGAAAGCCCAGTCGTACACCCGCGCCAGCCGGTGAATCATCGGCTTGGCCGCTTCGCAGTTCAGCGAGAATTTCGTCGGCCCGTCCAGATCCCAACCGGCCAGCTTCATCGCGAACCGCCTCGCCGCATCGCCATACTTCTCCTGACCCGTCATCAGATAGGCGAACGAGAGAACTTCCGCCTCCTCCAGCGCCTTCAACGTCTGCACGCGGTTGGACCACCAGAACTCCACCGTCTTGGGATCGCTCGCGCTGGCACGCACCGCCGGTTCGGGCGTCGGCTCCGCCGCCAGTAACTTCTCCGCGCGTGCGATGAGATTCCCGTACGCCTCCCGCCCGCCGCTGCGCGCCCACTCCCGCAGCCTCGGCAAATCCTCGCCGCGCACGAATAGGCGCGGATGCTGCCTCGGAATCCTCTCTTTCAACTGCGCCATCGCCGGCTGCGGAAACACCGTCGCCCCGGCCGGAACGGTGAACCGCCGCACACGGCTCCACGCCGACTCCTTCCCGTCTTTCCCCACCAGCCGGTAGCGCCAAAAGTAGTCTCCCGGAGCCAGCTTCTCATGGTGCGTGTACACGGACCACCGAATCCCTGGAACCGTCTCTGCTCCTTCGAAATCCGCCTTCCGCGCCCACTGCACCGTATACGATGCGGCATCTTTCTCCAGCACCCAGCTGAGCGAAGGCGGGTTCACCGCCACCGCCGCCTGATCCGCCGGCCGGTATCCCCATTCATCCGGCAACGGCACTCGATCCGGCGATTGCGCCATCCCCATCACGCAAGCCATCAAAAGTATTCGCGGTATCATGCCTGCACCATATCAAATCCCGCCTCCATGTGATACCCTCGCCGAAGCAGGACAGGCCGCCATGAAGCCCGCCGATTTCCGCCGCATCGCGCTCAGCCTGGAAGGCGCCGAAGAAGGCTCCCACATGGGCGTCGCCGACTTCCGCGTTGGCGGCAGCATTTTCGCCACGCTTGCCCATCAAAAGCAAGGCTACGGCAACCTCATGCTCACTCCGGAAATCCAGGCGGAGTTTGTCGAAGAGAACCCCGACGTTTTCCTTCCCATCGCCGGCGGCTGGGGACGCATGGGCGCCACTCACATCCGCCTCGCCAAGACCAACCTAGACCCGCTGACCGGAGCCCTCCGCACAGCCTGGAAACTGCGTGTCGATAAGAACGCCCGCACCGCCCGCAAGAAGGCAAAGTCCCCTCGTAACAATCGCTTGTCGTGAAAACCGCAACATAGCCCGCCCTTGTCACCTTTCCGTGCGGCCTGAATCTTTCACGGTAGATGGCTAAGAACAAACTATCCCGCCGGCGCTTGCTGCAAACTCAGCCCCGGCGAGCGTGCCGACGTCTTAGTGAAGGCCGATCGCCCCGGCGGCGATTTCCAGCTCTGGAACTTGCCCTACGATCGCGGCGCGATGGGCATGGGAGCCATGGGTATGGGAGGCGGCATCAACAGCCAGCGCCCTCAGCTGCTGGCAACCCTTTCTACCAGGGCCGTGCGGCCCGAGCTTTCCCTATCCCCCAGCAGCTCGGCTCGGTGACGGTGCTTCCGCCACCAATCCTTCCTCCACGCCAGTTCCTTCTTACGGAAGCTGGCGTGCCCGGCCGCGGCATGCGCTTCCTCATCAATGGCCGTGAGTTCGACCATCACCGCATCGACACGCGTGTCCAACTGGGCACGACGGAAGACTGGGAAATCGTCAATCTCGGCGACATGGACCACCCGTTCCACGTCCATACCAACTCATTCCAGATTCTGGATAGCGCCGGCCACCCGCTGCCCGCTTGGAAAGATGTCGTCCTTGTTCCGGCGCGCAGCCGCCGGCGCATCCGCACCCTCTTCGAGGATTTCACCGGCTTGGCCGTCTACCACTGCCACATCCTCGACCACGAAGATCTCGGCATGATGGGCACACTGGAGTTCACGGCGCAGGGAGCATAGATTATAAATCCGATATATAATCTATGACATGATCCGCCGCAATCTGGCACGCCCTCTCGGCCGTTTTTCGCGCCAATTGCCCGTCGTCGCAGTCACCGGTCCGCGTCAGTCCGGCAAGACCACCCTATGCCGGCAAACCTTCCCGAACCTCCCCTATGTGTCCCTCGAGCCCCTGGACACAAGGAGCTTTGCCATCGAAGATCCCCGTGGCTTTATCCATCAGCATCGCAATGGCGCCATTTTCGACGAGATCCAGCGCGCCCCGAACTTGTTCAGCTACTTGCAGGAAGAAGTGGACAGGAACCCGGTCGCGGGCAGGTTCATTCTGACCGGCTCCCAGCATTTCGGACTTTCCGAGGCAATCAGTCAGTCGCTGGCGGGGCGCATCGCGACCTTGCACCTCCTGCCGCCTAGCCTGGATGAACTGGCTCGTTTCGGACCTCTGCCGGAGGACCTTTGGGGGGTCATCTGGACGGGTTCTTATCCGCGGATTTTTGACCAAGGCCTCGATCCGAATCACTGGCTCGCCGACTATACGGCTACCTATGTCCAGCGCGATGTTCGGCAGGTGCTCAACGTGGCAAGCCTGGACGCCTTCACTTCCTTCTTGAGGTTGTCTGCCGGCCGCACGGCCTGCGAAATCAATCTGTCGAAGCTGGGCGCCGACGCCGGCATCAGCTACAACACGGTGCGCGCCTGGTTATCGGTGCTGGAGGCGAGTTTTCTTTGTCTGCGGTTGCCAGCCTGGCACAACAGCCTGCGCAAACAGGCTGTGAAGGCGCCCAAATTGCACTTCCTAGACACGGGACTTGCCTGCCACCTGTTCGGCATCACACATCCGGATCAGCTACGCCATCACCCTCTACGCGGCGCACTATTTGAGACTTGGGCCGTTTCCGAAATCTACAAATCGCGATTGCACCGCAGGCTGGAGCCCCGCATGTTCCACCTGCGCGACGCCAAGGGTCTGGAAGTCGACCTGGTGATCGAGGAAGGAGGCAACCTTACCGCGGTGGAAATGAAGTCCGGCGCTACGCTGGCTCCGGACTTCTTTGATTCCCTGAAGCTGCTCGACGGCAGTTTGGATAAACGCCGGACAGCAACATACACAGCCCGTCTTGTCTATGGGGGCGACCAGAAGCGCAAGCAGGCTGGTGTTGACGCGATCGGCTGGCGGCGGCTTCACGAACTAGATTGGTAGCTACCCCCGGCTCACCCGGTCCCACGTCATCTCGCGGCCCTTCACGCACGCCTCCAGCGCCATCACCGCCGTCAGCGTCGACTCCGCCGCATGGAATGCCGCGTTCTCCAGCTTGCCCGTGCGGGCGCCTTCGATGAACTCGGTCACCGCGTCCATCGTGATGTCGTACTTGGTCTCGGCCGTCTCCGGTGCGCCCTTCTCGCGCCAGATCGTGTAGCCGCGCCGGTGGACGTTCACCGCGCCCTTTTCGCACATGAACGTCTCGCTCACGTCGGAAAAGCCCGGGGCACGGAACTGGTTCGCCGAATAGCTGAAGATCCGCCCGTCGTCGAACTGGAACGTGCAAGCCAGGTTGTCGTAGATATCGCCGTACTTGCGGATTTGCTGGGAACCGTAGCCGCTCACCTTCACCGGATGCTTGCCCATGAACCAGTTCACGACGTCGATGTTGTGGCAGTCCTGCTCGATCAGAATATCGCCGGATAGTTCGCGGTAGAAAAACCAGTTCCGGATCTTCTCTTCGCTCGCTGCGTGGCCGCTCTTGATGGCCGGTCCGCCGCCGATCCAGGCCGCGCGCACCATCTTGATCTCGCCCAGTTCACCGGACTTCACCACTTCATAAGCCTTGCGGTAATCCTTGCCGTAGCGCTGCTGAAAGTCGACCGAGATGCGCTTGGTCTTGTCGGCGCGCTTGGCGGCCCGCAACACGCGTTGGCAGCCGGCAGCGTCCACCGCCGCGGGCTTCTCCAGGAAGATGTGTTTTTTGGCGTCCACGGCTGCTTCAAAATGTTCGGGGTGAAGGAAAGCCGGGGTGGCGATGAGTACGGCATCGACGTCGGAAGCCAGCAATTCCTTATAGTTTTTGTAAGCCTTTGCGCCACTGTACCGCTCCTGAGCCACCTTGATGCGGTCATCATAGATGTCGCACACCGCCGTCACTTTCAAGAACTCGTTCTTCGCGAAAAGCCCGCTAACATACATACCCCGATTGCCTGAGCCGATCAAGCCCAAGGTCAGCGCGGAGTTGGCCTGGTAGCCCCGCACCCGCTCCGGCTTCAAAATCAGCACGCCCGCTGCGGCGGCGGCTTTGGAAGCGATTTCACGACGACTCTGTTGCTTCTCCATCTTCCTCTCCTTTACCCATTCTTTTCGGTATGAAGTTTGGCCGGGATTCTGCCGCTTTCATTATACTGAGGAATTCATGAAAGTTTCGATTCTGGTGCCCGTCTTCAATGAACGCACCCTCGTCAGACGCAGCCTCGACGCCGTGCTGTCGGCCCCGCTGCCCGAACAGATGGAGCGCGAGCTCATCGTCGTCGATGACTGCTCCACCGACGGCACCTCCGCCATCCTGGAATCCATCGCCGCCGCCGAACCGCGCATCCGCCTCTTCCGCCACGCCGTTAATCAGGGAAAAGGCGCCGCCGTGCGCACGGCCATCGAGAAAGCCGCAGGCGACTTCTGCATCATTCAGGATGCCGACCTTGAATACGACCCCAACGACTATCCCGCGCTGCTGAAGCCCCTGCTCGACGGCCGGGCAGACGCCGTTTTCGGCTCCCGCTATATGGCCGGCGAGCAGAAGCGAGTGCTTCCTTTCTGGCACTCCATGATCAACAAGACGCTCACCCTGTTCTCCAACATGTTCTCCAATCTCCATCTCACCGACATGGAGACCTGTTACAAGGTCTTCCGCACGGATCTGCTGAAATCCATCCCCATCCGCAGCGACCGCTTCGGCATCGAACCGGAAATCACGATGAAGTCGGCCAAGCGCAAGCTGCGCATTTACGAGGTCCCGGTAAACTATCACGGCCGCACTTACGAGGAAGGAAAAAAAATCGGCTGGAAGGATGGCCTCAAGGCCCTCGGCGCCATTCTCTATTTCTATCTCGTCGATGACCTCTACGTCGGTCCTTACGGGCGTTCCTTCCTCAACAACCTCACCGGCACGCCGCAGTACGTCAACTGGACCACCGGGATACTGCGCCGTCACATGGGCGCCGAAATCCTCGAAATGGGAGCCGGTATTGGCACCTTCGCCGGCAGCCTCATCGGCCGCCGCCTCCGCTACCTGGCCGGCGAGAAGGATCCGCTTTATCTCCATGCGCTTGGAAACCGGTTCCTTCGCACGCCTCACGTCGAGGTGCGGCATCTGGACCCCGCCGATCCCTCCGGCTTTCACGATCTCAAGGAAAACTTTGACACCGTCCTTTGTCTGAACGTCCTCGAATATATGGACCAGCCCGAGGTCGCCATCCGCAACGCCTGGAACTCGCTTGCCAAGGACGGCCGTCTCCTCCTGCTCGTTCCCCAGGGGCCGAGCTTGTTCGGCTCCCTGGATCACACGCTCGGTCACAAGCGCCGCTTCTCGCGCCCCCAACTCGAGGCACTCCTGGGCGGCGCCGGCTTCCGCCTCGAACGCCTATACGGGATCAACAAGGTTTCGACACTGGTCTGGTTTCTCAATTCGCGCCTGCTGCGCGCTTCCCGCATCAGCAAACTCACGCTGAAGCTCTTCGACAAAACCGTCTGGTTCTGGAAGCTCCTTGATCCGCTGCTGCCGTGGCGCGGCCTCTCCCTCATCGCCGTCGCGCGCAAGCCGTCCTGAACCGGCGAGCTAAACTGGAAAGGATGACCTACCAGTTCCGACACGCTATCTGTAACGAGGTTTATGAAGGCTGGAATTTTGAAGAGGCCTGCAAATCGATCAAGAAGGCCGGCTATCAGGGAATCGAAATCGCGCATTTCACGCTGAAAGACGATCCGGCCGCGATCACCCCGGACGAGCGGCGCCAGTATCGCACCGTGATGGAAAATGAAGGCCTGGAGTTTGTCGGCCTGCACTGGCTGATGGTCGCCCCCAAGGGCCTCCACGTCACCACTTCCGACGTTGCTCTCCGCGAGCGCAGCTGGCGCCACATCGATCATCTGATCGATCTTTGCGCCGATCTTTCCGGCGACCGCCCCGGCGGGAGTGTCATGATCTTCGGATCACCGCAGCAGCGCGCCACTCTGCCCGGCGTCTCCCGCGAAGATGCGATGCGCCGCTATCAGGACGGCCTTGCCTCCGTCGCCGCGCACGCCGCCCAGCGCGGCGTCACCATTCTCGCCGAGGCGCTCCCTTCCAACCAGTGCGACGTCATGAACACGCTGGCCGAAGCCGCCGCCATCGTGAAGGAAATCAACTCGCCCTCTATCCAAACCATGTTCGACACACACAACGCGCTGGATGAAACCGATCCCCACCACGATGTGGTTGACCGGTACTTCGATCTCATCCGCCACGTTCACGTCAATGAAATGGACGGCCGCCATCCCGGCGCCGGCGATTACGATTTCAAGCCCATTTTCGAAACGCTCCGCCGCCGCAACTACAAAGGCTGGGTGTCGCTGGAGGCGTTTGACTTCACCCCGGGCGCGGAAACCATCGCCAATGAGAGTCTTCGCCACCTGGAAGCACAAATCCAGAAACTGGCTGCATAAAATCATGGAACGTTACGTGGTCACCGGCGGAGCCGGTTTCATCGGTTCAGCGCTTGTCCGCGCTCTCCTGAACCAGGGCGGCAGTCAAGTCGCTGTGATCGACAATTTCCTCAGCGGCAAACGCTCCAACCTGGAGGGACTGGACGGGGCGCTGGAGGTCCACGACGCCGACATCCGCGACTTCGACGCCATGTCGAGAATGGTCAAGGGAGCGGCCGCCGTCTTCCACCTCGCCGCCATTCCCTCCGTTCCGCGCTCCATCGCCCAGCCTGTTCCATCGCATGAAGTGAACATCGACGGGACCTTCACGCTGCTGCGCGCATGCGCCGAGGCCAAGGCCGGCCGCGTCGTGTACGCCGCGTCCAGTTCCGCCTACGGGGACACCGAAGTGCTCCCCAAAGTGGAATCGATGATGCCACGGCCGAAATCGCCCTACGCCGCGCAGAAACTCATGGGCGAATATTACGCCGGCGTCTTCGCAGACTGCTTCGGACTTCCCGGCGTCTCGCTGCGCTTCTTCAACGTCTACGGCCCGCGCCAGGATCCCTTGAGCCCTTACTCCGGCGTCATCTCCATCTTCATGCGGTGTCTCATCGAGCGCCGCTCCCCCACCATTCACGGCGATGGCGAACAGTCGCGCGATTTCACCTTCGTCGAAGATGTCGCCGCGCTCTGCATCAAGGCATCCCAGGCTCCGGGCGTCAGTGGAAAGGTGATCAACGCCGGGAACGGCAACCGCTACACGCTGAACCAGGTCTGGCAAACGCTCAACAAGATCGAAGGCGTCAGCATCGCAGCCGAATACGGTCAGCCGCGTCCCGGCGACGTACGAGACTCTCAGGCCGACACCACGCTCGCCCGCACGCTGCTCGGCCACCAGCCGGAATTCAGGCTCGAGGAAGGCCTCCGCCGGACGCTGGCCTGGTATCGCGAAACCTCCACGTAAGCACCGATCCGGCTTGCTTCCTTTGCCTTCATAGGGATACAATGACGCCTTAAGTCAACCTTATGGCGAGCTTCATTCAAAACCAATTCGAGCGCAACTTCATCACCACCTCGGTCGACTACGTCTTCAACTGGGCCCGCAAGTCCGCCATCTGGCCGCTTACCTTCGGCCTCGCATGCTGTGCGATTGAGATGATCGCCTCCTCCACCTCGCGGTTCGACATCGCGCGTTTCGGAGCCGAGGTGTTCCGCCCCAGCCCGCGCCAAAGCGATCTGATGATCGTCGCCGGAACCGTCACGCTCAAGATGGCGCCGGTGCTCAAGCGCATCTGGGATCAGATGCCCGACCCGAAGTGGTGCATCTCGATGGGGGCCTGCTCCAGCGTCGGCGGTCCTTTCAATACCTACGCCGTTTTGCAGGGCGTCGACAAGATCGTCCCCGTCGACGTCTATGTCACCGGCTGCCCGCCACGCCCTGAAAATCTCTTCTACGCGCTGCTGAAGCTTCAGGACAAGATCGACCAGATGACGACTCTGGTCCGCCGGCCCACCGAAGTCCGCCTCGATGAAGCGATGCTCGAGAACTTCAAGAAGCAGGTCATGGTGGCGCAGGTGCAACAGCCCGTCTAGTGTTCCGCAAGGATCCCGATCATCTCTACCGGGCCGAACCCCTAGCCGCGCTTCCCTGGCTCGAACATGGTTTCGGAACCCGCCTTTCCGAAGGCTGGCACGCCGGCCGACGCACCGCCCTCCTGACACAAGTACACTCCGCGCTGGCGCTGGTGGCCGAACGCGATGGGCTCATCGGGGAAGCCGATGCACTGATCTCCAATCAGCCCTGTCTGCTGCTTGGCGTCCGTACCGCGGATTGCGCGCCGATCATCCTAGCCGACCCCGTTCACCGATCGGTAGCGGTCATCCACGCAGGCTGGCGCGGCGCCGCCGGCGAAATCGTAGCCCGCACCATCCAACTGCTGGAAGAAACCTACCGGACGCAAGCTGCCCACCTCACCGCCGCCATCGGGCCAACCATCGGAGAATGCTGTTACGAGGTGGGCCCGGAGGTTGCGTCCCGCTTTGAGCGTTGGTTTCCGGAAAGGGACGATCTCGACCAACGTACGAGGCTGGATCTGGAAGAGGCTCTGTACCGCCAGCTTGTGGAGGCCGCCGTGCCGCCCCAGCATATCAGCCGCAGCGGACTTTGCACCCGTTGCGGCGAGGAGGAGTTTTATTCCTACCGCCGGCAGGGCAAGGCTGCGGGCCGTATGGTCTCGGGCGTGGCTATCTGGCCGTAGATGCACGAAGGGCGCGGTAGCCGGAGCTCCGCGCCCAATCGAAGCTGGTTGCTTAAGCGGCGTTGACCATCATCTCTTCCATCCCGTCCTCCGTGGCGGACTCGCTGAGACGGTCTGCCATCTCCTGACACTGGATGCAGTACTGTGCCCATGGCACGGCTGCCAGCCGCTTGGGGTTGATGTCCTCCTCGCAGTGCTGACAGACGCCGTAGCTACCGTCTTGGAACCGGTGCAAAGCAAGCTTCACTTGGCGGAGCAGACCAGACTCGCGATCGAGGTTGCGGATGGCCAGCTCACGCTCAGCGGCGTGTTGCACCTCGTCCAGAGCGTCAGGGCTCTTTTCGATGGCGATGGCCTCGCGGTTCCGGAGCACCCGCGCCAGTTCGGCCTGCTTCGTCTCCAGAATCTGTTTAAATTTGTTCATTTCAGTCTTCGTCATGGTCGTTCTCCTTAATCTGCAGCTGATTGAGCATCCACTCTACTGTTCACCGGTCGGCGCTACAGTCTCAACTTGCTCTGTTGTTCATCTACTCCTTTCGTCTCAAGTGATAAAGACGTTTACCCAGTAAAAAAGGTTTCAACAATCTAAGCGGAGACCGCTAATATTTTCTGATTGCCAAAGCTTCCCAGGCGCCCCTCTTCCCGAAGCCCTCTCTAGCTCTCTCCGAAGTGCGTCTGGATATTCTCTAGCAATTTTACTGCCATTGTCAAGCCCCTCACTTCCCTATCCTACTTCCCGTCTCTTGTCACCAGACCGATCGCCGCTTTCCACATCTCCTCGCCCTTGGGTCTCTCTCACGCCTGCTCTACACTCGCTGGCGGCCAACCGGTCTATTTCTTATCGTCGGATCAGCTCCCAAGCATTAATGGTTGCAGTACATAAGACGCCATTTTTATCCCAGGGTTTCAGCTTCATACTGTAAAAACACGTTCCACCCTGGAAATGTTCCCTTCCACAAAATATATTCTCCATCGTTGTGACTGAGGCCGCGCAATCTGTGGACTTTCAATACAGCCGCCCGGTTGGAATTCCCCACCTCCCGCCTAACGTATTGACAGCGAACCAAATACGATCCCCAGCTCCCGCTCCTCGCCCGGCTCCTTATACCCTCGATCCACCTCCAGCTCCACCCGAACCTCTTCCTTGCCCACCCACTCCCGCCTCAAATCCAACACTTCGTGGAAGGCCGCGTCTGGCTGGCTCAGCTTTACCGCGCCCACTTTTTCTCCTTCGACTCTTACCGTCAACTCGATCGCTCCATTCTCCACCAGGAGCCGCGGAATGTACCCGTCCAGGTGCAGCTTCTGCCCCTCATGGCCCGGCCCGCCGAGCATCACGACGGCCTTCTTCCACATCCAACGGAAGCCACCCTCGATATCCTTCCAGCCCTGCCCCAGTTGCTTGGAAAATGCCAAATGACCCACATTCACCCGTCGCGACAGCCCCCTGGTCAGCTCTTTTTCGGCAACCAGCCGGTAGGCTTGCGTGATATTGCGCAATTTCTCTCCGCCAACCTGGTAGACAACCACCTGATTCGCAGCCAAGCCCTCCAATGTAGCCCCAACCGGAAACACGAACTTGCTCACCTCTCCCAAATCGGCATTTTGCTGGATCGACACCTCCGATCCAGGGGTAAGGTGCACATCCGCCGCGATCAGCCGGAATGGATAATCGTTGATCGTCGACCAGTACAGCTCCGTCCCCACCCCATGCAACAGGATCGACTTGCCCGGGTGCAGCCGCTGGGCCACCTCAACCCCCAGTACCACTCGGCGCGCCTGCTCGGTCCGCGCATAGTTAAATTCGGCCACCGAGCGGCCCACCGTCGCCGACGATGCCACATAGAACCCGGACAAGATGACCGCGGCCAGCGCCGGCGCCCAGCCATTGCTTAACGCCTTGGCCGCCGCCCAACCGCCCAGCATCGACAGGCCGGCCGTCGGCACTGCCAGGTAGTAATAGGAGATGTGGTCGCGCAGCGGCAGCACCGGCCCGATGACCACCACGAACCAGGCCAGCGGGAACAGCACTTTCCCATCCCGCGCCATCAGCCTTGCCACGGCGAAAACCGCCAGCGCCGCCGAGAGAACCCAAGGCGCCACCCGGCCCGCCTCCATCCACCAGCCCGGCACGCTCAAATCTTTTAGCCCGGGACTGGCGAAGGCCATCTCCCAGTAATGGCGTAGCGTCCCTGCCATCGAAAAATCGAGGTGCATCGCATACGGTCCGCTCTTCGGTTTCACCGCCACCCAACTGTGCAGAAGATAGTAGCTCCCCGAAATCGCGAACATCGGCGCTGTGTGCCAAACCTTTTCCCGGTTGTCGGCGAGCGCCAGCGCCGCCGCCAGCGCCGGAAACACGATGTTGATCTCCAGCGCCCCGAAACCCAACACGAAAACCGCCATCTGCGCCCAGTAATACCGCCGGCTTCCCGTCTCCAGGTAGCGCGACCAGAGCAGCGTTGCTCCCAGAAGAAAAGCCGCGCACATCACCTGGTTGTAGCTCGATGTCCACGACAGCGGAACGCCCAGGCCGGCATTCACACCCCAGAACAGCGCTCCCAGAAACCCAGCCAGCCTCATCCCCGTCAGCCGAAACCCGAGCGCCGCCACCAGCGCCATGTTCAGCGCCTGCGTCGCGAACACAACCAGCCGGTAGGGAAACGCATCCAGCCCGAACAGCGTCGACATCGCCAGGAAGAATCCGCGCTCACTCCACGGCCGGATCGTGCCCTGCGCCCGCGGCTCAAATAGCGCCAGCAGCAAGTCGCGAGCGCTGTAGATCTCCAGTCTCAGCCCGAGCCATGCGAAATCATCCTGGTGGAACCAGCTATTGAGGCCGGGCCAGAACACACCCGCGCAGATTCCGAAAGGAATCAACCAGCAGAGCTGCCGGACAAGCTGCACCCGCCTCACTTGCTCTCAAGCGCTACCGTCGATACGATCGCCGCAAGCTCCCGCATCTCGACCTGCCCCGCCGCCAGAAACTTGTCGAAGGAGAAATCCACCGTCACCGCGTCGGCCTGCAACGCCTCGGCCGGCACCTCGCGCGTATAGAGATGCTCGCCGGCCTGCGAGTAGGACTGCGGCTCCAGTATCCACTGGTTCATTTTCGCCGAAAGGGTCGTGCTCTTGGTATGGTGGATCACCACCTCCGGGAGCGTGAACTTCAGTTCCAGCTTCCCGCCCTTTGTCCTGGCTCCCCCCGGCACCCTGAGCGTCACGGAAAACTGGCTCTTCGTCCAGCGCCAGGCGTTCTGCTCCACGTCATGAAAACCCTTCAGCAGCTGCACAGCCGAAGCCGGATCGGCGCTGTGCACCACCGAGGCCATGTCTTTCGAGTACTCCTCCACCGTTTCCACCTGCGCCTTCTTCCGCCGCAGACAGCCCGGTGCAGACATCACCGCCACGATCATCAACAGGGCAGGGAAGCCCCTCAGCATCAATCTCCGCATCTCTCTACTTGTACCAGACAACTGTAGAATGTGGGGCCGCCCCCGATGTCGGTCAGCCGCTCCGCGGTCAGCACATTCGAGCCCCGCCCGTCGGCCGCCTTCCTGCTCCACCGCACCGCCGGCGACGCGACAACCCCAGCTGCCGTCACCCCGTTCACCTCCGCGCGCAGCACCATGCTGCCCCGCGCGTTGAAAACCCGCACCTGGTCCCCGCTCTCAATCCTCCGCGGCCCCGCATCGGCCGTGTTCAGATACAGCACCGCCGTCTCGCGGTCCTGCTCCGCCCGATTGCCAAACGTCGAATTCATGCTGTCGTCGTTCTTCGGGGTGATCAGTTCCAGCGGAAACATCATCCGTAAGTCCTCGGCCCCCAGCCGCGACTCCACCGGCGGCTGATATTCAAGCGGCTCCGGATTCAGCGACACCTTCCCGTCCGCCGTCCCGAAATTCCCTTCGGCAAACGGCAGGAATGGTGAACCCACGTTCAGCCGCACCGAGTGCTCCCGGTCCAGCCTCTCCAGGTCAATCCCCTTCAGAAAAGCGTGGCCCGAGTTCAGCAGTCCGGCAAGCATCTCGTCCTCGGACTCTTCAAAGCACGCCTCTTTGAACCCGATTCTCTTCGCCAGCAGCCGGAACATCTCGACGTTCGACTTGCACTCGCCCGGCGGCGCCACCACCGGACGCGCCATCTGGATATGGTAATGTCCGTAGGCGAAGTAAAGATCGGTGTGCTCCAGAAACGTCGTCGCCGGCAGAACGATGTCGGCATAATCTGCCGTCGTTGTTTGGAACTGCTCGCTCACCACGGTGAACAAGTCTTCCCTCGCGAGTCCTTTCTTCACCGCGTTCTGATTCGGCGCCACGTCGGCGGGGTTCGAGTTATAAACGAACAGCGCCTTCACCGGCGGGTCATCCAATTCCGTCAGCGCGTGGCCCAGCAGCGACATATTCACCAGCCGCGCTTCCCAGCCCAGCGGGGAACTCTTCTGCAACTCGGGCATTTCCAACCCTTCGCGATTCACATGAAAGGCCTGCGATGTGGAAAGCTGCATGCCGCCGCCCACCTCGCGCCAGCTTCCTACCAGGGCCGGCAGCATCGCAATCGCCGCTACCGCCGCCCCGCCGCGCTCGCTTCTCTGCACCCCGTAGTTCAACCGGATCACGGTCGGCCGCGTTGTGGCATACTCCCGTGCCAGCGCCGCCACCTCCTCCTGCCCGATCCCGGTCAGGGCCTGCACCCGCTCCAGCGGATATTTCGTCACAAACTGTCGAAGTTTGTCGAAATCTGTCGAATACTGCTGAACGAACCCGGTATCATGCAGCCTTTCGCCGAGGATCACGTGCATCATCCCCAGCGCCAAAGCCAAGTCGCTGCCTGGGTTTACGAAGTAGTGCCGGTCCGCCAGCCGCCCGGTCCGCCGCATCACCGGGTCAATCGTGTAGAGCCGCGCTCCCCTCCGCCGGGCCTCCACAATAAACGGCCACAGGTGCACATTCGTCCCCAGAATGTTCGCGCCCCAGGCCAGAATCAGCTTCGAGTGGCGGAACTGCTCCGGCTCGGTACCATACCGTACTCCGTTGGTCTGTGTCAGCCCAGCCGCACCCGCCGTCGCGCAAATCGTCCGGTCCAGCCGGCTTGCCCCCAACCGGTGAAAGAACCGCCGGTCCATCCCGCTGCCGTTCAAATAACCCAGCGTGCCGCCGTAACTATAAGGAAGGATCGCCTCCGGCCCGAACTCCTCCGCAATCCCATTCAGCCGCGACGCAATCTCATCCAGCGCCGCGTCCCAACTGATCCGCTCAAACCGTCCCTCGCCTTTCGCCCCCACGCGCCGCATTGGGTGTAGCAGCCGTTCCGGATGATACTCCCGCTCCAGATACCGCGACACCTTCGCGCACAGGAACCCCTGCGTCACCGGATGCCCCGGATTCCCTCTCAGCTTCACCGCCCGCCCATCTTCGATGGTGACCAGCAGCGAACAGGCGTCCGGACAATCCAGCGCGCAGACGGAGTGCCGAACCGCGATCATCTTCCGATTATAAGCCCGCTACCCGAACAGCGGCGCGATCTCGCGGTTGGCGATCATCTTCGTCGTCGCGAACGGCTCAATATAGTAAAACTCCCGTCCCGACGGCGTCTCCTTCATCGTCTTCGTCCAATCCACACCCATCGCCGAATAAATCGTCGTCGCAATGTCCTCCATATAAATGGACCGCTTCAGCCCCCAGCCCGGATCCACCACCTTGGTCCCGAGTTCATCGGTCTTGCCGATCCGCTGCCCGCCCTTCACCCCTCCTCCGGCAAACAGCGCCGTGAAGGCGTATTGATAGTGATCCCGTCCCGCCAGCGCCGTCAACTCCCCGGGCGTCCGGCCGAACTCACCCATGCAGACAATCAACGTCTGGCTGAGCAGACTTCGCCCGTCGTCCCGTTTTCTCCCCGCCAGATCCTCGAACAGCGGCGCCAAAGCATGATCCAGTTCCCAGCTTCTTTTGTAATGATTCCCCTGCTGGTAAATATTCGAGTGATGATCCCAGCCGTCCTGTTGCAGGAAGATGAACCGCGTGCCGGCGTCCGCCTCCACCAGGTTCCGCGCCAGGATGCACGCGTCTCCCGTGATCGTCTTCCCATACCTGGCGTGATCCTCCGGAGGGATCTGAAACACCTTCCCCGTCCGCGGATCCGTCATCATCTGCACCGCGCCTTGATAATGATCGTTGAAGTCGCGATAGGCCTTCGCCTCAAGCGCTTTGTCTGTCCGCAGCCGCGCGTCGAACCGCTTCAGCAGCTCCCAGCGCCGCTCGAACTCCGCCCGGCCGCCTTCATCCACCTGGTACGCGCTCAGCCCGGTATTGGTGTCGATGTGAAACGGAGAATATGTGGCCGGCAAAAAACCCGACTTCAGCAGCCCCGCCTGGCTCTGCGTCACGTTCAAAGCAACGTACGGCGGCAACGTGTCGCCCGGCCGCCTCTGCCGCGCCAGTTCCATGGCCACCACCGAACCCACCGGAGGAATCTCCTTCTGCAGCGACGGGTTCAGCGCATGCGCCGCTTGCACGTAGTATTGCGCCCGGCCATGCACGCTATCCCATGCCTCCACGCTCCTCAGCAGGGCGATCTTATCCAGTTGCGCCGCTAGCTTCGGATAAAGTCCCACCGGCCATTTCAAATCCGGTTGAAGCTGCTTCACCTCGAAATCGCCCGGGGTCCATTTGCCTTCTTTCAAATCCCAAGCATCCACGTGGCTTTGCCCGCCGTCGAGCATCACAAAAATGCAGAAACGCGCCGACCCGCGCGGCGACACTTTCGCCGCCCGCACGTTGAGCGGCTTCACCAGCGGCAGAAACCAGTAGGCGCTCAGGCTCACCCCGCCCAGCCGGAACAACTCCCTTCTGGTCAGGTGCGTGTCGAACAGTCTTCCCATCCCTCTTCTCTCTTGCCTAATAGTTAAACAAAAACTCCACTTTGTTCACCAGCAGCCACTGCAGATCCTCCCACCCCTTACGGCCTCTGCCCGTCATCTCCCGCGCGAACGCCATCTCCTCCTCCAGCGGCTTCCTCACGAGAAACCGCTCAAACAGCGCGGTGATCTGCGCATCACGGTCCAGACCGGGCTCCACCAGCAGCTGGTTCAGAAAACTGCCCGGCGCCGCCTTCACCCGTTGCAGAATAAACGGCGAGTTCATCAGCAGGATCGCCTGCGTGATGTCGCCTTCATTGTTCCTTTCCGAATACTCGCGGTTGGTCTGCCCGAACGACTCGAGAAAAAAGTTTGCGTCCTTAAGCCCTGGTGCGCGCGGATACTTGAAATCCTCCGGCGACCGCGTCTCGGTCGCGTATCGCACGATGGTATCCGTACCCCGGATCGGAATCTCGTTGTGCAGGTTCGTGGCCTGCACAAAGGAGTCGTGAATCTCTTCCGCCTTCAGCCTCCTCACGAACTTCCGCGCGAAGTACGGCGCGTAGCTTTCCTTCCACTGCGCCGGGAACCTCGAACTCAGCTGATAGGCGCTGGAATTCGTAATCAACCGGAACAGCCGCCGCACATCGTGATTGTTCTTGCGGAAATCCTCGGCCAGCGCATCCAAAAGCTCCGGATGCGCCGGCTGCAGTTGCCAGCCCGCCGGCAGCGGCTTTGATGCGTCCTGCCGCGCCAGGTCGAAATCCAGTACCGGCTCCAGGATCCCCACGCCGAAAAACTCGCTCCAGAACAGGTTCACCGCTGTCCGCGCGAACTGCGGATGCGTGGTCAGCATCTCCGCATACTGCGGCCTGAGTGGTCTTGTTGGATCCGCCTTGGCGCCCGTGAACAGGAAGACGGGATCCAGCATCCCGTTGCTCTTGCGCGGCACGCGGACCACCGTCCGGGCTCCGGCATCGTAGCCCGGTCCTTCGTCATCCACGGAGTACTCGTCCCGCGTCACCGCGACCTCGGTCCGCCGCAGCACGCGCGTGCGGCCAAAAAACGCCGCCGTCTTCCACAGTTCCTCCCGCTTCCTCCCGGCCAGCCACAGGTTGATCTTCTCCAGGTGGTTCTTCCCGTCATGGCAGCTTACGCAGCTCAGGTCTACACCGAGAAAATGCTTCACCGACTGAATCGCCAGCTCGTCGGAGGTATCCTCGTGAACCTCGTCCTCGCACGCCAGCCCGATCACCACCCACCGCGCCACGTAACTCGACGGCCCCGTGTTCCAGTTGCTCACCGCGCTCGCCGTGAGCAGGTCTTTCACCATCTCGTTGTACGGGCGATTCAGGTGGAAGTTGTCGTAGACCCAGCTATAGTAGATGTTCTTCCCGCCCTGCCCCACCCGGTTCGCCGCTGTCTTGGACAGGTCCATGAACCAGTAGGTCCATTTCGCTTTGAGCGCGGGGGTCTTCAGCAGTTCCTCAATGACCTTCTCCCGCTTGTCCGGCTCCGCGGATGCTACAAACTTCCGCAGCTTCTCGTGATCCGGGATACGACCCGTCAAATCGATGTGCACCCGCCGGAAAAACTGCTCATCGCTGGCCAGCGGCGCATGCGGAACCTTGTCGCGTTCCATCTTCGAAAAGAGGAACTCATCGATGAAGTTCTTCCGCGGGACCGGCTTCACTGGTCCCGCGCCTTCGGACGGAAAGACCGTTTCGGTGAACGCCGCCGCGGCTTGCCGCTCATGCCCCTCGGCGCGCGGCTTCGGGTGATGAGCATCCGGCGGCGCCTGCGCCAACGCAACGGCGAGAGCCATCCATGGAGCGAAGCTTCTCATGAAAACTTCACTCCATTATATGCCCGGCCTAGCGTGGACTTGTCTGTTCACCGGTACGGTTACACTACAACAGTTTCCTCTTGCCGTCGGGGAGCCGCGCTATAATCCTCCCGTGACACGCATCCTCCTCATTACCTTCCTTGCCGCGTTCTCCGCGCTGGCTCAGTCACTCGACGGCTTCGACCAGTTCATGGCCGAAACCATGGCCCGCCTCAACGTGCCCGGCGCCGCCGCCGGCGTCATTCAGGATGGCAAGGTGGTCCTCGCCAAAGGCTACGGTGTGCGAGCCGTCAATGCTCCCGACAAAGTCACTCCGCAAACTCTGTTCGCCATTGGCTCGGTCACCAAGTCCTTCACCTCCGCCGCGCTCGCCACGCTCGTCGATGAAGGCAAGCTTGACTGGGACAAGCCCGTCCGCGAGTACCTGCCCTGGTTCCGCCTTTACGACCCGCACGCCACCGAACTCATCACGCTCCGCGACATGCTCACGCACCGCAGCGGCCTGCCCCGTTATGACTCCATGCGCTTCCTCGTCAAGTTTCCCATGGAGGAGCTCGTCCGGCGCCTCCAGTATCTTCCTCCCTCTCTTTCCTTCCGCGAAGCCTACCAGTACAACAACCTCATGTATGTCACCGCCGGCTTCATTGGCGCCCGCGTCAACAACTCCTCCTTTGAAGACCTCGTCCGCACACGCGTCTTCCGGCCACTGGAAATGACCGCCTCCACCGTCACCGTAAAGGATTCTCAAAAGGCGGCCGATTTCGCCCGCCCCCACGAACTCCAGAACGGTAAGCCCACGGTTGTTCCGTTCTATGACTACCAGGAGTTCGGCGTCGGGCCGAACGGCTTCGTCAACTCCAATGTCGATGACATGCTCCGCTACCTGCGCTTCTATCTCGACGGCGGCAAGGTTGGCGGCCGCCAAGTGATCTCGGAAGCGCAAATGCGCCAGCTGCGCCAGCCCGTGATCAGCGCCGGACCCGGCACCGCCACCTATGCTCTCGGTTGGAACGTCAGCTACTACGAAGGCCGCCTCCGCATCGGCCACGGCGGAGCCATCACCGGGTTCACCGCCAACGTCGCGCTCTTCCCGGATCAAAAGATCGGCATCGTCGTCCTCAACAACGGCTCATCCCCGCTACCGGACATCGCCACCCGCGCGCTCGCCAACCGGATGCTCGGCATCAAACCACGGGAGCGGCGAGACCCCGCCCCGCAACCACCCGCCGCCGACAACCGTCCCAAACCGACACCCGGCACCAAGCCCTCTCTCGACGCCGCCGCCTATGCCGGCAGCTACCATCACCCCGCCTACGGAACGATACGCGTCCAGAACTCCTCCGGCGAACTCGATATCGTCTTCCCCTCGCTCACCGCCCGCCTCCGCCACTTCCACTACGACACCTTCACCGCCCCGCGCCTCGGCCTTGTCCGCTTCTCGCTTGATGAAACAGGCAAGATCACCACCATGCACCTCCCGGTCGAACAGGCCGTCAAGCCGCTGCCCTTTGAGCGCCTTCCCTGAGGAGCCGTTGTGATAACTCCGCCCCATCCTCGCTGTCGGAAGCCCTGAAACTCTTGCGGGAGAACTACTCAACGATGCAGACGGAAGGAGATTTGAATGGGAATCGTTGGCAAGGTAGAAAGTCTATGGCGGTATCCGGTCAAGAGCATGCGTGGCGAAGAATTGATGGAGGCCTTCGTCGGGTTCGCTGGTGTCTATGGGGACCGCCTCTACGCATTTCGCAGCTCCAGCTCACCGAAAGGTTTTCCCTTTCTGACCGGTCGAGAGGAGGAGGAAATGCTCTTGTACCAGCCGGTCTATCGGCATCCCGAGCCGATGGCGAAACCAACCAATTTTGCGGAGGCCGAGGCCATCGTTTCCGGACTCACCCCGTTATACGCAGATTCCGCCGAGATGATGGTGGATGTCCGCACGCCGGCAGGGGAAACGCTGGCTATTGACGATCCCCGGTTGATCCGCGTTCTGAGCGGGCGCATGAGTGATGCGCCGGAGGTGACTTTGCTATGTTCCCATCGGGCGATGACCGATTGCCGCCCGATCTCGCTGTTCTCCATGCAGACTGTGCGGCAACTTGGGTCGGAGGTTGGCGCTGAACTAGACAAGAGGTGTTTTCGAGCGAATGTCTATATCGAGCTTGCATCCCAGACGGGCTTTGAAGAGGATGGCTTTGTTGGCCGGACACTCCGGATCGGCGCCAAGGTGGAGATCAGAGTGGTGGATCGAGACGCAAGGTGCAAGATGATCACGCTGGATCCGGAGACAGGGAAGGCCAACCCCGACATCATGCGGCTGCTTGCCCGGCTGCACGAGGGCAAGGCCGGTATCTACGGGGCGGTGTTGGTCGAGGGCAAGATCCGCTCGGGAGACCACGTCGAGTTGCTGAGTTAGCCAGCCGCCCCGAACCCGCCTGTGCTCCCGGCAGGCGGGCTGTATAATCAGCAGAAACATGCCCTTGCCCGCCGGAACCCGTTTCGGCCCGTATGAAATCATCGCCCCGCTCGGAGCGGGGGGCATGGGCGAAGTCTACCGCGCCCGCGACACCCGCCTGAAACGTGAGGTGGCGTTGAAGATTCTGCCGGAGGAGGTGGCGGGCGATGAACGGCGGCGCGCCCGCTTCGAGCAGGAGGCGCGCGCGGTGGCCGCGCTCAAGCACCCCAACATTGTTTCCCTGTATGACGTGGGCGAAAACTGGTTCATCACGGAGCTGGTTGAGGGCTCACCCATCACGGGCTCCGGCCTGCGCATGCGGTCCGCTGTGGATATCGCGGCGCAAGTGGCCGAAGGGCTTGCGGCCGCGCACGCGGCCGGAATCACCCATCGGGACCTGAAACCCGCCAACATCATGACCACGCGTGACGGCCACGCCAAGATCCTCGATTTCGGTCTGGCAAGGATCGACTCGTCCCAGCCGGATGATCCGACGATGACGGCGCACGCGACCGAGCCGGGCGTGGTCCTAGGAACCGCCGGCTACATGTCCCCGGAGCAGGTCCGCGGCTCTGCCGCAGATTTCCGCTCCGACATTTTCAGCTTTGGCGTGGTTCTACACGAGCTTCTCTCGGGCCAGCGGGCCTTCCGCCGCCCGACCGCGGCCGAGAGCATGGCGGCCATTGCGAACGACGAGCCGCCGGAACTGCCGGCGGCGGTGCCCGTGGCGTTACGCCGGATTGTAGCCCGCTGCCTGGAAAAGGACCCGGGCCGGCGCTTCCAGTCGGCCAGCGACCTGGCGTTCGCATTGCGTGCGCTCTGGCAGCCGCAGCAAGAGGGAGCAGCCGCTCCGGCCGACGTCCCACCGCCATGGCGAAGACCGGCCTTGGCGGCGCTGGCCGCCGTGGTTCTCATTGGAGCCGGCGCACTGGGAGGCAAGCTTCTCTGGCTGCCCGCGGCTCCCGCGGTCTGGGAGGGCTCGATGCTCGGAGGGCCGCCGTCCGCCATGGCTCCGCGCCTGTCTCCGGACCGCAGCACCCTGGCCTTCGTGACCTTTGTGGACCGGACCTCGCAGTTGGCGGTGATGAAGCCGGAGTCGGGAAACTGGACACTGCTCACGCACAAGAAGGGACTGGCCCCGATTCAGGGAGTGACCTGGTCGGCCGACGGGACCCGGCTCTACTTTGACCGTATGACCGACGGCCCGCAAGGAGTGTACAGCATTCCGGCGCTGGGCGGGGAAGAGCGGCTTGTGCTGGAGAGAGCCATGGGACCGGAGGCGCTCCCGGATGGCAGCCTGTTGGTGATCCGGATCAATGCGGACAGGCACTGGCAGGTCCACCGCTTTTACCCGTCCAGCGGCCGTCTTGCACCGCTACCGGCGCAGATTCCGCAAACGCTGGCGCCCATCGGACTGGTCCGCGCATTCCCCGACGGCAGGGAAGCAGTTTACTTCGGCCGGCCGACAGAGCCGGGGAGCGCGGCCGGGCAGGACGGCCTGTTTGCCATAAACCTGGAAACGGGCCGTTCCCGCCTGCTTGCCAGAAGCGCATCGAGCCTATTCGCGATTTCCACCGATGGGGAACTCGTATACAACGTGCTGACCGCCGGCAAGATTTCGCGCGTGGTCGCCATCGCCCGCAGCGGCGGAGAGCCCCTGCCCACCGGCATCACGCTGCAGAGCGAAGTGATCGGGATGGACGCGGGCCCTAACGGCAGTCTGTATGTTGATCAGTTCCAGATGCCGGTGGAGGTGCTGCGCTTCTCCGCCTCCGGCGGGGCCACCGAGCGGATCGCAACCTCGCCGGAAATCACGGGCAGAGCCTTCGCGATCCCGGTCCCGGACGGCCGCGTGCTCATGCCATATCCGCTGGGAGACCGGCAGCGGCTGATCCTGGCGGGCAGGTCGGGCAGCCCGCAACCATTCGTGGATAGCACTGAGGAAACGTCGTATCCTGCGGCGCTGGCCGGGCAACGGGATGTAGCTTTCCTGATGGGCCCGCCGGACAGGCGCGCCGTCGCCATCGCGACGGTGGCTGGCGGGCGGATTCTGCGCAGGCTTCCCCTGAGCACCTTGGGCGCGAATTCAATCCAGAGCCTAGCCGTTTCCAGCGACGGCGCGACGCTGTATTACGTCTCGGAAAGAACAGTCTGGGCCGTCCCGGCCACCGGCGGCGAGCCGCGGAAGATCCGCGCGGGCGACTTTGTGGCGTCTGATCCCCGCAGCCGGGAAATTGTGATTCAGTCCAACCAGCAGGAACGGTTTCACCTGTTTCGCGTCGACGCCGCCAGCGGGCGTGAACAGGAGATTCCGCTCAAGGGAGATTACCGGCTGACCATGCTGCCGCTGGCGCCGAATGCGGTGGGGCCGGATGGCCGGATTGCCGTCGCGGGCGCTTCTCCCAGGATCTGGTACTGGGAGGCGTGCATCATCGATCCGGCGACGGGGGAGATCGGCAGGATTCCCGTAGAGACCGACGGGGATGTGCATTGGGTGGGCTGGGACCGGGACGGCAAGATCGTGGCAGGCATGCACACGGGGCGGCCGTCCGTCTGGCAGTTCCGGAGAGTCTCGCGCGAGCGTTGATACCAGCGTTATAATCCACTCGTGACCGGCTTCTCCTCGGCACCCTTCTTGCCGCGTTCTCCGCGATCTCCCTATCCCTTGAGCAAGCCGTGAAGCCGCTCCCCTTTGAACGTCTTCCCGGATCAACCGTTGTACTCTGGATAGTGAAATCGAAAAGAGCCCTTCACCGTGAAATGGTTTGATTACTCCGCCCCATCCTCTCTCTCTGAAGCCCTGAAACTCCTGCGGGAGAACTCGCAAGCCCTGCTGCTCGCCGGCGGCACCGACTTGCTTGTTCAAATGCGAGCCGGCCGCAAGCAGACCGATCTCGTCATTGACATCAAGAACATCGCCGAGCTCAATCAGCTCGTTCTCGATGCTTCCGGCCTCAGGCTCGGCGCCGCCGTTCCCTGCTACCGCATCTACAACCACCGCGACATCGCCCGCGGCTATCCCGCCTTGTCCGATGTCGCCTCGCTCATTGGGGGCACGCAAATACAGGGCCGCGCCTCCATCGGAGGCAACCTGTGCAACGCTGCCCCCAGCGCAGACGCCGTCCCATTGCTCATCGCGCTTGGCGCAATCTGCCGCATCGCCGGCCCCTCAGGCGAACGCACTGTTCCGGTGGAAGAGTTCTGCACCGCGCCCGGGAAAACCGTCCTCAAGCAAGGCGAGCTTCTCGTCTCGCTACACCTGCCGCCGCCGAAACCCCACTCCGGCGCCGCCTACCTCCGCTTCATCCCGCGCAATGAAATGGACATCGCTGTCGCCGGCGCCGGCGTCTCGGTCGAACTCAACAACGGCAACTTCCAGTCGGTGCGCATCGCGCTCGGCGCCGTCGCCCCCACGCCGCTCTACGCGAAACAGGCCGGCGACTCCCTGGCCGGCAAGCCCGTCAACGACGCCTGCATCCAAACCGCCGCCGAACTGGCCAAAGCAGCCGCATCTCCCATCACCGACATGCGCGGCACCGCCGAATACCGCCGGCACCTCTGCGCCGTCCTCACCGCGCGAGCCCTCAAGCAAGCCATCCAGCGGGCCCAGGAGGCCAAATAACATGCACAAGAAAGTTCACGTACAGGCCACCATCAACAACGAACCCGTCGAGTTCCTATGCGAACCCCGCCAGTCTCTGCTCGAATGCCTCCGCGACATCCTCGGCCTTACCGGCACCAAGGAAGGCTGCAACGACGGCAACTGCGGCGCTTGCACCGTCGTGCTCGATGACCGCATCGTCACCTCCTGCCTCGTCCTCGGTGTCGAGGCGCAAGGCCGCAAGATCACCACCATTGAAGGCATCGCCGAGGGCCACAAGCTTCACCCGCTCCAGCAGGCGTTTCTTGAAAACGCCGCCCTTCAGTGCGGCGTCTGCACCCCCGGGTTCCTCGTCGCCGCAAAAGCCTTGCTCGACGCCGAACCAAACCCCAGCGAAGAGCGCATCCGCTTGTGGCTCGCCAACAATCTTTGCCGCTGCACCGGCTACGACAAGATCGTCCGCGCCGTGAAGCAATGCGCCACGGAGGTGAACGCATGAGTTCTCAGTTTCAAGTTGTCGGCACGCGACCCGTCCGCCACGACGGCGCCGACAAAGTCACCGGCCGCGCGCTGTATGGCGCCGACATTCAACTCGCCGGCCTCATCCACGGCTTCGTCCTCCGCTCCCCGCACGCCCACGCGCGCATCAAGCGCATCGACACCTCCAAAGCCGAAGCCTTCCCCGGCGTCAAGGCCGTCATTACCGCCGCCGACTTCCCCGTTACCCCCGACCGCATCGTCGACCTCGGCGAAGGCGACACTCCGCTCAGCTATGTCCGCGGCAACATGCTCGCAAGCGGCAAGGTCCTCTACAAGGGTCACGCCGTCGCCGCCGTCGCCGCCACCAACGTCCACATCGCCGAGGAGGCCGCCTCCCTGATCGAAGTCGAATACGAGCCGCTCCCCTGCGTACTCACCGCGCCCGATGCGATGAAGGATGGCGCTCCCATCCTCCACGATGACCTCCGCATGAAGGAGCTCGGCGAAGCCACCGACAAGCCGGGCAACGTCGCCGAACATTTCCGCCACGTCAAGGGCGCCGTTGAGGACGGCTTCCAGCTGGCCGACAAGATCATCGAGCGCGAATTCTCCACCGCCACCGTCCACCAGGGCTACATCGAACCCCACAATGCCACGGCGCTGTGGAACAACGATGGCCGCGTGCTGGTCTGGTGCTCCACACAAGGCTCCTTCGTCGTGCGCGACGTCACCGCCTGCGTGCTTGACCTGCCCGTCTCGCAGGTCAAGGTCACGCCCATGGAAATTGGCGGCGGCTTTGGCGGCAAGATCCCCGTTTATCTTGAACCCGTCGCCGCGCTGCTGTCGAAGAAATCCGGCCGCCCCGTCAAGATCGTGATGCCGCGCCAGGCCGTGCTCGAAGCCACCGGTCCCACACCGGGCTCCTCGATCAAAGTGAAGATCGGCGCCACCAAGGACGGCCGCTTCACCGCCGCCCAGGCCACGCTAGCTTATGAAGCCGGAGCCTATCCCGGCTCCATGGTCGGCCCCGGCGCCATGTGCGTCTTTGCCGCCTATGACATCGACCACATCACTATCGACGGCTACGACGTCTGCGTCAACAAGCCCTCCACCGCCGCCTATCGCGCTCCCGGCGCAAGCAACGCCGCTTTCGCCACCGAAAGCGTCGTCGATGAGCTGGCCGAGACGCTCGGCATCGATCCCATCGAACTTCGGCTGCGCAACGCCGCCAAGGAAGGCACGCGCCGCGCCGACGGTCCCAAGTACCGCAAGATCGGCTGCGTCGAAGTGCTGGAGGCGATGAAGAACCACCCGCACTACAAAGCGCCGCTGGAAGGCCCCAACCGCGGCCGCGGCGTCGCCGTCGGTTTCTGGTTCAACGTCGGCTTGCCCTCTTCGGTCAACATCGCCGTCAACGCCGACGGCACCGTGAATCTTGTCGAGGGCTCCACCGACATCGGCGGCACCCGCACCTCCATCGCCATGCAGGCCGCCGAAGTCCTCGGCCTCCCCGCCGAATCCGTACTGCCTTCTGTTGTCGACACCGACTCCATCGGCTTTACCGCCGTCACCGGCGGCAGCCGCACCACCTTCGCCACCGGCTGGGCCGCTCACGATGCCGCGCAGGACGTCGTCCGCCAGATCAAGGAGCGCGCCGCCGCGCTCTGGGAAACAACAGCCGACAAAGTCAAGCACTCGCGCGGCGTCTACTCCTGCAATGGAAAATCGGCTACCTTCGCCGAACTCGCCGCCAAGCTCGGTGAAACCGGAGGCCCCGTCGTCGGCCGCGCCGCCATCAACCCGCGCGGCGTCGGCGGCTCCTTCTCCGGCGTCATCACCGACGTCGAAGTCGATCCCGACACCGGCAAGACAACAATACTCCGCTTCACCAGCTTCCAGGACGCCGGGCGCGCCATCCACCCCAGCTACGTCGAAGGTCAGATGCAGGGCGGCAGCGTGCAAGGCATCGGTTGGGCGCTCAACGAGGAGTACTACATGTCAGCCGACGGCGTCATGCAAAACTCCTCGCTGCTCGACTACCGCATGCCCACTTCGCTCGACCTGCCGATGATCGACACACACATCGTCGAGGTCCCCAACCCCGCTCATCCGTTCGGAGTCCGCGGCGTCGGCGAAGCCAACATCGTCCCGCCGCCCGCCGCCATCGCCAACGCCATCTACCGCGCCGCCGGCGTCCGCATGCGCCGCCTTCCCATGAATCCTCCCGCCGTCATGGAAGCCGTCTGGCGCAAGCCCTGATCGGTTAAAGTGGCCGTCGTCTTCATCCCCACGCTCCTGCAAGATCTCACCGGCGGCCTCTCGAAAATCGAAGCTTCTGGAGCAACCATCCGCGACCTCATCGCCGCGCTTGACCAACTCCACCCCGGCCTCGCCGCCCGCCTCACTGAAGACGACCGCCTCCGCCCCAACATCTCCGTCGCCGTCGACGGCGAAATCTCCCCCCTCGGCCTGCTTGAAAAAGTCTCTCCAACGAGTGAGGTCCACTTCCTCACCGCCATCAAAGGCGGCCGACAGTCCTGCGAGGAAGATTGTTTGTCCGGCTAAAGCGCCCGGTGGTGTGAGGAGGCGGTTTCGGTTTCCGAGGTCTGTTCGGCGGTGGGATCGTGAAAACTGTAGCCGAAGCCGCGGAGGCTGCGGATGAGGCTGGGGTTGGCGGGGTCGGGTTCGACTTTCTGGCGAAGGCGGAGGATGTAGACGTCGACGGTGCGGTCGGTGACGTTGCGGTCCTGCCCCCAGGCGGCGTCGAGCAGTTGCTCGCGGGTGAAGACAACGCCGGGCCGGCTCATGAGGAATTCGAGGAGACGAAACTCGGTTGCGGTGAGGGAGAGGGCTTTGCCTTCGCGGGTGACGCGGCAGCGGTTGCGGTCAAGTTCGAGGGCGCCGCACTTGAGGACTTTGGCGGGTGCGCCGCCGCCGCGGAACTGGATCTTGATGCGGGCGATCAGCTCGCGGATGAAGAATGGTTTGACGACGTAGTCGTTGGCGCCGAGTTCGAGGCCGACGATGCGGTCTGTCTCCGAAGCGCGGGCGGTGAGGAAAATAACGGGTGTGTGGGTAAGCTCGGGATGGTTGCGGATGCCGCGGCAGATGTCGAGGCCGTCGGAATCGGGGAGCATGATGTCGAGCAGGATGAGGTCCGGGCGTTCGCGGAGGCAGAGGTCTATGGCGCCTTTACCGGTCTGTGCTCCAGTGAGCTGGAAGCCTTCCTTTTCGAGGTTGTATTTGAGGAGCGCGAACAGGTCGGCATCGTCCTCGATGAGAACAATCTTCTTCATGGGGTGGCCAACCGCTCCCTGATGGTCGCGGCTCTGACTTCACGATAACGCAGGGACTGTTGCAAAACAATGACAGGACGGTTAACGGTCACTGAACTTCGCGGTGGTCGTCGATGCCTAAGTCGTGGACGGGGAGGGTGAAATAGAAAGTGGAGCCTTTGCCCAGTTCGCTGCGGAGGCCGACTTCGCCGCCCTGGGCCTTGACGAGGTGTTTGACGATGGCGAGTCCAAGTCCTGTGCCGCCGAGTTCGCGGGACCTGGCTTTGTCGACGCGGTAAAAGCGCTCGAATAGGCGGGGCTGATCTTCGGCGGGAACGCCGATGCCTGTATCGCGGACAGTGATTTCGACTTCTTCCTGATGGCCGTCGGGGCGCGCTGCGCCGGTGACGACGATGGCGCCGCCTTCCGGGGTGTACTTGACGGCGTTGTCGATCAGGTTGACCAGAATCTGATGAAGAGCTTCGGCATCGCAAAAGACTTCGGCGCCGCCGGGTGCTGGTTCGAGTGTGAGCGAGATACGCTTTTTTTCGGCCATCGGGATCATGGAATCGATGCAGTCGCTGAGAAGGCTGTTGACGGGATAGGCGGCGGGCTGGAGGCGCTGGGTTTTGAGCTCGAGGCTGGAAATGGTCATCAGGTCGGCGATGAGGCGGCCCAGACGTTCGGCATTCTGGCGGATGATGTTGAGGAAACGGAGGTTGTTTTCCTCATCCTTAAGAGCGCCTTCCTGGAGAGTTTCGGTGTAGCCCTGGATGGAGGCGAGCGGGGTGCGGAGCTCGTGGGAGACGTTGATGACGAAGTCGCGGCGGACACGCTCGAGCCTTTCCATTTCGCGCTGCTCTTCGGCGAGCTTGTCGACGGCGCTTTCCAGCGCGCGGGCCGTTTCGTTGAGCTTGCCGCTCAACACGCCAAGTTCACTTTTGCCCTTCCATTGGAGGCGTGCGCGGAAGTCGCCGGCGGCGAGGCGTCCGGCGTATTCGATGATCTCGCCCATTCTGGAAGAAACGCTGCGGGCGAGCAACCCGGCCAGAGTGAGGGCAGGCAGGAAAGCGAAAAGGGTAGCGGCAAGGATCTGGCGGCGGATGGCATTGACGTGTCCCCGCACTTCGGGCATAGGGACGGCAAGCCGCAGGGCGCCTTCGGCGACGGGCACGGCGACGTACATGTACTCAGTGCCGATGGTCGGGCTGCGGCGGGTGGCGAAGCCTTCGCGGCCTTGAAGGGCGGCCTGGATTTCGGGTCTGCCGCCGTGGTTTTCCATTTCAGTTGCGGGGGCTTCGGAGTCGGCTAGGACTCGTCCGCTGCGGGCGACGAGAGTGAACCTGCCGCCGGCAGCTTCGCCGAACTTACGCCACTGCTCCTGGTTTAGACCAGCGGCTCCGCCGTGAGTGAGGGCGAGGAGGCGGGCCTTTTCAGCCAAGTCCTGGCGAAGGGTGTCGCGGTAGCTGTTCGCGGCGACTCTGGAGACCATGAAATCGGCGGAGGCGAGGGCTACAACCAGTACGCCAAGTACGGCGAATAGGAGTTTTGCGAAGATTCGCTTGGTCAAGTTTTTATTCTACGTGGGGTGGCCGGCAGGAGGAGGCGGCAACGAACAATTATCGAAAAAGTTATCAAGCTGTAACAGGCCGGGTTGGAAAATGGGGCGAATGAATCGAAGACATTGTCTGATTGCTCTGTTTTGCGTCTGGCTTGGGGTTCTCCAAGCCCAGACGGGTGACGCGACGCTCAGTGGCACGGTGACGGATGCCTCCGGGGCGGTGATTCCCGGCGCCTCGATTACCGTGAAAAATGAACGGACGGGTACGGCCCGGTCGGTGCATGCCGATGAGCAGGGTCAGTACATTGTGACCAACCTTGCAGCCGCGCCTTATCGAGTGACCGGCCGCGCTCCCGATCTGGGGCCCAACGAATACACCGGCGTTCAGCTGGCCGCGGGCCAGCAGCGGACTTTAAACCTGATCCTGCAACCGGCCTCGGTGACGCAGGAGGTGACGGTCTCGGGCGGCGAGTTGGTGGTGATCGATACTTCTTCGGCGCGGATGGGCGTGAATGTGGGCCAGCGCGAACTGGCTTCGCTTCCGTTGAACGGGCGGCAGGTATCGCAGCTATACCTGATGGCGCCGGGAGCGCTGACGACCGGAGGCGGCAGCTACGACAACATACGGTTCAGCGGGCGCGCCAATCAGCAGAACGTGATCCGCTATGACGGGATTGAGGCTTCTGCAATCATCGATGCATCGCCGGGGAATCTGAACGGGGAGAGCTCCTCTTCCTTCCGGCTGCAATCGAGCCTGGAGAATATCCAGGAGTTCCGCGTGGAATCGAACAATTATCCGGCGGAGTTCGGGACGGGCTCTGGCGGCCAAATCAGCGTTGTTACTAAGTCCGGGTCTAATGAGTTTCACGGAGCGCTGTTTGAGTATGTGCGGAACTCGGCGTTTGACGCGCGGAATTTCTTTGACCGCGGAGAAGCTTCGGCGCTGCGGCTGAACCAGTTTGGCGGATCGCTGGGCGGGCCGGTCCGGAGGGACAAGATATTCTTCTTTACGGCTGTGGAGGCGCTGCGGCAACGCGCGGGGATCAATTTGGTGGAGGCGGTGCCTTCGGCTTCCGCCCGCGCGCGGGCCGTGCCTTCCATTGCGCCGTTGTTGAACGCGTATCCGAAGGGTTTGGAGGCGACGGCCGATCCGAACCTGGATCTGGCATTCCTGAATCGAAGCGCGACCGTGAATGAGTTCTACGCATCGATGCGGCTGGATTGCAGGCTGAGCGAGAAGTACAATCTCTCGGCGCGGTACTTCCGCGATCAGGGTGAATCGTTTGAACCGCTCGGAGTGACGGGCAATGGGCAGCGCTTCACGGCGGTGCCGCAGAACGCGATGGTGGGCCTGCAGCAGATTCTTTCGCCGACGATCCTCAATGAGACGAAGGTCGGGTTGAACGCATATAAGACGCGTTCCTTTGGAGTGGCCCCATCCATTCCGGGCGTGGATATGGGCGCGGTGTCGGTGAATCTTGCGGGCTCGGTAGCGCTACCGGGCATCGGCGGGCAGGGTTCGTCGGCGGGACTGGCGACCGCGGGCGGACTGATCCGCTCCTCGAGCGCCTTCAACGGGCGCGCGCAGCCTTACACGAATTACACGGTTTCGATCTTGAACAGCCTCAGCTGGATCCGTGGTTCACACAACTTCAAGTTCGGAGGAGAGATACGGCCGATCCGGATGTACACGGACCGGCTGGGAGGCACGACCTACAGCTTCTCGAACCTGGATGATTTTCTTGCCAACAGGCCGTTGCAGATTCAGTTCACCGGGGATTTGAGCGCCCCGAGTCCGTTCCACACCGGAGCAACCGGCGAGCGGGTGGCGCGGCAGACCTACTATATCGGCTACGCGCAGGATGAATGGAAGCTGCGGCCGAGTTTGACGATGAACTACGGGTTCCGCTGGGAATATTTTTCGGTGCTGTCGGAAGCGCGGAATCTGAACGTGCAGATGGATACGGTGCGGGGCACGATCAAGCCGGCCGATTCGCCATTTTATGAGAGTTCACTGCGCAATTTCGGGCCGCGGCTGGCGTTCAGCTGGGCGCCGGAGCGGTTCAACCATTCGACGGTGTTCCGCGCGGGAGCCGGCTATTATTACGGACCGGGGCAGACGGAAGATCTGATCCAGCCGATTGAAAGCGATCGCGTGGTGACGACCCTGGCGCCGGGTACCGTATTCCCGGTGATTCCGGCGGCGGTCATCGCGGGCTATAACCCGGCCAATGCGAATCTGCGGTTCCAGCCGCGGGCGTATGCGCCGGGATACCGGGTTCCGGAGCGGATTCTCACCTACACGGCGTCGGTGCAGCAGCAGCTGCCGGGCGGTTCGATTCTCACGGTGGCTTATGTCGGCAGTCAGGGGCGGAACCTGTTCCTGCGCAGCGTGGCGAACCTGATCACGGGCGTGGATACGAATCCGGTTGGCGGGGATGCAGTGATCACGCGGCAGTTCGGAAACCGCTTCGCGGAAGTGGATTACAAGACCAGCGGCGGCAACGACAGCTACAACGCGCTGCAAACCTCATTCAGCCGCCGCATGAGCAAGGGGTTAACACTGGGCGGGCAGTGGACGTGGGCGCATAGTATCGGGACCAGCGCGGGGTCGAATGAGGCACGGACGGCGCAGAATCCTTTTGATTTCCGGGCCGAGCGCGGCGACAATAATTTCGACGTGCGGCACAGCATGAATCTGAACAGCCTATATGAGATTCCGTTCGGGGCAGGGAAGCGGTTCGGCAACGATACGCCGTTGTGGAATACGTTATTGGGTGATTGGCAGATCGGCGGTACCTGGAATGCGCGGACCGGGCTGCCGGTGGAAGTGCTGCTGCAGCGTAATGACGTTGTATACCGGGACAAGCGGACGGGCGCTTTTTCCAACCGGCCGGTTGTGGTGAATGGCGTTCCAGTGACGACGGCGGTGATCAATACTCCCGGAGGCGGGGCTTCGCGGAACGTGCGGCGTCCTGACCTGGTTGCCGGGGTGAATCCGTACCTGCGCGCGGAGGACAAGCGAGTGTTTCTGAATCCGGCCGCCCTGGCGATGCCGATGCCTGGAAGCTACGGGAACCTGGCGCGCAACGCGCTGCATGGGCCTGGGATGGCGCAGTTTGACCTGACGCTGCAAAAGAAGTTTCCGGTGCGGGAGAGGGTGAACCTGGAGTTCCGCGCGGAGATTTACAACCTGCTGAACCGCGCGAACTTTGCGAACCCATCGTCAATGCTGGCGAATTCGCTGGGCATGCAAGCGAATCAGATTCAGCCGGGTGAGGCGTTCGGCGCGGCGACGGCGGGCGGGGCTTTTGGTCTGCTGAACCGGACGCTGGAGCGGGCCGTGGGCCTGGGCACCGGGCGGCAGACGCAGCTATCGTTGCGCCTGAGTTTCTAGCTGGCGGTAGCGATTCAGCCACTGGCGCGCCACGAGTTCGTATTCCTTGTCGCCGCTGCTTAAGTAAGCTTCGATCTCTTCGGCAGCGGCGGCATGGGTTTCCATGGTCACCAGGGCCGAGGCGATTGCGATGTGGGCTATGGGGACGGAGGGCAGTGCCTGTTTAGATCGTGGATGGGCCTACAGGCGGGATCCGCGCCGGGGCAGCAGGGCCAGTGAGAAACTCCTGCATCTGCTGCTCGCTGCAAAGCAGGTCTTTGAGTGTTACTTTCGCCAGCACTTGATCCAGCGCTTCCTGGATTGTAGTCCAGAGAACGCGGAGCGAGCAGTCTACAGCATGGGAACACGTGGCCTGCAATCCTGTGTGGCGATCGCAGAATTCCGGGCCGAACAGCTGGCCGCCGAGCAGTTCGATCACGTCTCCGACCATGATCTCCTGGGAAGGCCGTGCAAGTCGATAGCCGCCGGCCTGCCCGCGAACACTTTTCACAAGGCCGCCCATGCGGAGCAGGCGCATCAGCTTGGCCACGTTGGGGACGGATAGACCTTCGGCGCGGCTGATCTCGGCGATGGTCAAGGAGCCGGCGGCCGGGCTTCGCGCAAGATGCAGCAGGCACCGCAAACCATACTCTTCCTGCGCGCTAAGCTTCATCGCCCTTCATTCTAGCTCGCATCCACGGCGTCGCGTCTGCTATCTTAAGAACTGGCTGCGTCCGCGCCAGCAATACTCAAAGTCAAAATGCGTTTCCAAGTTCAGCCGCTTGAAGAATTCCTGGTCCGGCCGGCGATCCCCCAGCCCCTCAGCCGTTTGACCGAGCTTGCCTACAATCTGCTTTGGAGTTGGGATCACACGATCCGTGCGCTGTTCCGGCGGCTGGATCCGGGCCTATGGCAGAGTTCCGGACATAACCCGGTGTTGATGCTCAGCCAATTGCCGCAGGCATCTTTGGAGAAGGCAGCCGGGGACCCGCGCTATCTGGCGCTTTACAGGCGCGCCTGCGAGCGTATCGACGCGTATCGGGACCGCTACAAACATGCCCGCAAGGAAGGACTGATCGCGTATTTCTGCATGGAGTTTGGCCTGGTGGACTGCATGCCGACCTATTCCGGCGGTCTCGGGATCCTCGCCGGTGATCATCTGAAGGCAGCCAGCGATCGGGGACTGCCGCTGGTTGGTGTCGGGCTGCTGTACCAGCAGGGCTACTTCCGGCAGCTGCTGAATCCCGATGGCTGGCAGCAGGAACGCAACCCGGTGAACGATTTTTACACGCTTCCCCTGAAGCAGGTTCGCAACCCGCAAGGCGGCGATCTGAAGGTCAGTGTCGATCTGCCATCCGGACCGGTTCATATCAAGGTCTGGGAGATGATGATCGGCTGCGTGCCGCTGTATCTTCTGGACACCAATATTGCCGAGAATGAGCGCGCCGAAGACCGGGACATCACTTCGCAGCTTTATGGCGGCGATAATTATACGCGCATCCGGCAGGAGATCGTGCTGGGAATCGGGGGATTGCGCGCGCTGAAGGCTCTCGGTCAGGATCCCACTGTTTACCACATGAACGAAGGCCACTCGGCCTTTCTGTCGGTGGAGCGTATCCGGCTGCTGATGCAGGAGCATAATCTCAGCTTCGAGGAAGCGCTGGACGCCTCGCGCGCGAATAACGTCTTCACGACGCACACTGCCGTACCGGCCGGCTTCGACTTGTTCGAGCCCAGTCTGGTCTACGACTACTTTCACGACTATTGCCGGAAGGCGAACATCCCGTTCGATTCCTTCCTTGCGCTGGGGCGGCGGAGCCAGTCCGAGCCGAGCGAAAGGTTTTCGATGGCCGTGGCCGCGATCCACACCTCGTCCTACCGGAACGCGGTGAGCCGTTTGCACCGGCTGGTTTCCCAGGAGCTGTTCCAGGAGCATTGGGCCGGGTTGCCTACATGGGAGGTGCCGATCACCTCGATCACCAACGGGGTTCACCTGCCCACCTGGCTGAACGGCGATTTCGCGGCTCTCTATGATCAATACCTTCAGCCGGACTGGCTGGAGCGCTATATTGATCCGAAGACATGGGAGCAGATTCAGGACATTCCGGATGCCGAGCTCTGGGAGGCGCTGCGGCGAAGCAAGCGCCGGCTGATCCAGTTCGTGCGATCCCGGGTGCATGCGGCCGCGGTTCGGCGGAAAGCCTCGGCGGCGGAGTTGCGGCGGGTGGCCGACGTTTTGGACCCGGACACGTTCACGGTCGGTTTTTCACGGCGTTTTGCCACGTATAAGCGGGCCACGCTATTGTTCCGCGATGTCGCGCGGCTGAAGCGGATTCTCAACAATCCCGAGATGCCCGTGCAAGTGGTTATCGCCGGAAAGGCGCATCCGAAGGATCACCCGGGAAAGACGTTCATCCGGGAAATCTACAATTTGTCGCGGGATCCGGAAATCAGCCGGCGGCTGGTTTTTGTGGAAGACTACTCGATTGAGGTGGGCCGTGAGCTGGTCCGCGGAGTCGATTTGTGGCTGAACAACCCGCGGCGCGGGGAAGAAGCCTGCGGGACCAGCGGGATGAAGGCGGCCATCAACGGGGTGCTCAATCTCTCGATCCTCGACGGCTGGTTCGATGAAGCGTATGAGTACAGTGGGGGATGGGCGATTGGGGACCGCGAGCCGTATTCGGAAGACCAGGATGAGTTCCACGCCAGCTCGATTTACTCGCTGCTGGAAAACGAAATCGTGCCCATGTACTACGGCAACCGCGATCGCGGCGTTCCCGAAGATTGGATGCGGAGGGTGAAGCAGTCGCTGATGTGCGTCAGCCCTGCGTTCAACTGCAACCGGATGGTGGCCGAATACAACTCCCAGCTCTACCGGCCCGCGCATGAAGCGTGGCAGACAACGCAGAAGGAAGATTTCCGGACTGTCCGGAGCAAGGCAAGCTGGATCCAACAGGTTCGTAGCGTCTGGGATCGTATCCGTTTTGTTGAGATCGGCCCGAAGCTCTCCCATCCTGCGGTTAGCGGGCAGGCGATTCCGCTACGGGTTGTAATGGACTTGGCCGGCTTGAAGCCGGAGGATGTTCGCGTAGAAGCAGTCATCGGCCGCGTGAGTGTGGATGGTCACCTGGAAAACACGACCGTGTTTTCGCTGCCTGTTGTGGAACAGGGGGACAGCAACCACGTGTTCGCGCGGGATTTTGTTCCCGATCAGACCGGGCGGCTGGGTTACGCAGTGCGTGTCAGCGCCAATCATTTCGACGATCCGCTGACCCGGCCGTGCGGCTCCCCGATGCGGTGGGCTAGTTCTTCCTGAGCTGGCAGTACCGGCTACGGGATGAGCCCGAATCTCTGGTACAATGAGAACCAGGGACGGGAGTTTCCAAACCAGTTTGCATTTTTTACTGGATTCCTGACCCGATCCGTGATAAGTAGAAAGGGAAGGATCCGCTACCGGAATAGGTCCGGTTTCGATTCCCCCGACATCGATCTTTCCTTTGGTCCGTGACCCCGGTCGAGTGCCTATCGGCGGCAGAATGAGGCTACGCCGGGTCCGATTTCTCCTCAAGGAGTTTGATTCGCCATGGACGGCGATCGCAAATACAAACAACGCGGCTACCAGGACTCTCCACGCGACGGATCATTTCGCGACAGAGATGACCGTCCCCGGCAGCAGGGTCCACGGCCTCCCCTCGACATAACCGGCCCGCGGCTGCCACGGATGGTGCAAACCGTAGTGGCGGCGCGCTGCTACAACTGCTCCACGATGCTGCCGGCGGGGGATTTCCCGACGACATGTCACAAGTGCAACGCAGCGTTGCACTGTTGCAAGCAGTGCGCGCATTTCGAGCCATCGACGCGGTTTCAGTGCTTGAAGCCGATCCCAGAGCGAATCGCGGCGAAGGACGAACATAACGATTGTGAGTTGTTCTCTCCGCGCGTGACGGTGGCACGCGAGGCAACCTCGGCGGCCAATCCCGGCCCGGCGGCATCTGCGCCGCGGTCACCGGCCGACGCACGCGCCGCATTCGATAATCTCTTCAAGAAATAACCGCGCCCTGACACCCAAGGCCGCGATATCCTGGAGTGTCATCCCATGCCTGAAAGTAAGACCACGCTCCCGGTAAGCGACCACGTGGAGGCCGAAGGCCACCTCATCGACTCGCACATTATGGAGCAGATATTCGACACGGTGGTGGAGTTTCAGGGACGGTTCGAGGTGGAGCACTTCCACATCGGGCGCACAAACTCCGAGCCATCGCGTCTGCGGCTGCGCATCGAAGCGCCGTCGGAGCCGATGCTGGAGAAAATGATGACCCAGCTGCTGGGTCTCGGTTGCTCGCCGGTGGACAAGTCCGACGCGGAACTGGCTCCGGTGGAGCGCGAATGCTGCGCGCCGGAGGATTTCTACTCCACCACGAATCACCGGACGCTGGTGAGGCTGAAGGGCGCTTGGCTCGAGGTTGGCAGCCAACGGATGGACGCAATGATCGTCGTGAAGGAGGGCCGTGCCTTCTGCCGGCGCCTGCGCGATCTGCGGGCGGGCGACCAGGTGGTTGTGGGCATGAAAGGCATCCGGGTGATTCCGGAAGCAAAGGAGCGCGACCGGCTGTCATTCGCGTTCATGAGCAACGGCATCAGCTCGGAGCGCCAGGTGGAGACGGCCGTCCGGCAGACCGCGGCGCTTGTGCGCCACACGGTGGAGCAGGGCCAGAAGGTCATCGTGGTGGCGGGGCCGGTTGTGGTGCACACCGGCGGAGTGCCTTTTCTGGCGCAGTTGATACGCTCCGGCTTCGTGCACGCGCTGCTGACGGGCAACGCGCTGGGCGTTCACGACATGGAAGCGGCGTTGCTGGGGACTTCTCTCGGGATTCGTCTTTCCGACGGACGCCAGCAGGAGCACGGCCACCGCAACCACATGCGCGCGATCAATGCCATCTATCATGCCGGCGGCATCCGCCAGGCGGTGGAATCCGGTGTGCTGACGCGCGGCATCATGTATGAGTGTGTACGTGCCGGCGTGCCCTACATTCTTGCCGGCAGCCTGCGCGACGACGGCCCTTTGCCGGAAACCATCACCGACATGAACCAGGCCCAGGATGCCTACGCGGAACATCTTTCCGGCGCCGGTCTTGTGCTCTGCCTCGGCTCGATGCTGCACTCGATCGCCGTCGGCAACATGCTTCCGAGTTGGGTGAAAATCGTCTGCGTCGATATCAACCCCGCCGTTGCGACCAAGGTGAGTGACCGCGGTACCGGGCAGGCGGTAGGGGTCATTACCGACGTCGGACTGTTTCTGGAATTGCTTGCCCGCGCACTCACTGTTCCTAAGCCATGAAGAAGAAGAAAGAATACACCGACGAGCACGCCCGCGCGGGCGAATATCAGGAACTGCCGGCGATCGAAACCTGGGAGAATCAGTATCCCGGCTACGAGATCACCGTCACGTTTCCTGAGTTCACGTCGGTGTGCCCGCGGACTGGGCTGCCCGATCACGGTACGCTGACGCTTACCTACACGCCGGACAAGCTGTGCCTGGAACTGAAGTCGCTGAAGATGTACCTGCTGGAATACCGCAACCTCGGCATCTTCCAGGAGAATATCGTAAACCGCTTCCTTGCCGATGTGGTGAAAGCATGCCGCCCTGTCCGGGCATCGGTGACCGGGGAGTTTTCCCCGCGCGGGGGATTGTATTCCAAGATCACGGCCAACTGGAGCCGCAAGCATGGCAAGCGCTGAGAACGGGCAGGATCCGCGGCTGGCCGAACTCACGGCGCTTCTGGCCGACATCCGGGAGCGTGTCGGGGCGCGGCACCCGGCATCGGCGCCCGGGGGCGTGAAGCTTCCCGACCTGCTACCGATACTTCACGCGCGGGACCGCGCGCATGCCAAGGTGGCCTCGATCGGCATTGTGAATCCGCGGCCCGGCGGACCGGTGAACAAGCTGATTCAGGGGGTCAAGCGGCTTGTTTCGCGGGCGCTGAACTGGCACGTGCGGGAACAGGTCGAGTTCAACCGCGCGATACTTTCTTCGCTGGAGGCCGTGCTCGCGGCACTGGAGGAGAACAACCGCCTGCTGGCGAGAGTGGCGGCGGACGCCGTCGAAATGCGCGACTTGCGCTCGCATTGGGTGCATTGGCGGTCGGAGTGGGAGCAGAAGCTGGCGGCGAACGAAACACAGTTTCTGCGGTCGGTTGCGGATCTGCAAACGGCGGCGCAGCATCGCGCGACGCTGATGGAGTCGAGCTATCGTGATCTGTTGCGCGCGCAGCACTCCGATTTCGCGGCCGCACTAGAGCGCTCTAATATCGATATTCAGAAGCGGGTGTGGGAGGATCTGGAGCGGATCCGGCTGGAATACGAATCGATCATTCATAACGAACTTCGTCTTGTGCGGCAACGTGCGGCTCTGTTGCACGTGGCTTCGCCCGCGGAAGGTCCTGCGGCCGCCCCCCCGGTTGTTCCGGAGTTCGATTCGCTGAAGTTCGCGGAGAAATTCCGCGGCACGGAGGAGTACGTCAAATCGGGCCAGACGCGCTATCTCGACAAGCTGAAGGGCTGCGGCGAAGTGCTGGACTTGGGGTGTGGCCGCGGCGAGTTCCTGGAATTGCTCCGCGAACACAATATCCCGGCGCGCGGCGTGGAGCTCAGTTCGGAACTGGTGGCCTTGTGCCGGTCCAAGGGTCTGGAGGCTGAGCAGGCGGACATGTTCGCCTACCTGGGTTCGCTGGCGGATCAGTCACTGGACGCCGTATTCTGCGCGCAGGTTGTCGAGCATCTGCCTCCGAACCGGCTACCGGAGTTGATCCGGCTCGCTCACGCGAAGCTGAGGCGCGGGGGGTGGCTGATTATCGAAACTCCGAACCCGGAATGTCTGGCCATCTTCGCTACGCACTTCTATCTCGATCCAACTCACACGCGGCCCATCCCGCCGGCGCTGCTTGCGTTCTATTTTGAGGAGTCTGGTTTTGGGCATCTGGAGACACAGCGGTTTTCTCCGGCGCTGGAATCGATGTCTTCGCTATCTACACTGCCGGAGGAATTCCGGGAGGCGTTCTTTGCCAACCTGGATTACGCGGTTCTCGGGCGCAGGCTTTCGTAGAAAGCCTTTTGGCGTGCCCCGATGGCTGACCAGCCGTAGCGGCGCTCCACCGTGCGGCGGGCTTGCTGTTCCATGCCGCGGCGCTTATCGGGATCGGCCACGAGCGCGCGGATCCTGTCGGCCATCTCCGCGCCTGTTCCGGCCACTGCCACGTCCACGCCGTCGCGCAGGTCGTCCAGTCCGTTGATTCCTGCCGGGGTGCTCACCACGGCTTTACCCATTGCCATGGCTTCCATGATCTTGATGTTGGTACCGGCAGAGGCGATCAGGGGGGCGATCACCACGCTGGCCCTTCGGTAGGCTTCTCTGGGGTCGGGTACGAATCCTTCCAGTTCCAGGCCTTGAACATCGAGATTCCACTGCACGTGCTCGCGGTATCGTTCGAGGTAGTAATCGTGGCGGGTGCCTGCGATGATGTGGAGTTTGCCTTCCAGGTGGGGCCATGCCTCGCGGAGGAACCAGTCGACGGCGAGCATGTTGGGCAGATGAGCAAAGGAGCCGATGAACAGGAGCCTGGCGGGCTCGGGCTCGGTATCCGACGGCTGGAATCTGTCAAGGTCGACGCCGTTTTCCAGGCAGACGACGTGGGCAGCGTCGACCATGCGGCTGTCTTTCTCTGACATGGTGACGACAGCATCCACTTGCTTCCACGCGTTTCGCTCGAAGCGCTCCCATCTTTCGTATTGCTGCCTGGTTTCCCAGTCGCCGCCTTGGCGCAAGAGTTGGGCGTACAGGTCGAGTGTGACGTCATGCTCGACGAGCACGGTGCGCGCCGGGCGGCAGGCTTCGGCGTACTGCGCCATTTGCGTGAACTCGAGTTGCGCGATCTGCGGATGCCACTTTTTCACCATCAACTGAAGCGCCGCCGCGAATGCCGATGAGGAGAATTCTTCCACGACGTCTGGCCTCGCGGTTAGTGGCCGCAGATGACTGCCGCGGCGTTTGACGAGAACGATCTCGGAGCAGAGGGAAAGCAGCTCTTGAGCGGGGCGCTTGGCTTCATCCGTGAATGCCACCAAGATCTGGTCACAATCGCGGGCCGCCTCCCGCATCAGGTTGTACATGCGCACGGCTCCACCATGGGAGAGCGGATAGGGCAGATACGGGCTCGCTAACAGCACCACAGGTTTTCCGGTGTTGCCGCGGCCAGGGAAGACAGTCACTTCCCCGCTGCCAATTGCCAGGATCTGCTCTTCGGGCATGCGGGACCTTACCGGCTGCCCACGCCATAACGGAGCCTGCCATGCCTGGCGTAGAGCGGCCACGGCAGCCGGATCGGGTTGCATTTCTGCGGCTCTCAGGTTGAGCCGCTCGATCGCATGACGCCACATCCTGGCGAAGAGGCCGGCTGATTGCACGGTGCGCGCCAGAAAGCGCAGGTAGTTGATTTCGAGAACGCGCGCCAGTTCCAGCTCGGTGTAATAGCGCGAGGTTGTTGCGCGGTGCTTATGCACCACCCGTGCCCCTGCCACGAATACGGTGGGCCAGCCTTGCTGCCAGCCGCGAAAACCGAGGTCGAGATCCTCGACATAGGCGGGCTCATAAATCTCATCCAGTCCGCCCAGCCGCTTCAGCTTGGCCGCATCGAAGAGCGAACAGCCTCCGCTACCGTAAAGAACATAGGTGTGGTCTTCTCCCTCGACGGGTTCATCGCAGCGGACAGGGAATTCCTTCTTGCCGCATTCGGTCGGCATCACCGCTTTCCCCGTTTCCTGCCGGCGCTGACCTTCGGGGAAGAGGATCTGCGCGGTGGCGCAGAATAGGTCAGGCACGCGGCGGAAGGCTTCCAGCAAAGCAGGGAAGAAGCCCGGCTCCACGAGCATGTCGTTGTTCAGCATCAGCAGATGGGAATAGCTGCTGGCGGTGACGCCCGCGTTAATGGCTCGCGCAAAGCTGAGGGGCTGGTCATGCCGCACGACGAGGACGGCCGGATAGTCTCGCGCGAGGAGTTCGGCGCTGCCGTCGTCTGATCCGTTGTCGACCACAATCACTTCCGCGTTGTAGCGGCTCAACTCGCGAGAGAGTCCGGGCAAGAGTTCGGCAAGCAAGCTTCGACCATTGCGGGAAGGTACGACGACCGAGATACCCTGCAAGGGAGGACCGCTCCCTGACGGTCGCGGCTCGGTGAGAGGGTGCGCGGAGTGCATCGCCTTTTGCCATGCCGCAAGGCGGCCGGCCAACCGCGCTGTGCCGAGCAGCAGTGGGCGGGCGAATGCCCGTGGGTGCCACAGTCTCCAAAGCAGGGTATAAACCGTGCCGCCTGGCCGCAGTTCCCAGCGTAGAATATTCCTGGCGCGCCACAACAGGTGGCGGACGATAGTGCCCGCCGAGCGCGGGTGCAGCATGAAGTGGTCCAGGTTCTCATTGAAATAAATAGTGCGCAGGCCTCCGATGACCAGCGCCACCCAGCGCATCGGCCAATACGGCATTCTGGGTTGAAGGATCAGTCCCGCCAGCGCGACGTGAGTATCGCGCAGCGACCACCTGAGCATGGCGAGATTCTGACGCCAGCTGCGCCCCATCGGGTAGGGGATCCACTTCGCCGTGTCGACGCGGAACTCCGACACGACCCACAGTTCCAGATCGGGGCGGATCTGCCGCATTTTCTCCAGCAGTGTGGGAACCAGATCCTCGGAGCCGCTGGCAAAGGCGAGTTGGATTGTCCGCTTAGAATCCGGCAAACTCAGATCAAGGATTCCAGCCGCGGCTGGAACTCGCCCGCCTGGTGCAGCCGCCATTGCTCCCGCGCCTGGAGGCAGAAGCCTGTCGACACTGGATTGGCAAATGGCAGCAGCCCATCGGGGCGCCGTCCGAAGCTGTATCCCCCCTCCAGCCTTTTCCCGCCCTCTTCATACTGGAATCCCGGCAGCGCCGATGCTTCCTCTTTGGCTTCCGCGCGGTCAATCGGCACCATGCCGAGAGCGTCCGCATGGAGCCTGACCCGCAGCAGTTGGGCGCAGACATCGCTCCGCACGAACCTCGTCCGAATCTCGCGCAGATAACGCGAAACCCGGCCAATCCCCGTTAGCAGCGCCTCGCGGCACTCCCGGCGGTGGGTTTCGGCCAACAGCGCCTCCAGAAAATAGCAGTAGGCGTGCAGGCGGTCCATCACCGCCCCCATTTGTTCGGTTCCCGGCAGGAAATGATCATGCTGCCGGAGCGCGATGCCGAGCGCCTGCTGCCAGTATTCCTGAAAGCGCTGGTTGCCGGTTACCTGCGCCAAATCCCTCCACGCGAGCGCCGACTTCAGTTGGAAACAGCCGGGTTCACGCGACCATCTCTTTTCGTACGGGCGCGGCCTGCGGTCAGGGAGGGAAATAATGGGATGGATCGCATCCGGCGTCAGGAAGTCCCGAGCCATCGACTCACCGCACAACGCGGCGGCTTCAGCATAGTCCTGGCGCCCGGTAATGCGCCCAACCGCGAGAAGTCCGCGGATGATGATTCCGCAGTCGAAGAAATAGCCAGGGGAGCCTGCGGAACATTCGAAAGGAAACGTTTGAAGCTGGGCGTTCCATGCCTCTCGCAGCAGGAAATCCGCGGTGCGCTCTCCCGCCTGCCGGTACACGATGTCCCCGGTGGACAGGTAGAGATAGGCATAGGTGCTGGCGGCATAACCGGTGATCTCGGTCGACACCGGCAGGTTGCGGCCCTCGGCCACCAAGTGGTAACGCGCCACACCTCCGCCGGGTTCCTGAATTCCCGAGTGCAGAAACCACTCACCGGCGCGCTCCAGATTCTGGCTTGCGCTTGTCAATAAACTGTCCCTGGTAACGGTCTGCAAAGTTTTTCATTGTAGCATCCTGGTGCCGATTGGCTTGCGCCGGTATACTGTAGTTAGTTCCGAAAGGGGTTACAGGACCGTGGCGAAGCTGCTCTTCACAATTTTCGCCCTTTCGGCCGCCCTGCTGCCACAGGACGGCGCTCCCCCCGTCCGCATACTTCAGGGCGAACTGCTGGAATGGACGGTGATCTCCGGCACCGGCGACTTCAAGATCCGCGATCTGGACCGGCGGATACACTACTGCCGCATCATTCCCGAAACGTTCATCACACGGCAGTCTCATCGCATCAGCCATGTTGGCGTGCGTCCCGGCGACACGCTGGAGGTGATCGCCGATCTGCGCCGCGGCGAATCGCAATGCATGGCGGTCACCGTTTATGTGCGGCCCCCCGATGCGGCTTTTCGCTTTCCGCGGCTGCTGCTCCCGAACCGATCACGGTTCAGTTTTCTCGACAATCTGTACCAGCGGGGCAATCTCACATTCGCGGGGGTGGTGGTTTCTCATGAAGACTCGCGGCTGGTGCTGAAGACAAGGTACAGCGGAAACCTCTCGTTTCAGTTGCGGCCGGACACCGTGTACTCGACCGGGGGAAGGGAAGTGGACGCGAAGCTTCTGGAGCCGCAGATGCGCGTCTACGTGCGCGCGGGCTCGGCGTTCGGGGGCGATCTGGAGGCTTTTCAAATCACCTGGGGAGAGATCCTCAATCCGCGCTGAGCAGTGCCGGCTATGTTACCCTGAGAACCTCCGTGCTCTCTGACAGTAGTCTATGGACTCCGGGGTCCTGGCAGTCCAAACCCGCACTGCAACAGCCTAGCTACCCCTCCAGTGAAGAGGTCCAAGCGGTGGTGACGCAGTTGTCTCAACTGCCGCCCCTGGTGACCTCGTGGGAGGTGGCGTCGCTAAAGGAGCAGCTGGGCGCGGCAGCCCTTGGCCAGCGGTTTTTGCTGCAGGGGGGGGACTGCGCCGAGCGGTTCGAGGACTGCAATCCCTCTTCCATCACGAACAAGCTCAAAATCCTGCTCCAGATGAGTCTAGTTCTGATCCAGGGGTGTAAGAAGCCTGTGATCCGGGTTGGGCGTTTTGCCGGTCAGTACGCCAAACCGCGCTCGGACGATTCGGAAACTCGTGAGGGCGTCTCGCTACCGAGCTACCGCGGGGATAATATAAACCGATCCGCGTTCACCCGCGAGGCTCGCGTTCCGGATCCGCAGCTGATGCTACGGGGATATGAGCGGGCGGCCCTGACGCTGAATTTCATACGGTCGCTGGTGCGCGGCGGGTTTGCGGATCTGCATCACCCCGAGTATTGGAACCTCGATTTCGTCCGGCACTCGCCGCTGGCAGCCGAATATCAGCGGATGGTAGAGGGCATCGGAGAATCGCTGCGGTTCATGGAGAACGTGATCGGTGTGCGTGCCGGGGCCATTGAATGGGTGGACTTCTACTCCAGTCATGAAGCGCTGCACCTCTACTCCGAGCAGGCGCAGACTCACCGCGTGCCGCATCGCGACGGCTGGTACAACTTGTCCACGCATTTCCCCTGGCTGGGGATGCGAACTTCGGACCCGGAAGGGGCCCATGTGGAATACTTCCGCGGCATCGCGAATCCGGTAGGAATCAAGGTCGGCCCGACGATGGAGCGGGACAGGCTGTTTCGCCTGCTCGACATGCTGCACCCTGCGGGTGAACCCGGCCGCCTCACGCTGATCCATAGGATGGGTAATGACCGGATTGAGGAGAGACTGCCGGCGCTGATCGAGACGGTGCGTTCTTCCGGGAAGACCGTGTTGTGGTGCTGCGACCCCATGCACGGAAACACGCGGACAACTTCGGCGGGAATCAAGACGCGGGACTTCAACGACATCAAGGAGGAGTTGGAGAAGGCTTTCGACATACATACCTCACTTGGCTCCTACCTGGGGGGCGTGCATTTCGAGCTGACCGGCGAGGACGTGACCGAATGCACGGGAGGCGCACGCGGGCTGGCCGAAGCCGACCTGGCCCGGGCCTACCGCTCGGAAGTCGACCCGCGGCTGAACTACGAACAAGCTCTGGAAATCGCTATCATCATTGCGCAGAAGGTCCGGAAGCTGAACGGGCATTCCTGAGCGGCGTGGTTTCCGGGCCGGCTTCAAACAACAGTCCCGTTTCCGATAAACTGAAGAATTCACGAAAGGAACACCACATCCTATGACCTGGGTTGGATACGTGTTTGGTGCGATTATTTTCTGGGGCATGTACGGTCCCGCTTTGCACAAGGGCCAGGTGCAACTGGCCAGTCCCATGCGAGCTTTGCTCTGCGTCGGGATCGCCTATTTCCTGATCGGCGTTCTCGTGCCGGTGATCATGCTCGGTTCTCAGGGCCAGCTGAATAACTTCAACTTCGGCGGCACGACGATGGCCACGGCGGCGGGCGCGCTGGGCGCCATTGGGGCCGTCTGCATCATCCTGGCCTTCCGTGCCGGCGGTCTGCCGACTTATGTCATGCCGCTGGTCTTCGGCGGTGCTCCCGTCGTGAACGTGATCGTTTCGATGGCGTTGCATCCGCCGAAAACGGCGCCCAGCCCCATGCTTTACGTCGGCTTTGCTTTTGCCTCCATCGGCGCCGGTTTGGTCCTCTATTTCAAGCCCTCTTCCTGATGGCTCCACGTTTGTGCACCTTCGTTCTGGCCGCCGCCGCGCTAGGCCAGGCGGCTACGCTGCGTGTGGGACCCGGCCAGTTGCACTCCGGGCCCTGCTCGGCGTTCGCGGCAGCGGCGGCCGGCGACACGATCGAGATCGATTCGACGGCCGTGTATTCAGGGCAAGTTTGCGAGATCCGCACGGCTCAGCTGACGATTCGAGGCACGGGAAGTACACGAGCCCGCATGACGGCGACGGTGCGCAATGGCGTCATGACGCCTGCCGGCGACACAATGTGGACCATCCGGTCCTCGGCCCAGTTCGTCGTCATTGAGAATATCGATTTCGCCGGCGTCCGGCTGGCGACGAACAATGGCGCGGCGATCCGGGTTGAGGACGGCGTCAGCCTGGTCATTCGGGATTGCCGGTTCACCGATCACGACGCCGGCGTCATCACGGGAAATGGTGCGGGCCTAAGTGTGATCATCGAACATTCCATTTTTGACCGGATTGGGAACCGCAACACCTTTATGGTGAGCGTCGGCCAGTATGCGCGCTTCACGTTTCAGGCGAACTATTGCACTTTTTCGACGGGCGGACACATGGTCTCCAGCCGCGCCTCGCAATCCTTTCTAATCTACAATCGCATCAGCAATGAGGTTGGGTTCGGAGATCTGGAAGTGGACCTGCCTGTGGGTGGACGTGCTTTTCTGATTGGGAACATCTTCCAGCAAGAAGAAGCTTCCTCCGACAAGACCATCGTCAGCTATCAGCGAGAAGCGCCGGTGGCGGGAACCGCACAGGAACTGTTCGTCCTCAACAACACTTTTTCGAATCGTGCGCGAACCGGCACGTTTGTTCTCCTCGGGCCAGCGGTAAACACTCCGGTGACGATCCGAAATAACGTGTTTCACGGCCCAGGAAGCCAGGTGCTTCAACCGGGCTCCGGCGCGCCGGGGAATTTCGTTGTCTCATCCCATAATTTCGCCGGTGACCCCGGATTCCTCGATCTTCCGCGGCTGGACTTCCGGCTGCGCGAAGGCTCGGCGGCGATCGATGCCGGAGTGGCAGTTGCCGATATCCCCGGGGTGGCGCTGACGCCCGACCGTCATTACAGCCACACCGCGTGCGCAACGACGCGCCGCAGCGTGGGCCCGATCGACATCGGAGCCTACGAATTCAATGGCGATGCCGGAATGACTGCGGGAATCCAACGTTGCCGCGTGACTCCTCCGGCTCCGCCCGGCGAGCCTCCTGCTGTTTCCAATGGCGCCAGTTTTCTGCCGGACCGGATTGCTCCCGGCAGCATTGCTTCCATCTTCGGGAAGGATTTCTCCACGCTGGTGGTCCGCGCCAGCTCCACTCCGCTCCCCATCGTGATGAACGAGGTTTCCGTCACGGTGAACCTGATTCCCGCTCCGCTGTTCTTTGTCAGTCCGGAACAGATCAATATCCAAATTCCCACTGGAGTAGAGCAGGGGGATGCCAACGTGGTGGTGCGAATAGGCGCCCAAACCAGACCTGCGGCGCGTATACGCATTTCTCGAGCCGCGCCAGGAATTTTCTTTCACTCGGGCAACCGCGCCGTCGCGCAAAATCAGGACTTCACGTTGAACCTGCCGGAAAACCCCGCCCTGCCGGGCTCCGTCATCACGGTCTACATGACCGGGCAAGGACCGCTGACCCGCTTCCTGGCAAGTGGAACTCCTTCACTTGCCTTTCCTCTTGCGGAGGCTGCTTTGCCGTCACGAGCCACGGTGGGCGGCAGGGACGCGACGATACACTTTCTCGGCATGACGCCGGGGCTGGTGGGAGTTCTTCAGGCGAATATCGAGATTCCCGAACTTGGGAGCGGCGAGTACCCGGTGATGGTAACGGTCGACGACGTTGCCTCGAACACAGCATGGATCAGCGTGGGAGCGAGGTAGCGAGGCTTACTCGGCAGTTGTCGGGTCGATCATGCCTCGTACTTCGCTGATTTTTCCAGCCGGAAAGCCGCCGCGGCTGGCATGTTCGCGGATCATCTCCTCGTTGGGTGATATGTAGACGCAGTAGATCTTGTCGTCAGTCAGGTAGCTCTGCACCCACTGAATCTGGGGGCCGAGGCTCTCCAGGACGCTGCGTGACTTTTGCGCAATCGCCTGGAGCTTGTCTTTCGGCAACACACCTGCGCCGGGCAGGTCTCGTTCGATCACGTACTTAGGCATATTTTCTCCCCGCATAGTAGTATCCTGAAATACTCGCCGCCACGCAAGTGTCCAGGCCCGGTTGGCTGGAACTGCTGTGTCCTTATGAAAGCCGCCGTTCTCCATGCCTTGAAGCAGCCACTGCGGATGGAAGAAATGCCGCGTCCGCAACCCGGTCCTGGTGAACTGCTGCTTCGTGTGAGGGCCTGCGGCGTCTGCCACTCCGACCTTCACGTTGCCGAAGGCGATTGGGAAGCGCTGCGTAAAATCACGCGCCTACCGGTCATCCCCGGACATGAAATCGCGGGGGTGGTCGAAGCCGCCGGGGAAGGGGTCACATCATTCCAGCCAGGCGACCGGGCCGGCCTGCCGTGGCTGTATTCCACATGCGGCGAATGCGAGTACTGCCTGGGCGGACGCGAGCCGCTCTGCGCGCGTCAGCAGATCACCGGGGTCACCGTGGATGGTGGTTATGCGGAGTTCGTCAAGGCCCCGGCTTCCCACGTCATCCGTATTCCGGCAGCGCTCTCCTTTGCTGATGCCGCGCCGCTGTTTTGTGCGGGGCTGACTGTCTTCCGGGCGCTGAACCAGGCCGATCCCCGTCCCGGCCAGTCCGTTGCCGTCTTCGGCGCCGGTGGACTTGGGCATCTGGCGATCCAACTGGCCAAGGCGCGCGGCTGCGAAGTGACTGCAGTCGATCTCGCTGACGACAAGCTGGAGTTGGCGCGCGAGTGCGGCGCCGGCAGCCTGATCAACAGCGCCGCCGGAGCCAAACTCCCCCGCGTGGATCTCGCGGTGGTTTGCGCGGGGAGCGTTCCGGCATATCAATCCGCGATCTCTTCTCTGCGGCGAGGCGGCACGCTGGTTGTCGTCGGCATGCCCGCCGATCCTATCCCCATCTCCGCGATTAAGCTGGTCGGCGGCGAACTGAGGATCATCTCCTCCGCTGTGGGCACGCGCGCCGAACTGCGGCAGTTGCTGGAGCTTGCGGCCCAGGGCGCCGTCCGCTGCCGCGTTGCCACACGCCGGCTTGAGGAAGCGCCTCATGTCTTGGAAGAGATGTCCGGCGGCCGCATCACGGGCCGCGTGGTTCTGGAACCTTAACGAAATCCTCGCGTTGGATGAGTGGCTTCTTCCCACGCCTTGGCCACTTCGATGGAGAAGTTCCAGCATTCCGGCGCGCCTGGCTCGTTGCCGCCCAGTTCACCGCTTTCGTCCATGGCGCGGTCCAGGGAATGGCGGTAAATGGTCGCGGTGCTCGCGTTGAGCCAAACCCGGGGTGGATGTTTGAGGGAGGAGATCACATGGTTCAGCAAGCGCGTGGTCTCGACGCGCGAATTGTATATGGCCCTCCGGTTAGCTTCGTTGTAGCGGCAATTCACGTTGCGGCCAGCCAGATTGATGCAGACGTCGCTTTGCTCCAGTCCCCCGGCTAGCTGCTCCGGTGAGGAGAATGCTTCGCGGCCGAAAACGGTGACCTGCGCGCCCTTGCGTCGAGAATGGCGTGTCAGGATAGCGCCCAGCTGGCCCGTACCGCCCAGCATCACGATTCTCATTTGTTCCCCTTTACGATGCCGATCAGTTGAAGCGTGGTCTTCCGAAGAGGCTTCATCCGCGGCAGCCCGGATAGCCGGATTAAGGTTACGATGCTCTTGGCCGACAATGCGAGCAGTTGAGAGGTTCTTGTCTGGCCGGGCGATTCGTCGTTCACCCAGAAGTAGATGATCCCCATCTGGAAAAACCACAGTACGGCGGGCAGCTCTGGCTCCAGGTCCTGGGGAATCCGCACGCCACAGTCCACAAGGATCCGCTGGAACCAGGCGATGTCGGCCTCCCGAATCTCGCGTGTCTCTTCGCTGAAGGGGGAAAGTGGGTGCTTGGGATCGGAGCCGCTTCTGAGCAGGGCTCGCAATACGCCGCGGGTGGGTGAGAAATGCGTGAGTTTGGCTTCAATCAACGTGCGGAGACGGTTTTCGAGGCCGGATACGTTTTCCAGAGCCTCTTCGATCTCCTCCTGCATTTTGGCCGAGGAGCGCCGGTAGAAGTCCGTGACGATAGCGTCCTTGGACGGATAGTAGTAGTAGGCGGCCCCGGTCGCGACTCCGGCTTTTTTGGCAATGCCGCGCATGGTGGCGCCGTCAAAGCCTTCCTTGCGGAAAAGCTCAAGAGCAGCGTCGGAGATTCTCCGTGCGGTCTCTTCGGATTTGGGGGTAGGGTTGGATCTGGGCATGTGTTTGAACGTGTTCAAAAATAGTATGCGCCAAGGCAAGCTGCTTGTCAAGAATATTTTTGAACGCGTTCAGGCCGGCTAGGCGATGATCTTTCCGGCGACCACCCCGGCCACGTCGGTCAGCCGGAAGTCCCGGCCTGAGTAGCGAAAGGTCAGCTTCTCGTGGTCAAGGCCCATCAGGTGGAGCACAGTGGCGTGGAAATCGTGGATGTGCATGCGGTCCTCGACGGCGTGGTAGCCAATCTCGTCGGTGGCGCCATAGATGAAGCCAGGCTTCACGCCTCCGCCGGCCATCCAGATGGTGTAGCCGTAGGGATTGTGATCGCGGCCGTCTGAGCCCTGACTGACCGGGGTTCGTCCGAACTCGCCGGCCCAGATGACAAGCGTGTCTTTCCACAGACCGCGCGCCTTCAGATCCTTCAACAAGCCGGCGATGGGCTTGTCGACTTCCTTGGCATTCTCATTGTGCTTGACGAACAACTGGGCGTGTTGATCCCACTTGTAGGAGTGCGTGCACTGGATGCACCGCACGTCGCGTTCCGCCAACCTTCGAGCCAGCAGGCACTGCCAGCCGAACTCATAGGTCGCCGGATCGTCCAGGCCGTAGAGTTTCTTGGTGGCTTCGGACTCCTCCTCGACGCGGAACGCTTCGGGGGCTTCTGACTGCATGCGGAAAGCCAGCTCAAAAGCCTGGATGCGGGCTTCGAGTTCGGGGTCGGAGGTGCGAAGAGCGGCATGCCGGCGGTTGATGTTCTGCAGCATGTCGAGCTCGAAACGCTGCTGTTCCGGAGAAAAGCCTTTGCGCAGCAGGTATTCAATCGGCTCGCCCTGAATGTCCTTGGCTTTGAGGCCGGAGTTGCCGATCGGCGTGGCCTGGAAGGCTCCGGGGAGAAATGCGCAACTGAAATTCTTAGCGCCCCCGTGGGAGAGTGTCGGCTTGATGGTGATATAGCCCGGCAGGTCCTTGTTCTCGGTCCCGAGGCCGTAAACCACCCAGGAACCCATGCTGGGACGCACAAAGGTGGAAGAACCGGTGAAGGTTTGTAGCAGTGCGGCGCCGTGATCGACGCCCTCGCCAACCATCGAGCGGATCACGCAGAGGTCATCGACACATTCGCGGACATGCGGGAACAGGTCGCTTACCGGAATGCCGCTTTGCCCGCTCTGTTTGAATTCCCAAGGCGACTTCATCAGCGGGCCGGCGGGCTCATCGGCGAAGGCGAGCGGGCGCTTGATGGGCAGCGGCTTGCCGTGGTCGCGCGTGAGCCTCTCTTTCGGGTCAAAGGTGTCCACCGACGACGGCCCGCCGTGCATGAACAGGAAGATCACTCGCTTGGCTTTCGGCTCGAAATGCGGTTTGCGCGGGGCCAGCGGATTGGCAGGGTCGGTATTGACGCCAGCCGCATCGAGCAGGCTTGCCAGGCCGATGCTGCCGAAGCCGCAGGCGGCAGCGCGCAGCAGGCCGCGCCGGCTCATCGGCTCCTGCTTCACATAGTATTTGCGTTGCATCCAGTCCATCGCGTTAGTCCAGGTAGATAAAGTCGTTGGAAGCCATCAGCACACGGCAAAGGCTCTGCCAGGCGTCGGCCGGACCTGCGCCGAACTTTTCCGTGTATCGAGAAATGTAAATAACTCCACCGTCCACCTCTGAAGCGGAAGGCGGGCGGTTCAGTACCCGCAGATAAGCAGCTTCCACTTTGCCGCGGTCCGTGGTGTATTCTCGCTTCAGCAGCTGTTCGGCCAGCCCGCGCGAGCGGTCCGTGAGGAATTCACTGTTCATCATGAATAGCGCCTGCGGCGCGACGTTGGTGACCGCACGTCGTCCGGTGACGGTGGTGGCATCGCCGAAGTCGTAGAGGTTGAGCAGGGTGGGGAGATTGGCGCGGCGAAGAGGCAGGTAGACGGTGCGCCGGGCGTGTTTCTCGGGATTGATGCTGAGCCGGCCCTGATTGTTTTCGCCGTCGGTGCCGAGGCCGGATTGCAGCGTGCCGCCCATCGTGGTATCCAAAGTGCCATCGATGGCCAGCAGCCCGTCGCGAATCTCTTCGATATCCAGGCGCCTTCTTGGCATCCGTGACAAGAGGCGGTTCTCGGGATCCGCGGCCATGGCTTGTTCGGAAGCCAGCGAAGCCATCTGATAAGCGCTTGAGAGCATCAGCGTCCGGTGCATCGCCTTCATCGACCAGCCGGAATCCATGAAGGAGGCCGCCAGCCAGTCCAGCAGTTCCGGATGCGTCGGACGGTCGCCCATTTTGCCAAGGTTGTCGGGAGTCCTGACGATACCTTCGCCGAAGCGCTTTTGCCAGATGCGGTTCACCATTACGCGCGCGGTCAGCGGATTCTCTTTCCGGGTCAGCCATTCGGCAAGCTCAAGCCTTCCGCTGCCCTTGCCGGGCACTGGATCAGAGGGCCGCGAAAGCAGGGCAGGGAAGCCGCGCTCCACTTCTTCGCCGAGGCTGTTGTAGTCGCCGCGGATGAAGACATGCTGTTTCACCGGATCGCCTTCCTCGACCGAGCAGGCCATATCCGGCTCCGGCGGAGCGTTCTTTTTGAACTCCTTCTCCTGGGCGCGCAGGGCTTCCAGTTTCAGCTTGGCTTCAGCGGAGTAGATCTTCGCCTCTTCCTTCTTGCCGATCGTGAAGGGCCCGCCATCTTCCATGGTGACGCCGTGGAAGAAGCGGTCCTTGGTGAAGTCGAATCTCGGCCGCTCCGGCGGCGGCATGTTCATCTCCTTGATCATGCGCCGCGCGCGGTTGCGCCACTGCCGCATCGTCTTGTTCCAGTCCTTCCACTGGGTGTCGAAATCGGCCTGGTATTTTGCGGCCACCGCCGGAACCTGTTCATCGGTGGCGTTGTGCCAGGCTTCCAGGTGCGTCTGGATCACCCCGGGCGTGGGTTTCAGCAGTTCGACCCACTTGGTGAGGATCTCCTTGTTCAGGCCTGTAGCGGCAAGCCCGGCGTCCACCGTGGCGCCCTCACGGTTCACCTTCCGCGCGGCCACCATGTAGTCTGCGAGCCGCGGGGTCAGCGAAGCTGTGTAGCGCTCTGCTTCGGCCGCCACGATATCCTCGATGGCGAACCGGTTCTCATTCACCTTTGCCTGATGGGCCTGGTACTTCTCGTAGACATCCTGCGGAGCAATGGGGCGGTAGAGCAGCTTGGCGACGTTGGGCGACGGGTCGCGGAAACTGCGCGTGTTGGCGAAGATGCTGAGCATGGAATAGTAGTCCTTGGTCAGCAGTGGATCGAACTTGTGATCGTGGCAGCGCGCGCAGGCCAGCGTCACGCCCATCATCGCCTTGGAGACCACTTCCACCTGCTCGTCGTAAACGTCGTACAGCATCTTCTTCTTATCCTGCTGCGCGATCGCCTTTGCTCCGAGCGCGAGGAAACCGGTGGCGACGATGCCGCGGCGATTGACGCCGTCTGGACTGTCGGTGGGCAAGAGGTCGCCGGCGATCTGCTCGCGCACGAACTGGTCGTAGGGAAGGTCGTCATTCAAGGCTGAAATCACGTAGTCGCGGTAGCGCCAGGCGTAAGGATAGCGGTGATCCTCGTCATTGCCTGTGGAGTCGGCATAACGCGCCACGTCCAGCCAATGGCGGCCCCAGCGCTCGCCGTATCGCGGCGATGCGAGCAGGCGGTCCACCACTTTCTCGAACGCTTGGGCGGAATTGTCGGCGAGGAAGTTGGCGATCTCTTGTTCAGTTGGCGGGAGGCCGGTCAGGTCGTAAGTTGCGCGCCGCAGCAGGGTCAGCTTATCGGCCTGCGGTGCGGGTTTCAGGCCTTTTTCCTCCAGCTTGGCGAGGATGAAGCGGTCGATATCGGAGCGCGCCCAGGAGGTGTCCTTCACCACCGGCGGCTGCGGCTTGCGTACGGGCTGGAATGCCCAGTAGCTCTTTTCCTCTTCGGTGAATTCGTGCGGAGAGGATTGCTTGGTTGAGCGGAGCGCGCTGGCGTCCACCCCGGGCCAAACGGCGCCGGCTTTGACCCACGCCTGAAGATCGGCGAGCTGCTGCGGAGTGAGTTTACCCGTCGGAGGCATCTTGAGACGGTCGTCGAAACTGGTGACTTTGAGAAGGAGGGATTCTTCCGGTGCTGTTTTATTCACCAGCGCGCCGCTTTGGCCGCCAAGATGGAAGCCTTCGCCAGAGGAAAAATCAAGGCCGGCGGTTTTGACGTTGGCGTTGTGGCAAGGCTGACAAGAGGAGGCCAACAGTGGGCGGATTCTCTTCTCGAAGAAATCGGGGGCGTCGCTGCCGAAAACGTTTAAGCAAAGGCCCAAGGCCCCAATCCACAGCCACTCACTTCTCATTGGTTCATATTCTACATCATTTGATTCTGTCTCCTTATATACTGGTTCGGTAACGCAATGGCCCGGTACCTTGCATTCCTTACGTTGGCGGTTCTTATGCACCCTCCCACTGCCCCGGCTCAGCAGCGCTGGCAGGCCCGCTCGATGGTTATCAGCCGGCGCGGCATTGTCGCCACCAGTCAGACGCTTGCCTCACAGGCCGGCGCTCAGGTTCTTGCACGCGGCGGTTCGGCGATGGATGCCGCGATTGCCGCCAACGCCGTGCTCGGTGTCGTGGAGCCGATGATGAACGGGATCGGCGGTGACCTGTTCGTGATCCACCGCGACGGCAAGACGGGCAAGCTTTCGGGCATCAATGCCAGCGGGTGGTCTCCGCAGGCTCTTACCAACAAGGTTCTGGATGACAAAGGTCACTATTCGATGCCGCAGGACGGCATTCACTCGGTGACTGTTCCCGGATGCGTCGATGGATGGGAGAAGCTGCACAAGCGATTCGGGCGGCTAGGTTGGGCGGAGAACTTCGAGCCGGCGATTCACTTCGCGCGTGAGGGGTTCCCTGTAACGGAAATCATCCAGGAGACCTGGGAATCCTCCGAGAGTAAGCTGCGGGACGACGAAAACGGCCGCACCATCTATTTGAAAAACGGAAACGCGCCGAAACTGGGCGAGGTTTTCCGCAACCCGCAATTGGCGAAGGCGCTGGAGCTGATCGCCAAAGAGGGCGCAAAGGCTTTCTATCAGGGCGCGATCGCGAAGTCGATTCTGAGAACCTTCAAGCGCCTGGGCGGAGTGCTCTCCGCCGAGGACCTTGCCGAATATCAGAGCGAGTGGGTGGAGCCGATCCACACCACCTATCGTGGATGGAAAGTGTATGAGCTGCCTCCGAACGGGCAGGGACTGGCGGCGCTTTCGATGCTGAACATCATGGAGCAGTTTCCGCTGAGAGAGAAGGGGCCGCTGAGCGCCGATGCCTTCCACCTGAAGATTGAGGCGCAGAAGCTGGCTTATGCCGACTTGAAGAAGTTCGTTGGTGATCCGCGCTTTGCGCCGGTCCCGGTGGAGGAACTGATATCGAAGAAGTATGCGGCCACGCGCGCGGCGCTGGTCAAGGCGGATACGGCGCGCTGTGCACCGGATGCGGGCAATCCGTTCTCCACTGCCGGAGACACAATATATTTGAGCGTCGTGGATGCGGAAGGCAACGTGGTTTCCCTCATCCAGAGTATTTACTTGAGTTTTGGTTCCGGCGTCGTGGTGGATGACTTCGGTTTCCACCTGCACAACCGCGGAGGCTTGTTCGTGCTGGAGGACGGCCACCCGAATGAGCTCAAGCCGCGCAAGCGCCCTTTCCACACGATCATCCCCGGCTACATGGAGAAAGGCTCGTTGCACGTGGGCTTTGGGATTATGGGCGGGTTGAACCAGGCGCAGGCGCATGCGCAGTTCATCTCCAACGTCGTGGATCACGAGATGAACCTTCAGGGAGCGCTTGAGGCTCCCCGCTTCACCAAGATGAATTTCAGCGGCTGCGATGTGATGCTGGAGGATCGCCTCCCCGCGGAAACGCTGGCTACGTTGCGCGACCGCGGTCATTACGTGCAGATGCAGGGCCCGTTCAGCTCCTGGATGGGCGGCGGCCAGGCGGTAATGCATGACTCCAAGGCGAAGGTGAACTACGGCGCATCGTCTCCGCGCAAGGACGGCGCGGCGGTTCCAGAGCCGGAAGGCTTCGCGGCGCCGAGCCGCAGGAGATGAGGGAATGCTCCTGCGCGAAGTGGAAAACAACCCGAATCCGGGCGGCGGCTTCGGCAAGCTGGTGGAGATGGCACGGCGGTCAGGCGGGGCGGAGGGCTCGCCAATCTGGCACCTTTTTGCCTACAAGCCGGAGTGGACAGTGCATCTGGAGCGGTTCACGCATGAGGTGATGCGCGGGGCCTCGCCGCTGTCGCCCGGCTGGCGCGAGTTGATCGCCGCGTTTACCTCCAAGCTCAACCAGTGTCCGTTTTGAACGGGCAGCCACGCGGCCGGTGCGGCCGAACTGCTCGGAGAGAGAAGCCTGGTGAATGCGGTGCTGGCGGACTATCGCACGGCTCCGGTGAGGGATGCCGAGAAGGCGCTGCTTGGTTTTGTCGAGAAGCTGAATACGGAGGCGCACGCCATCGGCGAAGCCGACATCGCCGCGCTGCACGCGCATGGCTGGAGCGATGAAGCCATCTACGATGGCATCGCCGTATGCGCGTTGTTCAATTTCTACAACCGCTGGGTGGATGGCCACGGCATTCCGGACCAGGGCGAGGAAGACTATCGCGCCGGCGGCAAGCGCGTGGCGGCGCGTGGCTATCGCGTGACGCCCGGCGGCTGATCCGGCCCCGATTCTGCCATCATAAAAGGGTGACCAATTCCATCCTGATGCTCTTGGCGGCTTGGTTGGCCGGCGCACCTTCGGCCACAACCGCGGAGCTGAAGCCGGAAACAGTTGCGGCATTTAACAGCTACATCCGCCAGCGGGAGGGTGAACTGTCGCGGCGGCTGGAGAACGGTAAATTCCTATGGAGTGACGATTCCGCCGAGCGGGCGCGTAAGGTGAAGGGCGGGGAAGTGGAGATTGAATCCCGTGGCGGGGTGCGCGAAGTCACAGGCGGCTTGATTCATGACTGGACTGGGGCGGTGTTCCTTCCCGGAGCGACGCTCGACAAAGTGGTGTCGATGGTGCAGAACTACGACAACCACAAGAATGTGTATCAGCCGGAGGTGATCGATTCCAAGCTACGGTCCAAAAACGGCAACGATTATCAGATACACCTGAAACTGCTCAAGAAGAAGGTACTCACGGTGGTGCTGAACACCGAGCACGATGTTCGCTATTTTCCGCTGGATTCCAAGCGTGTGCATAGCCGCAGCTACAGCCGCAAGATCGCCGAGCTGGAAGATGCGGGCACGGACAAGGAACATGAGATGCCGCCGGGCAACGATCACGGATTTCTGTGGCGATTGAACTCTTATTGGCGGTTTCAGGAGCGCGACGGCGGTGTTTGGGTGGAGTGCGACGCGATCTCGTTGACGCGCGGCATTCCGACGGGACTCGGCTGGCTGATCACGCCGATCCTCCGCGATTTGCCCAAGGAATCGCTGGAAAAGACGCTTGCGGCAACGCGTTCCGCGTTCGGCGGCTGAGCCGTTACCAGTACGCGTAGCGCGTGCAGAGCCGGTAGAAACGCACCGCGGCTTCAATCCCCGTGGCGAGCAGGATCAGCTTAGCGATCATCGTCAGCAGATACCCGGAACTGCCCTCGATGACTTGGTAAAGAATGAACGCGCCGAACAGGCCCAGAGCGAATTCGGCCCAGCGGAGTTCGCGGTTCCAGCGGCCGACGCGCAACAGGGCGATTTTCAGGGCCATCGCCAGACCCCACCAGATGTTCAGCATGACGAGGGGCAGATAGAGTCCGAAATCGGTGAAGTGTGAGCTGCGAAGCTCGCCTTTCTGGAACCAGATCACGCCGAACCAGTCGGTGGCGAAATTGACCAGGAGGAAGAGCGCGAGAATCAGATAGCCCTCGAAGACCACCGAGCCGTTGGAGATCCGGTCCAGGTCCTTCTGTTTCGGCACTTCCGGCAGTTTCAGCGGGTCCCAATCGTCTCTCGTATCCGGCTTGCCCGACTGTAGACGCTCCACGGCGGCCAGAACAGCGACCAGGAGGCCGAGGTTGATAAAGACGAACTTCACCAGGCTTCCGCTCCAACCCCACAGAATCTCGAACATTTCGCTGGAGAACATCCGTGGGGATTCCCGGAACAGGTGGATGGCCAGAAAGACTCCGAAAAGGGCCACCAAACCGATCACGATCACCTGCGAGATGACTATGAAGTACGGATAGAGCCCCGGTCCGATCAGGTAGCGTTCCCCGGCATAGCGGGCGGCCACCTGCTCCGGCGGGCCGAAGCCATGCAGAACGTCGGCGGCCAGAGTGGCGCCGCGTACATCACCCGCTTCGGTACGATCCCTTACACTGTCTTCAATCAGGGTACGCAGTTCGCGGCAGACATCTTCCCGCTGGCGGTTAGGCAGGTTCTCGCCGACCTGGTGCAGGTAGCGTTCGATCAGATCGGCGGCTTGATCGTGGGTGGTCATTTCAGCATTCTCCCGATGGCTTTGGATAGCAGCTCCCATTCGGCGGCCATGGCCTTGAGCGCAGAGCGGCCGCTGGCATTCAGAACGTAGTAGCGGCGCGGCCTGCCGTCCTCGACACGCCAGGTGCTGTCCAGGCAGCCTTGGGATTCCAGACGGCGGAGGAGCGGATAGAGTGTTCCTTCATCGATATCGAGGCCGGCGTCGGCGATGGACTTCTTCAGCGAGTAACCGTAGGCTTCCTCGCGGAGCTGGGACAGGACGGCAAGAATGACGGCGCCACGGCGGAGTTCGAGGGAGAGGTGGTCGGGGAGTGGTGCGGCGCCCTTCATTATGTACCACACTATACCATGTTACACACAGCATAGCAATCCCCCAGATGAGATTTTTTAGGGCAGGGCGAAAGCCACTAGAAAATCGCCCTGTTGGGAGGGGGCCTTGGCATGACCTCCGGCGGCAATCACGATGAACTGCCGCCCGCCTTCACGCACGCGGTAGGTCATGGGGGTAGCGAGGGAGCCTGCCGGCAGACGGCCTTTCCAGAGCTCCTTGCCTGAGGTGGTGTCGAACGCGCGGAGATAATTGTCCAAGGTTGCGCTGATGAAGGTGAGGCCGCTTGCGGTCACGATGGGACCGCCCATGGTCGGGGTGCCCCACTTAAACGGAAGCGGCACGGGAGCCAGGTCACGAACCGTGCCGAGCGGCTCCTGCCAGCGGATCTTGCCGGTGTGGACATCGACGGCAGCGAGCGTACCCCATGGCGGCGGACTGCAGGGCAGGTCAAGCGGAGAGGTGAGAGCGCGGCGGCGCATCACGTAAGGTGTACCCCGCTGCGCGCCGTACTCATAGCCGGGATTCTGTTTCCTGTCGGTTTCGGCCTGGTCGCGCGGAATCAGCTTCACCTCGAAGGGCAGGTTGGTTTGGTTCACTAGCACCAGTCCACGCGCGGGATCTACGGCCACGCCGCCCCAATTGGATCCGCCGATGTTGCCCGGATAGTTCAGCGAGCCTCGCAGGCTGGGCGGTGTGAAGATGCCATCATTGCGGAGGGAAGCGATACGCTCGCGGCAGGCTTTGCGGTCCCACGGAGTGATGCCAAAGGCGTCTTCGGGCCGCAGCTTGTTCGCGGCAAGCGGACCAGTGGCGGCGGGGAACGGCTGCGTGGGGGAAAGCCATTCGCCGGCCACGGGATGCTGCGGCACGGGACGTTCTTCCACCGGATGCAGCGGCTGGCCGGTTTCGCGATGCAGGAAAAACAGGTGGCCCATTTTTGTCGCCAGGACAAGAGCCGGGACATCGGCGCCGTTTCGTTTCAAATTGAACAGGGAAGGTCCGGAGGCGACGTCGTAGTCCCAGAGATCATGATGAACCACTTGAAACGACCAAGCGAGTTGACCGGTGGAGGCGCGCAGCGCGACCACGGAGTTCGCGAATTGGTTGTTGCCGGGGCGGAAGCCGCCATAGAAATCGGGACTGGGGCTGGTGGTGGGAATGAAGACAAGGTCGCGTTCCGGGTCGGAGGAAAGCGGACCCCAGGCATTGGCGGCGCCGGTCTGCACGTTGGCATCGGAGACGATGGGGTCCCATGCCCAGAGCAGCTTTCCGGTGCGGACGTGGTAGCCGCGGACGCGGCCGGCGGGCATTTCGATGCGGCCGTTATCGTTGATCGCCGAGCCCACGACGACGACATCGCCGACCACGGCCGGAGCCGACGTCATGTGATACTCGCCCTTGTTAACAATGTGGATGCCTTCGTCAAGGCGCACCTCGCCTGCGGTTCCGAAATCCTTGCAGACATCACCGCGGGCCGCATCCACCGAGATGAGTCTCGCATCCTGCGTGGCCACGTAGAGCCTGCGCCGGCAAGGAGCATCGGCCTGCGCTTCGCGGTTAAGCCAGGAAGCAAGCCCACGGCAGGCGAATCCATCACCATAATCGCCGATACGATCGATGACAGGATCAAAGGCCCAACGCTGTCGACCGGTCTCCGGGTCGAGCGCGACAACGCGGTTGATAGGCGTGACCAGGTAGAGCGTTCCGTCGATCAGCAGCGGCGTAGCTTGAAAGGAGCTGCGCGTACGGACACGCTGGCCTTTCCATTCCGAGTCGCCTCTGGAGATGTCGCCGGTCTGAAAGGTCCAAGCGATCTCCAGATGTTCCACATTGGCGGGCATGACTTCCTCGAGAGGTGAGTAGCGGCTGCTGCCCGGGTCGTTGCCATAATGCGGCCAGTCGGCGGCGGGGCCTCGGCGCACCACCTCCGGGGCAGAACTGCAGCTGAAATGAGCAATCGCAAGCAGGCAAGCGGACAGCAGATTGAAGCTTTTCATTTGATCCCTGACGGAGACGATTTTAGGCAAATGGCGCCGGCTGAAAAACGGAGAGAATCTGATCGATCATCTGTTCGCGGCTGTCAAAGCGTGACTGTTCATAGCAGCCAACAGGATTCTCGAGAGCGTTTACCAGACACTTGTTGCAGTAGGTGCATGGACGTGGCGCCTGATCGAGTCCCTCGGCGAACATTTTCACCAGGTCATTGTTGGCCACCAGAGGGCGCGCGATGGAGACGGCGTCGCAGTCGCCTTTCTTTAGGGCGCGGCGGATCACAGAGGCGGTCTGAAAGCCTCCCGTACAAATGACAGGGATGCTCACAACCTGCTTGATTGCGCGCGCATCGGGAAGGTTGATGCCTTCGATCACATCGCCGCGCGCCTGGTTCCACGCCTTTTGATAAAGCGCGGCGAGCGGCGCCGAGCGCAGCATGAGGTAATTGCGCAGTGTGTTGGTTCCACTGGAGAGCATGACGTCGTAGGTCTCCAGCGCCTCGGCGACGGGGAATTCGCCGGGAGGGTTCTTGGGGTGGGGAAAGGCGCTGCCGGAGGAGATGTGCAGGGCATCCACGCCGGCCTCTTCCAGCCACTGTGCGATGGGGATGGAGTCCTGCAGCGTGTTGCCGGGCGGCTCCCGTGGGGAGAGCGCGTTGTGGAACTCGGTACTGCTGAGCTTCACCTGAAGGTGGAAGTCATCGCCCACTTCCTTGCGTATCGCCTCGACAATTTCGATCACGAAGCGGGCGCGGTTGCGCAGCGCGCCGCCGTACTTATCCTTGCGGTCATTGATAGCGGAGCTCAGAAACTGCGTAATCAGGTAGCCGTTGGCGCCGTGCAACTCCACGCCGTCGAGTCCGGCTTGACGGGCGCGGCGGGCGCCGGCGGCGAACGCGTCTACGGTCTCCTTGATCTGTTTGAGCGTCATGCGCTCGCACTCGAAGCCATTGAGCGGTTCCGGCTGATCGGTGGAGCTGAGTCCCTTGACGTGAGCGAACTCGATGCCCTGCATGTCGCGCTGGCGGCCGGCGTGGCTCAGTTGCAGGATGTACTTGCAGTCCAACTCATGGACCTGCCGGCCCAACTCGCGCCAAAACGGGATACGGTCGTCGCGGTCAATGGTGGCATAGTTGGGCATGATACGCCCGCGGATGGCCACAGAGACAAAAGAGGAGAGTACGGCGCCGACAGCGCCGCGGGCGAACTTGAGTTCCCAGTTGATGCGGGTTTGCGAGCCCGAGCCGTCGTAGTTATCGAACCGGCCGGAAATATTGGATCGCAGCACCCGATTCTTGATGGTCAGGTTGCGAAACTTCAGCGGCTGAAAAATGGGATCGGTGGCCATGGCCCACCTCCACCCGTATTATGCGGGAGTCACTTCTTCTTTTCCACCCCAACGCGGCGCAAAGTTCTTGTGATGGCGTCGAAGACGAGTTCCTCGACGTCATCGGCAAAGGGTCCCGGCATGCCGTAGTAGACCATGCTGTCGACGGCCTCATAACCGCCTTCCTTGAGGACGCGGAGGGAGGGGATGTAGCACATGACGTCGTTGGAATATCCGGCGACGACGAGCTGGTGATGGGGAAACTCTTTCTTTGCGCGAAGAGCGTAATCGATCACCACCTCGCCGCCGAGGGCGAGCAGCGTGAACTCGCTCCCGAAGCGGATGGCCTGGACCGGATAGGGAGTTGTGCGGATGGGACGCCGCTGGTCGTAGAGAGCCAGCATCTCGCGGGCACGTCGCGCGCGAAACACGTTTGACTCTTGCGCCTCTTTTTCAAACTGCTCACGGGTGTGAATGGCGAAGCGCAGATCGACGGTCTGGAAGGCGCTGCGCAGCGGAGCGCGGACCGGAGTGAGCTTCCCGGCAAGAGATTTTCCAACGGCATCGGCGAGCGACTTGCCGTGCTGAATCGCGTGTTCTTCCGTGCCGCGCGGGTTGGGATTCTGATCCCCGCCGCAGAGGAGAATAAACATGGCTTGAGCGCCCGAGTGCGTGGCTTCCAACTCCTGCTGCGAGTAGGCGGCATAGTCACCGGAGATCTTGTAATGCTGGCCGGTGAGAGTCGTGTTGTGGCAAGCGTAGCCGTAGAGAATGGCTTTGAGTGACCCGTCCTGCCCGCGGACGGCAAGCACGGGGACACTGTGATCAACAGGGCCTCCGGGGTTGAGGCCGAGACGAATGCCTTTGGGAGTGACTTCGCGCCGGTTGATGGCGAAGCCGGCCGTTGTTTGCGTGAAGGACAGGTTGGCGGGTTTCAGGTCGCCGAGGGCAGCGCCAATGATGGTGAACAGGTCCTCGCGGAGTTTCACGGCGTAATCGTTCAGTTTGGCCGATTCCGGTTCATGCAGCTCGTACATGGTATGGAGATTCGGGCGCACGACGGGACCCGTGTGGGTGTGCGAGGAGTTGAACAAGAGCTGGCTGCGCCCCAGCCCATACTGCTTCTGAGCTCTCGCGGAGAGTTCATCGGTGATGGCGCGCGGAAGGCCGATCAGGTCTGTCGTGACAATGACCACGCGCGTGCGCTTGTTGTCCTCAACGGCCAGTGCTTTGGCGTAGAGGCGCGTGAGCACTCCCTCGGAGGGATGATCGCGGTTTGCGTAGCCGGACATCCAGATCGGAACGGAAGGCGTGATATCCAGTTTCGCCAAACCTGCTCGGAACTCGGTTTTCTGCGCCGGCAGGGTGGCGCAGGCGATGAGAAACAACAGCAGGCGCCGCATTGGCTAGATCCAGACCTTGACCGGCTTCTGGCCGGGCGTGGGAATGGGGCAGGAATCGGCTTCCGTGCAAAAAAGCGATTCGAGTTTGCAGAGGTAATAGAGCGGCAGCGGACTGAAGTCGGGCGTCTTGGGATTCGGCTGATAGACAATGACGGCGAGGCCGACCACCTCGCAGCCGGCGTCCTCTGCAAGAGCCTTCAATTGCGTCAGCTTGGCGCCGGTTCTAAGTATGTCGTCGATCAGGAGGATCTTCTCGCCGGGCTGCGGCTCCAGGAACTGCCGGAACCGAAGCGGCTCATCTTCATTTTCGCGTTCGGCCCAATAGACCTGCTTGGCGCGCAGGGCTTCGGAAACGCCGTAGGCCACCGGGAGCCCGCCGGTGGCGGGGGCGACGATAGAAAGCTCGGAGATGACGGCGCGAATCTCCGGGTTTGCGCGGACTTTTCGGCTGAGGCCAACGCTCAGGATCTTGGAGTGCTGATAATAGCGGAAGGCCAGCGCCATCTGCAGGTACTGATTGGAATAAAGGCCGTTGGGATACTCAAAGAAACCTTCGCGCAGAGCGCCGGTTTCACGCAACAGCTTGATGACCTCCTCTTGCGTGGGAACTAGCTGCATGATTAGTGTGCTCCTCGCCCGGAGAGAACCCGGGGAATGGTGCGCAGCATGATTTTCCAGTCCAAGCCAAGCGACCAGTTGTCGATGTACTCCATGTCCTTGCGCATCCAGGTGTCAAAATCCAGCGCGTCGCGGCCATCCAGAGCCCAAAGGCAAGTGAGGCCGGGCCGCATGCGAAGCCGCCTGCGCTGCCACCGCTTATATTGTTCCACTTCTTCCGGTACGGCCGGGCGCGGACCAACCAGCGACATATCGCCGCGGATGACATTCCACAGCTGAGGCCACTCGTCCACCGAGAAGCGGCGCAGATAGCGGCCAATGGGCGTAAGGCGCGGATCGTCGGGGATCTTGAAAACGACGTCCCTGGAATTGAGGTGGCGGACGCTCTCCTTCAACTGTTCGGCATTGGCCACCATGGAACGGAATTTGTAGAAGACGAAGCGGCGGCCGTTGAGGCCACAGCGCACCTGGCGGAAGATGACCGGGCCGGAAGAGCTGATCCTAATGAGAGAGGCAAGAACCAGCATCACCGGCGACAACACCACAAGCGCCGTGGAGGCCAGCAGCATGTCGGTTACGCGCTTGAGGAACAGGAGAATCTCGTCGTGAGGCGCGGCGGCGAAGGTGAGCAGCGGCAAGTGCTCCAACTTGTCCAGATAGACATCGCTATTGACGTGCGGAAAGAAATCCACCGAGACGCGCGTGCGCACGCCATCCTCATCGCATAGCAGCAGCACGTCTTCCATTTCGGCCAGGCGGCGGCTGTCGACGGCGAATACAACCTCATCGATCACATCGCGTTCCAGCAGCGAGGGAAGCTGCGGCAGAGGATAGACAGGGTAAGTCTGCTGGTCGAGCCGGATGTGGGAATCCCGGATCTCGTCTTGCGGGGCAAGGAATCCGACCAGCCGGATTCCATAGGCGGCCGAACGCTCCAGCGCTTGGCCGAGCCGCCCGGCGCGTTCCCCCATGCCGACTACGAGCACGTAATGCGGCGCACCGAATTCCTTTCTGATCCAACCGACGACGGTGGCCGCGTTCAGCCGGAACAGGCATAGGAGCAGAAAGCTGAACAGGGCAAACAAGCCAAGAAAGAAGCGGCTGAGATCGAGCTTGAAAGCATAGTCCACCAGCGCGATGCCGATGGCGCCGAAAAAGGTCTGCTTGAAGCTGTCCCGCAGAACAATACGCGGATGAGCCGAATCGAGCCTGTCATAAACACCAAGCCAGTAACCGAGGACCGGCCAGAGCAGCGCCGTAACACCCAGAAGCAGGCCCTTGGTGGGTACGGTGAGAAAAAAGACGTTGTGCAGGGGCAGCCAGACTCTGCTCTGATAGGCGGCTTCAAAGGCAAGCGCCGCCAGTAGAACATCGGCCATGGCAAGCAGCAGTTTGACCTTACGGTGGTGGCGGCTGTACACTTCCGGAGAACCAGAATATCATGGCTGGGACAACGGTTAGGATCGCAGGAGGGTTATGCTGCTCGAAATTGAAGAAGAGAAACACGCCAGTGGCGTGACGATTGTGCGGCTGAAGGGCCGGCTCACATTGGGCCGCGAGATTCAGAGGCTTGAGGATCACCTAAGACAGGCGCGCGATGGCGGAACCGACAAGGTAGTTCTTGATCTTGCAGGAGTGGATTTCGTCGACAGCTCGGGATTGGGGATGCTGACGCAGTCATTTTCCACATTCAATAATTCCGGGGGAGGGTTCTGCCTGGCGGCAGTGACGACTCGCGTGGAACAGATTCTAAAACTCACCAGGCTGGATACGATCCTGCCGTCGGCGGCCAGCGTGGATGAGGCGGTTGTGAAGCTCACGGCACCGTGAGCAGCAGAACCCTGGCCGCGTTGATCTGCTTGCTGGTGGCGGCCGGTTGCGGTGGAGAGCGCAAGAAGCTGATCGGCGTGGTGCCGAAAGCGACCTCGCACCTGTTCTTCGTTTCCATCCACGCCGGCGTGGATCAGGCGGCCAAGGACTTTGGCGTGGAGGTTCTCTGGAACGGTCCGAACGAGGAGACGGACCATCCCCGCCAAATTCAAATTGTGGACTCGATGATCGCGCGGAGGGTAGATGCAATGGCGATATCTGCCACCGATGAGCGCGCGTTGGCCGCTCCAGTGGAGCGGGCCATCAAGGCGGGGATTCCGGTGACGGTTTTCGATTCCGGGGTAAATGTCGAGGACTACGTCACCTTTGTCGCCACCGACAACTACGGGGCCGGAGCGCGCGCCGCCCGTAAGCTCGGCGAGATGCTCGGCGGCAAGGGAAAGATCGCGATGGTGGCGCACAAACCGGGAGGCACATCCACGGGCCTGCGCGAGCAGGGTTTTCAGGATGCCGTTCAAAAGGACGTGCCGGGCTTGAAGCTGGTGGCGATGCAATTTGGAATGAGCGACCGCGCCAAGTCGCGCGCCGCCGCGGAAAACATGCTCACGGCTCATCCGGACCTGGACGGCATGTTTGCCTCTTCGGAGGCGAGTTCACTCGGCGCGATTCAGGCCATCCAGTCCCGCGGATTGTCCGGCAAGGTGAAGCTGGTTACCTTCGATTTCAGTGACATTCATGTGGAAGCGCTGAAGAGCGGGACCATCGACGCGATGCTCGTCCAGGATCCCTACCAGATCGGCTACGAAGCGGTGAAGTCGCTGGCGGAGAAACTGAAGGGCCAGGCGCCCCCCAAGCGGATGGACCTTGTAGCGCAGATGATCCTGCGGCAGGATCTGGAAAAACCGGAAATCCGCAAGCTGCTGTTTCCCGAATGGCTGAAGAAGCCGTAACAGCCTACTTTGGTACAATCTCAAATTCAAAATCTATGGACCACGTCTATCCATCTAATCCAGAGTTTGTCGCGAAAGCCAACGTCAGCGGCATGGACGCCTACCGTGCTCTTTACGAGAGGGCGGAGCAGCAGCCGGAGGAGTTCTGGGCCGAACGAGCCGCGGAAAATCTGCACTGGTTCAAGAAGTGGGACCACGTGTTTGAGTGGAATCCGCCGTTTGCGAAATGGTTTGTGGGAGGCAAGACGAACGTCAGCTACAACTGCCTGGACAGGCACGTGAATGGCGGACGCAAGGACAAGACGGCGATCCTTTGGGAAGGCGAGCCCGGCGACACGCGAAAAATCAGTTATGGGGAGTTGCTGCGTCTGGTGTGCCGTTTCGCGAATGTTCTAAAGTCGCGGGGTTTGAAGGCGGGCGACCGGGCTATTATTTACATGCCGATGATTCCGGAGCTGCCGGTGGCGATGCTGGCCTGTGCGCGGCTGGGCATCACCCATAGCGTCGTTTTCGGGGGCTTTTCGGCCGAAGCGTTGAAGGCGCGCATTCAGGACTTGGGAGCGCAGGTCGTTATCACGGCCGATGGCGGCTGGCGCAGGGCGAAAGAGGTGCGCCTAAAGGATGCGGTCGATGAGGCGCTGGCCGCGGGCGATTGTCCGACGGCGAAAGAAGTGATCGTCTACCGCCGCACGGCATCTCAAATCGCGATCAAGGAAGGGCGCGACTACTGGTGGCACGAACTGGAGGAGGGCATGAGCGAGGAATGCCCGGCGGCGGAGCTCGACGCGGAGCATCCATTGTACGTGCTGTACACGTCGGGGACCACGGGCAAGCCGAAGGGGATCATGCATGCCACCGGCGGCTACCTGCTGCAGGCGACGATGACCATGAAGTGGGTGTTCGACATTCAAGAGTCTGACATGTACTGGTGTTCGGCCGATATCGGGTGGGTAACCGGCCACAGCTATATCGTCTATGGCCCTCTTTCGGTGGGAACGACCACCGTGATGTATGAAGGCGCCCCCGACACGCCGGCGTTCGACCGCTGGTGGTCGATCGTTGCCAAGTACAAAGTGAACATCTTCTACACCTCGCCGACGGCGATCCGTGCGCTGATCCGGCAAGGCGAGCAGTGGCCGGAGAAGCACGATCTGAGCAGCCTGCGGCTGCTGGGCTCGGTGGGCGAGCCGATCAATCCCGCCGCATGGGAATGGTATCACCGCGTGATCGGCAAGGGACGCTGTCCGATTGTGGACACGTGGTGGCAGACGGAAACCGGGGCCATCATGATCGCACCGATGCCGGGCGCGGTTCCGCAGAAACCGGGATCTGGCACGCTGCCGATGCCGGGCGTCCTGCCGCAAATTGTCGACCTGGACGGCAAACCTGTCGAGGATGGCAAGGAAGGCTATTTGATCCTTCGACGGCCTTGGCCAAGCATGCTGCGGACGATATGGGGCGATCCGGAGCGGTACAAGGAGCAATACTGGAGCCGCGTTCCGGGCGTCTATTTCACGGGCGATGCGGCGCGGCGCGACAGCGACGGCTACTTCTGGATTCTTGGCCGTGTCGACGACGTGATGAACGTCAGCGGCCACCGGCTGAGCACGATGGAAGTGGAGTCAGCACTGGTGAAGCACCCGGCGGTGGCGGAAGCGGCGGTGGTCAGCAAGCCGCACGAGATCACCGGGCAGGCGGTCTGCTGCTTTGTCACGTTGAAGAAGGGCGATCACGATCCGCGGAAGCTGGGCGTGGAATTGCGCCAGTGGGTGGCGCATGAGATCGGCGCGTTCGCGCGGCCGGAGGAGATCCGCTTTACCGATGCGCTGCCCAAGACGCGCAGCGGAAAGATTATGCGGCGGCTGCTGCGCGAGATTGTGACCTCGCACACGGTGGCTGGCGACGTGACCACGCTCGAGGACATGTCGGTGGTGACGCGGTTGGCGGCGCAACAAGATGAAGACTGAGCAACTGAAGCAGCACTTTCAATACTCGGCTTGGGCCAGCGCCAGGCTGGTGGAGATGGCGGAAGGCTTGCCGGAGGCGGACCTCAACCGCGACTTCGGCACAGCGGATAAGAGCGTTCTCGGCACATTGGTGCACGTATTCGCGGCCGATCGTATTTGGATTCACCGCGTTCGCGGTACGCCACGGGCATCGTTTATCGATCCTCGGGACCACGACCTCTCCGTTCTGAAGAAGGAATGGCCTGAGGTGCACGCCGCATGGCAGGAACTGCTTACGGCCGAGACCGACGCTTCCGTGCAACGCAATATTCCATACAAGAGCCTCAAGGGCGATCCTTTCGAGACGCCCTTGTGGCAGATCGTGATGCATGTGGTGAACCACGGCTCGCATCATCGCGGCCAGGTCTCCGGCATGCTGCGCTCGATGGGCCATACGCCGCCGGTGTTGGACCTGATCCAGTTCTACCGTCAGCCGACGTAGATGGTCCCCTTCAAGTAAGGCGCGACGTGGCCAGCGATCCAGATGCGGTCACCGCGATCCTCACACCACAGTTCGCCGCCGCGCGGAGAGATTTGGCGCGCGGTGAGCGGCTTCTTTCCCAGTCTCCGCGACCAGTAAGGTGTCAGTGAGCAGTGCGCCGATCCGGTGACGGGATCTTCGTCGATGCCGAAGGCGGGAGCGAAGAAGCGCGAAACAAAATCCACTTCCTTGCCCGGCGCGGTGACGATAATACCGCCTGGGTTTACATTCTTGAGCACGGGAAAAGAAGGCTGCAGCGAGGCGATGGTCTCCTCGGACTCGAACACGGCCAAGTAATAGTTGGAGACGAGAATCTCCAGAGGCTGCGCGCCCAGGCCTTCCATGATCCTCGGATCCGGCGTGCACCGCTGAGGCTGCCTGGCGGGAAAGTCCAGACAGAGCCGGTCACCCTGGCGCCGCACAATGAGTTCGCCGCTGCGCGGGGAGTGGAAAACGATTTCCTCCCCAGGGGCGTCGTGATAGTGGAACAGTGCGTAGGCGGCGGCCAAGGTCGCATGGCCGCAAAGATCCACTTCGCAGGCCGGGGTGAACCAGCGGAGGCCGTAAGCGCCGCCGTTGGCCACCAAGAAAGCGGTTTCGGCGAGGTTGTTTTCCGCGGCGATGGCCTGCATGGTTTCGGCGGGGAGCCATTCGGGGAGAGGGCAAACGGCGGCGGGATTACCTGCAAACTGGCGGGAGGAAAATGCGTCGAGCTGGTACAGGGGGAGTTCCATAATCCAGTGTATCTATCTATCTCCTGACGTTGTAGCATGGTGGGTTAGCTCGAATGCGCAAATTCATCTGGCTGTGGTTCACGCCGTTGATGTTCGGACAACAGGCGGTGAGCCTTTCCCTGCTTGACGCGGTCCGGCAAGCTCTGGCGGCGCACCCGCTGCTGGAATCGGCCAATCAGAAGATCGCCGTGGCCAGAGGAGACCGGCTTCAGGCCGGCTTGTCGACAAATCCGCAGTTGGTGATTCAAACCGAGAACTTGCGGGCGCATGGGGATCCGCCGTTCCGCTACTCCCGCGACGTGGATCAGTTCGCCTATCTGCAGAAAACCTTTGAAACGGCGGGCAAGAGGGGGCTGAGAGCGGAGGTGGCCTCCTACGGAGTGCGCCGCGCGGAGCTGGAACTGGAGCTCCTTCGGAAACAAATTGCGGCTCGCGTGTCAGCGGCCTATTGGAGCGCGGCAGGCGCGAAGTCCGGCTATGAGATGCTTCTGGAAGCGGGAGAAAACCTCCACAGGATCATCGAGTACCATGAAGTCCGGGTGAAGGAAGGAGCGATGGCGGAAGCCGATCTGTTGCGCGTCCGGCTGGAGGGGGAGCGTATGCAGATGAGCATGAACCAGGCGCTTCTGGAAGCCGAGCGGGCGCGGATTCAGCTTTTCCGCGAAATGGGGAGCAGCGAGTTTCCCCGCCTGGCCTTGACAGACCGCGTGGAAACGGAGGCCACGCCGGTGGTGGCAGATGCCGCGGCCTCGCTGGAGCAGCGCAGCGAAGTGAAGATCGCGCGGCTGGAGGTAGAGCGCGGGCGGTCACAACACCGCTTGCAGCAGGCCAATTCTCGGCCGGATCTGACCGCACTGTTCGGACTGAAGCGGACCGGAGGAATGAACACGATGCTGGGGGCAGTACAGGTGGAGTTGCCGTTTCAGAATCGCAACCAGGGCGCGATTGCCTCGGCCGCGGCCGAGATCCGCATGGCGGAGTCGAGCCTTGCGGCCGGGCAGGCATTGGTAAAGGCGGAGGTTCAGGCGGCGGGATTGGATTACGAGATGCGCAGGAAACAGTTGGCGGGTACACTGGCCGCATTGGTGAAGCAAGCCGAGGAAGGCTACCGGATTGCGGAAGCGGCCTATCGGGAAGGCGGCGTGGATCTGCTCCGCCTGCTGGACGCGCAGCGGGTGCGCAATGAAGCCATTAGCACATATTTGCGAAGCCTCACGGAACTCCGTCTGAGCCGTGTGAACCTGGATCTGGCGATGGGAGTGGACCCGCAATGAGACTGATGGTGGTGGTAATGATATTTTTGCTGGCCGCATGCGGCGGCAACAAAGAGCCTGTGGTGCAGGCGGAAACAAAGACGGAAGACGGTCCCTCTAAGACGCAAGTCTCTTTGAGTGAAGAGGCGCTGCGGCTAGGGGGCATCGAGGTGCAGGAGGTAACGCGAAGGGCCGTGCAGGCGGAGGTGCGCATAACCGGCCGTTTGACCGTGGACGTGAATCGTACATGGTTTGTTGGGGCGGTGACAGACGGCCGCGTGGTGAAGACATACGTGACCGTGGGCGATCGTGTCGAGGCCGGGCAGGTGCTTGCGCGCATGCACAGCCACGACGTGCATGAAGGCCGGGCGGAATATCAAAAGGCGGTCTCCGAGAGAGCGCGTGCGCAGACGGCGGAAGGCTTCGCGAAACGGTTCCGCGACCGCGCGCAGCGGCTGTATGAGTTGAAGGCGGGTTCGCTGCAGGATCTGGAGCGGGCGGAGGCGGATTGGAAAAACGCACAGTCGGCGGTGTTGCAGGCCGAAGTGGAAGTGCAGCGCGCCCGCACGCACCTGGTGGATTATCTCGGCGTGCCCGCCGAGGAGCCGCCTGATCATAAAGCGGGCGAGCATGAAGGCGATGAAGACCTGATTCCGGTGCGTGCTCCCGCGGCTGGGGCTGTGATTGAAAAGAAGGTGACGCCGGGCACCGTGGTTGCCCCCGCTTCCGAGATGTTCGTGGTGTCCGATCTGGGGCAGATCTGGATGATGGCGGCCGCCGGTGAGGAGCACCTTCCCCTGATCAAGCCGCCTAAACCGGCAAGCGTAACAGTGCAAGCCTATCCCGGCCGCGTTTTCCCCGGCCGCCTCACGCGCATCGGGGACCAACTGGACGCCGAGACGCGCACCGCGCAGGCCCGCGTGGAGCTCGCCAATCCGGGCAACCTGCTCAAGCCGGAAATGTATGCCGAGGCTGTGATTCAGACGCCAGGCGGCGGTGAAGCGGTTCTGATTCCCGAGGAGAGCTTGCAGGAGATCAAGGGACAAACGGCCGTCTTCCTGGAAAGAGCGCCGGCTCAGTTTGAAGCGGTCGCCGTAGAGACAAAGCCGGCGTACGGGGGCAAACTGGAAGTGGTTTCCGGCCTGAAACCAGGAGACCGGCTGGTGACGCGCGGCGCCTTCACTCTGAAATCGCAGCTGCTGCGCAGTTCGCTGGCCGAGGAATAGCTTGCTGGCCTCACTCATCGATTACTTCCTGCGCAACCGGTGGCTGGTCGTCATCAGTGTGGCCGCGCTTATCGCCTACGGCTGGTGGTCACTGGTCAATCTTCCCATTGACGCGTTTCCCGACCTCACCAACAACCAGGTTGTTGTTGTCACCGAGTGCCCGGCCATGGGGCCCGCGGAGGTGGAGATGTTGGTCAGCTTTCCGGTGGAAACGGCGCTGATCGGGCTGCCGAAGGCCGATGGCGTGCGGTCATTGTCCAAGCTGGGCTTGTCCATGGTGACGGTGCTGTTTGATGACTCGGTGGACATCTATCTGGCGCGGCAGCTGGTGAATGAGCGGATCCAGGAAGTGCGGGACCGTTTGCCGGAGGGTATCCGGCCTTCGCTGGGGCCTCTGGCGACGGCATTCGGCGAGGTCTACCAATACACGGTGGAAGGACCGCTATCGCCCATGGAGCTGAAGACTCTGCATGACTGGCAGCTGAAGCCGCAGCTGCGCACCGTGCGCGGAGTGAACGAGGTGAACACGTGGGGCGGGGAAACGCGGCAATACCACATTGAGGTGGATCCGGTGGCCCTGCTGCGCTACAAGCTGACGCTGCGCGACATCTACGAGCGCCTCCGCGACAACAACGAGAATTTCGGTGGTGGTTTCATCGAGCATGGCGCGGAGCAATACACGGTGCGGGGCCTGGGCCGGGTGCGCGGGGTGGAAGAGATCGGCAATATCGTCGTGCTGGCGCGGGCCGGCACGCCCGTTCTCCTGCGGCATTTGGCGGAGCTCAAACTGGGGCCAATGCCGCGCCAGGGCGCCACGACTAGAGACGGGAAAGGCGAAACGGTTTCCGGGATGGCGATCATGCTCAAAGGCGAGAACGGCCTTCAGGTGATCGAACGGGTGAAGGAACGGCTGGCCTCGGTGAAGCTGCCCAAAGGCGTGAGCATCGTGCCGTTCTACGATCAATCCGAGGTGATCGACGCGACCATTCGCACAGTGAGGAATAACCTGCTGGGTGGCGGCCTCCTGGTTATGCTGGTGCTGCTGCTGTTTCTGGGGAATCTGCGGGCGGCCCTGATCGTGGCCGCGGTGATTCCGTTGTCCATGCTGGCGGGCTTCATCGGAATGCGGCTGTTCGGTGTATCGGCGAACCTGATGAGCCTGGGCGCGATCGACTTCGGCCTGATTGTCGACGGCGCGGTAGTGATGATGGAGAACTCGGTGCGGCGTCTCAACCGCTCGCAAGGGGCAGGGCCGTTTGACGCGCCGGAGCGGGTACGTCTGGCGGCGCAGGAGGTGGCGCGCCCCGTGCTGTTCGCGGTGGTGATTATCATCGCTGTCTACTTGCCCATCTTTCTGCTGGAAGGGCTGGAGGGCCGGATGTTCCGGCCGATGGCGATCACGGTATGTTCGGCGCTGCTCGGGTCGCTTTTGTTGGCTCTGCTGGTGGTTCCTTCGGTGGCGGCGATCGCCCTGCCGCGGGGAGTGAAGGAGGCCGAGCAGCACTGGTTTCATGTGGTGCAGCTGCGCTATCAGGCTTTGCTCGATGCCTTGGGCCGCGTTCGGCCGGTGGTCGTGGGTGTGGCGGCGGTGATAGTGGCGATGGCGATAGGTTCGCTGACGATCATCGGAACCGAATTCATGCCGCGTCTGGATGAAGGCAGCATTCTGATCGAGGCGCGGAAGATGCCAGGTATCTCCCTCACCGAATCGGTCAAGATCAGCACGCAGATCGAGAAGATCATTCTCGGCTTTGAAGAGGTGTCCGGCGTCGTCACCAAAATGGGCCGCCCCGATGTTGCCACCGAAGCCATGGGGATCTACCAGGGCGATGTCTACGTGCTGTTGAAGCCGCGGGACCAATGGAAGCGGTTCACTAGCAAGGAGGAGCTGATTCAAGCGCTGGACAAGGCGCTGGAGCCGGTGCCGGGCGTCGTGTCGAGTTTCACGCAGCCGATGGCGATGCGGCTGGACGAGACGATCTCAGGAGTAAAGGCAGATCTGGCGGTAAAGATCTTCGGCGAAGATCCGCAGGTGCTGGAACGTCTTGCCGAGACGGCCTTGCAGACCCTGTCTACGGTGCCCGGTTCGGTGGATGAGCAAATGGAAATGGTCTCCGCGGTGGCGCAATTGACCGTGGAAGCCGATCGCGCGGCGCTTGCCCGCTATGGGGTGAACATCACCGATATACGGGACAGTCTGGAAGCCGTGGTGGGCGGCAAGACTGTTTCCGAGTTGATCGAGAATCAGCGGCGCTTTGACATCGTCGTACGCCTTCCGGAGCGGTCCCGGCAGGATATGGATTCGCTTCGAGATCTGCTGATCCCGGCGCCGGCGGGCGAACGCGTCCGTCTGGCGCAACTGGCGCACGTGAAGAGGGCCCGCGGACCGGAGGAGATTTCCCGCGAGAACGGGCAGCGCCGCATTGTCGTGCAGGCGAACGTGCGTGGGCGTGACCTGGGCAGCTTTGCCGCCGAAGTGCGCGACCGGCTGAACGCGCGGCTGGAGATGCCGCCCGGTTACTGGATTGACTACGGCGGGCAGTTCGAGAACCAACAGCGCGCGATGAAGCGGCTGATGCTGGTGGTGCCGCTGACGGCGGCCATCATCTTCGGCATTTTGTACGCCACTTTTCATAGCGTGTCCCAGGCGCTGCTGATCCTTCTGAACGTTCCCTTCGCGCTGGTGGGAGGCGTGGCGGCTCTATGGCTTCGGGAGATGAACCTGAACCTGTCGGCGTCGATCGGCTTCATCGCGCTTTTCGGAGTGGCGGTGCTTAACGGGATTGTGCTGGTCAGCGCGATCAACAGGCTACGCGAGGAGGGCAGGACGGTGCGTGAGGCGGTGCGGGAAGGAGCGGGACTGCGGCTGCGGCCAGTACTCATGACGGCGTTGGTGGCGAGCCTGGGCTTCCTGCCGATGGCGACGGCGACTTCCACCGGCGCCGAGGTGCAGCGTCCGCTGGCGACGGTGGTGATCGGCGGTCTATTGACCAGCACGCTTCTGACGCTGTTTCTGGTCCCGCTGATCTATCCCTGGTTTTCCCGCCGTCAGGCGGGGGTTGCCGAGTAGATCTCCGCGGCCCACTGAAGCGAAGATTGGTAGGCTTCCCTGATTGTTGCAGGGGAGATGCCGAGGTGGACACAGATCCTCTCCAGAGCCGGCCAATCGGCAGCTTCATGCCGCAAGACCATCTCAAACACATGACCCTGTGTGCCTTCTGCTGAGTCCGGCGAGCAGAGCAGATTGCGGATCGTTTCCGGCAGTGGAATCTCGGTGAGAATTTCCGGCATGGGCCTGTCAAGCATCGCGTCCAGATGAGAGAGCATCCCCGTGACGAACAGTTCCTCACTGCGGCTCCGCATACCGGCGGCTATCGCCAGGTTTTCCGCAAACTTCGCCCGCACCATGGAGTTGACCACCAGTTCGGCCGGCTTATCGCTGGCGAGGGAAGGAAGCGTGGCAAGGCAGACCCAGCGCTTGATTTCCTTTTCGCCCAGCAGCGTCAACGCTTCCTGTACCGAACTGATCCGGTTGCGGAAGCTGAACAGGGGAGAGTTGATGTACCGTAACAGGCGATGAAGCAGACTCACTTCGCGGCGCACAAGAACCGCCAAACGCTCAATGTCAATTTCCCGTTCATGCACTTCGCGAATGATCCGCACGTAGTTCAGCTTGAATCCGGGTATGTCCTTACACCGCATCAGCGACGGCCGGGCAAAAAAGAAGCCCTGAAAATACTCGAAGCCAGACTCGCGCGCCCAGTGAAACTCCTCCTGCGTTTCCACTTTCTCCGCCAACAGGACCGCCGGATACTTCGAAGTTGTTTTCAGGATTCGCTGCCGGTCGGCTCGCGACGTTGCTCGAAAGTCCACTTTGATCACGTCCGCCAGTTTCAGGAGCGGATCCCCCAACATGTTGCCGTCGAAATCATCCAGCGCCAGTTTGTAGCCCAGTTTGCGCAGCCGCGTGCAGGCTTCGATGACTTCTTCCGTCCGCGGAACCGTTTCCAGGATCTCCAGTATGAACCGCGATGCGGGCACCAGCGTGTGGCAGGACTCCAATAACAGCTGGTTGTCCACGTTCAGGAAACAGGCCCTCTGCCCCGCCACTTTATCCAGCCCGAACGCCACCAGGCTGCTGCTCATTACCTCCATGCTCGCGTTGCCATCGTTGGACGCGCTGAACCGGTTCTCTTCTGAGTTTCGGTACAGCAGCTCATATGCGTAAACTCGGAGTTCCTTGTCGAAGATCGGTTGCCGGGCCAGGAATAACTCCATGTACCACTTATCGGATCAGCCTTTGATTTCCTCGCTGGTTTCGACCTCGATTGTGTAGGCCGTCCGTGCGGTTTTTCCCCCAATCCCGCTTTTCTCGTCCTCGCTCAGCTGACCAATTGCATAGTCCACCTCATCCTCCCATCTGTGGTGGAGTTGTACCGGCTGCGTTGTCCGGACTGTGGAGTGAAAGCGGCGCGGATGGTGGCGCGGCAATTCGGGGTGCCGGCAAACCACGTTTTTGGTGATAATCAGGATCGCGACCCTATGAAAGCCCTTTGCCTCACTCAGCCCGGCCAGTTTGATTTCAACGATCTCCCCGAACCCGCCGATCCGGCGCCCGGCCAAGCCCTGGTTCGCATCCACCGGATTGGAATCTGCGGCACGGACCTCCATGCATACCAGGGACGGCAGACTTTTTTCACCTATCCCCGTGTGCTCGGTCACGAGCTTGCCGTGGAGGTTCTGAAAACCGGCGCTGGAGTGAGCAATCTGACACCCGGCCAGTTCTGCTCAGTCGAGCCTTTCATGAACTGCGGCGGCTGTCCGGCCTGCCGGCTCGGCAAGACCAACTGCTGCGAATTCATGCGTACGCTCGGAGTGCACGTGGACGGAGGCATGACGGAGCGCATACTACTCCCCGCGGCCAAACTTCATCCCTCCGGCTCGCTCACGCTGGACCACCTCGCGGCGGTAGAGCCACTCTGCATCGGCGCCCACGCCTGGGCTCGCGTTGAGCCTGCCGCATCCGATTCCGTGCTGGTGATTGGCGCCGGCCCCATCGGCCTCGCGGTCATGGAGGCGGCGCGAGCCGCCCTTGTTCAGCCCCTGGTGATGGAGGTCAGCCGGGCACGTCTGGCGCACGCCGCTTGGATGGGTTGGAAGACCATTGACGGCAGGGCGGAGGCCGAGGAACAGATCCGGCAGGCGCTAGGCGGCAGCCTGCCTAGGATGGTATTTGACTGCACCGGCAACCCACACTCGATGATGGCCTGCTTCCGCCTGGTGGCGCATGGAGGGGCGCTCGTTTTCGTCGGACATTACCCGGGTGAGATCACTTTCCAGAACCCGAACTTCCACGCCCGCGAGATCTCGCTTTATGCCAGCCGCAACGCAACGGCGTCCGACTTCCGCCGCGTGATGGGATTACTGGAATCTGGCCGAATCGATGTGAAGCCGTGGCTTGCCCGGCCCGTGACTCCCGAGGAGGTTTCCGGCCAGTTCTCCATCTGGCTGGATCCTGAAGCGGGCATCATCAAGCCGATGATCGCCTGGCCTGCCTAGCGCGCGGCCAGATCGGCCAGAAACAGCCGGCGCGTTTCCTGGAATTCCTCCGCCGCAAGGCGCTGCAACGGATCGGCCAGCTCCCTCTCCTGGCGGAAGGTCCACCGGACCGCGTCACAGGCCATCAAGCACGCCGCCGACAACTCTGGCGTATACTGCGTGCTGTTGTCGATGAGGCGGTTGGTCCGGCTCAGCAGGTTCTCGGCCGTCAACACTCGCGCCGGAGCCTCATCGATCATCTCCTGTCCGCGATCAAGGCGCAGGTGGGGACCAAAGGCGTTCACGCAATCGGCCCAGCGCTCCAGCACGATCAGCGCGCCGTAGCGGTCCTTGTCCATCTGCATCTCGACGGCGAAGGCAGAGCCTTTCGGCCGCCCTTCCAGCTTCGACAAATGAAGACAAGTGGACTGGAGAAGGGAATCGAGCGAGTCATGAAAGGCGCTGGCACAGCCCAGGAACTGGGCAACGTTTAACGACGGCAACCGCAGGATCCGCATCGCAACCCGGCTCCACTCTAAGCCAGATGATTGCCCAGCGCAGCCAGAAACTCCTCCGGCCGCATCGTTTCACCGGCGTTCATTCTTGCCAGCAGCGATTCGATGATCTCCTTGGCTTCGTCCTTGCCGCGATCCTTGAGGAAACCGTCCAGGAAGTGTTCGCCGGACATGGCGCGGTTGATTTCGGTTTCCTTGTTGTGGTCTTGAAGCTCTGTAAAATAGACGACGCGGTATTGGCTGGAGTAGGTAGCCTCCCGGTACACTTCAAACATCGTCTTGTCGGAGGTGAAAGCCATGAACTTTCGAAGGTACCACACCCGCGAAAGCGGCGGCTGCTATTGCACGGCCAGAGTTACGGGAGCCGAGGTTCGCTGCTGGATGCGCACCGACAGAGGGTGATTGCCGGCGCCGACAGCGGCGTCCAGCACGAACTGGATGGTGTGGGAGCCATTGGGGCCGGCGGCTACCGAAACGGCGGGATGCCGGACCTCCCCAACCAGGATCGAGATCGAAGCCGGATCATAGGATTCCGCCTCACCCAGCCTCGATACGATGACAGACAGCACTTCACCTGCTCTGGCCGGGCGCTTACCGTCCACCCGGACCGAGGAGACCTGAATCGCGCCGACGACGGGCGGCGGCAGGTCGATCGACATCACCAGCGGAGGGGCGCTGTCCCCGTTGGCGATCATCCGCAGTACGGCCGGACCAGGAGACAGATCCGCGGGCACGCGGAATCGAAGCAGCCCGCCCGCGAAGGAGACCACTGCGGCAGGCTTGTCGTTGACACTCACTTGAAGGGAACTGGCGGTCAGTTCGGCGGCCGCGCCGGTCACGCGCACTGAGGCTACCGCTCCAACCTGGAGATTCTGATACCCGGTGGTTGCATCCACTACGGGTCCGATGAACCGTGACAGGGCTGGGTTGGCCGGTGTGATCTGGAACCCGCCGGGAGCCGGCAGCAGTCGCAGTTCGTTGAGCAGGACGGGATTCAGCACGCCCGAGGTTGCACCCGTGCCCACCACGACGTTGGCCAGAATACGATTGGGACCCAATACCCAAACGCGGCGGATGTGCACATCGGCAGATCCCATGGCAAGAGTGGTTCCCGCCCGAAAACTCGTGCCGGAGCCGAGGATTTCCACCATCGCATCGGAGCCTGCGGGAAGCTGAGATGGAGAAAAAACCACCGAGCCCTGTTCCACCTGGTCGAATTCATAAAAAGCAGGATTGGAGCCTTGCAGGAACAGCGAGCTCTGCCCGTCCCGATTCAGCGCCACCACTGCGGCTTTATGCCGCGAGCCAGCCAGCGGGGCTCGCACCACCATCGTTCCGGCGGCGTCATCCATGGCGACGACCGTTGCCGGCACGCCGTCGAAGAACAAGCGGGTATCCGGCGCAAATCCACTACCGGAAACCACCAGTTGCGCATTCCCGGCCGCATCCGGGAAATAGCGGACTACGGAGGTGACCGCCGGAGGAGTACGGCGGGTGATTCGGAACCCGGCGGGGAGCACATAAACGTCGTTGTCGGCCTTGATGGCCAAGTGCCTCGCGCCTTCGCCGGAAAACGGAGTGAACTGCATATCCATTTGCACGAACCGCGGATCGGGAGAGTAGGCTTTCACCCCTCCCTGCGGGATCACCGCTGAGCCCCCGATGACGGAAACGTCGGCGCGCGAGTTCAGACCCACGCCGAAAGCGACAATGGAATTGGTCCCCCCGGAAGAGTTCAAGTGAGCCGGCTTTACCGCCACTTGGCCGGGAAAGCTGTAGGTCGTCACCGCGTAGACCGCCGGTACCGTGCGGCGCGTCACGCCGAACCCGATTCCTTCCGCGGTCACACCAGCCTGTACTGACACCACCATCGCCTGCGACATCTCCTTTACGCCGGGGTAGAAGATGGTCTCAAACGACACCGTGCTGGGAAGGAAATTGTTGGATGGATCCACCGGCGGGATGATATTGGCTGGAAAAGTCTCGCCGTTGTATGCGGGAGGCAGTGGATGCGCGTAGACGAAGTAAGAGCCCGGCGGAAGGCCTTCGATTCTGTACGTCCCATCCGGATTGCTGACGGCGCTGATCGCCAAGCCGTCCGGGGCAAGCGCCACCACCGAAGCCAGGTGCACGCCGCCGCTTCCCAGTAGCACGCGTCCCGCGATGCTGCCTGTAGTCGCAAGATATCCCGGCGTGGGATAAAGCAACGAGATCCCGGCCACGTCGTCGGCCGCCAGCGGCTGCGACTTCGTGGTAGCCCGCGTGACATCGGTCGACATTACGCTGGAGGTCATCGAATGTTGTAACCCCAGCGCATGGCCGATCTCATGCGTGATCGTGAGAAACGACCCTTCGCTGTAGCTCGGCCGTTGCGTGTGGTCCAGCGACAGCCGGACTGTGGATCGCAGTATCGGTACGAACTGGTTGTTGCCCCGCGTAGCTAAGTCGGCGCGCAGCGTCGGTCCTCCCTGTGCCAGTAGCCCCGGGGGCAAATCCTCGAACACCACTTCGATCACAGGCTGGGAATACGTCGTGCCCGGCGTGAAGAACCCGCCGAAGCTGAGCCGGAGATCCGAACTCGGCACATCATTCCATGCCTTTGCCGCCAGCCGGATCTGGCTGACCAGGGATTGGAAACTGTCGTTGGAAGTCAGGCCCAGTGATCGGGGCTCAGAAATCAACAGGGGGACCGTCTTGCTGTGCAGCGCTTCCAGGTCGAACTTTTCCGGGATCGGAACAAAAGGACCAGTCCGGCTGAGGTAGTGGACGAAGAAATAGTAGCCATAGGCGCCGCCCGACATGGTCATCCAGACCGCCGCCATTGCCAGAAGCTTCTTCGCCGTTCGCATCTTACTCCCGCTCCGCGCTCAGCACTCTCTTCACGAAACCGCGCATCTCATCCAGACTCAAACGCAGCTCCGAATCGGTGATCACCCGGCCTCCCTTGTCGAGAACCGTCTCCGTGCTCGCCCCCCGGTAGACCTCAGGCTGTCCTTTCGTATTCGACTTCAAGTCGAACAAACCTTGGGATAAACCGATCACCTGGGGAATCCCGCTGCGCCCGGTCCACAGGAAGAACAGGTATTCGTATCCTTCGCGGATCTGTGGTGAACCGGGGAACACCTGCCTCAATCCCCCAGACACTCCGCCTGCCACCCAAACCTCCACGAGGCCTGCCTGGTTGCCTTTCCAACGCTCATTCACCTGCACCCGCGCCACCGTGTAGATTACCGACCCGCGCTGTTGATAGTTGATGGAACTCACCCGGCCTAGCACGATCTCGGTTGACTTTTGGGCCATCTCCTCCAGGCTCAGCTTCTCCAGCGTGGCCCCCGATAGTGCGGCGCATGCCATCGCAACGGCCGCCCATCTGATCACAGTACGCATCAACATGGTTCCGTGCAAACGACGAACCAAACCAGCTCGTTGATTCATAAGGACATAACTCGCTTCCCTATGCATCCGGTGAGTACCCCTGACACAATCGCTGTGACAGTTCCCACAACGAATACGACTGCTCAATCTTACTCTTGAGTATCCCTGACAATCAAGACCGGAACCGCAATATCATGACGAACCGCATTAATTGTGGCTCCTAAAACAATGTCTTTCCACCACTTATGCCCATGTGCCCCCATTACCAGCAGGTCCGGCTTGATCTGCCGAGCCACGCTCACAATCTCCTCGCGCGGGTGCTGAGAATGGCGAACGATCAGCTCCACGTCCAGCCCCTGGCGGCGCAAACCCTCGGCAATCTCTTCAAAATACTGGGTTCCGGTTTGCACCTCTACGGTCGAGCTCAACGGGCCATACACTTGGCTGGTGACTCCCTCCTCCACATGCACCAGATAGACCTTGGCGCCATGCATCCGCGCGAGCGAGGCGCCGTGGGAAACCGCTTCCCTGTCTCGTTCGCTATGGTCGAGCGGCACAAGGATTGTCCTGTAAGCCACCTCGCTGATTTTCGGAACCGCCGGCACCAACACCGGAGGCCTGCCTCGACGCCAGCTCTGCGGCAGCCATGGGTTCAACGTCACAAAAATCAGCAGCCCCACAATGCCGGCCGTGAACCCCGCCAGCAACAGCGCCACCAGCCATTTCCAATCCCCGGCCGCCTCCAGCCATTCGGCGAAGGTCGTTGCCGCTAGCCAGAGGTTCAAGCCGACAATGAGCACCGCCGATGCCCACGCCACCACTTTGACCCAAACCGGATTGACAAACTCGCCCATGCGCTTGCGATCGCTGGTGAAGTGGATTAGCGGAATCACCGCGAACGGGAGTTGCAGGCTTAACACTACCTGGCTCAGGATAAGCAGCTTGTAGGTGCCCTGCTCGCCGCTGATCATTACCGTGATGGTGGCGGGAATGATCGCCAGCAGGCGCGTAATCAGCCTCCGGAGCCAGGGCCGCATACGGAAGTTCAGGAACCCCTCCATCACGATCTGCCCGGCCATCGTGCCCGTAATGGTGGAGCTTTGCCCGCTGGCAAGCAGAGCCACGGCGAAAAGGATGCTCGCCAGCGTCGATCCCAGCAGCGGGGTCAGTAGTTCATGGGCCTGTTCGATCTCGGTCACCATGATCCCGCGCTGGAAGAAAGTGGAAGCCGACAGGATCAAGATGGCCGCGTTCACCAGCAGCGCCGCGTTCAGCGCAATCACCGAATCCACCAGGTTGAACCGGCAGGCCGAGCGCTTTTCCTCGCGGCTCACGCCGATCCGCCGCGTCTGCACCAACGCTCCGTGAAGGTATAAATTGTGAGGCATTACGGTGGCGCCAAGGATCCCAATAGCCACGTACAGGCTTTCCTTGTTCAACCTCGGGATCAGACCCAGCGCCATTTCGCCGATCGCCGGCTTGGCCAGCCACATCTCCACCAGGAAACAGACGCCGATGGTGGTCACCAACCCAAGGATGATCCCTTCCACCCAGCGTATGCCGAACCGGGAAAACCACAGGATGAACAAAGTATCGGCAGACATCAGCACGACGCCGGCCAACAGCGGAAGCCCGAACAGCAGCTTCAGCCCGATCGCCGCCCCCAGCACCTCCGCCAGGTCGGTCGCGGCAATCGCGATTTCGCAGAGCACCCATAGCGCATAGCCGACGGGCCTCGGATACTGTTCCCGGCAGGCTTGTGCCAGGTCGCGGCCACCCACAATCCCCAGCCGCGCACTCAGCGTCTGCAGCAGGATGGCCATGATGTTGCTGACCACCAGCACCCACAGCAGCTGATAGCCAAAGCGCGCGCCGCCCTCCAGATCGGTTGCCCAGTTGCCCGGATCCATATAACCGACACTGACCAGGTAGGCGGGGCCGGCGAAGGCGAACATGCGCTTCCACAGCGAAGGGAGCTGAGTGGAAACGCTGGCGTGAACTTCTGGAAGAGAGGGGAGGGGAGGGTTGCCCGGCGAAGTCACTATGAATACCAGCTTCTACTTAACTATAGTTTACTCCGCCCGTCAAGTCTTCTCACTCCAATTCCTAATCCCAATCCCAACACACTCAGAACAAATCCCGCGTATACGCTGGTTGGACGGTAGCTCACTTCCACCAAGTGCCGGCCGGCGGGAAGCACGACTCCTCGCTGCGATCCGTTGACCCTGTGAAGTTCCGCCGGCTGGCCATTCAGGCGTGCGGTCCAGCCCGGATAGTAGGTGTCATTCATCATCAGCATGCCCCGGCAGCCTAGTTCGGTGTAGATGATGGTTCTGTTGGTCACCCGGCTCAGGGTCCAAAGCTGTTCCGGGGTCGAGCATTGTTCCAGCGGAGGTGGCTCGCTTTCCATCAGTCCCTTCTTCCTGAAATCGAACCGATGATCCTGTAGAGCTTCGAGAAGCTTTTCCGGCGAGCCTTTTTCCAATCCATGCACAATCCAGGCTCGGGGAAAGGCGTTTGGGTTCTCAAACACCCTCAAATCGCCTGAGAGCCAGGCCACTTCCCGGTCCCAGCCGGGCAGGGGCTCCTTCGATACCGCGTATCGGACTCCAAAAAGCTCCCGTGGACGGATCTCATGCATGGCCATGTCGAACTGATGGCGAAGCATGCTTGCCAGATATCCGTGCCACATCTCGATTCCGTTCCAATCAGCCACGTTGTGTTTGACCTGCTCTGGGTCCAGTTGTGTCCGCCCTTCCGGCAAGGCCCGCAACGTCTCCACCAATTCCTTGTCCCGGCTCAGCGCGGAGAGATAATCGGCCTGCCCGGTAGAATCCACGTGTCTCAGAACAGAGATTCCGCCATTGCCCAGCTCCACCAGCATCAAGATCACCAACGCCGTAGTGAACGCCCCAAATCCCAGCTGCCCGGCCCGCCGGCCCGCTAGACAGCCTGCCGCGATCAGCGCCAGAAGTGCCGTGAAGGCCGACGTCGTATCCGACTCGAAAGCCTTCTGCTTGAGGAAAACCATGGCAAAGAACCACCCCGCGAAAATCACCGCCGCAAAACCGAAGGCGGCATATTGAAGCCGCCGCAGCCATCCTTCGCTTGCCTCGCCATCGCCTGCCCGTTGGAGGCCGAATGCCGTCAGCACGCTCAGCCCGAGATGGAAAATCACCGCCGCCATCGACGGATTGCGGGCCTTTTCCATCATCGGCAGGACACTGTAGAGGAATCCATAGATCACCACGCTAGCGCCGAAAGCCATCCCGAGTCCGCCCAGCGCAATGACCGTGCAGATGCGGACCTCTCTACGGTGCCAGCTGGCGGCTATGCCCAACACCGCCAGTATCACGGCCGTAAAACCGACGAATAGATTCGTGTGGTGAAGGATGTTGGGGAACACCATGCCCAGCAGAGATTGTCCCGCCAAGCTGTAATCGGCATGGACGATATAGGGTACTGGCATCTCGTGCGTCACCGGATAGGGGCCGCTCACCCAACGGTAAGCCAGCTTGGAATACTCATAGGCGGGCAGCGATTGCAGGCCGCTCACCATTCCCGCCACGATCAGGAAAACGGCGGCGCGCGCGGTAACACCCCAATCCGGTCTTCCCGATCGGATCGTCCCCCAGATCCAAAGCCCTCCCATGGCGACGCCAAGAAAAATCGGAACCTGGTGGTGTCCGCTCAATACTGCCATGCCCAAGCCGATTCCGGCCAGCCCAGCGCTCGCCCAGGGCTTTTCTCCACGCAAGCTCCTAAATACGAACATCAACACCAGCGGAGCCCACACCGCGCCGTTCAGCATCTGCGGCCAGTCCGTGTGCCCGACAAACCCGCCTAGTCCGAACACCAGGCCCCCGGCCAGCGATGCCGTGCGGCTCAGTTTGAGATCGCGGCACAGCCAATAGGCAAACGCCGCGGCCATGTAATGAATCAACACGAAGTACCAATGCAAATAGGCTTGCCGCATCCAGCCGTTGTTGGTGGGCAACACGAACAGGATCCAGTTCAATGGATAGGCCGTGCCCGGTTGCGCCTGACCGATCAAGGGCTGCCCGCCCCACATATACGGGTCCCATAGCGGGAGCCGACCTTGCTGGATCTCGCCGACTTGGAACTGAAACCAGGGCAGGACTTGATGAGCGAGGTCTGCGCCCTGGAGCCAGGTGAACTGGTTGGTCAGCACCAGTTTCCAGTAAAAACCGATCACGATGAGCAGCAGCAGAACTGGTCCAATCCAGCCACGGTGGTGGTTTTCAGCCACACGCATAGGTCCGATGATATCGCTATTTCGCTGAAAAAGCTACACTTTCCGTTTTGGAAGGCCGCTTGCACTATTAGGTGGTGAAAGGAGATAGCTGCCATGACTCACAGCTCGAAACTACTTGCGGGAATGGCTGTCTCTTTGTTCTTCCTGACAGTTTCCCCTTACCCGGCGCTGGCACAAAGCGCGGACGACGGCCCCGGCCGCGGCGTTGCCCGTATCAGCGTCATCAATGGAGATGTGTCCTTGCGCCGTGGCGACACAGGCGATTGGACAGCTGCCGCCATCAACGCGCCGCTGGTGGTGCAGGACCGCATCTTCACCGGCGCCAATTCGCGCGCCGAACTCCAGTTTGACCACGCCAATATGATCCGAATGGCCTCCAATGCCGAACTCCGGTTGGCCGAGCTCGAGTACGCTCGCTACACCGTGCAACTTGCGCGAGGCCTGGTCACCTTCCGCGTCCTGCGTAACCAGGAGTCCGACGTCGAGATTTCCACTCCGTCGGTCGCCGTGCGGCCCGTCAAGAAAGGCACTTATCGCATCGCCGTCCGCGAGGATGGCTCCACGGAAATCTCTGTCCGTGGCGGCGAGGCGGAGATCTTCACGCCGCGCGGCGTGGAGCGACTAAAGTCCGGACGAACCATGCTCGCCCGCGGGACCGCTTCCGACCCCGAATTCCAACTGGTGGCCGACATTCCCGACGATGACTGGGATCGCTGGAATGAACGGCGCGACCGCGACCTGGAACGCTCCGGCTCCTACCGCTACGTCTCGCGCGATATCTATGGCGCCGAGGATCTGGATGGCCACGGCCGTTGGGTCTACGTGGCTCCCTATGGTTACGTCTGGTCCCCGTTCGTCACCGCCGGCTGGGCCCCGTACCGGCTTGGCCGCTGGAGCTGGATCGACTACTACGGCTGGAGCTGGGTCAGCTACGACCCCTGGGGCTGGGCGCCCTATCACTACGGACGATGGTTCCATCAGCCCGCCTATGGCTGGCTATGGTGGCCCGGCGGATTGTACACGAGCCATTACTGGAGACCCGCGCTGGTTAGCTTCTTCGGCTTCGGCGTGGGCAGTGTGAACGTAGGCATCGGATTCGGCTTTGGCCGCATCGGCTGGTGCCCGTTGGCGCCCTATGAAGTGTTCCGGCCCTGGTATGGCCCGGGCTTCTATGGGCGCAGTGGATTCGGCAATCGCGTCACTGTCGTCAACAACGTCAACATCACCAACGTCTATCGCAACGCCCGCGTGAACAATGCTGTCACGGTTGTCGATGGGGCGGACTTCTCCCGAGGCCGCGTCACTGCCATCCGTTCGCTCAATGACGGCGACGTCCAACGCGCGTCGCTGATTCAAGGCCAGGTGCCGGTTGTTCCGGAACGCGAAAGCTTGCGGCTGGCCGATCGCGAAGTCCGCGTGCGCTCGGCGGAAACGAGCCGGGATGGTGGACGCTTCTACAGCCGGCGCGAAACGCAACCTGTAGAGCGTGTCTCCTTTGAGGAGCAACGCGCCAGCATCGAACAAGCTACTCGGCGCAGTTTCGGCGAGGAAACCGCTAGATCCTCCGGCTCGCCCGGCGCGGAATCTCCGCGCCAGACCTCCGGCGAAACCGGGCGCGGCTGGCGCTCGGCCGGTGAACCTGCCCGGTCCGTCGGCGCGACGCGCTCCGCGGAGGACTCCTCCAGCCAAGGCGGTTGGCGGCGTTTCGGCGAGCCTTCCCGCACGGAATCCGGCCGCTCTTCCGGCACGGAGAATCGCGGCTGGCGCAGTGCGGATGCGCCTGCTTCGCGAGGCGCGGAGTCGCCCTCGGTGGGCCGCTCGGCAGCCGATGATCGCGGCGGCTGGCGCCGCTTCGGCGAACCCAACCGCGACAACTCCGGCATGGTCGATCGGTCCGAATCCGGCTCACGCCGCTCTTCGGAATCAAACGAAGGCTGGCGCGGCATCGGCACCCGCCGTGAATCGCGTTCGGAATCGCCATCGGGTTCCATCGATACCCCGCGGCGCAGTGAGTCGCCTCCCTACGAGTCACCTCGTTACGAACAGCGCCGTTCGGAGTCGCCGCGCTACGAATCGCCGCGCATCGAATCGCCTCGCTACGAGCGGCGTGAAAGTGAAGCGCCCGTTCGCATCAGTCCGCCTATTGTCCGTGAGCGCGCCCCCGACTCGGGCGGCCGCTCCTCCGGAGGCCGCTCCTATGAAGGTCCCCGCGGCGGTGGCGATTTCGGCGGCCGCAGCAGCGGACCACCGCCAAGCTCGGGCGGCATGCGCGGTGGCGATGGCGGCGGCGGACGTTCCGGCGGTGGAGAAGGCGCCGGCCGCTCCTCCGGAGGCGAGAGCCGCGGAGGTGGCCGGATCCGCTAACTACTGTTTTTGTTGTTGACCCTTCCCTCTGGCCCGGCATCGGACACTCACGGCGCCGGGCCGCTTTTTTCTAGAACACGATCTTCACCGCAAACTGCAGCTGCCGCGCAGAGGCCGCCGCGTTAAACCCCAACGGGGAGGTGCGCGAAATGTTCCGGCTGCCGCGCAGATTGTACGGCCCGAACAGAAACTGCGGGTCCACGCCCACCACATCGTTCACCGAAACAAAGTTGGTGCGGTTCAAAAGGTTGGAGCCTTCCGCGACAAACTCCACCCGCAGCGAACCATCCGCTTTCACGTAAAACTGCTTGATCAGCCTCGCGTCCACGCTGTAGAAGTTCTCCCCGAGCGCCGTGTTCCGACCCGCGAAAAACGGACGGTCGTAATCGCCATGCGTGTCTCCGTTGGTGTCGAATCCGGTGCGCAGGGTAAATGGAATGCCGCTGCGCAGAAACACGACCGGGCTGAATGTAATATCGGCCAGCGCACGTTCCATTACATTGCGCCCGGGCCCCTTTTGAAAGGGAGAAGTAAACACGCCGCTGGCCACGAAATTGTGCGAAATGTTGAAAACCGATACGGCGCGGTCCAAGTCCAGCCTCGTCGGCAGAAACGCCGCAAAAGCCGAATTGAAATCCGTAACGTTATCGATCGCCTTGGAGAACGTGTAGTGGATTTGGAGTTGCGTGTTCCGGCTATAGCGCTTTGTCAGCGACGCCGTCATGCCGTGATAAATCGAGTTGCCGATCGAACTGTACAGGTTCAGCTGCGTGATGGTCGGATCAATCGGTACCAGTCTCGGTCCAAGCCCCGGCCCCGCGCTCGTGCCCGACTCGCGGTAGTTCACTTCGTGCGGCAGCTGGATGTGCACGCCGCGGTACATCTGATAGGCCACCTCCAGCCCAAGGTCCTTCGTGATTTCGCGGGAAAGACTGAAGCTAATTTGCCCCGAGTAGTTGTTCTCATAATCCGGATGCGCATCAAATAGCACCCGCCCCGGCGCCCCTCGCCCCGTCGAAATTCCCGCCGAATTCACATCCTGCTCGCTGAGCGAGGTGAACGGCAGCTTGCCCAGCCGCCGTCCCAGGCCCCACAGAGCGATGGGCGTCTGCGTGGCCGGAAACGCCGGTGTCCGGAATAGCTGATTGATGAACTTCCCGCTGTCGTTCAGCAGATTGGTGACGTAGGCTACCTGGTAGTAAATCGGAGAATAGAATAGCCCGCCTCCGGCACGGATCACCGTCTTCTGGTTGCCCTGAATATCCCAGCTCAGCCCCAGCCGCGGCGAAGTCATCTTGTAGGAGCCCAGCGGCGCCGGCTCATTGTCAAAGTCAAATCGCACCCCGAGATCCAACGTGAAGCGCGGATGCACCTTCCAGGAATCCTGCGCGAAGGTCCCGAGAAAATGTGCCCAATCGTTCCAACGCGGCGTTCCAAAGCCCTGCCGGTACAAAAACGGCAACCCGAGATTCAGCGACTGCAGTGCCGTGAAGTTCGCCGTGGCAGGCCCTGCCGCCGGCAATCCGTTCACCACGTTGAACTGTCCCAACGCCGACTGATCGGCCGCCGGCAACGCGAGCGCTAGCGGATAAGTCCCCGAGGCGAAGTTCCACTGCCCGCCGAACCACAGCTCATTAATCACCCTGTAATTCACCGGCCGGTACGATGCGCCGAACTTGAAGTTGTGCCGTCCCTTGATCCACAGCAGGTTGTCCTCGAACTGATACCGGTCCTGGAAGGTGTTAAACGGCGCCGCGAAGTTCCGCCCGAACGATCCCACGCCGGGTACGATCAGCAGCGGTGAATCCGGCGACTTGGCGATCGTCCGCGCCGAATTATTCGGCACCACCTGGACGCGCGCCGTATTCAGCAGATTGGCGCGCTGGGTCCGCATCCACGTAAATACGGCCGTGTAATCGCGAGAGAAAAGATCCGTGGCGTTGGATGGAGCCAGGGCATTGCTGATCCCTGTCTGGTCGGAATCGCTCCGCATCAGGGAAAACCGTCCGCTCACCCAGTCATTCGAGCTGATCTGATAATCGATCTTGCTTAGCCAGGTATGCGTGCGCGCCGCCGCAGTGAACGTCCCTTCGTTGTCCTGCAACAACTTCATCGTGTCGGGAAAGTTCCGTGTGTTCAGGGCGCCTCGCAACACTTGGGATATCCGCCGGATGTTGGTGTCCGCCGCGGTCTCCAGCCGCGCGAGGTAGCTCTCCTGCGCCAGGCTGGGCCCCAGGATCGCGGGGTTGTTCGTATAGGCGCGGAACCGCGCCGCGTCGGACTTGATCGCCTCATAGGAGGTGAAGAAGAAAAGGCGGTTCTTCGAAATCGGGCCGCCCAGCGTGAAGCCCGGATACATTTGCTGGTCAAAAGCCCGCCGCCGGTTCAGATCGAAGAAGTTCCGCGCCGACGTCTTCTGCGAACGGAAGAACAGATAGGTGCTGCCGTGAAACTCGTTGCTTCCGCCCTTCGTCACCACGTTCACCGCTGTCCCTGCCGTAAACCCGAACTCGGCCGCAAATGCGTTGCGGTTCACCTGGAATTCCCGCACCGCCTCGACGCTGATCGTAGTTACCCGCAGCTGGCCGGAGCCGTACTCCAGTTCTCCGCCGTCCATCGTCACCAGATTGTTCCGTCCGTTGCTGCCTCCGATGGAAAAGCCCGAAGTGCCGAACGTAAACCCCGGATTCTGCGCGCGCGGAGCTTCGGAGCTGGCGACTCCGGGCAGAGTGAAAACATACGATGTAAAAAAGCGCCCGACGTTGGGAAAGTTCGTGATCTGCGACTCTCGAATCGTGTTCGCCTGCTGTGTCCTTTCCGGCTCTAGCATGGCCGGCGACGACTGGATCGTGATCTCCTCAGCGATCGTCCCTATGGTGAGCGCCACATCCCGGCTGGCCACCTCGCCCACGGTCAGCTCGATTCCTTCCATCACCGTTGTCTTGAAGCCGCCGGCCTCCACGCGCAGCTCGTAGCCGCCGGGCTGCAAGTACAGGAACTGGTACAACCCTTCCGCGTTCGACACGCCGCCTCTCGTCAGTCCCAGGCGCAGGCTGCGGACGCTCACATTTGCCCCGGCCACGACGGCCCCGCTCGGATCTGATATATAGCCCTTCAACGTCGCCGTCGCCGCATCGGTTTGCGCAAATGCGGCCCATGCCATGCCGGCGAATATGGCGAAATGCCGGTAACTTCCATTCATCTCATACCCCCCTTGTGGGTCTCTGCCGGCAATCCTACGTCAGCTTGTTGTTCAAAACAAGGGGGGGGACACCCACGGCGCCGGGCCGCTCTTTCCTTCTGTTGTATAGTGATGACGATAGGAGGAACAGATGTCACCAGCCCAGCAATCGCTCATCGACGCGGCCAAGGCCACCGCTATCGCCTACAACAACAAGGACTGGACCGCTGCCAGAAACGCCATGACCCCCGACTTTGTCTACGACGAAGTCGCAACCCATCGCAAGGTGCAAGGCCCCGATGATGTTCTCGCCGTATGGAAAGGCTGGGCCACCGCGATGCCGGATTCCAAGTGTGAATTCCACGCGGCCCACGCAAGCGGAAACACCGTTGCGCTGGAGCTCACCTGGCGCGGAACCCATACCGGTCCCATGCAGACTCCCGCGGGTGAAATCCCGGCCACGGGAAAATCATTCGAGCTCCGCGCCGTTCAGGTTGTCGAACTTGCCGGAGATAAGACCAAGTCCATGCGCCAATACTTCGACATGGCCACGCTCTTCCAGCAACTCGGAATCAGCTCGTAAGCAAGCGGCGCCACCAGCCTTCGACGCCGGCGGTCGCGGTTACACCCGGTAGTGATCGGCCCGCCAGGTTCGGATGGACTGCTTGATCTCCTCTTCGCCGATATTCTCCGCGGCGGCCTTCCGCGCCAGTTCCACAAACTCCTCGTCAGAGGCGAACCGCAGCCCGACAATCTGGCGCACCGTCAGCCGCCCGTCCAGGAGCTTCCCGGTCAGCACGTAGTGCCTCAGGTTCTCCTCAGCCTTGATCGCGCGATCCTGCGCCTTCAGCGCGAAGATCCGGCAGAGGAAAAAGATCCCAATCGAGCAGAGCACCAGCACGAGAATCAGCGAGGCGCTGTAAATCCTCTGATGATCTCCAATCGACTGGTAGAGATTCACGCTCGCGCCACCTAGTGTCAGCACAAGTACCGGGAACAGCACCATGTGGAACAGTGGGACGTACTTTCTGTGGTTTGAATAATTCTGTGCTTCCATGCTTGCGGCTCCTTACTGATGTTTTAGCTCTTTCGCGGCCAGTCCGGCGACTCCGTCCGCGCGCCAGAAAGGATCTCCTCGATCTTGCGCACAACGCCCGGATTCTGCGCCGCCAAATTGGTTTGCTCGTCCAATGATGTCTTTAGATCATACAGCTCCACCGGCTTGCCCGGGCCCGTACGAACGCCCTTCCAGTCGCCCATTCGCACAGCCTGCTGGAAGCCGCGCTCGTGGAACTCCCAGTAGAGATACTCATGCCGGCGCTGACCCGGCTTGCCCAGCAGCGTCGGCGCCATCGAGATGCCGTCAATGCCGCGCGGCGGAACCACGCCGGCCAGATCGCACGCCGTCGGCAGAAAGTCCCAGAATGCGCAAACATGATCGTTCACCTGACCCGCCTGTACTGTACCCGGCCACCATGCCAGAAACGGCACGCGGATGCCGCCTTCATACAAGTCCCGTTTGATCCCTCGCAACGGCCCGTTGTCGTTGAAGAACTCCGGATTGTGCCCCCCCTCCCGATGTGGTCCATTGTCGGAGCTGAACAGGATCAGCGTGTCCTTGTCCTGCCCGTTCTGCTTCAGCTTGTCCATGATCCGCCCCACATCGGCGTCCATCCGCGCGATCATCGCCGCGAACTTCTTCTCCTGCGGAGGCCAGTTGCGGTCCGTATAGGGATCGGTGGATGGAACCGGCATGCCGTCACCCGTGTCCCGGCCAAGCTCGTTATCCGCGTGCGGAATCGTGTAAGCCAGCTTTAGAAAGAACGGCTGCGCGGAGCGCTTGTCCAGGAACTTCAACGCGCGCTCGGTGAACAGGTCGTGCGCGTAATCTTTCCGCTGCGTCCCCATGTTGCCGCGCAGCAGATAGCCCGTCTCATTCTCCAGCAGATGCTCAGGATAGTAGTTGTGCGCGTGCGTCTGTGAAAAGAACCCGAACCACTCATCAAAACCTTTCCGCGTCGGATAGCCTGTGGAACCAAGCTGCCCGAGCGACCATTTCCCGATCAACCCCGTCCTGTAACCCGCCTCTTTCAGAATCTCGGTGACTGTTAAATCCGTCGGGCGCAACGGCAGATCAGGATACTTGTTGCCCCGCGTCCGCGCATGCCCGGTATGAAATCCCGTCATCAGGCAGCAGCGCGACGGCGCGCAGACGGTGGAACCCGCATAAGCCTGCGTGAACCGCATCCCCTCCGTTGCCATTCTGTCCAGATGTGGGGTTTTGATCTCTTTCGCGCCATAGGAACCGAGATTCCCGTATCCAAGATCGTCGGCGAGAATGAACAGAATATTCGGTTTGCGAGTCCCCGTCTGCGCGGGGGCAAGCGTCGCCGCACCCGCCGCAGTGAGAAAACCTCTGCGAGTCATACCGACTAGTGTAGACGAGTCCAGCCGGATGCTAAAACGACAACCGCAATCCCAATTGAATCTGCCGGCTCGACGTCGTCGTGTTCCGCACGAGGCCCAGCGAACTGAACGGCGCTTCTCCATCGCGGCTCCCCGCAAATGCCAGCAGCGAAGGTGGCCCAAAATTGGCCCGGTTGAACAGGTTGAACGCCTCCACTCGGAACTGAATGCGCCCGGAATCGCCCAGCCTCGACCAACGGATATTCTTGAGCAGCGACAGATCGAACGAGCGCAGGTTCGGCCCGATCAGAGCGCCGCGGCCCAGATTGCCAAGCGTTCCCGCCGGTTGCAGGAAGAAAGCATCCGGGTTGAAATAACGGTCCGGCGAGCCAAGCACCGCGCTCTGATGCGTGAAGCCGGGCGAAATGCTCGGACGGTCCGGACCGAGTCCGGGTCCCAGCGACGGGCTCCACAACGAGCGCGACCGGTTCGCCTGCACAAACAGCGTCAGTGGATTGCCGCTGCGTACGTTCGAGATGCCCGACAGCTGCCAGCCCTCCAGCCACTGCTTCGTCATGCCCGTCGCCGAACCCGCCAGCGGCAGTTCCCAGGTGAAGTTCAACACCCAATTGTGCTTGGCATGATAATCGGCCAGCCCCTTGTTGTAGCTGAAGCCGGGATATTCGGGCATCGCGGATGTGGTCCCGTTGGTCGCATCGGAAAAAAACGTCGAAGCCTGCGTCGTGTCGATATTGCGTGAAAACGTGTAGGAGCTTTGCAACTGGAATCCCGACGCGAACCGCTTCCGCACCTCGAATATCGCCGCGTTGTACCAGGAGTTGCCGTCGCTCTTTTTCAGCTCGATCGTCGAGAAGTTCGGATTCTGCCGTGGCGCTCCCGCCGGAAAGAACAGTGTCCCGTCGGGCTGGCGTTGCGGGATCGCGGTATTGAGGTCCGCACTGCGCAGCAGGTGAATCCCCCGCGAGCCGGCATAGCCCACCGTCACCACCACGTCATGAGGAATCTGCCGCTGAACGCTCAGGTTCCACACATGCACATTCGGATTCTTCAGGTTGAACTCGATCGGCCGGATCGAATTGCCGATCCCGCGCTCAAACGGCGGCACCGGGAACGTTGTGCCCGCTCCGATGATCAGCCGAGGTGTCGCCGGTGGATTCGTCACTGTCACGATCAGGTTCTGGTGATTGTTCGTGTTGAAGAACCAGCCGTATCCGCCGCGAACCGAAGTGCGCCCTCCGCCAAACGGATCCCACGCAAATCCGAACCGCGGCGAGATGTTCTTCTTGGTTGGATTGCGGTACAACGGACCGACCGTCGGGGCCGGGTCCAGTAGATTCGGAAGCGCCGAATCGCGCCCCTGCGTGTCCACCGGCATTGTCGAAAACTCGTAGCGCAGTCCCACGTGCAACGTCAGCCGCGGCCGCACTACAATGCTGTCCTGCACATAGAATCCCATCAGCGTGAACCGCCAGTAGCGGTCCAAGGCGCCTGTCGGAGCAAGCCCCAGGAACCGCAACGGCCGGTTCTCCAGAAACGCCCGCAGATCGGCGAATGTGTGGATGCCCAGCGCGAAGGTCGGGTTCACCATATTGTCCCGGTACCGCTCCGCCAGCCCACCGAACTTCAGCGTGTGCCGCCCCGCAATGTAGCTCAGGTTGTCCTCCAAGCTGAACACGTTCTGTGTCAGCTGCACGTTCACCGACGTCTGCGGACCGAACCGGCTCGCGCCGCCAATATCGATGTTGCCCACCAGCCCGCGCCCCGGCACGAAAGCGCCCAGCGGCGCCGCGGTGTTCGCCTCCACGTCTTGCCCGATCCGCGTCCGGCTGAACCCGGCGCGGAAAATGTTTAACGCGCGCGGCGAAAACACATAGGCATGCTCGGCTGTAAAAAACTGGTTGCGCGAAAGGAACGACCGCGGAAACTGCGGAAAATCCATCGGCAGGCGCTGCGACGCATCATCGGCCGTGTACCGCACAAACAGCTGCCCGCCCTCCTTCAAGTTCTGGTCATAGCGGAACTGCCCGAAATCCTGGCGCAGGGTTTGGTGAAAGGTGTGCGTGAACAGCGCCAGTCCCTGACCGCGGCTCGGCCCGTTCGGCAGGGGATACTCGCTCAAGTACGGCCGCACTGCCGGATGAACGCCGACGTTCAGCAACCGGCCCGGATTCGCCGGATCCGGAATCAGCCCCTGATGCGCGTTGGCGTCGGGAACCACCGCGTTGATCGTCCTACCCAGCCGCTCACGCAGCGCTTCGTAGCCCGCAAAGAAGAACGCACGGTCACGCACGATCGGTCCGCCGAACGCGCCGCCGAACTGGTTCCGCTTGAACTCCGGCCGCTGCGCCGGATCAAAGAAGTTCCGCGCGTCCATCTGATCGTTGCGGTGGAAATAGTAGAGACTCCCGCGCGTCTCATTGGTGCCGGACTTGGTCAGCGCGTTGATCTGTCCCCCGGAATTCCGCCCGAACTCCGCCGAGTACGCATTGGTCTCCACGCGGAACTCGCGGATCGTCTCCATACCCAGCGCCGTCGAAGCGGCGCTACCCGCCGGCCCATTCGTGAAATCGTTCAACGGCGTCCCATCCAGCAGGTACACGTTGGAGCGCGGGTCCTGCCCGTTGATGCTCATCCCCAGCCCGTGCGCCACCACAGAGCCGCCGTCGCGATTCTGAAACGCCACCACGCCGGGCTGCAGCAGCGCCAGGTCCGTGTAGTTCCTCCCGTTCAGCGGCAATTGCCGGATCGACTGTTCTTCCACCAGGTAGCTCAGCTCCGATGTCTTCGTGTTCACCAGCGGCTGCCGCCCGCTTACCGTCACCGCCTGCTCCAGCGTCCCCAACTCCAGCTCAAAATCGAGCCCTAATGTTTCCGCCACGCTAAGCCGGATGCCGGAATGCGTCAGCGGCCGGAAACTGTTGGCCTCCGCCCGGATGTCGTATACGCCTGCAGGAAGCGACGCCAGCACGTAGTGTCCATCCGCGTTTGATTGCGTCTTCCGCGTCAGCCCGGTTTCGGCCTGCCGCGCCGTCACCTGAACCGCGGCCAGCGGCTGTCCGGTTGTTGCTTGGACTCGCCCCGCCACCGAACTATTGGTCTGCGCCATCGCGGCTGGCATGCTGAAAACCACAGCCAAACAGGCTGCGCGCATATTGTCGCGGATCATGACTCCCACTTTTTTCAAGGTAACAAACCTCGGATCATCAATGGAATGACGACCCGGAATCGCCAAAGGTTCCCCTTCCCCCGCCGACAGTGTGTGATACTAAACGCTTTGGCGCTTTTTCCGTGATTCTCAAGCGACTCCTGCTGACCTCTCTCGTTCTTCTGGTCTTCGCCCTGCACCAGGACTTCTGGCACTGGCGCGTGGCTCATCCGCTGGCCTTTGGCTTCCTCCCCATCGGCCTCTCCTACCATGCCGGCTACACTCTTCTCGCGGCACTCGTCATGACCCTTCTCGTCCGGTTCGCCTGGCCGTCGCGTCTCGAGCAGCAGGCAGAACAAGATCAGCCTCCGCCGGAGGATCGTCGTTGACCTCCGCTCTTTTCGTCGCCCTCTACCTCGCGCTTGTCATCTACATCGGTGTCTTCGCCTTACGCCGCAAGCGTGGCCACGGGGCCGAGGACTTCTTCCTCGCCGGACGCTCCATCGGCGGTTTCGTTTTCCTGCTCTCTTTATTCGGCACGCACATGACCGCCTTCGCCATCCTTGGCTCCTCCGGTCACGCCTTCCGTAACGGCATTGTCACCTATGGCCTGATGGCGTCCTCCTCTGCCCTCATTGTGCCCATCCTGCTTCTCTTCCTTGGAACCCGCATCTGGGCCATCGGCAAGCAGCACGGCTTCATGACCCCGGTTCAGATTTTCCGCGACCGCTGGGAGTGCGGCCACATCGGCACTGTGATCTTCGCTGTGCAGGCCGCCCTACTGGTCCCTTACATCATCATCGGCGTCATGGGTGGCGGCACCACGCTGGCTGCCCTCAGCGGCGGTTTCGTCCCCTATTGGCTGGGCGGCCTCGTCGTGGCGCTTGTTGTGATGTCCTACGTCTTCTTCGGAGGGATGCGCGGCACCGCCTGGGTCAACACCTTCCAGACACTCTTATTCCTCAGCTTCGGAGCCATCGCTGTCGCCGTCATCGGCTCCGGCATGGGGGGCTTCCGTCAGGCCGTCGACACACTCCTGGCCTCGCCCGACCAGGCTCACCTGCTCACCCGCGAGCGCTTCTCCCCGCTCATCTTCTTCAGCTACACCTTCATGCCGCTTTCGGCCATCGCCTTCCCGCACATCAGCATCTTCTGCCTCACCGCCCGCAAGATGGCGCAGTTCAAGTGGACCGTCATCCTCTACCCGCTCTGCCTGCTGGCCATCTGGCTCCCCTGCGTCTTCCTTGGTGTGCTGGCCAACGCTTCGCCCGAGATTCCCGCCGCTGCGCGTGATGACGTGCTGCTACGCCTTCTGGATCAATACGCCCCGTTGTGGCTGTCCGGCATTCTCGGCGCCGGCATCATGGCCGCCGTCATGGCCTCCGATTCGCAGATCCTGGCGCTATCCACCATGTTCACCGAGGACGTCTTTGCCTACTACGGCCACAAGGACCGCTTCGGCGAAGCAGCGCAAGTGCACACAGGCCGCGCATTCGTCATTATTCTCACTGCCGTCGCCTACTTGATCGCCCTGCAAGCGCCCGCCGGCATCTTCGAACTCGCCACCCAGTACGCCTTCGCCGGCTTTTCCGCCTTATCCCCGTTATGGGTTGCCGCCCTCCTTTGGCGAGGCAGCACCAAGTGGGGCGCGCTGGCCTCGACGCTCTGGGTCGCGGCGGCCGTCATCGCGACTGCGGTCTTTCAAGCTGTGGTTCCGCCCACGCCTCCCGGCGTCATCCAGCCCGCGCTCGCCATCGCCGGCCTCGATCTCGTCTCCCGAACCACAACCGGCACCCTGGTCCTCGGCCTGCTCCCCGTCGTTCCCATGACCTTCATCTCCTCGCTTCTGCTTATCTTCGTGTCTCTGTTCACCTCCAAACCCTCCCCCGCGGCCATTTCACGCTACTTTCTCGCGAAGTGATAGTGTAAGGGCATGCGGATCCTGGCGGTGGATATCGGCGGTTCCGGCGTCAAGGTGATGATCATCGACGGGAAAGGCAAGCAGCTCTCCGAGCGCGCTCGCGTGCCCACGCCCCAGCCTGCAACTCCACAGTCCGTGATCAACTCAATCAAGCAGCTCGCTGCCAAACAAGCCAAGTTCGATCGCGTCGCGGTCGGATTCCCCGGCGTGGTCCGAAAAGGCGTCACCGAAACCGCGCACAACCTCGACAAATCCTGGATCGGGTTCCCTTTGGAAAAGGAGTTGTCCCAGGCGCTCGGCAAACCGGTTCGCGCCGCCAACGACGCTGATGTGCAGGGGCTCGCCGTGGTCGGCGGCAGAGGTGTGGAACTCGTGCTCACGCTCGGCACCGGGCTCGGCTCGGCATTGTTCGTCGACGGCAAACTCGTGCCGAACCTGGAAGTGGCGCACCACCCCTTCCGCAAAAGCAGAACCTACGAAGAATGTCTCGGCGCCCAGGCGCTGGAAAAATCCGGAAAGAAGAAATGGAACCGCTCGCTCCAGCGCGCCTTCGCTGAACTGCACCACCTTTTCAACTATGACCGCCTCTGGATCGGCGGCGGCAATGGGGAAAGAGTGAAACTGAAGCTGCCACCCAGGGTCAAGATTGTGCCCAACGTCGCCGGACTGCTGGGCGGCGCCGCACTATGGAAGGAGTAAATCATGAAACGCAGACAAGTCTTGCCTGCCCTCGCCGCCGGTTTCACTTCCGCCGCCGCTGCCCACGAAGGCGATGCCTTCATCACCCAATGGCGCGACAGCTTCCTCAAGCACTGGAAGGTTACCGCCGAATACACCATTGCCGTCGCCGACGCCATGCCCGAGGACGCCTATACGTTCAAGCCCACCGACGCGCAGCGCAACTTTGCCGAGCAGATGGTCCATCTCGGCCGCGCCAACGTAGCCTACATGACCGCTTTCGGAATCGTGCAGCCTCCGGCCCCGCCCGCCCCCACGGAAACCTCCAAGAAAGTCGTTCGCGCTTACCTTACCGCCTCCTTCGATTTCGTCACCGAAGTCATCACGAAAGCCTCAACGAAGGAACTTGCCCGCACCGATCTCAAGCTCGGCCGCCTGCCGGCGCATAGCGCCACGGATCTGTGCATGCGCGCCTACATGCATACCGCCCATCACCGCGGCCAACTGGTCGTCTATCTGCGCCTGAAGGGAATCGTCCCGCCCACTTGGGCCTTCGAACCCACCGTCTAGCTGCCGCCGAAACAGTACAGCTTCCCGTCCTGCGAGCCGATCACGATCCGTCCGCCGCCGATTGCCGGTGACGCCGACAGCGGCGCGCCCACCTCGAACTCCCACACCTGCTTGCCCGTGTTGATGTCCACTACGTAGAAGCGCCCGTCATTCGACCCGAAGAAGACGCGCGTATCAGCCACCGCCGGCGAGGAATCGATCCGCGCCCGCGTCATGAACGTCCACAGCGCCTTACCCGTCTTCGCGTTCAGGCAGTGCAGCATCTTGTCACGCCCGCCGATCAGCACCTTGTCGCCCACGATCGCCGCCGAAGAGTAAAAAGGAAACTTCCGTTGAGGATGCTCGTACCGCCAAGCCACCTTCTTCGCGTTCATATCGATCGCCACTACTTCGTTCTCGTAGGTTCCGAAGAAAGCCATGCCGCCGCCGAATGCCGGTGACGCGCCGACATAGGCGCCCGCGTCCACATCGTAGGCCTCCTTGCCATCGGCGATCCTTATCGCCCGGAACCGCGCGTCGCAACCGGAGATATAAGTGATCCCCTCGGCGTGCCCCGGCGTGCAATGCACCGGTCCCATGGTCTGGAACTTCCAGACCAGCTTGCCTGTCTTCGCCTCCAGTGCGTAGACGTGCTCATCATAGGAGCCGATCAGCACTCTGTCACCAGCCACTACCGGCGACGACTTCACCTCCGTTCCCGTCTTAAAGGTCCACACAGGCTTGCCGTCGGTGGTTTGAAACGCATGAACCACGCCGTCCAGATCACCCACGAAGACCAGCCCGTGGGCCACCGCCGGCGATGATTCGCCGATATAGCCTGTCTTCGCTTTCCACCGCAGCTTCCCCGTCGCCAGATCCAGCGACGCCAGGAATCCTCCTTGCGATCCCACATACACCGCGCCGCCCGCAATCGCCGCCGAGGATTCCATCGACTCGCCCGCTTCCCAGCTCCACAGAAGCTTCAGCGTCTTCGGCACCGCGCCGGTCGCCACTCCCGTCAACTGCGGATTGCCGCGGAACTGCGGCCAGTCGCCCTGGGCAAACGCCAGCGAACCCGCCAGCAAAGCTATCAATACGCGCATCGGTAAATCTCCAATGCCGCCGCCGCGTCCAGCGGCCGCGGGTTGAATCTTCCTGTCCATTGTTTAGACGCATCTTCGGCCAGCTTCGGTAACAGAGTTTCCACCACTCCCGCCTCCCGCAGCGTGCGCGGCAATCCTGCCCGCCGCGCCAGCGTATCCAGCCGCGCCGGCAAGTCCGCCTCCAGTTCCGCATACCGCTCGGCGCCGTTCCATCGCACGACGTGAGCGAGCATCAGCGCAATTGCCACGCCGTGCGTGATGCCGCATTCGGCCGTCAGTGGATTCGCGCAGGCATGCGCCGCCCCCAGCATCGAATTTTCAATCGCCAGCCCGGCCAGATACGCCCCCATTTGCATCGCCGCCGTCGCTTCCATGTCGCCAGGCCGCTCCAGCAGCCGCTCGAAATTGCACGCCAGCAGCCGCCATGCCTCCCTGGAATAGCACAGAGAAAGAAAATTCCTCCCCGATGTCACAAACGTCTCCACCGCGTGCGAGAGCGCGTCGTAGCCTGTCGCGGCCAGCACCGCGCGAGGCTGCGTCCGCGCAAGCTCCGGGTCCAGAATCACGGTCCGGAACGCCGCCGATGGCGCTCCACAGGCCATCTTCACGTGCGTCTCGGCGTCGGAAATCAGCGCATAGGACTGCGCCTCGCTCCCCGTGCCCGTTGTTGTCGGGATCCCGATCATCGGCAGCAATGGCCGTGGCGCCTTGTCCCAGCCACAGTAATCCTCGATCCGCCCGCCGCAACTCACCAAAAAGTCGATTCCCTTGGCGCAGTCCATCGACGATCCGCCTCCCAACCCAACCAGCGAATCGATTCCCGCCGCCGCTGCCGCCCCCCGCCCCTTCTCCACCTGCGCCGAATCCGGATTCTCGGTGAAGTCGTGGAACGCCGTCACGGCAATGCCTGCCTCCTCCAGCCGCCGCGCTGCTTCCGCCGCATAGCCGGCAGCCACCATTCCCTGATCCGCCACCAGCAACGTGCGCCGGAAACCCAGCCCCCGCGTTATCGAGACCAGCCGCGCCAGCGCTCCTGCGCCGAACACAACGCTCGTGCGGGCGTCGGATTGGAATGGCGTCACCGATTGGACTCCCGCGCCTTTGCCACCAGTTGCCTTACATCGGCCGCCAGCGTCGGTGCGTGATACGGGATGCCGTCCTTGATGGTCCACTCTATCCGCCCCGCGGTCGGATAGAGCATCTTGAAATCTTCTTGCGGATTCCCGTTCACCACGATCAGATCCGCCAGCCATCCGGCGCGAACCCGCCCGATCTCAGTTTGCTTCCCCAGTACACGCGCCCCGTTGTAGGTGGCATGCTTGATCACCGCCAGTGGATGGAATCCCGCTTCCTGATGCAGCTCCAGCTCCCGTATGTAGCCGAACCCCTGGATCTGATAAATAAACCCCGCATCCTCGCCCGTGCCAATCACGCCGCCACGCCGCGCGAACTCCTTCAAAGCCGCCATCCAGATGCGGTAGTTCTCTTTCCAATAGACCTCGTCCGCTGTCGTCCATCCGAAGAAAAACGAACCGTGGTTGCTCAGATTCGGCTGGAAAAACTTCTCCAGCGCAGGATGCAGATACTCTTTGAACCACGGCTGATTCTGCGCGCGCATCAAATCGCGTGACGCCTCATAAATGTTCAGCGTCGGATCCCACGCCACGCCTGCGTCCGCCATCGCTTGCAGCACCTTCCCCAGCCGCTCCGGATCAGCCTCCCGCCACAGCCGTCCGGCATAACGGAACCGGTCCGTCTCGTTCTGATAGTTGTAGGAGGGCGGAAAATTCTGCACGCCATCGGCAATCGCCGCGTCAGGAATCCCGTACCAGTGCTCAATCGACGTCGTGCCCAGCCTGATATCGTCCCAGGCGTTGGTCTCCTCAACCCCCACGTGATGCGCCGTGCGCATCCCCAGGTTCGCCGCCTCTCCCCGCATCGCCGTCATGACGTCGCGATGCGTGCCCAGGTGCTTCATCCCGTCGGCGCCCTTCTCCTTCAGTTCTCGCACTTGCTTCACCGCCTCTTCCGGCGTACGCGCCGTGAAGAACGGATACAGATACAGCCGCGGCGCCGCAATCGTTCCCTCAGCCGACTTGGCCCGCAGTGCCCTCGATTTCTCGAAGTTGCTCCCCACGTCGCGCACCGTCGTGATACCCGCCGCCAGCCAAAGCTTCAGCACGTAGTCGACTTCCATCGCCGCGCCGCCGCGCTCATCTTGAACGTGGCCGTGGAGATTGATGAAGCCCGGCAACACATACTTGCCGGAGGCGTCGATCACCGCCTTCGCCTCCACCGGCTTCCCGCCGCTCGGCATCATACGCGCAATTCGGTTGCCTTGAATGAGAATGTCGCGCGGCCCGGAAACAGGTGTACCCACGCCCTCCAACACCATCGCATTGCGGATGAGAAGAGTTTCCGTACGCCGACCGTGGAGATCGGGCGCCTGCGCCAGCGCCGCCAGCGCCGCCAGCAGCCAGAGCCCGGTTCGCGTCACTTTTTCTCCGAGATGGCGAACAACTGATTCCGGTTGGTCACAAACAGCGTGCCGTTGGCGGCGACAAAGGTTCCGTATACGGAGCTGCCCATGTTCATTTCCGCCAGCACCTCTTTCGTCTTGCCCGCCTTCAGCACAACCACATCGCCATCCTCATCTCCCAGGTATACCTTCCCATCGGCGACAAACGGCGACGACCAGATCGCCGCCAGCAGGTCATGCTTCCAGAACTGCTTGCCCGTTTCCGGATCCAGCGCGTGCAGGAAGCCGCTGAAATCCGCGTAGTAGAGTACGCCGTCGTGCAGGGCGCCGGTGGAAATCGAACGCCGGATCTCGCCGTAATGCCAGACCCGCCCGCTTTGCGTGATGTCGCCGCGCTTGGTCCCGTCGATGCAATATAGATGCCCGACGCCTTCGCCGTGTTCCGGATCCTGCCCGTTGGCGATGTACACTCGGTCTTTGTAAATAATCGGCGTCGAGATCACTTCATTGCGCGTCTTCGGCCACACGGAATCCTTCGGGTTCGTATCGAACTCCCACAACTTTTTGCCGCTCTCGGCTTCATAGCCGCGCACCCAGCCGTCGCCTTGCGCCGATACCACCTGCAACACTCCTCCGATCATCCCTACCGCCGGCGAGGACCACTGCCCGTGCAGAATCCGCTCGCCCACGGAATTGTCTTCCCAAACCAGCTGTCCCGTCTTCTTGTTCAGCGCGATGATTGCCGGCGCCCGGGGCGAGGGAATGTTCACATGGCTCTCATCGTGCCCGTTGGACGTCATCACGTAGATGAGATCACCGTGGGCTACCGGCGAAGAGTTCGCCAAGTTGTGCGGGAACGCCCCTACCTCTTCCATCATGTCGAACTTCCACACGATGTCGGCGTTCTCCGGCCCCTTGAGCGTCTCTTCCGTGTATGGACCGTCGTTTTCGTTATCGCGGAAGCCCTTCGTGTCCAGGCATACCACTTCGGCGCGATTGCTGACGTAGTAAAGCCGGTCGCCTTCAATCAGAGGGGACGACGCAACGCCCTGGAACGGCCAGTCGTTCACGCGGCCCGCCGCCAGCTTCTCGGAAGTGTGCTGCCACATAAAGGCGCCGTCGGATTCGCGGAACGCCATCAGCACGCCGCGGTCGCCAGCCTGCTTGGGATCGCGCAGCGCTTCATTGTTCGTGCCGACGTAGACCTGTCCTCCAGCCACGGTCACATTACCGTAGGTCTGCGACCCGACGGCGGCCACCCACTTGATGTTGGTCCCCTTCTCCACATTCCAGCTCGTGGGAAGACCCTTCATGTTGGAAACCATGTTCCGGTCCGGCGTTCCGCCCCACATGGGCCAGTCGCCGGTTCCCGGGTCGCCCGCTTGCAGTACACAGGCCAGCATGATGACGGTCAGTTTTTTAAGCTTCATTGATTCTTGGTCACCTTGACGTTATCGAAGAAGATTTCAAATGGCGCATCCGCATACAAGCCGGGACTTCCTTCCCGGTTGCCGATCGGGTCGGTTCTCTCAATCGTCCACGCAGCCGGCTCCGGCTCCGAGGCTGGCCACACCTTGCCTTGCGCCAGCGTCTTTCCGTCCGGCAGGTTCTGAACACGAAGCTTCATCCGGTACCAGGTGTCTTTCTTCCAAGCAAAAGGCGTCGTCATGGTGCGTTCGGTTTCAGGCTGCCACGGCTCCAGTTCCAACCGCTGGTGATTCCCATACAGCGCGAGCTGGTACCGCTGTGCCACCACGCCGGCGTCGCCCATCTGACGCCGCCGCTCCGTCGCCTGAAAATCGGCTTGGATCGTGTAGTCGTGTTCCGTGTGATGTCCGAAGAATGTCCGCGCGCGCCGGGTGAACGGATTATCGGCCAGCTTCACCAGTGCCTGGTTGCCCAGCAGTTCTCGCACTTCGAACTTGCCCGTTGCGTTGATCCAATGCTTCGGCGCAGGCCCCGGCCCGCCGGCATCGAAATTCTCATTAGCCGGAATCAGCGGTAACACCCGCGCGCGTGCCGCTCCGCTCAATCCGTCCACGCTTGCCTTGATGACCCCCGCCTGCCCAACCGGCTCGCTGGAAGCCGTGTACTTACCCGTCGCGTCCGTATTCCCGCGCAACCCTTCCAACGTCCAGCTGGCCTGTGCCTGGCGGATGAACACGCCCTTTTCATCGTAAAGCCGCGCGGTCAACTGCACGCTCTCGCCCGGCTTCAGAGCCAGCTCGGTCGGGCTCACCAGCAACTGCGCTGGTTTGCCCGGCGCAGGAGCTGCGGCTTTCACCGGCTTCGCCGCCGGCGTCGGGCTCCACTTCCCAAACGCGTAAATCGCCTTCTGCGACACGACGAATACCCGCCCGTTGGCGATCGCCGCCGACGCCGTGATCTGCTCCGGATCGTCGGAGGAACCCAGCTGGATCTGGCTCAACACCTCGCAACCGCTCTCCGCCGGCTTGCAGATGAAAAACCGGCCATTCTCATTGCCTACGTAAATCTTGCCGTCCGCCAGCACCGGTGAAGCCTTCTGAATCGTTCCCAGATTCTGCTTCCATAGCTGCTTCCCCGTCGCGGCATCGAACGCGTATAAATTGCTCGAATTGTCGACGATGTACAGTGTGCTGCCGCCGAGAACCGGCGACGAGAAGCCGCCCTGGAAACCGGGAATCTTCCACTTGATCTGCTGCGGCCCGATGTCTACTTTCGCCGCCGCATCGACCGCCGCCAGCAGCCCCATGTCGGACGTGTCCAGGTTCTCCTCGCTGTGGCTCACCAGCGCCAGGTTGTTGAACATGACTGCTCCGGTATTCACGCCGCGCTTGGACATCACAAACTTCCACACCGATTGCCCTGTCGAAACCTGCACCGCATGCACCGTGCCGTCGCCTCCTCCGGCAATCAGCATCTTCACACCGTTGATCGTCGTCACCACCGGCGGAGAATACGTCGTGTCGAACGGCCTGCCGCCCGGCGCACTGAACCATACCGTCGCCCCCGTGCGTTTATCGAACGCCGCAAAACGGTGCGCCGCCCGCGCATGCTCTCCCCATGTTGTCGTCACGCCGCTCACGATCACCAGGTTGTCTTCAATCACCGGGCTCGACGTGCGTCCGCCGTGCGTCGTCACCAGCCCGAAATCCTCGGTCAGCGTTCTCTCCCATACCGGCTTCCCGTCGCGCGACAACGCCAACAGCGTGCCGCCCGTCCCGAAAACATACACGTTGCCCGTTTCCGGATCTCCCGCCGGCGAGGACCACGCAATCCGGTGCGGCGGCACATCGGAATGGTACATGTTGTACTTGTACTCCCATAACAACTTGCCCGTCACCGCGTCCAGGCATTGCACCCGCTCCTGCAATGTAGGACCTTCTCCCGCCGGGTTCAGCACGTAAACCCGCCCGTTCATCACGACCGGCGTGGAACGCCCGCCATAGGGCGCCTTCCAGGCAAGGTCCGCCGCCGCTGTCCACTTCACCGGCAGACTTTTCTCCGGCGAAGTCCCGTCGCGCAGCGGTCCGCGGTAGTCCGTCCAGTCGCCGGAAAAGGCGATCGCCGTAAACATCAAGAAGGAAAACAGGCGGCTATGTGTCATGAGCAGGATTCCGACCTCACAATATTATTCTAAGAACATTCCGGTCAAGCCGGTCTAGCGGCGGTAACAACCGCGCATTTGATACAGCCTTACCCGCAGCAGATCCAGGAACATATCCGCGCTGTCGCGGAACATGCTCACCTTCGTGCCCTCGGCATGATTCCAACGTACCGGCACCTCCACCGTCCTGTACCCCAGCAGCCGCGCGATGAACAGCGCCTCCACATCAAATCCGAACCGTTCCAGTTGCAGCCTCGAGAACACCTCGCGCGCCGCATCGGCGCGGAACAGCTTGAAGCCGCATTGCGTGTCCCAGAACGGCAAACCCACCAGGATCCTCATCATCAGGTTGAAAAAGCGTCCCGCATACTCGCGGAACACCGACTGGTGCACCCCGATTAGCGAACGGTCCAGCGCACGCGATCCAATCACCACCTGCGCCTCCTCGGCCTTGGCCGCCTCCAGCAGCTTGTCCACCTCCTCCATCGGCGCCGACAGATCCGCGTCCGAAAACAGCACCCACTCGCCCTTGGCCTCCAGCATTCCGTGACGCACCGAGTAGCCCTTCCCACGATTGCCGGGATTTCTCAGCAGCCGCAGCCGCGGCTCCGTCGCCGCCATCCCCTCCACAACTCCCGCCGTTCCATCGCGCGACCCATCGTCCACCACAAGGACTTCCACCTCTCCAAAATCCCTGGACCGCAGGCAGGCAAACACTTTTTCCAGCGTCGCCGGCAACCGATTTTCCTCATGGAAGGCAGGGATCACGATAGTGAAGGAGCGCAAGGGTCAATTATAATAGGACCTTTCACAGCGCCGCCAACGCCAACCAGGAGGAATACTTGTCGCTCGAAGATGAACTATTGCGCCAGCGCGCCGACGCGATCGGAAAGATTGAAGCCCTCGGCTTCCTCCCCTACGGAAATCGCTACGACTACTCCCACACCATCCCGGAAATCCTCGCGGACCATTCCGAGCGGACGGGTGAAGACCTGGAAGCCAACCGCACCAGTGTCCGCATCTGCGGCCGCATCCATACCATCCGCCGCATGGGCAAGGCCGGCTTCTCGCACCTTGCTCAGAACGGCGCGCAGCTCCAGATCTATGTCCGCAAGGACGCGGTTTCAGAAAAGGACTACGAGCTCTATCAGCTGCTCGACCTCGGCGACATCATCGCCGCCGAAGGCTACCTCTTCCGCACCCGCACCGGCGAGCTGAGCGTTCACGTGGAAAAGCTCGTGTTCCTTGCCAAGACTCTTCTTTCCATGCCCGAAAAGTGGCACGGCATTGAGGACGTCGAGCTGCGCTACCGCCAGCGGTATCTCGACCTCATCGCCAGTCCCGAATCGCGCCAGGTCTTTCTCACCCGCGCCAAGGTGATCGCCTCCTTCCGCCGCCAACTCGACGCGCGCGGCTTCGTTGAAGTCGAAACCCCCATGATGCAGCCGCTTTATGGCGGCGCCGCGGCGCGGCCTTTCACCACGCACCACAACACGCTCGATATCGATCTCTACCTGCGCATCGCCCCGGAGCTTTACCTGAAGCGCCTCGTCGTCGGCGGCATGGAGCGCGTGTACGAGATCAACCGCAACTTCCGCAACGAAGGCGTCTCTACCCAGCACAATCCCGAATTCACCATGCTCGAGTTCTACCAGGCCTACACCGACTACGAGGGCCTCATGGACTTCAGCTGCGAATTGCTCAACCAAACGGCCATCGACGCCACCGGTTCGCCCAAGGTCACCTATCTCGATCAGGCTCTCGATTTCTCGGCCATTCAGCGCTTCACCATGCGCGAAGCCGTGATCGAATACTGGCCTGACTCCGCCTCCCGCCCCATGGCGGACAACGTCGCCGACCCGGACTGGCTTCTGAGCCACTCCTCCAAGTCCACCGCCGGCGAGGCGCTGGTGGAGATCTTTGAACGCGTCGCAGAACCTAAGCTCATTCAGCCCACCATCATCTACAGGTACCCCGTGGAAACCTCGCCGCTCTCCAAGCAAAGCCTCGATGATCCCGCCTTCACCGACCGCTTCGAGATCTACGCCGCGGGCATGGAAATCGGTAACGCCTACACCGAGCTCAATGACCCGCAGGAGCAGCGCCGCCGCTTCCAGATGCAGCTCGCCATGCGCGAGCGCGGCGATGAAGAGGCCCACCAGATGGACGAAGACTACCTGCGCGCCATGTCCTACGGCATGCCTCCCACGGGCGGTGAAGGCATCGGCATCGACCGCCTGACAATGATCCTCACTAACTCCCGCTCCATCCGCGATGTCATCCTCTTTCCGCTGCTCCGCCCGGAAGGCGAAATCGGAATCGCCGAACGGCTCCGCGCGCTAGATCCCTAGCAAATGCTCTTTGAACTCTTTGTCGCCAAACGCTACTTGATGGCCAAGCGCAAGCAGGCCGTCATCAGCATCATCACCGTCATCAGCGTCCTCGGCGTCGCCGCCGGGGTAATGGCGCTCGTCATTGCGCTCGCCATCAACACCGGCTTCCGCAACACGCTCCAGAAGAACCTGCTCGGCGCCACCGCCCATGTCGTCGTCATGGAAAAGCAGCCCGAGTTCGGCATCGAGGACTGGCGCTCCAAGCTTGCCTCCATGTCCAACTTGCCCGGCGTGACCCGTGCCACTCCCGCCCTCTACGCCCGCGTCATGTTCACCGGTCCGCTGCAATCAGCCGGCGGTTTTCTCAAGGGCATTCTGCCTCCTTCGGAGGCCGAGCCGCCTGCCCCCTTGCGCTCCCTGAAATCAGGCGCCTTCCACGGATGGGCCGAGACGCAGGGCGGACTCCCGTCCATCATCCTCGGTTCCCACCTTGCTCATCAGACCGGCATGCAGGTCAACGACATTATTCGTGTGCTCAGCCCGCAAGGCGAAATCACGCCCTTCGGACCGCGGCTGGCCGAATTCCGCTTTCGTGTCACCGGCATCTTTGAGACCGGATTCTACGATCTGGACAATACCGGCGCCTTCGCGTCACTCGCTTCGGTCCAGCGCGTGCTCGCCATCAGCGACGTCATCAACGCCATCGAGCTGGACGTGGAGGATATCTACCAGGCTCCCACGATCGCCGATGAGGCCGCCAGAACCGGCGGTCCGCAGCTCGGCGCCACTCACTGGATGGAGCAGAACCGCCAGCTGCTCGGCGCGCTGCGCATGGAAAAGGTGGTTACCATCATCACCATTGGGCTGATCCAGCTGGTGGCCGCGCTCAACATCCTCACCTCGCTCATGATGATGGTCATGGAAAAGCACCGCGACATCGCCATCATGCTTTCCATGGGAACCCGCCGCCATCAGATCGGCCGGATCTTCAAGCTCCAGGGGCTGATCATCGGCGTCGCCGGAACCATCATCGGCCTGATCGCCGGTTATACGCTTTGTTTCTTCGCCGACCGCCATCAATGGATCAAGCTGGATGAGGCCGTCTATTCACTCAGCTTTGTCCCCTTCCACCCGCGCGCCTTCGACGCGGTTTGGATCAGCGCCACCGCGCTCGCGGTGAGCTACCTTGCAACCATCTATCCGGCCCGCGCGTCTACCAGGATTGCACCGGCCGAAGCGCTGCGGTATGAGTAAATCTATGCGGACAACCTTTTTGATGCTGCTCCTTGGCTTGATGACGGCTCCGCTCCCGGCTGCCGTGAGAGGCGATGAGGCTCTCTACGTGGGGGGTACGATCAGCCACCTGATCCCCGATAAGACCGAGGGGAAGTTCGATACAAGCGGAGAAACAGCCGCTGTCTTTCGTAGTAAGAAGGGCGAAGTCACCATCCCCTACCGCCAGATCCTGACTCTCGAATACGGTCAGAAAGCAGGACGCCGCGTCGGCGCTGCTATCGTGGTCAGCCCCGTACTGCTTTTCTCCAAGAAGCGCAAGCATTACCTCACCGTGGGGTTCAATGATGACCACGGTAAGCAGCAAGGAGCTGTCTTTGAGCTCTCCAAGGGTTCTGTGCGCTCCGTTCTCACGATCCTGGAAACACGCAGCGGCAAGAGCATCGAGTATGAATCGGAGGAGGCGCGCAAACATGCCGGTAAGTAATCTCCAGCGCAGGACGTTCCTCGCCGCCCTTTGCGCCGGCGCTCTTCAGGCCAAGGTGACCGGAGAGGAGGTGCTTTACGTCGGAGGCACCGTCCCCAACCTGCCGGAAGCCACTGAAGGTGGCGCCGATATCCGTAATCCGGACCGGTTCAGCTTTCATTCCGGCAAAGGCGGATTCTCGTTCGCCTACGCCAATGTCACCTCGCTCGAATACGGCCAGAAGGCCGGCCGCCGCGTGGGTGTCGCCATCGTGATCAACGTCTGGGCGCTTTTCTCCAAGAAGCGAAAGCATTTCCTGACCATCGGCTACAACGACGACGAAGGCAAACCGCAAGGCGTTGTGCTCGAGATCGCCAAGGGCCGCGCCAAGACTTTCATCACCATCATTGAAACCCGCAGCGGCCGCAAGGTCGAATACGAGTCCGAGGAAGCCAGAAAGCACGTCCACGGCTGAGAAGCTGAGCCTCGACTCTGCACTAGCCTTGCGTGAGGCTCTGGCTCGCAACCCTATTCGCCGCCGGCGTCATCGGCTCTCCGGTAACCTACCTCGGCGGGACAAGCGCACTGCTCACACGTGGCGAAGCGCTGCGTATCGACACTACCGGGCATCAGCTGAAAATCTTTTCCGAAAAGCGCGCCATCTCCGTTCCCTACGATGACATCAACCTCATCGAATACGGCCAGAAAGTGAATCCCCGCATCCTCGAAGCCGTCATCATCTCTCCCCTCCTCTTGCTCTCCAAGAAGAAGGACCACTATCTGACACTCGGCTACCGCGACACGGACGGCCATCAGCAGGCGCTTGTCTTTGAAGTGCCCAAGGCCTCCCTAAGGCCGCTCCTGTTCAGCCTCGAATCCAAGACAGGCTTGAAAGTCGACCACCAGGACTCCACTGCCCGCCGCGATCCCAAAGGAAGCCGGTAATCGAGGCAACCCGCCATGGCCCGCTGGATTCGCACCCAGGTTAGACCCCCTTGCCACTTCCTAGTTCGTCACCGCCGCCGCCTCGCCCCTCGCCGACGGCTGCGCCAGTGGCAGCGTGATCCGGAACGACGTGCCCTGTCCAGGCACAGTATCCACACGGATCGCTCCTCCATGCGCATTCACCACCCGCTGCACAATCGCCAGCCCCATCCCCGTATTCCGCCCCTGCGTCTTGGTCGTGAAGAATGGCTCGAAAATCCGCATACACACATCCGGCGCGATGCCGCTCCCGGTGTCACGAACCATCACGATGAGCGCCCGCCCCTGCTCATCCAACTCCCCTGTCTCGATCGTCAGCTCTCCGCCTTCGGCCATCGCGTCCCGCGCATTCAACGCCAAGTTAAGCAGCATCTGATAGATCTGCCCTGGGTCGCCCTCAATCACCGCCTCGGGAGCATCCAGCTTCACGTTCAGCCGGATCTCCGGATCCAGCGTCCGCCGCAACAGCTCCGTCACCTCCCGGATCGACTCGTGCGCGTCCACCGCAATCCGCCGCCCCAGACCGCCGCGCGTGAAGTGCAGCAACTGCGTCGTCAACTCTCCCGCGCGCTCCGCCGCACGCCGGATCACCGCCGCCGCCTCATGCACCTCCTCGCCCGGAGCTGACAGGCTCTCGATCAACGACGCGTGTCCCAGCACCGCCGTCAGCAGATTGTTGAAGTCGTGCGCCAAGCTCCGCGCGAACAGCTGCAGATTCGCTTCACTTGCTTCCAGGAACTGCCCCGCGCGCCGGTGGCGCTCCAGTTCGGCCTCCATCTCCGCCAAACGCCGGAGAAGGTCGGCCAGATCAGCCTCGGCCATCGATTAATCTTACCAATCCACCGACCGGAACACCGATGCCGGCAGCCCTTCGGCGTTACGAAGATTACACTCCGGATTCGATGCCCACGCATACCGCACCGCTTCCGGCTGGGTCACCGATGCGCTCGAAGCCACCACCGTCTTCCCCTCGATCTTCGCTTCCGCCGGATACCAGCGCCGGTCTGCGCCGGCCACCTCGAAGCCTTTCAACGCCTCACCCTTCGCCTTCAAACCTCCACCTACGCTGTCAAACCATACCCGCAACTTCGCTCCCTCGCGCGTCGCCTGCCGGAACCGGGGCCCCGAATACACAAGCTGCTCTTTATAGGCCAGATGCCTGGCTGCCAGCGCCAGCCGCTCACCGACGTCCTGCTTGTTGGTGGGGTGTATGTCCACCGGGTCGCCGATGTCGTTGATCACCGCCATCCCCGTTTGCCGCAACCCCAGCGTCCTTGCCTGCGCCTCTTGCACCACTACCCAATCCGCTGGCGATCCCGCCTTCGCGAAATTCGCCAGTTGCACAAACAGGAACGGGAAGTCGCCAATCCCCCACTGCTCGCGCCAGTCGCGGATCATCGTCTCAAACAGCCGCTGATACAGTTTCGCCTGCGTCCGGCTTGCGTTCGATTCCCCCTGATACCAGATCACTCCTCGAATCGCGTAGGGAATCAGCGGCTCGATCATCGCGTTGTACAATCCTGTCGGCGTATGCGAATGCCCGGGCCCCATCGGCGCCACCGGACGCCGAGGCGCATCGCCCCCCTGTTTCCGCCGCGCCTCCCATTCCACCACCTGCTGCTGATACCGCTGGCTCGCATCCGGATACGCATCGAGCACTCGATTCCAATCCGCCAGGATCGGCAACAGCGCCGCGTCCGCATATAATGCCTTCCGGCTCGTCCATGCCTGCGCCGGCGTCCCGCCCCACGCCGATTGAATCACGCCAAACGGCACGTTCAACTTCTTATGCAGATGCCGCGCAAAGAAATAACCCACCGCTGAAAACTCCTTCACCGTCTCCGGCGAACATGTCTCCCATTTACCCTCCACATCCTCCAGCGGCTCCGGCGACGTCTTCAGCGCCATCTTGAACAGCCGGATCTGCGGATAATTCGCCGACGCCGCTTCCTGCTGCGGATTGTTCGACCGCGAGATCGGCCACACCATGTTCGATTGACCCGATCCCACCCAAACCTCACCCAACAGCACATCGCGCACCGTCAGCGTGTTTTTCCCGCTCACTGTCATCTCCGCCGCCGCGCCCGCATCCACTGGCGAAAGCCACACTTGCCACTTCCCCAGGCTGCCCGTCACCGCTGTCGCCGTCTGCCCGCGAAACGCAACCGTCACCGATTCACCCGGCTCCGCCCAGCCCCAGATGCGCACGGGAACCTCCCGCTGCAATAGCATGTGATCCGATATCAGCGCCGGTAATCGTACATCGCACCAACTAACCGCTACGGCAAACCCCAGCAAGCCAACTGCAAGCCGCATAGCCGCACTCCTTAGTCATTTATTGCCGGCCTGATGTCCGCTTATTTTGCTACCCTCAGGATCGCCGGCGATCCTGTGGGCTGTCGCTCGTGTAGTTGATCGTATCACTCAACCGTTCGCAACTGTTGGGTGATCGTTGGCTATTTCCGTGGAAAACTGAAATCGGCCGTCGCCGAACCCGAAGCTGCCAGCTTCACTTTCTGCTCTTGCGCGCTGTACGCCTCATGCCACGCCTCCACCGTGTACTCGCCCGGCGGCAGGTTCCGCAAATCGAACGTTCCTTCCGGTCCCGTCACCGCGAAATAAGGATGCTCCACGACCCCGATGTAGGACTTCATCCACGAATGAATATTGCATTTCACCGGCACCATTACCTCCGCCCGCGCGAACTCCCGCTCCAGCGGCTCGGCGCCCGGCGCCTGCTGCTGGTTCCATTCCCGGTTGTTCTTCGGCATCGGGTGGATGTTATGCGATACCGGGTCGGAGTTGATCACCTCCAGCGCCTGCCCCGTCCGCACTCCAAAAACCCGCGGTACAAACGTGCATCCGGCTTGGTCGATCCGCACCTTCGTCTCCGGCGGCGCAAACTGCTTGCCCTCCAGCCCGGCTTTCACATACACGAACACGTTGGCCAGCGTCCCGTCGGCGTTCACCACCACGTCCTCGGCCATCGGCTTCGACTTGTGCAGCCGCAAGCAGTCGGCCTCCTCGCTCGCCATATCGATCGCCTTCGCCACAGGCTTCTTCCCCGTGAAGCTCACCTTCCCGGAAATCGCGCCCGCGGTCGCCGCATCCACCGTGAAGTAGGCTGGTGCTGCCGGCGTCTCCGCCTTCTTTGACTCGGATGGCCCGGAACAGCCGGCGCCGAGAACAGCAAGCAGCGCTAGAATCACGCGCATCGCCTAGTTTCCTCCCACCGCCGGCGCACCGATATTCGGCGGTGTCTCCCCCGTCAGCGCGTTCAGGAACGCTTCCAGGTCGTCGCGGTCCTGCTTGGACAGCTTCAGCGCCTTGATCTCCTGATCCAAATGCGGATTGGAGCTGCCACCGCCCACGTAGAAATCCACAACATCCTTCAGCGTCTTCAAGCTGCCGTCGTGCATGTACGGCGCCGTCGCCGCGATGTTGCGCAGCGTCGGCGTCTTGAAGGCGCCCTTATCCGTCTCCACCTGCGTCTCCTTGAACCGGCCCAGGTCCTTCAGCTCGCCCTTGCTGTCGATCCCCACGCCGATGTTGTGGAACTTGTTATCCGTGAACAGCGCGTGGTCCTTCTCAATCGTGTGGCAGGCCGCGCAATTGCCTTTCGCCGGATTCTGGTAAATCTCCAGCCCGCGGATCGCCGATGCGCTCATCGCCTTCTTATCCCCGCCATACTGGTACTTGTCAAACGCCGAGTTCCCGCTCAGCACCGTCCGCTCAAAGCTCGCGATCGCCTTGCCCACCTTCTCATAGGTGATCGGACCCGGCCCATACGCCTTCTCGAACTCCGCCACGTAGCTCGCATCCGCCGACAGCTTCTTCTCCACCGCTTCCAGCGTGTTTGCCATTTCGATCGGATTCTGCACCGGTCCCTCGGCTTGGTTTTCCAGGCTCGGCGAGCGGCCGTCCCAGAATTGCAGCGTGTTGTAGGCGGAATTCCACACCGTCGGCGAATTCCGGTCGCCCCGCTTGCCGCCTACCCCCGCCGAGTTCGGGCTCGCATCCGAGAACCCTTTCTCCGGATCATGGCAAGACGCGCAGGCGATAGTCCCGTCCACCGACAGGCCTTTGTCGTAATACAGCCGCCGCCCCAGCGCGATCGTTTCCGCGGTCGGCGGATTGTCGGCTGGAACCGGCACCGGCGGAAGCCCCAACGGCGCCTTGATCTCGATCACAGTGCCGATCGGCTTGGACGGGACCGGCGCCGCTTTCTCTTCCGTTTTGGTTCCGCCGCAGGCGGTCAGAATCATCAGTACAGATACGATTGCGAAGTATTTCTTAGGCATAAGCTCTTTCCTATTCTGGCAGTTTCTCATCCTTTGGTTCCGGCAGCAAGAAGCTCGATCCAAATCCCACCGCGTACACAAATAGCGCAACGATCGCCGCGGCAAACGCCAGCTTCATCGGCGGCGTTGCCCCAGGCGTGTAGTTGCTCAACTGTGCCGTCACCGCTGCGAACGATGTCCCCACCATCCGCCCTCCCACGTTCGCCGCAAAACTTTCCCCGGTTCCCCGCAAGTGTATTGGATACACCCGCGGCAGGTAGTTGCCCCAGAAACTGAACTGCGCCACCGTCACCAGCCCCGCAAGAAAAACTCCCCATTGCAGCACGCTCAGACCCATTCCGCCCGCGAAATAGAATACCAGCGGAACCAGAATCAGCCCCGGACCCTGGAACACATGCAGCAGTTTCCGGCGCGAGACGATCCGCACCGCCAGAAACGCCAGCAAAACGCGCCCCACCAGTCCGCCGATCTCTTGGAAGAACTGCACGTTGTAAACCGCCTTCTCCACCAGCGGCCGCGCCAGACCCTTCACCTCCGCAAGCCCGGGCACGATCCGCGGCAGATGTTGAATCGCTCCGAACGCCGCGCCATAGCTGCACGCAAACATCACCGCCGTCACAATCGTCGTCCGCCGCAGCTCAGGGGAGAACAGCTCCAGCACCGACGGCCGCTTTAGCGTCCCCGCCTTCTTTTTCTCCTCCCACGCCGGCGACTCCGGCAGGAACGGCCGTATAATCATCAGCGGCAGCGCCGGAATCACACCCGAGATCAGCGTGTACCGCCACGCCTCGTGCACGCCATGAATCGCCGGCAGCGAATCGGCGTACTTCACCGAAAGCGCATAGGCCGCGGTCACCATCAATCCGCCCATGGAGGAGAAAGCTTGCGTGTAGCCCAGCACCGCCTCGCGCTGCTTGTGATCCGGGAACAGCTCCGCCAGCCACGCCACCGCCGCCACAAACTCCACGCACACCCCGATGAACGTCGTCGTCCGGAAAAACAGCAGCATTGCGAGCGACGTCGAATAGCCCGCCGCCAGCGCCGATATCGCATACAACAGAATGCTGTACACCAGCACCCGCCGCCGCCCGAACAGGTCCGTCAAGTACCCGCCCAGCAGCCCGAACACACCGCCGGCCATCGCCGGCACATAAAAAAGCAGGCTCACCCAGTCGTTATACGCGGGCGTCCCCTGCGCGATCTGCGCCATCTCCATCAGCGCCGGCCGTATGATCAGCGGCAGCACCAGAATCTCGTAGATGTCGAAGGCGAATCCAATGGCGGCGACAATGCAGATCAGCCACTGTGTCACCGTCAGGCGTGGGCGTTCAGGAGTAGACATAGCTTCTTTCCGGCAGATTCAAAAGTGTATCGTAAATTATGCTCATCCGAATTCTGCTCTCTCTTGCCCTCTCTCTTGCCGCCTTCGCCGAAACAAAAAATCTCATCCTTGTCACCGCCGACGGTCTCCGCTGGCAGGAACTCTTCACCGGTATGGACCCGCTGCTCGCCAATGAGAAATCGGCCGGCACGGAAGGCAAGACAGCCCTCCGCGAAAAATTCTGGCGCGACACGCCCGAGCAGCGCCGCGCCGCGCTCATGCCCTTCTTCTGGACTACTCTTGCCCCCCGCGCCGTTGTCCACGAGGACGTGCGCGTCACCAACGGCTTCCGCGTCTCCTATCCGGGCTACTCGGAAATCCTTACCGGCCGCGCGCAAGACGGCGTCATCCAGGGTAATGATCATATTCAGAACCCCACCGAAACCCTGCTTGAATTCCTCCGCCGCAAACTCAAGCTTTCCCGCCAGGAGGTCGCCATGTTCGGCTCCTGGGACACCTTCCGCTGGATCGTCGAAAAAACTCCCGGGTCGGTCACCATCAACACCGGCTATATGAATAGCGCCGAAACCTCGCGCATCGCCGAGCTCAGCCGCGTGCAGCGCGACATCCTCTCTCCCTGGGACGCCGTCCGTTACGACTACTTCGCCTTTGAGATGGCAATGGACTATCTCACCAAGGTCAAGCCACGCGTTCTCTACATCGCCTTCGGGGAAACCGACGACTGGGCCCACAACCGCCGCTACGATCGCGTTTTGGAGTCGACAGCCTACTTTGACCGTTCCCTCGAGCGCCTCTTCAAAACCCTCAATTCCATGCCGAATTACAGGAACAACACCGCTGTCGTCATCACCTCAGACCATGGCCGCGGCAGCAAACTCGAAGACTGGTCCTCGCACGGGTCCAAGGTCGAAGGCGCCGACAGAATCTGGGCTGTCATCTCCGGTCCCGATCAGAACCGTGCCGGTCCCATCAAAACCCAGAGTGGCATCGCCCCCGCAATTCTGCGCATGATGGGACTAAGCCCTGAGGAATTCCTGCGAACGAGACCATGATCCACTTCGCCGCCAACATGAGCACCGCCCACCGCATTCTCTATGCCGTGGCCGGCCTCTCCGTCATCGTCGCCGGTGTGTTCCGCGCCGCCTCCACCACGGATTTCCTCCTCTATTGCCTCGGCGGGGCAATCCTGCTCGCCGAAAGCGTCAGCGGCTTTTGACTGCTCAAGTCGCTGTTCATTTCGAACAGCCGCCAGAAATCCTGAAGCCTACTTTTTCGCGCCCGCCTCTTTCTCCAGCTCTTCCCTGGCACGGTTCACCATGAACCACAGGTAGAGCCCGAAAGCCACCGCCACGATCAGGCACACGTGGATCAGAAAAAGCCCATCCAGCGTCAGCGCCTGACTGGTCGCCGCCAGCCACCCCGCCGCCGCCATCGAAAATACAATCATCACCAGGCTTCCCAGAAACAGCCACCCTCGGTCTGACATGCGTTCTTAGATTCCCTCCCAGCTAAAAATGGATATTCTACGTTCCCTCTCCTCCCACCTGCAACTGTGGCGCGAAAACTCGTATTTGCCGCACCGGCCTCACCCCAACCCCGCATGCAGCACCGAGTACGACCGCGCCGGAACCTTCCACGTCATCCGCGACCCTACCCTCGGCGCCTCGAGCCTCTGCGGTACCACCCGCCGTGGCTGCTCGAACGAATTCGCCGCCTTCAAATCCGCTCCCGTCAGCGTCTCGCACGCCAACACCTTCGCCGGCGTCGCATCATGCCACACCAACTCCACCTCCCGCTCCGCCTCCAGATCCCGGTTGAGCACAAACACGCAGCACTCACCGGCATCCATCGTCGCCGCCACATCCATATACGGCACCGGCTCCGGAGCACGGCCCTGCCCTCCCGGCCCACCGCCTGCACGCGGCAGCGTGTAAGTCTCCGACTCCACGCCTAAGTCCAGCACTCGGCCTTTCGCATACTTCAGCGCCCAAGCATACGGATAGTAAATGCTCTGCCGCAGAACTTGCGTCGAACTCGTCATGAGCGGGGCGATCACGTTCACGATCTGTGCCAGACACGCCACGCGAACCCGCTCCGCCTGCCGCAGCAGCGCGTTCAGCGTTCCGCCCACTAGCAGCGCGTCCTCCAGGTTGTAAACCTCCTCCAGCAGCCGCGGCGCCTCCTGCCGCTTCCCGTCTCCACCTCGTGCCCGGTACCACACGTTCCATTCATCAAAACTCAGCCACAGCCTCTTCGAGGAACGCACCCGCCCCCGCACGTAATCGCACACGGCGATGATTTCCTGGATCTGCCGCTCCAGTTCCAGGTTCAAGCTCAGATACCGGCTCGCATTGCCGTCGGAATTCGAATAGTAGCGGTGCAGCGAAATCGCGTCCACTTCGTTGTAGCACTCCTCCAGCACCTGCCGGTCCCACTCCAGATACGTCACCATCCCCGGACTCGACGATCCGCACGCGATCAGCTCCAATCCACGGTCCACCGTCCGCATCTGCCGCGCCGCATCGGCCGCCTTCCGCCCGTACTCCACCGCCGTCATATGCCCGATCTGCCACCGCCCGTCCATCTCATTGCCCAAACACCACGTCTTCACGCGATGTGGCGCCGCGTATCCATGCGACTGCCGCAGGTCGCTCCACTTTGTTCCCTTCTCGATGTTGCAATACTCCACCAGCGCCGCCGATGACTCCGGCGTGCCTGTGCCCAGGTTGGTGGCCAGCAGCGGCTCTGTCCCCACCGCGCGGCACCATTCGACAAACTCATTCGTCCCAAACTGATTCGTCTCGATCGAATTCCACGCCCGCTCCAATACCCGCGGCCGATGCTTGCTCGGTCCCACGCCGTCCAGCCAGTTGTAGCCCGACACGAAGTTCCCGCCCGGATACCGGATCACCGGCACCTTCAATTCCCGCATCTCCGCCAGCACATCCTTCCGGAACCCCTTCTCATCGGCCAGCGCCGAACCCGGCTCATACACCCCCTGATACACCGCACGCCCCAGATGCTCAAGGAACGACCCCAGCAGCCGCCGGTCCAGTTCCGCCTTCGTGCGCCGTCCGTCCACTAAGACCCGTGCCGGCCCCCTTTGCGCCTTCGCCATCGCCACGGATAGCCCCGCCGCCACGGCATGCTTCGCAAATCTCCTCCGGCTCATTCGACAGAGTGCGACGCTTTTCGACACTTTTCTACCCTCCCGCTGAAATTGCGGAACGAACTGCGTGACCAACGGTCCCAATCATTCCAACAAAATAATCCTACTCCTTTCAACCACGTGCGGATTTCAACTCGACGGCTTTTCTCACCAGCCCTCCATCCTGGGCTCGGAGGACAACGTGACCAGGAATCTCATCCGCATCGCCGCGACGGCCTGTTTGCTGTATACCTACCCGGCCACTGCTGCCGGTTGGGAGCATCTGGTTCGCAACGCCAATCAACGTCAGGCTCAGGGCCTATACAAAGAAGCCGTTCAGATTCTCGAGTCCGCCCTCCACCAGACTACAGAACCCGCCGCGCGGGCCGTCGTGCTCAACAACCTCGGCACGCTTCACCAGGACCTCGACAACTCCTTCAAGGCCGAGCGCTGCTACAAACAATCGCTCGCCCTCTGGGAAAAACAGCCCGCCGCGGATCAGGGAACCCTTGCTCCTCTGAACAATCTCGCCACGCTCTACGTCCACCTCGGCCGCTTCGAAAAGGCCGAGCCCCTCCTCCAGAAAAGCCTCAGCATCCGCATTGAACTCCACGGTCACGCCCACCCCACCACCGCCAAGGCCCTCGCCAACCTCGCCGAGCTACGCCGCCTTGAGAACCGTCTCTCGGAATCGGAGGAACTCCACCGCCGCGCCCTCGACATCAGGGAAAAATCGCTCGGCGCCACCCACGCTGAAACTGCTTTCAGCTACTTCTACCTCGGCCGCATCATGCACGCACGCCGTCACCTGGAAACCGCCGCGGAATTGCTCGAAAAAGCCATCCCTCTCGCCGAACCCGCCCTCGGCCCGCAAAACCCCCTGATGAGTGTCTTCCACTCCGCTCTCGCCGACCTCTACCTGGACAGCGGCCGCTACCCGGCTGCCGAATCTCTCTACACCCGATCCATCGCGATCACTGAACATGCTCTCGGGCCGGACAATTCCTCCCTCCTCCCTATCCTTTCCGGTTATGCCTCTCTGCTGAAGAAACTCAAACGCTCCAAGGAAGCCAAAACCATCCAGCGCCGCGCCGATTTCCTCCGCCGCTCTTCTGGCTTCTCCCACCCCATCGATTGGCGCGACCTGACTCCGTAACTCAAACGATTCGACACTTTTCGACACTTCGACGACCCCACTTCTGCGAAACGAACTCCCCTCCCGCCCGTCCAATTTCATAAGGTTGGACCCGCCGTCATTGTATAATCTCTGTTTTACGGGCCTTCGTGGCCCGAGCCCGGCCGCCCGGCGGCCTTTTTACAAAACAAACCCAAATGGACCAAATCCCCATGATTGAGGCCATTGGCCTCAGCAAGTTCTACGGAGACTTCGCCGCTACCCGCGACGTCACCTTCTCCGTCCCCAGAGGCCAGGTCTGCGCCTTTCTCGGCCCGAACGGCGCCGGCAAATCCACCACCATGAAGCTGCTCACCGGCTACCTCTCCCCCAGCCAGGGTACCGCCCGCATCGCCGGCTTCGACGTCTTCACCCAGCGCCTCCCGTCCGCCGCCCGCCTCGGCTACCTTCCGGAAAACGGCCCCCTCTACTCCGACATGACCCCGCTCAGCCTCCTCCGATTCTTCGGCGAAGCCCGCGGCCTCGATTCCAGCTACCTCCGTGGGCGTATCGATGACGTAGTGGAACAATGCGCCCTTCAGGAAGTGCTTGAGAAAAGCATTTCAAAGCTCTCAAAAGGCTACCGCCAACGCGTTGGCATGGCCCAGGTCCTGCTCCACGAACCCGACGTCCTTATTATGGATGAGCCAACCACGGGCCTCGACCCCAACCAGATCCGCGAAGTACGCCAACTCATCCGCCAGCTCGGTGAAACCAAGACCATTCTCCTGTCCACCCACATCCTCCAGGAAGTGGAAGCCGTCGCCAGCCACGTCATCCTGATTCACAACGGACGCGTCGTCTTCGACGGCACTCCCACCGAGATGGCTGCCCACGGCCCCAGCATGGATGAAGCCTTTTACGCCCTCACGGGCCATCGCCCGGAGCCGGAAACCGAACCTAACCAAGGAGACCCCGCATGCGAAGCCGCCGACGCGTAATCGCCGCTGTTTTCCGCCGCGAGTTCTTCTCCTACTTCGGCTCTCCCACCGGCTATGTCTTCATCACCCTTTTTGTCTTTTTAAGCGCCGTCGCCGCCTTCTGGCAGGATCGCTTCTTCCTCAATAACCTCGCCAATCTCGACCAGCTCAACGCCTGGTTCCCCTACCTGCTCGTCTTCCTCATTCCTTCCATCACCATGGGCCTCTGGGCAGAGGAGCGCAAGCAGGGAACCGAAGAGCTGATCCTTACCCTCCCCGCTGGGGATGCCTCCATCCTGATCGGCAAGTACCTTGCGGCTCTTGGCATTTACACTGTCGCCCTCATCTTCTCCTTAAGCCATGTTGTCGTGCTGTTCTGGCTCGGCAGCCCCGACATCGGCATGCTCGGGGCAACCTATCTAGGCTACTGGCTGCTCGGCGCGGCGCTGCTTCCCCTCGGCCTGCTCGCCTCGCAACTCACCGACAATCTCACCGTCGCCTTCATCTTCGGCTCGCTACTCTGCTCGGTCCCCGTCTTCCTCCGCAACTCCGGAGCCATCCTCTCCGGCGGCTTGCAGCGCCTCGCCGAACGCCTTTCCGCCGTCGAGCAGTTCCGCGAACTCTCCACCGGCATCGTCTCCACCTCCGCCCTGATCTATTTCCTCGCGCTCGGCGCCGCCGTGCTCTATCTCAACATCGCTTTAGTCGGACGCCGCCGCTGGCCTGTACGTCCCGGCTCTCCCAAACTCGGCCTGCATTTCTTCACCCGCACCCTTGCCCTGCTCGCCATCGCCGGAGCCGCAACGCTCATCGCCTCCCGCATCGGCGCACGCCTCGACGTTACTACCGAACAGGTCCACTCGCTTTCCGAACAAACCCAGGCCCTGATCCGCTCACTCGACCCCAACCGCCCCGTCTTCGTCCAGGCCTACCTCAGCCCCGAAGTGCCCCGCAGCTACCTGCAAGTCCGCGGCAACATCGTCAATTTCCTCCGCGAATTCTCCGCCCTTGGACGCGAACGCGTCAACGTCCGCATCGTGGAAACCTTGAAGTATTCCGACGAAGCCCGCGAAGCCCGTGAACGTTACGGCATCAACCCGTTCCGCGTCCCCGCCACGGAGGAATCCGCCTCCGTCGTCAACGAGATCTTCCTCGGGTTGGTCTTCACCTCGGCCGGCGAGGAGTTTGTCATCCCCTTCTTCGAGCGTGGCCTCCCCGTGGAATACGAACTCATGCGCAGTGTCCGCGTTGTCTCCCGCGCCTCCCGCAAAAAGGTCGGCATCCTGCAAACCGGCGCCCGCCTGTTCGGCGGTTTCGACTTTCAGTCCCGCCAACAGTCGAACGATTGGTCCATCGTCGCCGAACTGAAAAAGCAATACGAAGTCGTCCAGGTGACCCCGGACTCCGATTATCCGGAAGACCTCGACGTCTTGCTCGCCGCCCTCCCCCACACACTCACCGCCCCGCAACTCCAGCGCCTTACCGATTACGTCAAAACAGAAAAACCCGTTTTTGTTCTATTTGATCCGCTCCCTGCCTTCAACCTCAATCTCAGCCCGCAAGCCTCCGAACCGGAGCCGGCAAACCCCTTCTTCGGCGCTCCGCAGCCCCCCTCGTCCCAGGCCACCGACACCCGCCCCCTACAGGCCGCACTTGGTGTGGAGTGGGACCCGCGCCGCGTCGCCTGGGACACTTACAATCCTCACCCCGAGCTCCGCAACCTGCCCCCGGAGATCGTCTTCGTCGCCAAGGAGGGCTTCCAGACCAAGGAAGAGATCACCTCCGGACTGCAGGAGGTCGTCCTCCTCTACCCCGGCCACCTCAAACCTCGAGGCGGCGCCAAGTTCACCCCGCTGCTCACCACCGGCAAAGCGGCCGGCCTCATGCGCTGGGACCAGCTTGTTCAGCGCTCCATCTTCGGCACCGCCATGGTCCAGGGTGTGCCGCACAACTCCACCAACCAGACCTACACGCTTGCCGCGCGCATCGGCAAGGCCATTGTCGCTGCCGACGCCGACATCATGGGCGAGGAGTTCTTCACGCTCCGCAAGCGCGGTGTCGAGAACCTCAACCTCGACAACGTCACCTTCGTCCTCAACGCCATTGACGAGCTCGCGGGCGAGCGCAGCTTCATCGCGCTGCGCAAGCGCCGCCCGAGGCACCGTACGCTGGAAGCCGTCGAGGCCCGTACCCGCGTTTACGAAGAAAAGCGCGAACAGGAAGCAACTACCGCCGCCGCCACTGCCGAGCGCCGCCTCCGCGAAGCCCAGGCGCGCCTCGACACTGCCGTCGCACAAGTCCGCGCACGTCAGGATCTCGACGAACAGGCCAAGGAGATCATGATCAACAATCTCCAAACCGCCGAGAACCGCCGCCTGCAAGTCGCCCGCACCAATATTGAAGAAGAGCGCCAGCGCCAGATCGAGAACGCCCGCGCCGCCATGGAATCCTCCGTCCGCCGCATCCAGAACACCATCAAGCTGCTCGCCGTCTCGCTGCCGCCCATTCCGGCCTTCGTCCTGTTCGTGCTCATGAGCCTCCGCAAGCTGGCCCGCGAGCGCTCCCGCATCTCCACCGAACGTCTGCTGGAGAAGAAAGCCGCATGAACAACCAACTCCTCCGCACCTCCGCTTTCGTTGTCGCGGCCATCGCCATGGTGGCCACGGCCGCCTGGATCCAGCCCGTCGCCTATGAAGAGCAGATCTTCTCCGACCAGGGCGAGATCTTCTTCCCCAATTTCCGCGACGTCATGGCCGTCAAGGCCATTGAAGTGGTCGATTACGAAGAGGCCGAGGCCACCGCGCGGCCCCTCAAAGTCGAGTTCGGCCGCAACCGCTGGGTGCTCACCTCACACAACGACTATCCCGCCGAAGCCAAGGACCGCCTCGCCAAGACCGCATCCTCCCTGCTCGACCTCAAGCGCGAAATCGTCGTCAGCGACCGTGTCGAGGATCAGGCCAAGTTCGGCGTCATCGACCCGCTCGACACCCGCAACCCCTCCCTCGCTGGCCGCGGAAAGCGCGTCACCCTGCGCGACGCCCAGGGAGCCGTCCTCGCCGATCTCATCCTCGGCTCCACGCTCAAGGACCGCCAGGGTTACCGCTACGTCCGCACCCCCGGCGCCAAGCGCACCTACGCCGCCAAGACCGACGCCGACCCCTCCGCCCGCTTTGAAGACTGGGTCGAGTCGGATCTCCTCCGCGTCTCCCCCGCCGACATCGAGAAGATGACCCTCACCAGCTACTCCATCGATGAGCAGTTCGGCCGCCTGATGAACCTCCAGCGCACCGTCATGGTGAAGGACAAGGAGAACTGGAACGCGCAAGCCCGCTCGATGGCCGCCGCCCTCAGCTCGCTCCGCGTCATCGGCGCGCGCCCCAAACCTCCATCGCTTGCGCAGCAGCTTCGCACCAAGCAGCTCTCCATGACGCTCGACAACGTCATGAGCCTCCGCCAGCGCGGCTTCTTTATCACTCCCGACGGCCGCCTCATGGCCAAGTACGGCGAACTGGTTGTCGAGACCTCCAAGGGTCTCGTATATCAATTGCGCTTCGGCGAAGTCGTCGGCGACACCTCCTCCACCGGCAAACCCAGCGCCAACCGCTATCTGTTTGTCACCGTCGGCAGCCGCTCTCCCGAAACCGAAGCGCAAGCATCCGCTTTACACAACAAGTTCGCCGACTGGTACTACGTCATCTCCGCGGCTGACTTCGAAAAGCTCCGCCCCAATCTGCCGCAAAGCGCCTCCCAGTAGGCTAAAACCCCAACGCCTCCATCCGAAAAGACAAGTACAGTGTGGATTGCATCTGCATGACTTGTCGCCATCGCTCTGCTGTGTCTGTCCACGATCCCGCCATGGCCCAGGAACTGGAACCCATGGCTGCCGGCCGCCCGCGCTTGCTTCCTCCCGGCCGCCGCGTTCACTTTCCCAGGTTCTTTCCCTACAACCCAACAACTTTCCCTCATACAAACTCCCTCCTTCCGATATGGTCATCTTGAGGGAGCCGATCAATCGGCCAATTACCGGTGGTCACGCGCGCAACACGGGCGCCGACCCCGGCGGCGCCACGTGAGTCGGCCCCGCCGTGCCGCGGCGAACAAGAACTCGATTTCAATGGAGGCGAAAGAAAAGTCATGACAGTGGGAAGGAAGATCGCCGCCGTTTGCGCGGGCCTGATCGCCCTTGGCGTTGTGCAGGGTGGCGCTGCTCTTTATAGCGCATTGACCGTCAAAAAAGACGTCGTCATACTCGACCAAAAGTCACTGCCAGGCATGCACTACATGGGCTCCATAATCAATGACATCAGTGATCTCCATAAAGACATGTGGAAGCACATAACCCTCGTCAACCTGAACGAGATCAAAGCCGTAGAGAATGATATGGCCGGGGTGAAACAACGCATCAAGGAAGATCTGGATGCGTTCGAGAAAGTCGCGTCAAAAGACGCCGAACGGCGACTGGTGGGGGAAATCAGAGACTCGTTTCATAAGTTCTTAACGGCCTGGGAAGGCGTGCAGGAATACAGCCGTAAGGGCCAGAATAAGAAGGCATTAGATGCCTACAAAAAGAGTGTGTATCCGGTTTTCACCCTGCTGTCCAAGCAGGGCTACGAGTCGGTGGTTGCCCTGAAGAATGATGGACAGGATGCCGCGCAGAGAGTGGCCGCATCCAGCAATCTCTCCCAGGCGCTGGCACTGGTCTGCCTCTCCTTTTCCCTGTTGGGCGGCTCCGCGGCTGCCTTCTTCCTGATTCGCAGCACCAACAGATCACTGCGCGCGGTGGTGGCGGAGCTCAACTCCAGCGCCGACCAGGTCTCCTCGGCGGCTTCAGCGGTTTCCGAATCCGGCCAGTCACTGGCGCAGGGAGCAAGCCAACAGGCGGCGTCCCTGGAACAAACCTCGACTTCCTGCCAGGAGGTCACCTCGATGACGCAACGCAACTCCGACAACGCGAAATCGGCCGCGTTCAACATGAACCAGGTCGACAAGTGCGTCGGAACCGCCAACAGGACCCTCGGCGAGATGGTCACCGCGATGAGTGAGATCACCGCCGCTTCCGACAAGATCAGTCACATCATCAAGGTGATCGACGAGATTGCTTTCCAGACCAACATCCTCGCCCTAAACGCCGCAGTGGAAGCCGCCCGCGCCGGTGAGGCCGGCATGGGCTTTGCTGTCGTCGCCGGTGAGGTTCGCAACCTCGCCCAGCGCTCCGCGCAGGCCGCCAAGGACACGGCCAGCATGATCGAGGAATCCATCGCCAAGTCCGGCGAAGGTAGCCGCAAGTTGCATGAGGTCAACAGCTCCATCCAGGAGATCACCGACTCGGCCACCAACGTCAAGAAGCTGGTCGATGAAGTCAACCTCTCCAGCCAGGAACAGGCCCGCGGCATCGATCAGATCTCGCAAGCCATCCTCCAAATGGAGCAGGTCACGCACAACAACGCCGCCAGCGCCGAAGAAAGCGCCTCCGCCAGCCACGAACTCAGTGCCCAGGCCGGCGCCCTGCGGACTATCGTCGCCAAGCTACGCGTCATGGTCGATGGCGGACGCTCCGTCAACGACTCTCACCCAAAGCGCCGACCGGCTCCGCCCATGACCTCCTCGCTCGCCACGCTTCACTCGGCTCTCGGCCCCACCAAACCTCCTGTGACCCGCAAGCCCGCACCGTCCATGGCCAGAGTCTCCTTCAATACGGCTCAGGACTCCATTCCCCTGGATGACGATTTCAAAGACTTCTGATCTCTTACGTTTGCAATTGCCTCCAACCCCTGTTTCCCCAGCGGGGCCCGCGCTTCGGCACATTTACTCCGTCCCCGTGAAGTACACTCAAAGGAGTACGCACCGTGGGGACGTAGCTCAGCTGGATAGAGCATCTGCCTTCTAAGCAGAGGGTCGCAGGTTCGAGTCCTGCCGTCCCTACCAGCCTTCGCCGAGGCTCCGGCTGGCAAGCCGGAAACATGGAGAAGGCTGCCCGCCGTAGCTTTCGCGAAGGCGGCCACGGCTCTACTTTAGAAATGGGGTCATCCATGCATCGGCGCAAGCTCCTCCAACTGTTCTGGCCGGCTCTCCCCGTCTTTCCGCAGTACCTGGAAACCCGCGGCGAAGCTCCCTGGGTCCCAACCCCAGACGAGGTCATCGACACCATGCTTCGCCTGACGCGCGTCGGCCCCAATGACATCGTCTACGATCTCGGTTGCGGCGACGGCCGCATCGTCATCGCGGCAGCCAAAAACTTTGGAGCACGCGGCGTGGGGATTGAGATAGAGCCCGAACTGGTCGCCGAAGCCCGCGCCGCCGCCAAGGATGCCCGCGTGGAAAGCCGCGTTGAGTTCATAGAGCAGGATCTGTTCAAGGCCGACTTTTCGCGCGCCACAGTCGTCACTTTGTACCTTTTCACCAGGATGAACGAGCGCCTGAAACCGCGCCTGCTGAACGAACTCAAACCTGGCTCGCGCGTGGTGGCCTATCAGTTCAACGGCATGGGCGACTGGAAGCCGCTCGAAGTCGTAACCACCCACAACCACCCAGTCTACTTCTGGGTCGTGCCAGACCCGCCCCGCTAGCTTTCCAGTTTATAAACCGTCATCCCGCTCAGTAGCTTCGGATAGAAATCGGTCGATTTTTGAGGCATCACCGCACCACCAAAGCTCACCTTGCCAACCTGCTCCA
>VFZE01000009.1 GCA_016871315.1 Acidimicrobiia bacterium | reverse complement strand
ATGAGTTACCCATCCAGCTTCGACGCAGCCTTCAACCCGCTCACGGGCCGCACGTTCAATTACAGCTTCGACTCGATGAAGCGCCTGACCGGCATGACCGAGCAGGCCACGCAATCGGCCTGGGTCAACGGTGTCACCTACAACGCCGCCGGCCAGTGGACGCAGTTGACGACGCCCGCCGGCACCGAGACGCGCCAATACAACATCCTCGGCACGGTCAATATGATTTAGGCGGAGGCGGTGGCGGTGGGGGAGTAGACGCTGGAAATGATAGCGAATCAGTTGCGGAAGCCAAAAAGGCATTAAAGACAATAGCCAAAGGCGACTTCAAGGAAAAGGAGCCTTGTCAGAATTTTTTTAATGAATTGGGAGACATTGTGAGGGTCGACGGATCAACGTTGATGTCCAAAGTGGCAGAAGTGGCCGGCAACGCACAAAGATATGTTTACGATGGCATAGGCTCAAAAGCGAAGTTGAATGAAACCGATTTTCCAACTGCTGCATCGCCGGGAGTCACAACCGTTGGAGAGTGGTTTGCTGTAACGAATGACGGCATTGCACTCTCACAACACACTGGTGCCGCGATCTTTGTGAATAACAACGTCTTCGGCGGCCTTAGACAGGACTACCAGTTTGGAATTGCCTTACATGAGATTCTACATAAGAAGGAGGCCTATGGGAGAGTAGGGCACGACCATATTGAGTCTGCTCTTAACAGATCACTCGCGCCAAGGGGAGTTGGTGGACAACGTGAAGTACTAAGCAGCAGAATTGGGCAGATATGTTTTTGACCATTCTGTGAGCACCTATGATTCGACGAATACTTCTGAGTCCGGCGCAGTTGGTGATCTTGTTGGCAGTGCCTACCATCCTCTCTTGCGCGCCTGCGACTCGCTTTCCGTGTTATATAGATGTGCCAGTCTTTGGACCGACCGGGGATACTCTCTCGCATGAATATGAAATTGTAGCGGCTCGCTGGTATGAAGGGCATAACCCGCCGATCATACGCGAAGCGAATCTATTAACAAGTAATACGGCGGACAGAATGGAGGCCAGAGGAACCCGTCTTTATTTCACTGAATCGGCGCGTGCGCGTGCTGTCCAACTTGTGCTAAGAAAGCGGAGAGATAAGAAGGATAGGTTTTCTGGAGTTCTTGAACTCGCCGCCTGTGGGGGGCGGGCATCATTGCAAGTTGGACAAAGGTTCCAGGGAGACGACGTCTTCGCCACTCGAGTCTATGGCCGCTTGGTTGGGTGCAAGCTGGGAGAGGATTGGTGGCTAAGAGCAATGCCCATGTTCGGAGGATATATGGACGCATCAGTATACGAAGGAAAGATTCGGGCCAGTGACGGGTCATTCTCGTTGATCGCGGGACTGAGAGGTGAGCGCCACATATTTGTGATAGGCAAAGGCCGTGATCCCGTGAAGGCGGTCGGCATCAATGTGATCGTTGGTGGGCGCCCTATTGAAGTCGGCAACATAGATATCAGCGGAAGTTGTCCTACGAATGGGAATTAACCGAAACCCTGGGAACTGAGGGTGAACTGAGGGACAGCCTGATCCGGCACTTAGCAGTTTCATCTTTCATCGAGTCGATGGCTTGCCTCAGGTTGTCCTTGGCGATGGCTTCCTACTTCGCTTATACACTGGGCCGGTCGCCCCGGTCCGGCTGCGCCGCCTCCTTCGGACGCCCCGTCAAGTTCGAGCAGCTCGCCCTCCCCTCGGCCACTCTCATGCGCCAGGAGGATTTCACCTGGACCGCCGACTCCGCCGGCCGCCCCTCTGTCGCCTCCTTTCGGGGCTCAGCTATTGCAGGAGGTTACCGGGGTTGGCACGGGGGCCATGCGGTACCGCGAGGCGCGCACACCAGAAGGCTGAGATCACCGCCGTTCGCATCCGAAAGGCAGTCGGAGCGTTTCGCCGAAGCGGGCGCGGGCAACGTCAATGCCTTGCGGCGTGCGTGGGCGGCGATGCGTTACAGTCTTTCTATGAAGCTCCTGCTCCTACTCGGCGTCGCCGTCAGCCTCCACGCGCAAACCTACGATTTGGTGATCCGCGGCGGGCGCGTGCTGGACCCGGAATCGGCACTCGATGCGGTGCGGGATGTCGGCGTCAATGGCGGCCGCATCGCGGCGGTGAGCGCGGCGCCGCTCCGGGGGCGGCAGGTAGTGGAGGCCAAGGGGCTGGTGGTTGCGCCGGGATTTATTGATCTGCACGCGCATGGGCAGGATGAGGAGAATCAGCGGTTGCAGGCGCAGGATGGGGTGACGACGGCGCTGGAGCTGGAGATCGGCGCGGCGGATGTGGAGGGCTGGTACCGCGAGAGGGAAGGCAAGCGGTACATACATTCCGGCGTGACCGTTGGGCATGTGGGGCTGCGGATGCGGCTGATGAATGATCCGTCCGGTTCGCTGGTGCCGAGCGGGGCGGCGAAGGATCGCGAGGCGAGCGAGGAGGATATCACGACGCTCAAGGCGGGTGTCGAGCGGGGGCTGCGGCAGGGGGCGCTGGGCGTGGGTTTCGGGGTGCAGTACACGCCGGGGGCGACGCGGTGGGAGATTCTCGAGGTGTTCCGGGTGGCGGGGCGGTTCCAGGCTCCGGTGTTTACGCATATCCGCACGATGGGAGGCGGAGACCGGGACGCGATGATCGGGCTGCAGGAGGTGCTGGCGAATGCGGCGGCGACAGGGGTGGGGCTGCACGTGGTGCATGCGACATCGAGCGGGCTGCGCAATGCGGGGAAGTTGATTCAGACGGTGATGGAGGCGCGGGCGCGCGGGGTCGATATCTCGACAGAGTGTTATCCCTATACGGCGGCGATGACGGACATCGCCTCGGCGATTTTCGATGACGGGTGGCAGAAGGTGCTTGGCATCAGCTATCCGGGAGTGCAATGGGTGGCGACGGGAGAGCGGCTGACGGAGGCAAGCTTCGCGCGGTATCGCGGCCAAGGCGGCATGGTGATCATGCACATGATCCCGGAGGAGATCGCGCGGATGGCGGTGGCGCACAGGGACGTGATTATCGCAAGCGACGGACATATCGCCGGCGGGAAAGGGCATCCGCGTGGCGCGGGAACGTTTGCGCGCGTGCTCGGGCGCTACGTGAGGGAGCAGAAGGCGCTGACGCTGGCCGAGGCGGTACGGAAGATGACACTGCTGCCGGCTTCGCGACTGGAGAAGTATGTTCCGGCGATGAAGGCGAAGGGGCGGATCAAGGCGGGGGGCGATGCGGATCTCGTGGTGTTTGACGCGGAGACGATTATGGACCGGGCGACGTTTGAGAATCCGGCGGTTGCTTCGACGGGGGTAAGGTTTCTGGTCGTGGATGGGCGGGTGTTGATACAGGACGGCGCGCTTCAGGAAAGTCTGCGTCCGGGGAGGGCGGTGCGGGCAAAGGTAGAGTAGCGGCTAGCGGCGCTGCGAATCGTGGATGGTGAAGATTTACCCGCTGCTATACTGTTCCAATGTTTTTGCAGCACTATCTGCATTCAGTAAATTCACAACCTCCGCTGCGGATAGGTTTGTTGCTAGATACGGCAGTCCTGCCGAGTTGTTTTGCGGAAGTGGTCAGCCATATTTTCGCCTCCAATTTCGCCCGCCTGGAGTTGCTCGTGTTCAATGGGGACGCACAGCGCAATTCCAGTCAGGGGCGGGCGGCGAAGTCTCTGTTGGGGAAGGTTACCAACACGTTGCGGGACAAAGAGCGCCGGGAGAGGCTGCTTTACACGTTGTACGAGCGGCTGGACCAACGCCGCTTCGCTGTCCCCAACGATCCGCTAGCCCCGGTTGATTGTTCAGAGCCGTTCCGCAACATAGAGTCCATCACGGTGACTCCGATTACCAAGCGTTTTGTACACCGCTTTCCGGTGGAGGCGATTGAGCAGGTCCGCAAGGCGCAGTTGGATGTGCTGATCCGTTTTGGGTTCAACATTCTCCGCGGGGAAATACTCACCCTTCCCAAGTACGGGATCTGGTCCTATCATCACGGCGACAACGACTACTATCGCGGGGGCCCGGCCTATTTCTGGGAGGTTTATGAGCGGAATCCCCTGTCTGGGGCCATCCTCCAGGTGCTGACAGAGCATCTGGATGCAGGGATGGTCCTGTGCAAGGGCCAGTTTGCCACGAGCAATGATTTTTCCGCTTCTCTCAACCGCGTCCAGCCGTATTGGGGCGCGGTGACGTTCATCATCCAGAAACTGCATGAGCTGCATGAACGCGGGTGGGAGCATATCGAGCGCTCGGCGCTGGAGCCTGCTCCGTATCTCGGGAAGAAGAAGATCTACACGCGGCCCACGAACCGGGAAATGCTGCGGCGGTTTGGGCCGGCGCTGATCGGCAAATCTGTCCGGAAAGTGGCCCGGCGCCCGCGGGTGAAACACTGGCGTCTTGCAATCCGCACCGGGGCCGAATCGATTCTCGACAACAGTGCGAAGCCCGACTTGGCCGGGTTCCGCTGGATGGAATCGCCCAAAGGCCGTTTCTACGCCGATCCCTTCCTGATCGAATCGGAGGGCAAGTCCTGGCTGTTCTTCGAGGATTTCGATTATGGCGCCAACCGTGGAAGGATCTCCTGCACGCAGATCCAGGACGGCGCAATGACGACACCGCTGGCGGTCCTGGAACGGCCTTATCATCTTTCCTACCCTTGCGTATTTCGCGACGGCGGCGAGTTCTACATGATTCCGGAGACCGCGCAAAGCGGCGCGGTGGAATTGTACCGCTGCGGGCGGTTCCCGGATGTTTGGGAGCTGGATACGACATTGCTCAAGCTGCGTGCGGTGGACAGCACGCTATGGGCGGAGGATGGCCAATATTGGCTTTTTGTCACGATGCAGGAGCCGCGTGGCGGGGCGACCCAACTCTGGTTGTTCCAGGCCAGTTCCCTGAGGGGGCCGTGGAGGCCGCATCCGGCCAGTCCGATCTCCACCGATGTCCGCAAGAGCCGCGGCGCCGGGGCGGTGTTCCGCGCCCATGGCAAATTGTTCAGGCCAAGCCAGGATTGTTCCCGGCATTACGGATCCAGTTTCACTCTCAACGAAATCGCAACTCTGAATCCGCGTGAGTACCGGGAGGAGGAAGTGCTGACCGTGGGCCCGACTTGGGCCAGAGACTTGATTGCGACACACAGTTACAGCAGGGGGCGAGGGATCGAAGTGATTGACGGCTGCGTTCCGGTGGCGGCGGAAGAGGTGGAGTAGCGGCTAACGGCGCTGGAACTCGAGGAAGTACTGGTGGGGGAGAAAGTCGTGGGAGCGGGCGATGTGGAAACCCGCTGCTTCGAATTCCGCCTTCACTTCGTCTTCAGATAGTTTCATCGAAACGGGCGGGCCGACGGGAAGCTGTTTCTTGTAGAAGTCGATGATGACGATGCGGCCGCCGGGCTTGAGCGCCTTGGCGAGCTTGGCGTAGTAGGCGGGGCGAGAGGCGATGTGGTGCAGGACGTCGCAGATGAAGATGGTGTCGACGGAGGCGTCCGGGAGTTTCGGGTCGTCGTGGGTGGCGAGGACCGTTTCGATATTGGCGCCGCGGATCATTTCCAGGAGCTTCGGGTCGATGTCGACAGCGTAGAGCTTGGCGGCGTGGTGCGCGATGCGGCGGGCGAAGTAGCCGGAGCCTGCGCCGATGTCGGCGACGGCTTCCTGGGGCTTCAGCGCGAGGGCCTGGATGACCTCATGCGGTTTCTGCCAGGCGTCGCGGGCGGGGTTTTCGAGCACCTTGGCGTATTCGGCGGCCGAGCGCGGCGGATGGCTCTGGTGCTGAACCTGGAACAGGGCGAGGAGAAGCAGTGCGGTCATAGTTGCGCGGTCCTCTTCTTTCCATAGACGAAATAGATGAGCAGTCCGATAGCGAGCCAGGAGAAGAAACGGAGCCAGGTTTGCAGCGGCAGGCTGAGCATGAGCAGGAGGCAGGCGGCGATGGAAAACCCGGGGAGCCACGGCACCAGCGGGACGCGGAAGCCGCGCGGGCGGTCCGGCTGGCTGCGGCGCAGCACGATCACGCCGGCGGAAACCAGGGCGAAGGCGAACAGGGTGCCGATGTTGGAGAGGTCGGCGAAGGTGCCGATGTCCCAGATGCCGGCGGGAATGCCGACGGCGAGTCCGGCGACCCAGGTGCTGATGTGCGGCGTCTTGTGGACGGGATGGACGCGCGAGAAGGCGTCGGGCAGGAGGCGGTCGCGCGACATGGCGAACCAGATGCGGGTTTGCCCGTACTGAAACACAAGCAGCGAGCTGATCATGCCGACCACCGCGCCGATGCTGACCCAGCGGCGGATGCCGTCGTAGCCGAGCGCCTTAAGGGCTCCGGCGACCGGGGCGGCGTTGGCGAGCGTCTTGTAGTTGGCGACGCCGGTGAGCACGAGCGCCACCGATACGTAGAGCAGCGTGCAGGCTATAAGCGAGACGATGATGCCGAAGGGGAGGTCGCGCTGTGGCTTGCGGCATTCCTCGGCGGCGGTGGATACGGAATCAAAGCCGATGTAGGTGAAAAAAACGATGGCCGCGCCGGTCATCACGCCGGAGAAGCCGTTGGGGAAAAACGGCTGCCAGTTGGCGGTGTCGACAGCTTTGGCGGCGCCGAACACGAAGATGAGAATGGCGGTAACCTTCACGACGACCATGGCGTTGTTGGCGCCGGCCGACTCCCTGACCCCGCGCACCAGGAGCATGGTGAGAGCCATGAGAATGATGAGCGCGGGAAGGTTGAACCAGGCGCCGGTGAATTGGCCGCCGGCGATCATGGGTTCGGACAGGGCATGCGGCAGGCGGAAGCCGAACAGGTTGTCGAGAATGTCGTTGAAATAGGCGGAAAAGCCGACGGCGACGGCCATGTTGGATACGGCGTATTCGAGAATGAGGTCCCAGCCGATGATCCAGGCGAAGATTTCGCCCAGCGTCGCGTAGGTGTAGGTGTAGGCCGAGCCGGCGACGGGAATCATCGAAGCCAGTTCGGCATAGCAGAGTGCGGCGAAGCTGCACGCCAGCGCCACCAGCACAAAGCTCAGCGCGATGCCGGGGCCGGCGCCGGGCCGTCCGATGGTGGAGATGGCGTTGGGGCCGTTGATGAGCAGGTCGAGTATGGGCGCGTGCAGCAGCGAGTGAAAGCTGAGCGTTTCCCCCGCCGCCGCCGTGCCGGTGAGAATGAAGATGCCGGAGCCGATAACGGCGCCGACGCCGAGCGCGGCCATGGACCAGGGTCCAAGCGTGCGCTTCAGCCGCTGTGCGGGATCCTCGCTGGCGGCGATCAGCGCGTCGATGCTCTTCGTGCGGAACAGCTGGCTCATGCGGGCCCTCCGCCGGAGCTCTAGCGCTTGGACTGGCCCTTGACCAGCTGTTTCACTTTGCGCTTATTGGAGCCTCGCGCCACACCGGCGGCGCGCTTGGGCTTGGGAGCGGCCTTCTTGCGCGCGGTGCGCTTCAGCTTCTTGCGTTCGGCTTTATCTGCAACTTGTTTGGTATTCATGGTTCGATAATCAATCCTGCGTACTTCTGAACTAGTTTCTTCAATCCGTGGCCCGGGAACATCACGGTGAGCTTGGCGTCGTCGCCTTCGCCCTCCCGCCGCACGATGGTGCCGCGGCCGTACTTGGGATGCTGCACCGATGCGCCCGAGCTCATTTTTCTGACAGCCGGCTTGGCGGGCCGAGCGGCCGGCGCCGGCTGAACATTCTTGCCTTGCGAGGCATAAGGAATGCCACGCTTGTTGAAGAACTCGGCGATGTTCTCCACTGAATTATAAGTCTTTCCGGAGTAGGGTGTGCGGCTGACGGCTTCGCGCACATACTCACGCTCGGCGAAAAGATCCACGTCGCCGGTGAAGCGCTCCAGCAAACCGGCGAAATCGCAGAGGTTGCCCGGCAGCTCGTTGATGAAGCGCGATACGCGGGCGGCCTCCAATGGCCCGCCGCCGAAGCGCCGGCGGTGGCGGGCGTAGGTCATGTAAAGCCGCTGCCGGGCGCGCGTCATGCCGACGTAGCAGAGCCGGCGCTCTTCTTCCATCATCGATTCAACGTCTACGGAGCGCGAGTGAGGGAACAGGCCTTCTTCCATGCCGGCGAGGAAGACAACGGGGAACTCGAGGCCTTTGGCGTTATGGACGGTGAGCAGGGAGACGGGCGCGGCCGCGTCGACCGAGTCGGCGTCGGCCACCAGCGCGGCGTGGTCGAGGAAAGCGGCCAGCCCTTCGCCGCGTTCGGAGGCTTCGGCGGCGACGTTGAGCAATTCGTCGAGGTTTTCGAGGCGTGTTTCCGAGCCGGGCGCGGTGTCTTCTTCCAGCATGCGGCGGTAACCGGTGCGCGCTAGGATCTCGTTCAACAGTTGTTGAGGAGCCAGCGTGGAGGACTCCTGCATCAATTCCGTCATCATGGCGCGGAAGGCGCCAAGGGCGGCATCGGCGCGGCCGGGGAGCAGTTTTCTATCGAGCAGATCGCCGACAGCCTGCCACAGGTTCAGATTCGTGGCGGCGGCATGTTTTTCGATCTGATCCGTGGTGGTGCGGCCGATGCCGCGGGCCGGCGTGTTGATGATGCGGAGCAGGCTGACCGGATCGGCCGGCTGAAGCATCAGCTTCAGATAGGCCATGGCGTCCTTGATTTCCGCGCGCTGGTAAAAGCTGACTCCGCCGACAACGACGTAGGGGCGGCGGTAGCGGCGCAGGGCTTCCTCGATAGGCCGCGATTGGGAGTTGGTGCGGTAGAGGACGGCCACGTGGGAGGAAGGATCGTCCTGGAGCAGCTGGTTGATGGTGTCGGCGATGAACAGGCCCTCGTTCTCCCCGTCCTCGGCTTCATAAACGGTGATCTTGGAGCCTGCGCCGGAATCGGTCCACAGCCACTTACCCTTGCGCTCGCCATTGTTGGCAATGACCGAGCCGGCGGCATCGAGAATGGTTTTCGTGGAGCGATAGTTCTGCTCCAGCCGGACAATGGTGGCGCCGGGGAAATCGCGCTCAAAATCGAGGATGTTGCGGATGTCGGCGCCGCGCCAGGAATAGATGGACTGGTCCTCGTCGCCGACGACGCAGACGTTGTCGTTGGCTCCGCTGAGCAGGCGCATCAGCTCATACTGGCTGCGGTTGGTGTCCTGATACTCATCCACCATGAGGTATTCTATGCGGCGGTTCCATGCCTCGCGCACGGCGGCGTCGTGGCGCAGCAGGCGGACGGTTTCCAGCAGCAGGTCGTCAAAGTCCAAGGCATTAGCTGACATCAGACCGTCGCTGTACTGCTCGTACAACCATGCCAGCCGCTTGCCGCGCTCATCGCGGGCGGTGCGGGCAAGATCTTCAGCCGATTCGCCGCGGTTCTTGGACTGGCTGATGATGGAGAGCACCGTGCGCGGCGCGAGCGACTTGTCGTCGATCTCGTGTTTGCGGTAAATCGATTTGAGCAACGCCAGCTGATCGTCATCGTCGTAAATGAGGAACTGGCGGGTGAAGTTGGGGCGCAGGCGGGCCAGCGATGCTCCGTCGCGCCGCAGCAGTCTTACGCACAGCGAGTGAAAAGTGGACAGCAGCGGCCCCCGCCCGGGCGGAAGCCGGCCGCCGAGCAGATGCGCGACTCGTTCCCGCATCTCGCCGGCCGCTTTGTTGGTGAAGGTCACCGCGACGATACCCTCCGGGGCCACGCGGCGATGGTGGATGAGGTGGCTGATGCGGTGGGTTACTACTTTGGTTTTGCCGCTGCCCGCGCCGGCCAGAATGAGCAGGGGACCGGCCTCATGCAGGACGGCTTGGCGTTGTTGAGGGTTAAGGCCGGAAAGGAATTCCATCGAGCTAACGGAGCAGAGACGATTGTAGCATGGAGGCTGGAAGCGGCTAGAAACTAAAGGGTTGGGAGATCGGAAAAAAGAATATTGCAAATTGAGTACTAGTACTGATATAACTATTGCATGACGCTCAAGACCGCCGTTTCCTCCCCCAATGGTCAGGTTTCTTTGCGGGCAGATTTGAAGTCTTTGTACCAGCGCAAGTACGCGGTGGAAGACCTTATCCGCTCGCTGGAGCACTACAACCGGGTGTGCAGAGCCTCCGGGATGGGTAAAGCGAAGCGAACTCGCATATAAGCCCATTGTTATGAAGAACGTGAGGGCAGCCGAAGGGCCCGCTTCGGTGTGCGGACAGGGTCCCCGACAGGCCTGTTTCCCTCCCTTGGAGCCACGGTCTGTGGGGGATGCCGTGGAGAGGCGCTTTGCCTTTTCCATCAATGCTTTGTAACCTAACAATTTGGGGGCGCGCCATTGCTAACGAGGGCCGGTAAGGGCTTGTTGTAGGTGGTGGCCCAATCTGCCGCCATGCAGGTAAACTTCGAGCTCATCGAAAAGGCCCGAGCCGGTGATGATGCTGCGTTCAGTCAGATCGTCGTGGCGTACCGCAAGCGCATCCTGGGTACGATCTCGCGTCTGATAGGCAGGCCGGAAGATGTCGAAGATGTAGGACAGGAGGTTTTTCTACGCCTCTATTATTCGCTCGATCAGTTGCGGGCGCCGGAAGTTTTCGAGCCCTGGCTGTACCGGCTCACGGTGAACGCCGCCTACGATTACTTGCGCCGCCAAAAGCGGAGGCAGGAGTCGCGGATGGCGGACCTGAGCGAACAACAAGTGGCCGTGGCCGACGCCATGGCAGGCGGGAAGGCGCTCAGTGAGAAACAATACGCCGACGGCATTCGCGAATATGCGCAGGCGCTGCTGGCGGAAGTTTCCGCAGAGGACCGCATTTTGCTGACGCTGAAGGAAGTGGAAGGCCTATCGTTGAAGGAACTGGAAGCGATATACGGAGTGAAGGAAAACGCATTGAAGGTGAGGCTGTTTCGTGCCCGCCAGCGTGTGCTGAAGGCCTATGAGGAATCTCAGAGGCGGGAAGCCAAGGGTGGGGCGGCAGGCTGAGCCATTGAATTATGTATGATGGATGAGCAGTGTTATGAATCAGGATAACGACGAATTAAATCGACTGTTCGCACTGTACCGGCGGCTGTCAGCCGACCCGGAACCCTCCGCCGCTTTCATGCCCAGGCTGTGGGAGAAGATCGAGGCGCGCAGGAACTTCGCCTGGCGAATCCAGCTTTACGCCCGCGGCTTGGTCAGCGTCGCGGCCGCGGTATGCCTGGCGGTGATGGTGTTTCAATTCACCGTGCAGGGCAATGGGAGCGAGGCGGTTTACTCGCAGACCTACCTCGACACGCTGCGCAGCGCCAATTCGCCGGAAGCGATGGCCTTTTCCGAGCTGGTCTTCGATGACCAGAATGGCAGGGAAATGCAATGAAACGTTCGGGCCTGATCGTCGCCGCCTATTTGTTTCTCACCTTCGGCAGCGGCGCCGCCGTGGGAGCCCTCGGTTTCTGGCTCTACACGACACGCTCGGTCAGCGCCAGCACGCAGCGTTTCTCCCCGGAAGAATACCGGCAACGCTACCTGCAGGAAATGGAGACGCGGCTGAATCTGAGTCCGGATCAGTTGCAGAAGCTGAACACCATCCTGGATGCCACGCGCGCCCTGTACCGGGAAGTGGCGGACAAGCACAAGCCGGAGTTTGAAGCGATTCAGCAGCATCAGATCGCGCAGGTACGGGCGATACTCAAGCCGGAACAGCAGGCAGCCTACAAAGAATTCCTGGCCGAGCGCGAAAAGAAAAAGAAGAAAAAGCACCACTTTTGAGACGAAGCGGCGCTGTATCCCCCTAGAAGTTCAGCCTCAGACTGAGCACCACGATCCGGTTCCCGCCTGCGCCGGTGATGCGCCCGAAATCCACCGAGTTGATATTGCCGTTCGGGTCGTTGAAATCAGGCTTGTTCCAGACATCCTCGGCATCAGCGCGAAGCTCCAGGTTCCAGGTCTCGCGCACCGTGATCTTCTTGATCAGGTTCATATCCAGCCGGAAGGAACCTGGGCCTTCCAGCAGCCGCTGACCCAGTGAACCCATCTGACCGGGTTGCGGGTTGGCGAGGATGACGTTGCCGCTGGCATCGGTGATGGCGGTAAGGGTACTGCGGCCGCGGATGTTGTTGGCGGTCGTCATGGTGCTCACAAACGGATCAGCAGTGCTGCCGAGCCCGGTGAAATACTGCACGGCGTTACTGCCACGTTGGACCTTGCCCATGTTCTTCGGAATCACCGCCATGGCGTTTGGCGTATTGTCGCCGAAGGTGTTGATGGCGTTGATGTCGGCGGCAAGGTTGAGCGGTGCGCCGGAGAAGAGGTTGAATACGGCAGAGGTGCGCCAGCCGCCGATGATGTGGTTGAGCCAGCCGGGGGCACCGCTGGCCAGCGCCTTGTTGCGGCCGATGGGAAGCTCATAGGTTCCGTTGTTGCGGATCACGTGGGTGCGGTGGAAACCCATCAGGCGCTTATCGAAGGAGCGATTGCGCAGCGTGCGGTAGGAATCGACCATCTCCTGACCGGAGCCTTCCTCTTCGCCAAAGCCTCGTGACCAAGTGTAGTTGGATTGGATGGTCCATCCTGAGCGCCAGCGCTTGATCCACTCCAGTTGCAAGGAATGGTAGGTGGAGCTGGCGAAGTTGGAAGTCAGCCGGGCGGAGGCAAACTGCGGGTTGGTCATCACGAAATTCTCGGGCAGCCTTGCGCGCCGCAGCAGTCCGCCACGTTCGCCAGTGAGCTGATCGGTGCTGCCGAGGTAGTCGGCGAAGGAGCCAACGTTGTTTTGCGCCAAATGCGTCTGTGTGGTGGTGATGGCGCGGACGGCATCGGAACCGGTTCGGGTTACTCCGTCGACGACACCGAGCCCTGGCACGTTCAACCCCATAAAGATGCGGTTGAGCAGGGGCGAGTGGCCGCCGGCTTGCGTGATGAGGAATGCGTCCAGTATCCCTGTCTCGAAAATGTTGGTCTCGTTCACGGAGGTGCCGCGCCACAGACGTGTCCCCTTGTTGCCGACATAGCGGAGCTCGAAGGTGGAACTTTCGCCGATGGCCCGCTGAATCGCCAGATTCCAGTTCTGCACATAGGGGTTGCGGAGATTGGTGTCGAAAGCGCGCACAATCTGGAGGCGGTCAGTGAGAGGGACAGTGGTCAGCGGCCGGTCAAGCGGGTTGAGGGGTAGCCGCAGGCTGCGCAGGTCCACGTGCTGCGCTCCGAAGGTCTGCACGCGCCGCTCGCGCAAGCCGGGCTGATCGCCCGCCACGACGTCGACAATGCGGAGGGATCCGCGCTCGTACCCGATGGAGTAGCCGGCCCGCAAGACGGTACGGTCCTTGCCGAACCAGGGCAGCGCCCAGGTCAGCCCTACGGCCGGGGCAAAGTTATTCCAGTCGTTGTTAAAGAGCTTCTCGTTCGGATTGGGGGAATTCCTGCCGACCTGTTGCAGGCGCGTAAGCTGCCCGTTCATCAGACCAGGCTGGAACATGTCACCGAAATTCGTGCCGGATAAGCCGAAGATCGAAGAACTGCCCCCGATCAGACCGACGGTCTTGCCATTGGCGTCCCAAGGGACGGAATAGAACTCATAACGGATGCCTAGATTGAGAGTCAGATTGGGCCGGACTTTCCAATCGTCCTTGAAGTAGAAATGCATCTCGCGCTGTTTCCAGGTGCGCTGTTTGGGTTCTCCCGCCAGGAATTGCGGATCGGCGCCGCCGGGCGAGTTGAACGCCTGAATGGCCTGGTTCACCGAACCCGCCAGGTTGTTCAGCGTGTTATTGGCCAGGCCGAGATTTGCCCCGATGCCCGGGATCGTATCCAGGTTGCGGATCGGTTGCCCGCCGTTTCCGATCTGCGCCCGCGGCATCACGTCAAAGGAGTTGAACCCGTTGGTGGAGGCAAACCGGAACAGGATGCCGCCCTTGAAGGAATGGGCGGCTTTGAGCCAAGTCATGTCGTTGGCGATGTCATAAACCGGGGAAATGCGGCCCTGAGGATCGTTGCTGAGGTCAATCGGATCAGTTACCGTCAGCAGGTCCAGCAGGTATGGCTGCCCACCGACGACGGGCTGCTTGTCGCTTCCGGCCACCTCCCATGGAGCAAAGAACCGCAGCCGGGGCCGCAACGCGCCGACCCGGAAAGCATTCAGCAAGTTGGGGCGCAAGTTGGAGGTCAGTTGAATCGAGGTGAGGGAATCGTTGCTCTTGCTGTTGCCACCCGGGGAGTCCGGGAAGGGACCCGGCAGGAACGTGTTTCCGTTCAGCCCCCATTCCTTGTTGAAGCTCACCGCGATGCGGTGCTTCTCATTGAAATTGTGATCGACCTTGAAATTAAACTGATCAAAGTCATTCGAGGATACGCGGCTCCAGGTATAAAAGGCTGTGTTCAATCCATCGCCGCCCAGGAAGTTGTTCGGCAGCGGAGTCAGGCTGAGCATCTGCTGCACCGCACCGCTGGAGTCCGGCGCCATCCGGTTGGGATCGCGGCCGAACAGGTTTACTGTTTGCAGATCGCCGGTCGCTGCGGCAGGCCGCACCGGGTTACCCAGCCTGTCGACAGATGGGCGTACCGATCCAGCGTTGCCATTCTGAACGCCCGGATAGAAGCGGAAAACGCCGCGGCGGGCCGTTTCCGTATAGGTGGTGGCGTTCACGGCCGTCTTCTGACGCTGCCGCTGGCCTTCATAAAGCGCGTGGAAAAAGGTCCGGTTCTTGATGATGGGGCCGCCCACGCGGGCCACGAACTGGTTGCGGATCAGGTTGTTCCGCGGCGAGATGGGCTCGCCGGTCTCCAAATTTACTCCACGCTGATTGTTGAAAAAAGTGTTGGCGTTAAGCACGGTGTTGCGGTGCTGCTCCATTAGCGAGCCGCGGAACTTGTTGTCGCCGCTGCGGGTGATCATCTGGATCTGGCCGGAGCCTCGGCCGTATTCGGCGTCGGCGGGTGAGGTGATGATGCGGAACTCTTCAATGCGATCGACGCTGGTGAAGATCGGCGAGGCAACACCGGTGTTAATGCGACCGTCCTGCACGTTCATCCCGTCCACGGTGATGTTGAGGGTACCGATGCGGGCGCCGGAGAAGTTATCGCCCACAAGGCCCGCGTTCACATAGACCAGGCTCAGGGCATTGCGGTTGATCAGGGGCAGGTCCAGCACCTTCTGTCCCGTCAGCATGCCGCCGACGGAGCTGTTGAAGGTGGCCAGCGCGGCTTCATTCAGCGCGCTCACCTCGATCGATTCGGCCGTTGCGCCTATCTCCAGCCGGAGGTTGATGCTGAGGCGGGAAGCCACTTCCAGGGTCAACTCGTTGTAGACAAGCTTCTTGAAGCCGGCCATCTCGCCGCTGAGGCGGTAGACTCCCGGCGGCAGCGCCGGGAACGCGTAAACGCCGGACTCATTGGTTGCCGTACGGCTGACGACGCCCGTCTTGATATTCTGCGCCACTACCGTGGCGCCAGCGATGACGGCTTCGCTCTCATCGGTCACCGTGCCGGAGAGCATGGCGTCGGTGGATTGCGCGAAGGCGCCCGTCATGAGCAGAACAGACAAGAAAGAAACGAACACACCCCTGATCATGATTCTTTTCACTCCTTCCCCACCCCAACCACCGTTGAGTGTACAATCGCCTTGTGACCCAGTCAATACTTATAAACGTTAACCTTCGCCTAGGCGCCTTTTTCCGCATGGGTTTGGCCGCCGTCATGCTGGCCCTGGCTGCATTCGGCGCCAACTCCCGTACTCCGCTGGATGAGTATGTGGCCAAGCACGACCCCGCTTATAAGTGGGATCTTGTCGGTCCCGTCACCTGCGACAACTGCACCGCGCATGTCATCGACATGAAATCGCAAACCTGGCTCGATGAAAAAGAAGTGGACCGTACCCTGTGGCAACACTGGGTAACGGTGATCCGGCCGGAGAAGGTGGCATCCACCACCGCTTTCCTGTTTATCTCCGGCGGAGGCAACGGCGGCAAGCCGCCGGAGCGCGCCGAGGCGATGCTTTCGATGGTGGCGCGTGAATCCGGCGCCGTAGTGGTAGAGCTGCGGATGGTGCCCAACCAGCCACTGAAGTTCCTCTCCGACCCGGCCGCCAAGTCCCGCGTCGAGGACAGCCTCATCGCCTACGGCTGGGACAAGTTTCTCCGCGGCGGCGGTCCCGAGTGGCTGGCACGGCTGCCCATGACCAAGAGCGCCGTCCGCGCGATGGACACCGCCACCGCATTCGCGAAAACCGATGCCGGTGGAGGATTGACGATCGACAAGTACATCGTCGCCGGCGGCTCCAAGCGCGGCTGGACAACCTGGACCACGGCCGCCGTGGACAAGCGTGTGGTCGCGATCGCACCTTCCGTGATTGACATGCTCAACGTCGTCCCCAGCTTTGAGCATCACTGGCGTGTCTACGGCTTCTGGGCCCCCGCCATCAAGGACTACGAGCAGATGAAAATCATGGACTGGAGCGGCACGCCGCGCTACAAGGAAATGATGAAGATCGTCGAGCCCTACGAATACCGCGACCGTCTCGCCATGCCCAAGCTGCTGCTCAACGCCAGTGGTGACCAGTTCTTCCTGCCCGACTCCTCGCAGTTCTACTTCAAGGACCTGAAGGGCGAAAAGTATCTACGCTACATCCCGAATACCGATCACTCCATGCGCAACTCCGACGCCGTGCAAAGCATAATCTCCTGGGTTCAGTCGGTGATCGGCGGGGCGCCGCGGCCTCGATTCTCCTGGAAAATGGAAAAGGACGGCAGCATCCGGTTGCAGGCCAAGGATGCGCCCAAGGAAGTGAAGCTGTGGCAGGCGTCGAATGAAAAGGCGCGCGACTTCCGGCTGATGACCATCGGGGCCGCGTGGAAGGCCACGGCGGTGGAAGCCGCGGGCGGCGTCTATGTCGGCAAGGTGGATAAGCCGGCGCAGGGTTTCACCGCCTACTTCCTGGAGGTGACTTATTCCGGCCCGGGTAAATTCCCACTGAAGTTCACCACCGATGTGCGCGTGGTGCCCGACGTCTACCCGCACGGGCCGTACCAGCCGGATCACTCGCATCTGCCGAAGTAGGGTGAGGGAGCAACGGACAAGCGACCGCTCTTGTTTTGGCGGGCTGCGGAGGCATGCCGCAAGAGCCAGATAGAGAGCACGGAAAGCAGTTGCTGTGTGAGTGAATCTCCTCAAAAGTTTCCTGTTTTGACCGATACAGCGAGTAATGAAACATATACGCACGTATGGTCTGATCGCCGTTTTCAGCGCCGGAGCGTTGCGTGCGGAGGAAAAAGATCTCACCTCACTCAGCCTTGAGGATTTCCTCAAGATCGAAGTGGTGTCTGTGCGCAAGAGCCACCAAAAGCTGTCGCGGGCGCCAGCGGCGGTGCACGTCATTACTCAAGAAGATCTGCGTCGTAGCGGGGCTGTCAGCCTGCCGGAGGCGCTGCGTCTGGTTCCTGGGGTGCATGTAGCGCGGCTCAGCGGATCGATGTGGGCTGTGGGCATGCGCGGGGTCAATTCGTTCGCCAACAATCAACTGCTGGTGATGATCGACGGCCGCACGATATACCATCCGATCATGTCGGGGGTGTTGTGGAACCACCACATGATCATGCTGGAGGACATTGAACGAATCGAGGTGATTCGGGGCCCGGCAGGAGCGGTATGGGGGGCCAATGCGGTAGGTGGAGTGATCAACGTGATCACCAGGAAGGCGGAGGCGACACAGGGAGCGATGCTGGCCGCATCAGGCGGCTCGATGGACCCTGGCCGTTATAGTTTCCGTTTCGGATCGAAGGTGGGGCAAAGGCTGGCGTGGCGCTCCTGGGTGCACCAGGAGAGAAACGGGCAGGCGATCGACAGCGCAGGTCCGGAATTGGATGGCTGGAATACGGGCCGCGCGGGAGTGCGGCTGGATTGGTCCGGGAACGATTCCAGCCAAGTTACGGTGCAAGCCGAAGTAGCGCTGCTGGACGCCGACGCCAACGTCACCCGGTATCCGCGGCCGCTGGCGCTGGAGATCGCAAAGGTGCGCTCCGGAGGAGGGGCAGGGTTTCTGCTGGCGGAATGGAGCCGGGTCAATCGCCGGGGCGACCAGACAAAGCTGCAGGTTTTCCAGGACATTCAGGAGATGGACACAGGAATCGTCCCGATCGGGGTAAGGACCTTCGACATCGATGTGCAGCATTCGCTGCGGTTGCCCTACGGTCATCATCTACTGGCCGGCGGCGGATTCCGGGTCAGCCAACTGTCGACGGACGGCAACCGGAATCTGTTTTTCGAACCCGCCGGCCGCACCTACATGATTTCGAATACTTTCCTGCAAGATGACTGGGAGATATCACCGGATCTGCTGGTACTGACGCTAGGAGCGAAGGTGGAGCGATACACGCTGGCAGATCCGGCCTTTCAGCCGAGCGTGCGGCTGATGTGGACGCCGGCGCGCAAGCAGGCTTATTGGGCGGCGGTATCGGGCGCGGTACGGGTCCCGTCACACGTCGACTACGCGTTGCGTTACCCGCTGGGCGCATCATCGGGGAATCTGATTCCCGTGCCGCTGCTGATCAGCGGTAGCGAGCAGGTGCAGCCGGAAAAATTGCGCGCGGTGGAAGCCGGAGCCAGATGGCAGCTAGGGAAAAGAGCCGCCGTGGAGGTAACTGCATTCCACAACCGGTTCCGGGGATTGAGCGAATATCAAACTCCGTTTCCGCTGACGGCGCAGAATTTCGGAGCGGCGCTGCAACGGGGCCAGCGGAGTATTCCGGCGACGATCGTCAACAGCCGCAACGCGGTCCTGCGGGGGGGGGAAATTGTGGCCCAGTATGACGTCATGAGGAGTTGGCGAATGGCCGGCTCTTACAGCACGGCCATGCGGAACAGCAGGCTGCGTCCCGGCTATAGCGCGGAGAGGATCCTCCGGCAAAGTCCGCACTATCCGGCTCACATGGGGCAGATTCGCTCCTCCTTCGATCTACGGCGCCGCTGGTTGTTGGACCTGGAGGTATACCGAACTGGGGAATTGAAGCACGATGGGGCAAAGGCGGCAGCGGGCTGGACGCGGACCGATCTCCGGCTGGAGAGAAGGATCGGCGAGCAGGCCGGCATATTCCTCAATGCGCAGAATCTGTTGCACGCCAACCATGCCGAGTTCGCAGGGGAGTTCTCTTATGCCGACGGCAAGATCGGACGGAGTATTTCGATAGGGCTGCGTTGGGGACGGTGATCAAAGCGAGATGGCTTATCATGCGCTCCGTCATAGGCTCCCTGGAAGCGCTCAAGGCGCATTGCCGCCGGGCCCTGTTCGCCGGCGGCATTCTGGCGGGGTTACTCACTGCTGACACGGTGCGAACCGCCACCGACGAACAGGTTCGCGCCGCCTTTCTCTATCAGTTGGCCCAATACGTGGCCTGGCCGCCGGCCAAGTCCGGTGATCCGCTGCGTTTCTGTGTTCTTGGCAACGACGATCTGGCGGAGCTCCTGCGGGGGATGCTGAAGGGGAAAAGCCTCTACAACCGGCCATTGACGGTGCGTGCGGTGAATGGTTCTGATCAGCTAACCGCTTGCGATGTCGCTTTCCTTGCCGCGGGAAAGCGTAAGCAGCTGCAGGAGCTGCTGGGGAATTGGAGCTATCCGCCTGTGCTGCTGGTGGGAGAAACCGACGGATTCACGAAGATGGGCGGTATGGTGAATCTGAAGATCGATGAGGGAAGGGTCTCCATCGAGATCAACCTTAACACGGCGCGCGGCGCGGGGCTGGACATGCGATCGCAACTGTTGCGGCTGGCGACGATTGTTTCCGATGGACAGGGCAAGCCATGAAGAGGATGCGGAACCTCCGGCTGAACACTAAGATCGTCGGCCTGGTGGTGGTTACCAATGCGGTGACGCTCAGCTGGCTTGCGGTGACGTTTCTAGCGCTGGAATACCGGCAGGCAAGAAGCGATCTGGCGATGGAACTGCTCGCCGTGGTGGGCACGATCGGGAACAATTCCACGGCCGCCATCAGCTTTGGAGATAAACGGACGGCGCAGGAGAATCTGGAATCGCTCAAACACGATCCGCGCGTGGCCGGAGCGGCCATCTACCTTCCGAAAGGGGAACTGTTTGCCGCCTACCGGCCGGGTGATTTTAAGAGGTTTGAGAAGCCTTTGGAAATGCCTTTGGGCGCGACGTTCGAATCCAGCTCCGTGCTGCTTGTGGAGGAGATCCGTCTGCACGGAGAATTGCTAGGCCGCATCGTGCTGCGCGCGAGCCTGGACCAGTTCCGGCAGCGGCTCCGGCGCAACATATCCGTTGGCCTTATCGTGCTGGGACTTTCCTTGTGCCTTGGGGTTTTCATGTCGCGCCGGCTGGCGGCTATCGTGATCCGGCCCGTGCTGTCTCTGACGGAGGCGGCCCGCCGGCTGAGCAAGCACGCCGATTACGAAGTTACACTCCCTGGCGCCGGCAACGATGAGGTGGGGCAGCTGACGGAGTGTTTCCAGGGCATGATGGTCGCGATCCGCGATCGAGACCGTCAGTTGAACGATCACCGCGAGCATCTGGAGGATGAAGTCCGGAAACGGACACGAGACCTGGAGGCGGCGCGGGAAAAGGCCGAGGAATCGGCGCGGCTAAAAAGCGAATTCCTTGCCAATATGAGTCACGAGATCCGCACACCGCTGAACGGAGTGATCGGGATGACTTCGCTGGCTCTGGACAGCGATCTTCCCGCCGAGGCGCGCGATTACCTGGAAACGGCCACGACCTCGGCCGAGAGCCTGCTGGCGATCATCAACGAAATCCTGGATTTCTCGAAAATCGATGCGGGCAAGCTGATCCTGGATCCGGTGCCCTGTAAGATCCTGGCCACTCTCAGCCGGCTCTTGAAGACCTTTGCCCCGCAAGCGCACAAGAAGGGATTGGAGCTGGTTTTTGATGCAGACCCCGGTATTCCCCTGGTGGTGTTGGCCGATGAGACGCGGCTGAAGCAAGTACTCACGAACATAATCAGCAACGCGATCAAGTTCACCGAAGCGGGCGCGATTACGCTGGTGGCGAGGCTGAACGGAATGGAAGGCGGATCTGCACGCATCCAATTCGCGGTGTCCGATACCGGGATCGGGATCGCCCAAAGCAGCCAGTCCGCGATCTTTGAGTCCTTCACGCAGGCGGATGGTTCGATCACGCGGAAATTCGGAGGAACCGGGTTGGGATTGTCGATCGCCGCCAAACTGGTGCAGCGGATGGGCGGAGAAATCGGGCTGGAAAGCGAGTTGGAGCGCGGCAGCACATTCCATTTCGAGCTGGGGTTTCCTGTCGTGGAGAAAGGCGACGGCAGATCGCCTTCCGAGCCGCCCCTGCGCGGATTGCGCGCGCTCATCGTCGAGCCGCGTTCCGCCACTCGGCGCGTGCTGGCCGGCTACGCCGGTTGGATGGGAATGGAGCCGGTGCAGGTGGCGCAACCGGAACAGGCGATTGTGCTAACCAGAGAGGCGGCCCTGGAGGGGACCTCCTTCCAGGTAATCCTTGCGGAGTTCCGGATGCCGGGTATGGACGGGGTTGCACTTGTGCGCACATTGTGGGCCGAGGGCGGCGCGAAGCCGTTTGCGATCATGATGCTGGATGCGGTCGATCAGACCGAGTTCAGCAGACGGGCCGCGGAACTGGGCGCCGTTCGCTCGCTCTCCAAGCCAATCAACCCGTATGAACTGCGCGACGCGGTTCGCTACGCTCTCGGCCACCGGCCGCAGGAGATGAATCCAAGGCCGTCAGCGGGCTGGGAATCTGATGCGACGCGCTCGCTCCGCATCCTGGTGGCGGAGGACAACTTGGTGAACCAGCGGCTGGTAACGGCAATTCTCAAGAAGCTTGGCCACGAGTATGCAGTCGTGGACAACGGCAAGATGGCCGTGGAAGCGTTGGAGCGTGCGACGAGGGAGGGACCCCGTTTCGACGTGGTTCTCATGGATTGCCAGATGCCGGAGATGGGCGGCTATGAGGCGGCTCGCACGATCCGGCTCCGCGAGGAAGGTTCCGGCTCCCGCATTCCGATCATTGCCGTGACGGCCTACGCGCTCCGGGGCGACAAGGAAAAGTGCCTGGAGGCCGGAATGGACGACTATCTGACGAAACCTTTGGACCGTAATGAACTAGCCCTCAAACTGGCCCGAATCGCCGCATCGGTAGAGTCGCGCGACGCGGGCGCAGATCACCAGATCGGAGAAGCAGTCCTGAAGAGTTGATACTGCCTAGCTGCCGGCCAGCCGCATCTCGCGGTGCACTTTGCGGGAGGCGCGGCGGCTGATCAGGTTGGCTATCTTGGTGAGGAGCCCTGGCACGTCCTCCGGTTCGATCAGCACTGGTTCCCCTGTGCGCAATGAACCCTCGTTCGGCCCATGGTAGGTGGTGAGCAACGCCGTCGCCGGACGGTAGTCCATCCGCCTGGCGTGCGAGAGAACCCGGTAGCCCGCCTCGGGCGACTCCATTCTCAAGTCGCTGAGCACCAGCTCATATTCCTGCTCGTCCAGTTTCGAAAACGCTTCCGCCGCCGAAGCCGCCGACTCCACATGGTAGCCGCCTGCCTTCAAGATGGTTTGCAGAGTCAGCCGGGAGGCAGGGTCGTCGTCCACCAGCAGAACACGCGCCAGTTCCAACGTTTGCACGGCGGAATCGGATTCGGGTTTGGTCAATGTCTTCACAGGACGTCTAAGTCCAGTTTACCCGAAACCGGAAATAACTCAAGGGAAGACTTCGGGGGTACGAAAGTCTTATTATATTTCTATAACAACTGTTAATTCTCTCTTTTCCAGGCGATGACGACCCCATCCCGCAACGGGACTATGCTGCTGATAAGTCGCTTATCCTGAAAGATTTGCGAATCGAACTCTACCACAGCTCTTGTCTCCTCGTCCTGTGGATTCAGTACTTTACCGTGCCACAAAGTATTATCCGTGATGAACAGTCCCCCTTTTTTCAATCGCCCTGGCGCCACTTTCAGTACGGCGGGGTAACCCTCTTTGTCCACATCGTTGAAGATGAGGTCGAAGGAACCAGGAACTGAGGCAAGCGCCTGTAAAGCGTCGGAAACATGTACCTGAATGCGATCGGCGACGCCTGCCCGCCGGAAGTAGTCCCGTGCCCGATCGGCACTTGCAGGGTCGCCGTCTGAATAATGAACCTCAGCGCCTGCGCCGGCGGCGCGGGCCAGCCAGATGGTGGAGTAGCCTATGGCGGAGCCGAGTTCGAAGATCCGCTTGGCTCCGGAGATGTGCACCAGTTGCGCGAGCAAAGCAGCCACGGCGGGGCCGATGATGGGCACGCGATGCTCGGCTGCATACGCTTCCATTTCCGCCAGGACCTCATCCCGAGGCGGAATCAGGTTCAGGATGTACTGATCGATCCCCGGGTCAGTGATCATGCGCCGAACACCCGGGCGAAGATTTTGTCAATGTTGGCCAATTGGCGGTCCAGCGAAAAACTGCGCGCGATCTGGTCCGGGCTCAGTAGTGCCCGGATCTCCGGTTCGTCTTCGATCATCTTGCGAAAGTCCGACTCCTGCTCCCAGGCCTGCATTGCCTTGGCCTGCACCATCGCGTAGGCGCGCTCACGCAGCATGCCGGCGGCTGCCAGATCGAGCAGCAGTTGCCCGGAGAAGACCAGCCCATGCGTCATTTCCAGATTGCGCAGCATGCGCTCCGGCGACACGCGCATGCCGTCCACCAGCCAGCAGGTTTTCTCGAGCAGATAGTCGGTCAGTATCGTCGAATCGGGCAGGATCACGCGTTCCACCGAGGAGTGCGAGATGTCGCGCTCGTGCCAAAGTGCGATGTTTTCCATGGCCGCCTGCCAGTGGGAGCGGACCAGCCGCGCCAGCCCGCAGATCTGTTCGCAGGTGACGGGGTTGCGCTTGTGCGGCATTGCCGATGACCCCTTTTGGCCAGCACCGAACGGCTCCTCGGCCTCGCGCACCTCGGTACGTTGCAGGTGACGGACCTCCAGCGCGATCTTCTCCATGGTGGCGGCGATCAGCGCCAGCGCGGCAATGTAGTGCGCATGGCGGTCGCGTGAGATCACCTGGCTGGCGATCGGCGCCGGCTGCAGGCCCAGCCGGGCGCAGATGCGTTCCTCGGCCTCCGGGCTGATGTGCCCGAAGGTGCCGACCGCGCCCGACAGCTTGCCTACGCGCATTTCCTGCGCTGCGGAAGCCAGACGAGCCCTGTTTCGTTTTAACTCATCGTAGAAGAGCGCCAGCTTCAGGCCGAAGGTGATCGGTTCGGCATGAATTCCATGGGAGCGCCCGATTTGCGGGGTCTTGCGGAACTCCTGCGCGCGCCGCGCCAGGATCTCCAGCAGCCGGTCCACGCCTTTGAGAATGCGCTCGCTGGCCGCTTTCACCAGCAGCGCCTGCGCGGTGTCCACTACGTCGTTGGAGGTCAATCCGTAGTGGAACCACCGGGAGGCTTCGCCCGCGCCGGCCGACTCCATATTTTCGGCCACGGCGGTGGTGAAGGCGATCACGTCGTGCTTCACCACTCTTTCGATTTCCTGGATGCGTGCCACGGAAAACCTGGCATGAGCCCTGAGTTGCCGCGCGGCTTCCGCGGGAACTTCACCCAGCTCGGCAAGCGTTTCCGAGGCCGCCAGTTCCACTTCCAGCCACGCGCGATACTTGCTCTGTTCGTTCCAAACGGCGCCCATCTCCGGGCGCGTGTAGCGTTCAATCATTCCTGTGATTCCTAATACGTGAACAGCTCACCCTGCCGCCGCGGCTCGGCCACGACAAGCTCGGCCGGCAAGGCTTTCCGCTCCAGCGCCTGGCTGGCGACCAGCCGAACCAGACCGGGATGGTTATTGTGCTCGGAGAGGTGGCCCAGCACCAATGTTTTCACTTCGCGGTCCAACCCATCCAGGATAAACTCGGAAACCAGATCGTTGGAGAGGTGGCCCTTGCGGCTCATTACCCGTTGCTTCACCGACCATGGATACGGCCCCACCTTGAGCATGTCCAGATCGTGATTGGATTCCAACACGATCAGCCTGCATCCTTGCAGATGATACTTCACCGATTCCGGCAGGTATCCGAGATCCATCGCCAGGCCGACCTTGATGCCTTCGGCCTCCACCGTGTAGCCAACCGGATCGGCCGCGTCGTGCGGGATGGTGAAGCTCGAAACCGAGAGGTCGCCGATTTGGAAACCAGTCCCCGCCTGAAATGTGCGTATCTCCGGCTCGGCGCCGGCCCATTCGATGGCGGGCGCGGTGAGGTGTGTGAGGTAAACGGGCAGCCGCCGCTGAAACTTCTTTTGGTAGGTGCGGGCGATTACCGACAGCCCGGCGACATGGTCGCTGTGCTCATGCGTCACCAGGATCGCGTCCAGCGACGCTGGGTCTTCGCCAATGGACGCCAGACGTTGAAAGGTTTCCAGGCGGCTCAATCCGGCATCAATCAGAATCCGGGTGTGGGAGGTCCCGATGAATGTGCAGTTGCCGGAGCTGGACGTTGCCAGCACAGAAATCTTGACGATGCGAACCTCCCGTACAAGGGGAGGGTAGCACACCCAGTCCTGAAGGGGGCCTCGGGGTTAGGGCTGCCGGGCCGGAGTTCCGGGGGCAGCTCGGGGCGGCCGCCTTCCGGATAGACGCGCAGCGTGGGCGTGATCAGATTGAACACCCATTGAATCCGCTCTGCCAGTTCGCGCGCGTCGCCCGCCTCCTCCGCCAGGCGCGCTCCTTCGACGGCGATCGTGTCCCAGTCCGCGGTGGCCGCCTGGTCGCTGGGGTTGAAGAAGCGTGCGTAACCATAGACCTTGGCGAAGGCGGCCAGGTTGGTCAGACCGGCGTCGGAAAGCAGGCGGCTGGGCTCCGGCGGATCGACATGCACCTGGCCGGCGGTCTCCAGGGTTACCGCGTCCACCCACACGCGTCCCGGACCTCCGATGATCACGCCGAAGAATACTTGGGCGCTATCGTCCAGGACGTACCCGTCGATGGTGTACTGGGACCAAGTGGAGGAGGTGATTGGCCGCGTGCTCATATGGTCGAAGAAGGAGAAGCCGCCCGTACGGCGATCGACGCGCAACCACAACTGGGCGCGGGTGCCGGGTGGGCCCTCCACACGTACGGCAGCGCGGTAGCGGACGCGCCTGTTGCGGTAGGCTGCGGCGTCGACGCCCTGGGTGAGGGTGCCGAACCAGTTGGCGGGCGGCTCGTCTGCGCCCTTCAGCATGGCGCAGAGTGCGCCCTCGTAGCATCCCGAGTCTGTCGTCTCGGCGAAGGCGCCGGGGCAGGTGAATGCCCGTGCCCGTCCAACTTCCGCTCGGGATTGCTTTAGCCCACTCGCTATGAAGACAATAGGAAAATGGTTTCGCCCATCCGGATCGCCGTGCTCGGTGCCGGCAACATGGGGAGCGCGCTGATCCGCGGCATCCTCAAGACAGGCGTCTCTACTCCGGAACATCTGTCAGCCACCGTACACACGGCCGATAAGGCGCGCCGGATGGCGGAGCAGTTCGGCATACGTGCGCTGGCCGGTGAAAACCTCGCCGCGATCGAGGGCGCCGAAGCCATCATCCTTGGGGTGAAGCCGTTCCGGATTCCTCAGCTTCTCGAAGAGATCCGCTGGGGTTTGCGCGATGACCGCACGCTGATCTCGCTGGCCGCCTCCTTCCCGATGGGCCTGATCGAGGCGCTGCTGGGACGCCACCTGCCGATGTTCCGCGCGATGCCCAACATCGCCGTGCAGGTAGAGGAAGGCGCCACGTGCATCGCCGCAAATGGCTCCGCCCAGCCCGGGCAGGTGGAAATCGTTGAGCGGATCTTCCGCGCGGTCGGCACCGTTCACTGGGTGGAGGAAGACCAGTTGCACGCCGTCACCGCGCTCAGCGGGAGCGGCCCGGCATACATCTACATGGTGATTGAGGCGATGATCGCCGGCGGCCTGAAAATGGGGCTCACTCATGAGGTGGCCACGCGGCTGGCCGAGCAGACTGTGCTCGGCGCCGCGAAGCTGGTGCGTGAAACCGGTCTGCACCCGGCGATTCTCAAAGACCAGGTCATCACCCCCGGCGGCGTCACCATCTCCGCGGTTCACGAGCTGGAACGCCACGGATTGCGCTCCATGCTCATCTCCGCCATAGAAACCGCAACGCAGCACTCCCGTCACGTCAGCGACAAAGCCAAGAACGAATTAGACACAGGCCCATGACCTCTCCCCAGGAAAACCCCCTGCTGAATCTCAGCTTCGAGATCCCCTTTCACAGCATACGGGCCACGCATGTCGAGCCCGCCATTCAGATCCTCATCGAACAAGCCGCCCGGCGGCTGGAGCAGATCGCCGAGCCGCAAAGCCTGCGAACCTATGCCAATACGATGGTTCCGCTGGATCAGTTGACCGAGCCGCTGGACACCGCGCTTTCCGTGGTGCGGCATTTGGAGTCCGTGGCCACGACGCCGGAAATGCGCGCCGCCTACAACGCGGTGGAACCGATCGCAAGCGCCTTCTATTCCCGCATTCCATTGCATGAGGGTTTGTGGAATACGCTGCAGGAGTTTGCCGCCACCGCGGAGGCCGCTTCCCTTCAAGGCGTCCGGAAGCGCTATCTCAGGAAGACTCTCGACGCCTTCCGCCGGCATGGCGCCGCGTTGCCTCCGGAAGGCAAAGCGGAACTGGAAAGAATCGATGTCGAGCTGTCCGCCCTGACTACCAAATTCAGTGAGAACGTGCTCGACGCCACCAACAGTTTTGAACTGCTGATCACAGTCGAAACGCAGCTGGCCGGCCTGCCGGAAAGCGCTATCGAAATGGCGCGCGAAAGCGCCCAAGCCAAGGGACTGGACGGCTGGCGCTTTACGCTCCAGCAGCCCAGTTACCTGGCCGCGATGATGTATCTGGACCATGCGGCCATCCGCGAGAAACTCCATCGCGCCTATCAGTCCCGCGCCGGCTCCGGCCAATTCGACAACACGGAGAATCTGCTCCGCATCCTCGCGCTGCGCAAGGCCAAGTCAGCTCTGCTCGGCTACCCGGACTTTGCCGACTTCGTTCTCGAGGATCGCATGGCGGCAAAGGGGGAAAACGCGTGGTTTTTCCTTCAAGGGCTGCGCGAGAAAACGGAATCCTTCTTCCAGCGCGAGAATGAGGATCTGGCGGCGTTCCGCCGTGAGTTGGAAGGGTCCGGAGCGCCGGCTCTGGAAGCCTGGGATATCGCCTACTACGCCGAAAAGCTCCGGAAGGCACGCTACGACCTGGACGAGGAGATGCTCCGCCCCTACTTCCCGATGGCCCAGGTGCTGGACGGCATGTTCGGCACAGTGGAGCGCCTCTACGGCATTACGGTCCGGGAAAAACCCGGCGTGCCGGCCTGGCACGCCGACGTCAAGTTTTACGAGATCCGCGATGAGTCCGGCGCCCTCATCGGGGCCTTTTACGCCGACTGGTTCCCGCGCGAAGACAAGCGAGGCGGCGCCTGGATGGACGCCTTCATTACCGGCCGCCCGCAGGACGGCGCTTTCTCTCCCCACCTCGGCCTGATGTGCGGCAACATGAATCCACCCTCCGGCGGCAAGCCCGCCCTCCTCACCCACCGCGATGTGGAGACCGTTTATCACGAGTTCGGCCATCTCCTGCACCACTGCCTGAGCCGCGTCGAGGTCCGCAACCTGGCCGGCACCAGTGTTCCATGGGACTTCGTCGAGCTGCCTTCGCAGATCATGGAGAACTGGTGCTGGGAGCGGGAGGCGATGGATATGTTCGCCCGCCACTGGAAAACCGGCGAGCCGCTCCCACAGGATCTGTTTGAGCGCATGCTCCGGGCCCGCACCTTCCGCGCCGCCAATGCGATGATGCGCCAGTTGAGTTTCGGCTTCCTGGATCTCTCCCTGCACCGGCTCTACGATCCCGCCAGGCACGGCGATGTCAACGCATACAGCCGCTCGATTCTCCAGCAGTTCTCCCCCGCCACGCTCGGCCCGGATCATTCCAGCGTCGCCTCTTTCACCCACTTGTTCGCCAACCCGGTTGGCTACGCCGCCGGCTACTACAGCTACAAGTGGGCCGAGGTGCTCGATGCCGACGCATTTACCCTCTTCATGAAACTCGGCGTCTTCAGCCGTGAGGCAGGCCTGCGCTTTCGCCGTGACATTCTTGAAAAAGGCGATAGCGAAGATCCCGCCGAACTGTTCCGTCAGTTCATGGGCCGCGACCCCGATCCGGCCGCCCTTTTGGCCCGCGCCGGACTTGTTTAACGGAACTGCAAAATCACCCAAAAAAAATACTCCGCGCAACAAATAAACGGGTACAATGAAAGAGGAATCGGTGACTGGCGCGGCGGCAACCAGTTCGAGCCGCGCGAGTGTACCCAGGGAGAAGCTGCTGCCGAGGTTTCCATGCCGGTTTCCGGCCTGGATAGCGCCGGTTTTCCTACCTCCTCCTGGAAAACCGGCGCTTCAAGTTTTGATGGCTCCGGGGCTACAATGTGGCAGGGCCCCTTTTTCGGCCCTGGAGGACATCATGGCTTTCAAATCAGAATCTGTTACCCGCCGTTCTCTGCTGAAGAAAACCGCAACCGCTTCCGCCCTTATCACCGCTCCGCATTTTGTGCCGGCTTCCGCCCTCGGCCTGGCCGGCGCAACTCCGCCCTCTGACCGTGTTACCCTCGGCGGCCTCGGCATTGGCAGCCGCGGCACTCGCGTGCTGCAGTCATTCCTGGCCCAGTCCGACGTGCAGTTCCTTGCCATCTGCGACGTTCGTAACGACCGCCGCGAAACCATCAAGAGCATGGCTGACCAGAAATACGGCAACCGCGACTGCACAATGTACAGTGAGCAGGAAGAGCTGTGGGCGCGCAAGGATATCGACGCGCTGCTCATCGCCACCGGAGACCGCTGGCACGCTCTGCTCTCCATCCTGTCGGCTCGCGCGGGCAAGGATGTCTACTGCGAAAAGCCTTGCTCGATGACCGTTGCCGAAAGCCGCGCCTTGGCCGCCACCTTCCACCAACTTGGCCGCGTCTATCAGGCGGGCACGCAGCGCCGCAATGGCACCAACTTTGTCCGCGCGTATGAGCTGGCGCGCTCGGGCAAACTCGGCAAGCTGCAGACGCTGCACGCCGAGGCCGGCCCCGGCGAACGCTGGGCCCCGCTCACCTCACACGCCTGGCTGCCGGCCGAACCGGAACCGCCCAAACAAGTCACCGACTGGGACCGCTGGCTCGGGCCCGCGCCCTGGCGTCCGTACAACTCGAACTACATCCAGGGCCGCTGGCGCGGCTACTTCGACTTTCACGGCGGCGGCATCCTGGAATGGGGTTCCCATACCGCGGATCTGTGCCAGTGGGTGGCCGGCATGGATGAGACCGCGCCCGTGGAATATGAGCCACGCGGCATGGGCGCCGATTCGCCTTATTCGATTCACTGCCGCTACGCGAACGGGTTGCGGCTGGTCCTGCGCGACAAAGGCTTCCTCGGCCTCGGCAGCTGTCACATCCGCTACGAAGGCGACAACGGCTGGGTGGAGACCGCCGACGGCGGCAAGATCGAAGTCTCCGAGAATCTCCGGAACGAGAACCTGCTGGTGACACCGGAAGACGCCCGCGAAGCCACCACCAACCACGTGCGCGATTTTGTCGCTTGCGTGAAGAACCGCCGCCAGCCGCGCTCCAACGCCCTGGCCGCCGGACAGACGCATATCCTCTGCCACGCCGCCTACATCGCGTTTCAGTTGGGCCGCAAACTCGCGTTCGATCCCGCCACCGATACGTTCGTTGGCGACGCCGAAGCCAATCGCATGCGCTCCCGCGCTATGCGCGAACCGTGGCGCCTGTAGAGAGAAGGAGGAGTATCAACATGCCGCAAACACAACAGCCAGCCCCGCCCCAGCCGATGGTGGACAACAAGTACGGCGCAGCCGGCGAGATCATGGCGCTATCCCAGCCCCGCCTCATCGCGATTCTCCAGGACAAGTCCGCATCCGTTTATGCCAGGGCCAAGGCCTGCCAGCGCCTCGCCGTCGTCGGCGACAAAAGCGCCGTCCCAGCCCTCGCCGCCCTGCTTGCCGACACGCAGCTTTCCCACTATGCACGCTTTGGGCTGGAGCCCATTTCCGACCCATCCGCCGGGGATGCTCTTCGTGCCGCGCTCGCGAATCTGAAAGGCAACCTCCTCATCGGCGTGATCAACTCCATCGCCCAGCGCAAGGACGCCAAATCCGTCGATGCCCTGGCAAGACTGCGTCACGATGCCGACGCCGGCATCGCCCGCGCCGCCGACGCCGCCCTGGCGCGCATCCGGCCGGGGATGTAGCGATCAGCCACCCACAGTCGTGGCCGTTGTGCACCCTTTTGGCACAGTAGTTCGACAAGAATGCCTCCCCAATCCCCCAGGGCCGGCGCTGCTGAGCCGGATGCTGCAGTGCCGCTATCTTGTGTTGCTGGCCGACGATCAAACCCAGCTGGAGCAGGCCTACGGCGTACTCCACGCGGCAGGCTTGCCGGCTCGGTGGAAAGCCGGATCGGCTTATCTGGGGAAGGCATTTCGCTTGCATGTTTCCATCCTCGATGTTGAGCAACCAGGCCGGGGTGACTATGGCCTTGGCCTGCAGTGACGAGCCCGTGTTCGGGCCGTATCGGCTATATTTGGATTCCTGAGCCTTTAACGGCAGGAAAAAGTGCAGCCGCTACCCAGACAAGTCAAAATCGAACTGATTGCGATCCTGCTCCTGACGGGTCTGATTCTGGCCGGATCACGGGGTATCCTGATCCAGGCGGGAACTATTGACGCATACTTCTACACATCGTTCATCCACAACTATGCCGATCTGGTGGAGCGGTTCGGCAACACCTACTATTCCACGAGGATCGCCCATATCTACCCGGCCTCGATTCTGGCCTCGGCGCTGGGTCCGGAGAAAGGGTACGTCGCGTACCGGTTTATGCTGTTGTCAGCGGCGCTGATCTCGGTTTGGGCAATGATCCGCTCCTATTATCCGGTTGCCGTGGGCATCTTGCTGGTAGTGGGCGCGGCCTTTTCCCCGTGGCTGTTGCGCTCACTGTTTTGGGACTATACGGACTCCTCCGGCGTCGTTTACCTGCTGGTTTGCACAGCATTGTTCGCGACGGCGTCCGGAGTAGCCAAAGGAAGGCTGCTGTTGGCGGGAGCATTCTCGGCACTGGCAGCCAATACCAACCTCTACTTGCTCGGCGTCTCGGGCCTGCTGCTGCCAGCCTGGTTATTGAGCCGCCCAGCTTCATTCCATTCACGGGCAAAGAGCGTGGCGGCATACGTTTCCGGTTTCGCCGCTTGCTATCTGAGCTTGTGTGTAGTCCGGTACGTGCAATTCCCGCAACACGGTTTTCTCCTGGACGCCATCCCGTTCAAAGTCGCCGCCAATCTGATGGAAGGCGGTGCGGAAGAGTGGTTCATAGACCCGTCATGGCTGATTTGGAACGGATGGGTGCATATCCTGATTCCACCGGCTGTGTGGCTGACCGCCTTGTTCGTCTGGTTCTCATGGCCTGGGATGAGAACGCCGGTTCTGCGCTTTTCCCTGCTGCATCTCGGCTTCGTGATGGGGCTATATCTGATCAGCAGCTTCGGATTCCACCTTTCCGTAATCGGGTTACCCTACTACTTCGTATTCTTGCTTCCAGCGAGTTTGCTTTGCTGGGGTGTAGTGGTAGGCAGCCTGGCGGCGAAGCACCCGCAGCGCCGCGTAGCGCCGATTCTGATTGGAATCGCGCTGCTGAGCCCGGTCTGGCATTTCCTGTATCCGGTTGTGCACCCACTGGACGCCAGGCTTCCGGCATGGGGCTTCGTGCTGGCGGCAGGACTGGCGCTGTTGTGCGTCGCCGCTTCAAGGTGGTTTCCGATGCTCGGCTTAGCCGTTGTCAGTCTGCTTATGGCGGCTTCACCTTTGGCGCTGTGCAAGCCAGTCTACAACCGAATTCCCATCCTGGAAAAAAACCGCACTGTCGATTGGGACAGTTTTGGATACGGAGCCATCTACCAAGCTAATCCGGCCTTGGAATGGGATCTGTACCGCGCCGCTATCTGGTTACGGAGCCGCATGGACCGGTTTTCACCGGGCAGTGGGCGGATCGGCTTCTGGTACTCCGGCGACCGAGGTTCCTATCTGAATTCGGTTCAGTCGGTTGGTCTCTTTCTCTACAGTCGGCTTCATCGGGAGAGCAGCGAGGAGATGCCGAACCTCACACCAGCTCTCCAACAACAGTTGCAGCGGATCCGCATCTTGTTCCTGCTGGCGGAAGATCCTTTGGAACTCGATGCCGGGATGGAAGCCATTGAAAAGGCAGGGATTAGAGTTCTTGTGCGAGACGAGGAGGTATACACAGGACAGGCCTGCCGTATTGCGTACCGAATACTGGAGTTGCCCCAGGAATAGGTGACCAATCCTTCCAGAAGCCCTTACTCGGCAGATATCTTCCTTATTTTCTTTTGCTTGGAAGGCGATCGAGCGCCCGCGTTTCCAACGTACTGGACACACCAGGACTTCAAGAATCTTTGCCAAACCGTTCACAAACCTATTGCTTTCATCTTGCGGGCTGGCCTATAATGCTGAAAGCAGTTCATTGCAAAACGATACAAACTTCTGGTTTGGAAAGCTGATTTGGTAGGAGGAGATAGTGACAACAAAGAATCTTCTGAAACTTGCGTTCCTGGTGGCGTTGACAGCGTCAATGTCTTGGGGAACGCCAACGACATTAAACTTTAATTCCTTTGCGGTCGGGATCACTTCCACCGCTGCGCTGAATGCCGTGACCCTTCCCGGCGTGGAATTCGAGATAACCGATTCCGGCAGCAACCCCTTTACGACGGTTTCCATCTTCGAAAACGCTCCTATGGGAAGGTCCCTGGCCTTCACCAGTTGCGGTGCCAATGCGACACCCTCAATGGCCGCTTGTCAAGCGCTTGGCACTACTCCAATTAGCTTGAATATCTGGTTCCGGAACACCGCCGGGGGTCCGGTCATCGGAACGATTGCCAGCGCTTTGAGCTTCTTCATGTCCGACACCGAAGGGAACTACACGTTTAGGTGGTATAACACGGCCAACGGCCTCCTCGGCACCACGGTGATTTCCACTGGTGCGGCGCAAGCGGCGACGTTCAATGGTTTCTCAGGATCTCCCATCGGACGAATTGAAGTCGTGGACGTGGGCCGCGACGGCTTTGTCCTGGACAACCTGACGTTTGAACACATTCCCGAACCGAGCACCTACGTGTTGATCGGTTCCGCTCTGGCCTTCGTCGGCGTGCTTCGCCGCCGCCGCATAATCTAACACCTAACCAAGTCGCTTTCCACTAGAGCGCGGCCCCCCCCGCGCTCTTTTCTTTTTTATTTCGAGGTCACGGAATCCCCGCCTTGTTTGGGCAAGGTTCTATGCTATCCTGTTAGGGACACATCAATTGAGATTAAAGGAAGACAAGGAGTTCGTAAGCAAGGAATGGCACTGGCGGCAGAGGTAAAAAAGCAGGTAGTTTCCGACTACCGTACGCACAAGAGTGATTCCGGTTCCCCGGAGGTGCAGGTAGCGCTACTGAGCCACCGCATCCAGCAGTTGACCGATCACTTCAAGGCGCACAAGAAGGATCATCACTCCCGGCGCGGACTGCTGCTGATGGTCGCGCGACGCCGGCGTTTGTTGAACTACCTGAAGCGCACCAGCCCGGAACGGTACAAGTCCCTCATCGATAGGCTTGGCCTGAGGCGCTAAGCGCTTGGCGAGTTGTTCGCTGCCCCCACCGTGCCCATTCTGAACAGATCTATGCCGGTGTTTTCCGGTCTACTGATCCCATTCCACACAACACTCCAGTCTCCCTTGATCGGTCACGATTAAGGAGAGCATTTCAATGCAACATTCTGTTCAAGTCGACCTGGACGGTCGTACGATTACTTTTGAGACTGGCAAGCTGGCAAAGCAGGCCAACGGCGCCGTTGTCGTCCGTTCCGGCGATTCCGTGGTGCTGGTCACCGCGTGTGCTAATGCCGAGCCCAAGCCTGGAGCCACCTTCTTCCCCCTGACTTGCGACTATCGCGAGTACACCTACTCGGCCGGCAAGTTTCCCGGCGGCTTCATCAAGCGCGAAGGCCGCCCCTCGGAGAAGGAAGTTCTCACCAGTCGCCTGATCGACAGGCCGATCCGGCCATTGTTCCCGGAAGGCTTCTCCTGCGAAACGCAGATCATCGCGCTGGTGCTTTCGGCCGACCCCAAGGTGGACCCGGCCCCGCTGGCCATCTGCGGCGCCGCCGCGGCGCTGGCCATCTCCGACATCCCCTTCCATCATCTGCTGGCCGGGCTGCGCGTTGGGCTCAAAGATGGCAAGCTGATTCCCAACCCCACCTATGAAGAGGCTCGGGAGGCCGACTTCAGCATCATGGTTGCCGGCACGCGGAGCGGCATCGTCATGGTGGAGGCCGGCGGTAAGGGCATTCCCGAAGAGGACGTGGTGCGCTGCATCGAGTTCGGTCACCAGTGCTGCGGCAAGATCATCGACAGCATCGAGGAGTTGGCGAAGAAGACGGGCAAGACCAAGCGCGTCTACACCGCCCCGGAGACCAATCAGGAACTCTACGCCCAGATCGAGAAGCTCGTGCGCACGGAGCTTACCGACGCACTGGACACCAAGAAGTATTCCAAGCTGGACAGCTACGCCGGAGTGGACGCGCAGAAGAAGCGCGCCATCGAATCGGTCCCCGAGGAACAGCAGGATGAGGCCGGTGACCTGTTCGACGTGCTCAAGGAGCGCATCTTCCGCGATGAGATGCTGAAGAACCGCCGCCGGCCCGACGGGCGGCGGTTTGACGAGCTGCGCAACATTGAATGCGAAGTCGCCGTGCTCCCGCGGACCCACGGCTCCGGCCTGTTCACGCGCGGCGAAACGCAGGCGCTGGTGACCATCACGCTGGGCACCAAGGACGACGAGCAGCGCATTGAGCTGCTGGATCCCACCGGCGACACCTCCAAGCGCTTCATGCTTCACTACAACTTCCCGCCGTTCAGCGTCGGCGAAGTCGCCTTTCTCCGCGGCCCGGGCCGCCGCGAAATCGGCCACGGCATTCTCGCCGAGCGGGCCCTCGGCGCCGTCATCCCCGACGAGAAAACCTTCCCCTACACCCTCCGCATCGTCAGCGACATTCTGGAATCGAACGGCTCCAGTTCCATGGCCTCCGTCTGCGGCGGCACGCTTAGCCTGATGGACGCCGGCGTGCCCATTACCGCCCCCGTCGCCGGCATCGCCATGGGCTTGGTTAAGGAAGGCGACTCCTACGCCATCCTCACCGATATCGCCGGAGCCGAGGACCACTACGGCGACATGGACTTCAAGGTGGCCGGCACCAAGGACGGAATCTCCGCCCTCCAGATGGACATCAAGGTGCCCAACGTCACCACCGCCCTGATGCGGGAAGCGCTGGAACAAGCCCGCAAGGCCCGCCTCGAGATCCTCGAGAAGATGGTCGCCACCATCGACAAGCCTCGCGCCGAGCTGTCCCCCAACGCACCGCGCATCTACACCGTCACCATCCCGGTCGACAAGATCCGCGAGCTGATCGGCCCCGGCGGCAAGATGATCCGCTCCATTGTCGACGAAACCGGCGTCAAGATCGACGTCGAGGACGATGGCACCGTCAATATCTTCGCCACCGACGGCATCTCCGCCCAAGCCGCGCTACAGCGCGTCAACGACATCTGCGCGGTGGCTGAAGTCGGCAAGATCTATCTCGGCAAGGTGGTCCGCATCGTCGATTTCGGAGCCTTCGTCGAGATCTTCCCCGGCACCGACGGTCTGCTGCACATCAGCGAGATCTCCGAGAGCCGCGTCAAGGCCGTCAAGGACGAACTCAAGGAAGGCGACCAGATCCAGGTAAAGGTCCTGGCCCTGGAAGGCAACAAGATCAAGCTTTCCCGCAAAGCCGTCCTCAAGGAACTCCGCGAAAAGATGAAGGCCGGCGGGAACTAATCCCGCCGCGCCACCGCGATCAGCGAAGTCCCGAAGGGCAGCCTTCTTCCCTGGCCCGCCCAGCGGGCTTCAAGCGCCAACAGCAGCCCCATCACTTCGTTCAGCACCGGGACCACTTTCAAATCGGCCGGCTTGTTCGCCATCAGCCGCCGGCCCAGCCACATTACCGGCAGTAGCGACGCCATATACTAGGATTGATATTCGATTTTGAAGCCCGTTCGCTCGATCTTCCCACGCAACTCGTCCGGCGCGTACCGCCGGAAGTGTCCTGAGAACTCGTCGAAATAGCTCCAAAGGCTGGCGTGCGCAGGCACTGTGACCATCAGCACGCCGCCGGAACCAGAAATGCCGATCCTCAACCCCGGCCAGCGTTTCGTAGGCTCCAGCGTTGTAGCGGCTTTCCATTCAATTAGCCGCCGATGAACGCAGATGCAAAATAGCCTTGGCTGCATCTGCGTTCATCTGCGTTCATCTGCGTTCATCTGCGGCCATACATCAGCTCTTCAGCTCCGACAGCACCCGCCGCATGTTAGCGAACGATTTCAGCATCCCCGGCAGAGGGTTCTCGGCGTCAATCTCGTACTCCAGCATCACTCCGCCGGTGAACTTCATCTTCTTGAGCGTCGCGAAAATCTCCTGGATCGGCATCGCGCCTTCGCCCACGACGCACTGACTCTCCTTCACCATCAGGTCCTTCAGATCCTTCACATGCAGGTCCAGAAGCCTCGGCCCGGCCAGCCGGATCGATTCCACTACATCCACGCCGGTCCGCGCTGTATGCCCGATATCGATGCACAACCCCACGCGCGGGTCCATGTTCTTCACCAGCTCCAGCACGCTTTGCGGCGACGGGAACTGCTTGTCCTCCGGACCGTGATTGTGAATCGCGGCCTTGATGTTGTACTCCTTCACCAGCTTCTCGACAATGTGCACGTTATCCCGCGCCGGCGCGCACACGATCAGCGGGAAGCCCGCCGCCTTGGCGTAATCGAACATTTTGCGCAGCGTGGCCTCATCGCCCTTCAGATCGATGTTGCCGCCGCCGAGCACTTCCAGCCCCGCTCCCTGGAACTCCTTGCGGCCGGCCGCGATCTCCTCCGGCGTCGAGGTGTAGCGCAGGTGGAACTCCTTGATGTTGATGTAGGGAGTCTTCAGCTCCTTCATCGCCGCGATCGCTTGGGCCCGCGTCAGTTTGCGGAACGAATAGGAAGCAACGCCGAGTTTGAGGCCGTTTTCCGGTTTCGCGAGTGCTCCCGCCGCCAGGGCGGCTCCGAGAAAAGTGCGTCGTGTTGTCATGGGGATTTCCTCATTTGTAATTGATAAACATCGGGCTCGACCATGCGATCATTCCGTCGTCCTGCATCAGGCGCACGTAGTAGAAATGCCGGCCGGTGATCTCGCCCTTGTCCACATACTCGAACTCCACATCCTGCTTCTTCGGCTCGGCCGTATAGATCACCTGGTTGTCTTTTATGATATCCACCCGCACCACCGCCCGTGTCCCCCGCGCCTTCACCTTCAGCGGCGCCGCCTTGGTCAGCGGGAACTCATCGCCCATGAAGTGCGGACCCATGCGCACGTCGAGAATCATGTTGTCCGTCGCCCCATATGTGTGGCGCTTGCGGATGCCGTCGAGCACTCCTTGCCGCGTCGGGTTGTCCGTGTACACCATCGCGTAGGAAATGTGCGTCGAACCGTGGTCGGAGCTGGTGATGATCCCCAGCTTGTAACCCTTCGCCCAGGCGAGATTCACCATCCCTTGCGGCTGATACCCGGCCTGCTTCATGTGCGCGTCGTCCTTGCCCTCCACCACCACGTAGGGAAAGCCGAGCTGCTCATAGCTGGTGCGCGCGCCCTGAAATATCTCGACGACCGGCTCCAGCTCCGGATCGTTATCGCGCCAGTCGGTGCCCATTCGCGTGCCGGAGGTGTGCGAGATCGCGATCCCGTTCAGGCGCCGGATCTCTTCGTACAGCAGCTTCGTGTCGTTCTCCACCAGCTCGCCCGATCCGATGCCCGGCTCATCGCCCATCGCGTTCTGCCCCAGCCCGAACTGCGCCGCCCCGGCCTTCAGATGAAACGGCGTCACGCGCGATTCCGACCGCTTGGCGAAGAACATGTTGCGGTGGCCATTGGGAAACACTGCGCTGCGCTCATAGCCGAAGATCGGCACATAGGCGCCCGGCACATGGTACATGTCGGTCATCTTCTGCGTATACCACCACCAATAGGGCCAAGCGCCGCCCTGGTGATCGGTGGAAGCGCCGAAGTCCATCGAACCGGCGTCGATCATGTAGCGGTAGAAATCCTGCAGCGACCCGTCATTGCTGCCGCCGCCGTCCCAGCTCAGCTCCGTGTGGCGGTGAAAATCACCGCGCACGATGTTCAGCTTCTTGCCGCCCACCGTGGCCGTGTAGGAACGGATACGATTCAGGTCGCCTGCCTCATCGGCATGCCCCGCCGCCACGGTGAGGTTCTCCACCGGCGCCTGACCCCACACGGGCGCCGGCGCGCGCGGCGGCATTAGCTTGCCGGCATGCACCTGCTGCTGTATCGGCCGGTGCAGGAACGACTCGCGCCTGCCGTCGGTGTCCCACGCCATCCACAGCGCGCCGTCTGAGCCCAGCGCGGCCTGTATCCGTGTGCTCGAGCGCCCCATGCTATGCGGGACGGTTGCCGAGTTCATCCACGCTCCGCCCTCCAGCCGCGTCAGCCGGTATTCCCACCAGCCGCGATTACCTTGCTGGCCCGCCAGCCGAGTCTTGGCCGCCACGAACACAGACCCTTGCCCGTCGGAGAACACGTGCGGTTGATAAGTGTTATTCCCGGTCGGATATGCGGTAGCCAGCGCCGCCGCAGGATCGCGCCACTGGCCGTTGTCGTAGCACTTGATCCGCGGCTCGCGCGCCGCGCCCAGCGGAACGCCGGTCCGGCGGTCGCGCAGGATGTAGCCCTGATCCTTGCCCCAGTTCGGCATGCCCGCCTCCCAGGCCACCCACACGCGGTTTGCCGTGTCTACCGCCACCGTCGCACGCGCTTCAAAGCGCGCCGTCGCCGCTACCGCCATTTCACTGCCTGGAACTCCCGCCGCCGTCACGCGCGACAGCATCACGTCGTAGTTCCCGTTCTTGTAGCTGTCGTACGCCACCCACGCGTTACCGCTCGCATCCAGCGCCACCGCGGGCTCCCAATCGTTGACCGGCCGGTTGGTCACCCGCATATCCGCCGACCACTGCTCTCCATCCAGCCATTTCAGAAAAATGTTCGAATTCTTCCCGCGGAAGCCCTGCCAGACCAGCGCCACGCGGCCCTTGCCGTCACTGGCCAGCCGCGGATTGATGTCCGGCATCGGATCGCTGGTCAGACGCTCCAGCGCGCTCCATTCCTGTTTTGCGGGATCGAAGCGGCGCGCATAGATGTCCCAGTTCCCGCCTGCCATCTGCGACCAGACCACCCAGACGCGATTGCCCAAGTCGACACCCACCTGCGGCAGCCAGCTGTCGCCGCTGGTGTTGGGAACCCATTGCAGGCTGCCCCACTTGCCATCCTTGTATTGGCGGATGGCTACATCGTCCCGGTCGCCCACAAAGCTCAGCCACGCCGCCCAGATCGAGCCGTCCGGCGCGGCGGCAATCGCAGGCAGATCGTCCTGCCGGAACTCGTGCCCGACCCGCGTTACTCCGCTGAATTGGGCATGCGCCAAACCGCAACAAAGGCTCAGGAACAAGGCTGCGCGTTTCATGAGCCTAAGTTTTATCACATCAGGCGCGTGGCAGGAGCGAAAAGGCCTCCGCGGGCAGCGGTTTCTCCACCGGCACGGCAACCAGGTTGTCTCCGGCGATCCTGCCGTCATCGGGCCGCAGGCGCGCTGTCGCATAGTCGAACACATAGAAGTCGTAGCCGTGCTCCTTCAGCCAGCTCAACAGAAGAGCCCTGCTCCCGCCCTGCTTCTCCAGCGCCTCATCGAACACCTCCAGGAGGATCACCGGACGGAAGCGCTGAATCGACGCTTCGGCGCCCTGCAAGGCGCGGTATTCGGCGCCTTCGATATCCATTTTCACAACGTCCAGCGCTTTGAGCCCGTACTCATCGGCCAGGGAATCCAGCCGCCGGATCTCAACCGTCTCCCGCATGATCTCCCGCGCCTGTTCGTAGACAACCTCGCCGATGGTGTTCTGGCCGGAATGCTCATCCCTGGCCACTTTCAGCTCGGCCTTGCCGTCGGAATCGGCCAGCGCCACCGGATGAACCGTCACGTGGCGGAAGCCGTTGCGCTCAAGGTTGCGCTCCAACCGGCGCCGCTCGCGCGCGCTCGGCTCAACAGACCAGATCACTCCGCCGGGGCCAACCAGCGCCGCCGCCAGCACGGTGTAGGCGCCCTCCATCGCGCCGGCGTCGAGGAAACTCATTCCCGGCTTGAGCAGCTTGTCAAGCAGCGCCAGTTCATTCGGGTCCATGCAGCCGCCCACGAAGATCTGCTTGCTCAGATCATTGCCCAGATGGAGCGCCAGCTTCGTTCCGTGGTGCCAGTCCAGGATCAACTCCGGCGCCTGAGGGTCCCCGCGGAAGTGATTCCATACCGCGCGCCGCAGGCGGTACAGCAGATCAGGATTATCCCAATCCCGGTCGAACTGCCACGTCGGATAGGGGACCAGGGGCCGCAGCGCGGCAAGATTGCGGGCCAGGGCAAGCAACTCCGCTTCCGCCAGGTTGCCCGGCAAGGCGCTGTCGGGCTCCGTGGAAAGCCACCAGTTCAGGTGCCGCCGCAGCCGCCTGAACTCGCTGCGCACACGCACATGCTCGTCCCTACAGGCCTGCAGCGATTCCATGTGGGCCTGCAGCGACCCGCGAAGCTGGCTTTCCAGCGCGCCATGCACCTCAAGCAGATTGGCATGCATTTGAAGCCGCATCTGCCGTAAGTACCACAGCAGAGCCGCGCCCAGGCAAACCAGGATCAACACGAGGACGAGGATCGCGCTCTCCAGCATCCCCTCAGTGTATCTAGTGGGCTGCAACAAGCGAAGCGGGCACGCCGCCCGACACCGCCGGCACATGAATCCGCCACCACTGCTCGGCCCTTTCCCGGTCCCACGGTTCGGACGTGCGGCAGGAGGCCAGCATGCGGCTCAGCTCCCGCGCGCTTTGCGGACGAGCCTTGGGGTCCTTCTCCAGGCATTGCAGGATGACGCGCTCCAACTCCGGCGGCACTTCCATTTCCGTGCGCTCGGACGGTGGAACCGGTTTTGACTGCACGTGCTCCAATGCCATTGCCAGCGGCGTGGATGCCTCAAAAACTAAGTGTCCGGTGAGCAGCCAGTAAGCGACGCAGCCGACCGCATAGATGTCGGTACGGGCGTCCACGTCGTGATGGCCCATCGCCATCTCGGGGGACATGTAGGCGGGCGTGCCTGTAGTGAGCCCGTCCTGCGTTAGCCGCGTATCACCGCCTCCGCCGCGTACTTTGACGAGCCCGAAGTCGAGCACCTTCACGAAATCGTATTGCATGCCCAGCCGGCAGGTGTAGATGTTGCGCGGTTTAATGTCGCGATGGGTGAGTCCGGCCGCGTGAGCTTCGGAGAGCGATTCGCAAACCTGCTGGATGAGGTGGATCACGCGCGAGGCCGGTTGCGGCCCAAATCGTTCGATCAGTGTTTCCAGATCGACGCCGTTGAGCAGCTCCATCACGTAATAAAAAGTGCCTTCGCGGCTGACGCCGTAGTCATGCAACGCTACCGTGTGCGGAGAACTCAGCGCCGCGGTGGCCTGGGCTTCGCGCTCAAAGCGGCGCCGGGCTGCCTCGATCTGTTCCGCCGAGTCGCAGCATAGCGCTTCCGGGCTGATGAGTTTGATCGCCGCGCTGCGCACCAGCATCCGGTGGCGCGCGCGCCAGACCTCGCCCATTCCTCCCTTGCCGATCAACTCCACCAATTCATAGCTGCCCATCTCCTTGGCGCGGCCCATCTGCGCTCCGAGGTTGTAGACATACCGCGACAGGAGCACGGACCAGAAGGCCATCAGAAAGTTGGCGCTGAACAGCAGCAGCCACTGACCCAGCGTGGGAACAGGCACGCCGTTCCAGGCAATATTCAGCATCATGCCAAGCGGCCCCATGGCCGCGGCGGTGAAGGAGGCCAGGGCGGCCTTGGCCGTGGAAGTCGGTACGACGAGAACAAAGAAGACAACCCATACGGCGACCGCTGAATGGCCACGGATCTCGTAAGCGGGCCCGATGGGCATGCACGTTTCCGCGATGGCGATCATCAGGGCGCCGGCGACTTCAAACAGCAGGCCGAGATCGAGCATCAGCCTGGGCGGAAGCTTCCGGCTGCGCGCCAGCGCAAACACGGCAAGCCCCAACGCCACGCCAACCACCATACTGCGGGTGAAGAAATCCAGGTGCGGCTCCACGGCCGGGTTGCCGCGGTGCGCGTAGCTGTCAATGAGATAGAGGATGAGGTAGGTGGCCGCGTAGACAGCTCCTACCCAGCCCAGCCGTCCGACCGCCTTCTCTACCAGATCCAGCGGCAGTTGGCGCGTTTCCCCGCTCAGCAGTCCGGGGCTGGTGGACGGTGAGGAGACTCCCCGCGCCGGTTGTAATCGCGACCCAGCATCCTCCGTCATGTTACTTCCTAGCTTATCTCAGGCCAGACTGCGCGTTCAGCTTCGGCCGCGCATCGCGGCGCCATCGCAACGGCCTGCCCCGGTACAATGGAATCGCTTCATGTGGCTCACTCTCCTGCTTGCCGCCGCTTTGCCCATCTTTCAGGACGTCACCCCGGAGTCCGGGATCGGCTTCCGTCACGACAAGAGCCCGACAACCCGCAAGTACCTCATCGAATCGGTAACCGGCGGCGTCGCGATGATCGATTACGATTCCGACGGCCGGCTCGATCTCTACTTTGTCAACGGAGCCGCTCTCACCGACCCGATGAATCCCTCCCAATCCCCGGACAAATCCAGCCCCAAGTTCTGGAACCGCCTCTACCGGAACATGGGCGGCTTCCGCTTTGAAGATGTCACAGAAAAGGCAGGCCTCCGGGGCAGAGGGTACGGGATGGGGGCCGCCGCCGGCGACTATGACTCCGACGGGCGGGTCGACCTCTACGTCACCAACTTCGGGGCCAACATCCTGTACCGCAACCGCGGCGACGGTACGTTGGAAGATGTCACGGAAAAAGCCGGCGTCAAGGCCGGCGGCTGGTCTACCAGCGCCGCCTGGGCCGATTTCGACTCGGATGGATATCTCGACCTGATCGTCGCCCGCTACGTAAAGTGGGACTTTCAACCCGACATCTGGTGCGGCAGCCGCCAGGAAGGCTACCGTTCCTACTGTCATCCCGATCAGTTCCAGCCCATCACGCACATCCTCTACCGCAACCGGGGGGACGGCAGCTTTGAAGACGTCACCGAAAAGTCCGGATGGAGGCAGTCTCCCGGCAAGGGCCTCGGCATCGCGCTCAATGACTTCGACCGCGACGGCAAGATTGACATCGTAGTAGCCAACGACAGTTTCCCGCAACAGCTGTTCCGTAACCTCGGCGGCGGGCGCTTCCGCGAGATGGGCCTGGAGGCCGGCATCGCCTACGACGAGGACGGACGCGTCTTCGGCGGCATGGGCGTCGACTTTGCCGACTATGACAACGACGGCTGGCCGGATATCTTCATCAACGCGCTCGCGATGCAGCGCTACGCTCTATTCCGCAATCTGAAAGGCCTGTTTGAATACGCCTCTCCAACCACCAACGTCGGCCGTATCACCCGCATGCGCTCCGGCTGGGGGACAAAATTCATTGACTACGATAACGACGGCTGGCGCGACCTGTTTGTCGCGCAAGGCCACGTCATGGACAACATCCAGCTGACCCAGCCCTCTCTTACGTACCTGGAGCCTCCGCTGCTCATGCGCAACGCCGCCGGCAAATTCGAGGACGTCTCATCCACTAGCGGCGAAATCTTTTCTCGTCCGCTGGCGGCACGCGGAGCCGCGTTCGGGGACCTGGACAACGACGGCTGGATCGACATCGTCATCAACTGCAACAACGGCTCGCCGGTGATCTTGCGCAACCGCGGCGGCAACGCGAACCACTGGCTGACCATTGATGCCGCGGGCGTCACCGGTACCCGTGTTCGCATCGTTGGCGAGGACGGCCGCGAGCAACGCGCCATCCTCAATACAACCGGGAGCTATCTCTCGGCCAACGATCCACGCGTCCATTTCGGCCTCGGCGCCGCCGCCACCGCGAAACTTGTCGAAGTCGAGTGGCCAAACGGCGTGGTTACCCGCCGCGAAAACGTTCCTGCAAATCAGATCCTCCCAATCTCACCTCCGCTCAGGCCTTGACTTGCTCGCCTCCCGGAACCTCTCCAGCGCCTTCGCCGACTCCTGTTCCTTCCCCAGCTTGCGGTACGTTTGCGCCAAAAGATACAACGCCTCCGGATAGTTCGGATCCAACTCGGCAGCCCGCTCCAGCCACCGCAAACTCAGCTCGTGCTTGTCCAGTTTCACCAGCGCCTTGCCCGTCAGGAAGCAGTTGCGCGCCGCACCAGGGTTGCGGCGTGCCGCCTCGGCGGCCAGTTGGAACGCCTTCTCATACTCGTTCCGCCGCAAGAAGAAATCGGCCAGATTGGCGTGCGCCCAATCATAATCCGGGTGATCCTTCATCACCAGATCCAAGGCCTTGAAGAAACTGCGCAATGCGTCGGAGTCCTGGTTTAATGCGTCGTAGGTGACTCCGAGGTTATCCCAGGCCTTGTAGTGTTTCGGGTCTAGCTCCACAGTCTTCTGTAGCGCATTTGCCGCTTCCAGGTATCGCTTCTGCTGATAGTAAATTCGCCCCAAGGCATACCGCGCATCAACGTTGTTGCTGTCGACGGACAATGCCTTTCCTATCGCCGCTTCCGCCTCAATCTCTTTTCCCGTCAGGTACAGTACTTGCCCCAGCGCCAGCAGGATTCCCGTGTGAGTCGGGCACTCCGAACTCGCCCGTTCGAATTCCCGGGCTGCCAGTTCGAACTGACGCGCTTCAAAAGCCCGCTGCGCGCCTTCCGCAATCTCTGCGCAAGATGCTGCCATCCTTGCCGGCACGCCAATCAGCAAGCAAGCCAATGAACCCAACACTGTGATCGTGCCTGCGCGGCGTTTCATTGCATCACCGCCATGGCCGAAGGTGGGGCAGGTCTTTCCCTTCCTGCCCCGTACGTGCCGGGACCTTTTAGAACGTGATTCTTGCCGATAGCTCGACGTTCCTGCCACCCGTCTGCTGGCCTGTGAACTGACCGAAGTTCGGGTCCACGATGTTGGTAATCAAGCCGCCGATGCCGTGGCGGTTGAACGGATTGAGCAAAACTCCACGGATTTCAAACGTCCGCTGCTCGCCGAAGTTGAATAGCTTCGAGATCCCCAAGTCTTCGGAAACCTGGTGGCGATTGCGAAACTGGGAAAGGAGTTCCGGCAGCGTTCCCAGCCGTGTGATCACGTTGCGCCCGCCGGGATGTACCGCCGGATTGGCGAACGCCGCGCGGTTCAAATAGGTTTGGCCGCCGGAGAATCCTCGGAAGTTGATCGGCGCCGAGGAGTTTTGTATGACGCTCTGTCCCAGCACCAGGTCGGCACGCGCCGCCCCGACGGGGTTGGAGATGCCGCCGGTACCGATGGACAGAGGAGCGCCGCTGCGGAATTGATGGTTGCCGGTCAACTGCCAGCCCCCAATCACCTTGCCAGCCACGCCAGTGAGATTGATCAGCTTGCCAGGCCCGATGGGCAGATCGTAAATCCAGGTGAGTTTCCCGAAATGCGGCACATGGTACGACGTGATCGTCTTTTCCAGTTTCCGGTTGAATGCATCCGCCACGGATTCCCCGTCGATGGCGCTGCTGGACAAGGCGATCGCCTTGGACCAAGTGTAGGCCCCGAGGATGGCAAGACCGTTGCGGTAATGACGGGTCACCTGCACTTGCAGCGAGTTGTAGCTGGAAGTGCCGAGGTTGCTGAAGATCTGGCCGACACCGGTGAACTGCGGGTAAGGGGAAAGCGCCCTCGTGACACTACCGCTGAATCCCGCGTAGGGGGCAGGGATGCCGGTGGCAGGCGACCAGTTGTCGCCCAGAACGTTGCCCATCGACAGCAGCGTGGCGGGAAGCGCATGGAGGTTGCCGAAGCCGTCGGCCTCCAGGCGCGTGCCTTTGTTGCCGACATAGTTGAGTTCGAGCACCGTCGAGGAAGGAAGCTGATATTGGAAGCCGAAGTTCCAGTTCTGTGTGTAAGCGAGCCTGTTGGCGTCCGGTGCAATATAGCCGATGCCCAAATTGTTGGAGAGCGTCGCGCTCTTGTTGGGCAGGGTCGCGGTAAAGTCCGGATACCGGTCGTGCAGAAACATCACCGGCTCGTCGGCGAAGCGAAGCTGCGTGTTGGCGGCGCTGACGTTGATGGCGCCGCTGTAGCCAAGCGTGCCCGGGAAAGAGAAGCCGTTCATGTTCGGCGGCATGTTATTGATGCCATAACCGCCGCGCATCACCAGCTTGTCAGCCAGCTGGTAGGCAAAGCCGAACTTCGGCGAGATCTGCCGCCAGTAGGTGTCCATGAAGCCCTTCCGGTTCAGGTCGTCGACAAACACCAGCGCACCGAGGCGATTGCCCGCCGCCGCGTTGGGAACGCTCAGATCGGCGCCCGACATGCGCCCGGCTACTTCAATCAGTCCGCCGATGATCTCCCAGCGCATCCCGAGGTTGAGCGTCAGCTTGCGGTTCACCTTCCAGTCGTCCATGAAGTAGAAACCGGCGCTGCGCCAGCGATAGCCGAAGTTCGCGGGGTTGATGCCCCGGTTGGTGCTTTGAACCGCGCCCAGCAAAAAGCTCGCGAACGAGTGGCCGGTTTCGTTGAGGAAACCCGGCTGCGCGGTTTGCGCCGGGTTGAAATTGAAATTGCCGGAACCGGACCGGTTGCGGATGTTGTAGTAATACCGGCGCGTCTCAAAGCCCATCTTGAAATTGTGCTTCCCGCGGATCATCGTGAGGTCATCCTGCACGATCGTGCTGCCGTTGTAGGAGCCGCCGGCGTTGCCCGAGCCGAGCCTGCCGCCCGCGCCGATGCCGCCGCCCTGGTGAGGCTGTCCACCAAAGACCAGCGTCGGGAAGTGTGTCTGGTCCACGTTTTGCAGCCCGATCTTCGAGGGCCAATCCTGATCGATAAAGACACTCTGGTTCAGGTTGCCGAAGCGGTTGTAGCCGATAGCCGCGTGATTGAGAATCGTCGGCGTCAGCGTGGAGTCATAGCTGAGACGAACCGCGGTTCCCGGCGTGTCCTGTAATTGGTAGACGCCGGTGGGACGGCCCGGAGGCACGCCCCAGCGTCCGCCCGGCGAATTGTTCCGCTGGCGGAAGTTGCGGGTGAATGTGGAATACATTCTGTGGTTCGAACTGAAGTTATGGTCGCCCTTGAGCAGCAGCATCCACTCATCAAACAGAGGGCAGCAGGCGCCCAGGTTAGGCATATTGCGGAGCATCGTGTCGAACAGCGGATCATCGATGCCGACATCGTCGATAATCTTTCGGCTCACCGGGCTCCAGCGCGCCACAGGCACCTGATTATTCGGGAAGGGGTCGCGAATCCAGCGGCCATCTACCTGGCGCGCCGTCGTCGGATCGTAAATCGAACCGAACCGCACCGACCGTCCGGCGGCGTCGGTTCCCGCCATTCCGCCCGAAGCGCCATTGCCGGTGAAGGCGGAGGAGAACAGGCGGCTAAAGTCGCCGCGCTTGAAGTCCGGCATCGGCAGGTGGCTGAAACCTGTGGAGGTGAAGTTCTTTACCTTGGTTCGCTCCACGTTGTGGAAGAAGAAACTCTTGTTGCGCCCATCGTAGATCTTGGGTAGGAACACAGGACCGCCAACCGAGTAACCTCCATTGTGCTGCTTGAACGGCTGGCGCGCGATCGCGGCCGCGTTGTTGTTGAAGCCGTTGGCGCGGAGCGCGTCGTTTTGCACGTAGTAATAGCCGCTGCCGTGCAGCTCGTTTGTGCCGCTCTTGGTCGCGAAGTTGGCCACCGAGGTCTGGCCTCCGGTGTACTGCGCGCTTACCGTGCCCGTTTGGAGCTTGAACTCGGAAACGGCTTCGGCCGAGGGGCTGAACTCGTTGTTGGATCCGCCCTGCAGGTCAAAACGGCCGATGGAAATCCCGTCAATGAGGATCTCATGTGAGTAGAATTGGCCTCCGTTGATCGAGCCCTGGAACGTCCCTCCTACGGTGCCGGGCAGCGCCGTAAAGATGAATTGCTGAATCTGCCGGCGTCCGTCGCCCACCGTGATGGGCCACGTGTCGAACTCCTTCTTCGACACGTAGCTGCCGATTTCCGAGGTGCCGGTTTCCAGCAGCGGCGGCTCGCTCGACACGGTGATCTGTTCCGATACAGCTCCCACTTCCATGGTGAAATTCACCGTCAGTGTTTGCGCCACCGACAGGTTTACGTTCTCCCGTACGGCGCTTTTGAAGCCCGGCGCGGTGATCGAAATCCTGTACGTTCCCGAAGGCAAATAGGGGAGACGGTAGATTCCCGAGGAGTTGGTTGTCGCCTGGATCTCGACATTCGTAGCGACATTGGTGGCCTTCACTGTAGCCCCTGGTACCGAGGAACCAGACGGGTCGGTGACGGTCCCATCGAAGGTTGCTCTCTCTCCCTGGCCAAACAGCAACGCCGCTGCCATCAACAGAACCACCGTGATTTGAGATTTCATATCCATCATTCCTCTCTTCTGAAGCTAGACACTGTTTCCATGACTAGAACTTTTTGTTCAATCCCTGAAATTGTCGTTGCTTGGGACAATATACGTTTGGGAGGGGCTCTGTCAACCCCCCCCCGCCCGGGCTATTCCGGCGCCAGCTGAATGGTTCGATTCGGCCTTACGTTTCTCATTACGCGCGTACGGCCATCGCGCCACACCACCCGGACTTCCTCTGCCATTTCCGCCGTTCCCAGGCCGAAGTGCGCCCGGGGGTCATTGGTGGACGCGTAGCTCCCACCGAACTTGAACTCCCGCATCTGTTCCTTCCCGCCGGCCTTCACCCAGACTCGTGCCGCGTCACCTTTGACGGCAATCATCAGCCAGTGGTTTTCGCCGCCCTGGTTGATGAACAGCGAAGGAGCCTCATCCAGATCGACCACTGCGATATCCATCCACCCGTCGTTATTGAAGTCGGCGAAGGCGGCGCCACGGCTGGACTTCAGCGCCGTCAACCCGGCTTCCGTGCTCACATTCTTCAACCGCCGGCTGCCGTCGTTCAAATAGAGCTTGCTGGTCTGGCGGTAGCGCACTTTGCCGGGGCGCCGGTCCACCTGCGGGTAGATGTGACCATTGCCTACAAAAACGTCCTTCCACCCGTCGTTGTTGAAATCAAAAAAACCCACACCCCAACTCAGGTCGGCCCAACTATCGGCTACCAACCCTGCCTGGTGCGAGATGTCCTGAAACACGCCACCGCCCAGGTTGCGGTACATGGTGTTGTAGTCCTCGGAGAAATTGGTGACCATGATGTCCAGCAGCCCGTCATTGTCCAGGTCCTCGAACTCGACGCCCATGCATGCTTGCTCCCGTCCGTCTTCGCTGTAAGCCACGCCCGCTTCCAGCGCCACTTCGGCAAACGTGCCGTCGCCATTGTTCCGGTACAGGTAATTCGGTGTGCTGTCGTTGGCCACGAAGAGATCCAGGTCTCCGTCGTTGTCATAGTCTCCCCACGCCGCGCCGAGGCCGTAGTGGCCCGCCTCATCGGCAAGCCCTGACTCCTTGCTGATATCGGTGAAAGTGCCATCGCCGTTGTTGCGGTAGAAGACGTCTCTGGCGCCTTTCAATCCTCGCGGACCGCAGGCTACCTTGATCCCCTGGTATTCGCAGAACTGGCCCTCCTTGGGCAGGTCGTTCAGATCGTATTCCAGATAGTTGGCGACGAACAGGTCCAGATCGCCGTCCTTGTCGAAATCCGCCGCCGCTGCCGCCGAGGACCAGGCATTCCCGCCGCCGACGCCCGCCTGTCTGGTGCCTTCGCGGAACGTGCCGTCCCCGTTGTTCCAATAGAGAATGTTCGGCCCGAGGTTGAGGATGTAAAGGTCCGTCCAGCCGTCGTTGTTGAAGTCGGCGGCGAGCACCCCCTTACCCCATCCGCCGCCGGGAACGCCCGCCTGCATCGTGACGTCGGTGAAAGTTCCGTCCCGGTTGTTGCGGTAAAGCGCGCTGCGCTGCGTGATTTTTCCGCCGCGCGCTTGCTCGATCGTCGTGCCGTTGACGATGTAGAGATCCATCCAGCCGTCGCCGTTGTAGTCGATCACCGCCAAGCCGCCGCCGATGGACTCTGGCAGGAATTTCTTTTCTTTCTCATCCCCATTCACCACTTTGATCGTGAGCCCTGCTTTCGCGGCGGTGTTCACGAAGCGTGGGATCGCCACTGGGGTTTGCTTTGTCTCTTCCGGTTGGTTCCCCGCTCTTGCGGTGCGCAGCAAGAGTTGCGCAAGCATGTTCGCCGCCGCGGAATCGTCCTTGTCTAATGCGACGGTCTTGCGGAGCGCAACCTCGGCCTGCTTGTGATCACCGCTCTGCATCAGGCAGCGGGCCCACGTGAATTGCGCCCGTGCGTCCTCAGGCATCAGCTTGGCCGCTTGCGAGGCGTCCGGCGCGGCGCGGCCCCACTCCCCCTTGGCGATCCAGCACATCGCGCGCACCATGTAGGCCGGGCCGTAGTTGGAGCCGGAATCGATCTCCAGCGTCATCTCGCCGATGGCGGCGTCAAAGTCACCGAGGCTGTGTAAGGCAAGTCCACGGTGGAAACGGATCAGCGGTGTGTCCGGCCGCTGTTCGACTACGCGGTCAAATCGCCGCAACGCGTCCGCCGCGCGATGTAGGTTGTGCTCGGCGCGGCCGAGGTTGAGGAGAATGTCGACATCGCCGGGCGCCATCTCGTGCGCCCGGGAAAGCGCGGCAGCGGCGCCTGCCGAATTACCCTGGTCCAACAGTTGCTGCCCTAGCCCCAATAGAGCGCTGGATGCCAGGTTGAGCAGCTTGGGATCCGATGGCCAGCGCGCCAGACCTTTATCCAGGATATCCACCGCGCGAACAAACTCCTGTCTCCTGCCGGCGTACGTCCCAGCGGTCAGATAAAAGCGAATATCGTTGGGGTGATGGCGGATTGCTTCCAAGGCAGCTTCTTCCAGTGCCGCCGCGTTTCCGGTTTGCTGATACACCGCACACAACATCAGGTGTGCATCAAGCAGCGACGGGCTTGCTTGGCGGCAGGCCAGCAGATGCTTTTCCGCGGCGGCCCAATCCCGGGCGCGTGCAGCTTCCATTCCGAGCCGGCAAACCTCCTGCGCAGCGCCAAGAAACACTGGGAAGAAAAGGACCGCGCCTAATCTAAGCAACCACCGTGAGCGGTTATCCGGCACGGGCTTCGATGCCTCGCGACACGCTTACCTCACGTCCGCCTTCCGTGAGCAATTTTACGCTATAGCTTCCGCGGTGAAAGACCTGGGGCGTGAAGGAACGCCCTTCGGGGCGCAGGGTGTATAGAACGTGTCCGGAAGATTCCTCAACCACTTGGACAATGGGGGCGTGACTGGTGAGAGTAACCGGCTCCAGCTGAAAGGGAGCCGCGCTGAGCCCGTTATCGTACTGGTGGATCGTAATGGGCCAGCCGGGGTACGGCTTGGCGGCCGGCCGCGACGGGTCTGCGTAGCGTGGCCAATTCGCGATGGTGATGCGGCGCGTGGCGCGCTCGATTTCGACGATGCCGTAACCGGGAGCGCGATCGTGAAGCGTGGCGGGTTCGGCGCCGAAAGCCTGCGGGTTCGCCACGGCGTGAACCGTGATGCGGTTGCCGAAGCCGTCCAGGAACTCCCCGGTATAAAACGAAGCGCCCGGCCGGCGGTTGGCGCCGCTCTCGGGCGGATACCAGCGGCGGGGCCAGATGTTGGAGATGGCGGGAGTGCAGAGGCAATATGCGGCGTCATTGTGCGCGTCAATGCCATATTGCACGGTCGAGCCCAGGTGCTGATCGCCGCCGATGTGGAAGGCCAGGGCGCGGCGCATAGAACGGAGAGCCTGGTTGCGGCCGGTTTGAGGCCAGCCGTTGGAGTCGTGATCCTGCACCTTCACCTCGCCCTTTGGGAAGACGCCAGGCGGGTTCACGGGCAGCCCGGGAGTGACGTCGTCATTGTTGGCCGGAGGCGGCAGGGTTGCCAGGTTCGCAAACAAGGTTTGCGAGACAACGATCTTGAGGAATGCGCCGCCCGACCAGTCCTCGGCCCACTTGTCGAGGAAAGCGAGCTGGCGCTTGCCGAGCAGATCGGCGCCGGGTGCGTCGCCATCGCGGGCGCCATCATACTTGGGATTCTGTGCCCAGCCGTTTTCGATATCGGCCCACGGGATGGCGGTGCGCGGGGGCGTTTTCCACTTGCGGTCTTCGAGCAGCGCAAAGCTGACGCCACCCCACAGCAGCGAGGTGTAGTAGACGCCGATGCCCGCGCCGGCGGGCGCGGGGTCGAACGGATCGGGCAGGTGTGAAGTCTGGGTCCGCTGGATGGCGTTGACCACGTCGGGCTCCAGCTTATAGCCGCCGGAGTCCTGCCACGCCTTGTTGACGTTGCCAGGCGTGCCGGCTGGAGGCTTGTCGGCGCGCTTGCCGCCGGCGCCCCACACGTTGCCGTGGAAGACGTCGTGATCATCGGGCAGGGTCACCGTGGGGACGGTGGAGAGCAGGTCGCGGTAGGCCCAGCCGAACAGGAACCACTTGCGCAGGTAGTCGAGCATGGAGGTTTCCAGCGGCTCCATCTGCGTGCCGTACTCGCCGACACGCTCATAGATCTGGTCGCCGGTGAACAGCAGCAGGTCGGGCTTGAAATGAGACACGGAGCGGACGATGTCGGAGTGGGGAAAGCCGAAGTCGTTGTTGCATGTGAGTGCGGCGATGGTGAGCTTCGGTTTGTTCTTGGGCTCATGGCGGATGACACCATCCAGTGTCGCGCCCTGATAGTTCACGCGGTACTCGATGTCGTGTTTGTCGTCCCAATGGGTGAGGCGGAAGGTGGCGGTGCGGGAAAGCGCGTCGATGGGGCTGGATGCGATTCTGCGCCAGCGGCGGCCGCGGCGAACCTCGAGCCGTACTTTTTCGTTTTCTTCGGCAACGGGCGCCATCTGCGCCGTCAGCTTCATGACGCCGCGGCTCACGGTGTGCATGGCGAACAGCACGGGGCCGAAGACGCGGTCAAGATGGGTGGTGATTTTCGAGCCGGCGACGGTCCAGTCCTCGAACCAGAAGCGGAGCGTGCCGCCGCGCTGTGTGCCGCGCTTGACGCTGCCAGAAGGCTGCATGGGGTCGGGCGGGCGCGGCGATTTTTCTACCGGTCCGGAGGAGCAGACCAGCGCGATGCCGCCAGGGAGCCATCCCGCAGGTACCTCTCGGGTCAGCTCGGCCAGGAGTGTGCGTTTTTCATCGAGTGCCTGGAGCGTGATCTTGTAGGCTTCTCCAGCGGGCGCGGCGGTGAGCCGGAGTTCGAGATTCGCAAGCGAGGCGGCGCGCGGGGCGTCGGCGGTCAGTTCGGCGATAAAGAGCCGGCCGTCCGCAGCAACGCCTGCATTCATTCCTACACCGCGCACGGCCGAGTCGCGATAGTCGCCAAAGTGGCCGCGGATGCCGAGGCGGAACCCAATGAATCCGTCCTTGAGCGGTTCGCGGTCTTCCTCCAGCCGGCCGAGCCGGACGCTGATGTCGATGTCGCCGGGAATGGCGGCGATCTCGCGCGTGAGCAGATAGACGTTGCGGTCTCCTCCGGCGACGAAGCATTCCAGCCGTGCGTTGCGCACGCGCCAGTCCTGGAGCGGGTTGGTCCAAAAAGCGGGGCCGGGCCAGATGGCGTCCTTGCCGGAGAAATCGCTCTTAAAGGTGGTGGCGGAGAGTTTTTTGGTGAGGGTGGCGCCGGCGATGCCTGCAACGAATTGGCGGCGGGGGATCTTCACTTTTTCAGGATACGCCTTAGGATGGAAGATATGGGCCGGCTTGTTTCGGTGGGGTTGATACTGGCGCTGACGCTGAGCGCGGCCGCCAAGCGCGTGCTGTACGTGACGCATTCGGCGGGCTTCCGCCACGGGAGCATCGAGGTGTCGCGGCGCGTGATGGCGCAGGCCGCGGAACGCTCTGGCAAGCTGGAGGTGGTTTCGACGGAAGACCTGTCGATGCTGGAGCCGGAGCGGCTGCGGGAGTTCGACGTGCTGTTCTTCTTCACCAGCGGGGAGTTGGCGCTGACGCAGGCTCAACGCGAGGGGCTGCTGGAGTTCGTGCGCGCGGGCAAGGGGTTTGGAGGAGCGCATAGCGCTACCGACACCTTGTACACTTGGCCGGAATACGGCGAGCTGATCGGCGGCTATTTCGATGGGCATCCGTGGACGCAGGAGGTGTCGATCGACGTGGAGGATCCCGATCATCCCGCGGCGCGGCATCTGGCGCCGTCATTCCGGATTCTGGAGGAGATCTACCAGTTCCGCGAGTTTTCCCGCGAACGCGTGCGCGTACTCATGACGCTGGATACGCGGACGGCGGATCTGAAGGCCCAGGGAGTGAGCCGTAACGATGGCGACTTCGCGCTCGCGTGGGTGCGCGAGTTCGGGCGGGGGCGGGTCTTCTACACGGCGCTGGGACATTTCGATGAGACGTGGCTGGACGCGCGCTTCCAGAAGATGCTGGAGCAGACGCTGCTGTGGCTGGCCGGGGAGGCCGAGGGCTCGGCGGCGGTGAGGAAGAGTGCACCGGTGATCGGCCAGGTTTCGGCGCTGGGGCAAGCGGGCGACGGTATGGTGATGGCGGGGCGGTACGTGGTGATCTCCGGCGATGGGTTGACCAGCGGATCGACGGCGGTGGCCGCGGGCAGTCCGGTGAAGCTGGCGGGTACGCAGGTGCTGTGGAACGGCGAGCCGGGGGGCCTTGTGCTGGTGAGTCCAAGGGCGCTTGTGGCGGAAGCGCCCGCAGGGCTGGACGAGAACATTACGGCCGAGGTGATTGTGGTCAGCGGGAACGTCGAGCGCAGTGCGCCGCGGACGGTGCTGGTCAGGCGCGAGTGAGTTTTTTCGCTCTTTGAAAGACAGCGCGGAGCATGGCCTCGGTGAGGCGGCCGGTGGAGGTGTTTTGCTGGCTGGGGTGGTAAGAGCTGATGAGGATGGGGTCGGCTTTCCCGGTGCGGTGCGTTTTATTGTGGGCGAATGTGTAGGGGGCTTTCGAGGCGATGCGGTTGGCTTCGGCAAGAACCGTGAGGTAGGCGTCAAAAGCGATGCGGCCCAGGGCGACAACCACTTGAACGTTCCTTAGGAGGCCGATTTCCCGGTGGAGGTAAGGGCGGCAGGCGTGTAGCTCGGCGGGCGACGGCTTGTTGCCGGGCGGGGCGCAGCGGGCGGCGGCGGTGATGTAGGCGTCTATCAGCGTCAGGCCGTCACTGGCGTTGCGGGATTCCGGTTGCGAGGCGAAGCCGCAGCCGTGCAGAACGCGGTAGAGAAGTTCGCCGGAGGAGTCGCCCGTGAACATGCGCCCGGTGCGGTTGGCGCCGTGCGCGCCGGGGGCCAGGCCGACAATGAGCAGGCGCGCACCGGGATCGCCGAAGGAGGGAACGGGCTGTCCCCAGTAGTCCCAGTCGAGATAGGCGCGGCGCTTCACGCGGGCAACTTCCCGGCAATGTTCACGCAGGCGCGGGCAGAGGTTGCAGGCAGTGATGGATTGTTGGAGCTGGAACAGGGGATGCATCGGATCAACCCCGAGAGTAACATTGTCACCAGAGGTGAACGTGCAATGAAGCGGCGAGATTTTGTGGCGACAGCGGCCGCGGCCACGGCAGTATCGGGCGCCAACGGAAAGCTGGCGATTCAGGGCGGGGAGCCGGTGCGGCGGAAACCGTTTCCGTCGTGGCCGGTGCAGGACGCAAGCGAGGAGAAGGCGCTGGTCGACGTTTTGCGCTCGGGCAAGTGGGGGAGGCTGGGCGGCAAGGCGGTGGAGGAGTTTGAGCGGCGCTACGCGGAGATGCTGGGTGCGCGGCATGTGCTGGCGACGGCGAACGGAACCAGCGCCCTGATCACGTCGATCCATGCGCTGGGGATCGGGCCCGGTGACGAGGTGATCGTGCCGCCCTACACCTTTGTGGCCACGATCAACGTGGTGCTGCTGAATCACGCGCTGCCGGTCTTCGTGGATACCGATATCGAGACGTTTCAGATGGACGCGGGTAACGTGGAGGCGCAGATCAGTGAGCGCACAGCGGCGCTGGTACCTGTGCACATGGCCGGCGGCGCGGCGGACCTGGACCGGATCCTGGCGATCGGGGAGCGGCGGAAAATCCCCGTGATCGAGGATGCCTGCCAGGCGCACTTGGGCGAATGGCGCGGGAAAAAACTGGGTACGTTGGGCACGGCGGGCTGCTTCAGTTTCCAGGCTTCGAAGAATCTGAATTCGGGCGAAGGCGGGGCTGTTGTCTGTTCGAGCGATGATCTGCTGGAGCGCTGTTACACGTTCCACAACAACGGGCGCGGGAGGAGGAATACCGGAGCCGATTTCCGCTATCGTTCCGGCGGCGCGAATCTGCGGCTGACCGAGTTTCAGGCGGCGCTGCTGTTAAGCCAGATGAAGCGCGTGGAGGAGCAGTCGAGACGGAGAGAGGAGAATGCGCGGTATCTGACATCGCTGTTGCGGCAGATTCCGGGGATCCAGCCGGTGCGGAATTACGACGGCTGCACGCGCAGTGCGTGGCACCTATTCATGCTGCGCTACGACGCGCGGGCATTCTCCGGGGTGAAGCGGGAACTTTTTCTGCGGGCGCTGGCGGCGGAAGGCGTTCGCGCCTCGGGCGGCTACCGCCCGCTTAACAAGGAGCCGTTCATCAGCGAGACGGTGACAGGCAAAGCGTACCGCCGGATTTACCCGGCGAAGCTTCTCGATCAATGGGAGGAGCGGAACCGTTGTCCGGCCAATGACGCCTTGTGCGAACAGGCGGTGTGGCTGACGCAGACAATGCTGCTGGGGCCGCGGGAGGATATGGCCCAAATCGCCGAGGCGGTTGCCAAGGTGCAGCGCCTGGCGGGGGAACTGGCGAAGGTGTAGGTTAGCGGCCCGGAAAGCGCTGCGCTCTAGACCTTCGGCTTCGGTGGCGGCAACTCACGCGCCGTCTCCACCGATTGAAATCCCTGCCGCCCATGTGAGCCGTCGCAGAACGGCTTGTTCGCCGAATGGCCGCAGCGGCACAGGCTTAGCACAGTCCGCCCGGCGAGCCCAAACTCACCCCCCGCGGCGTCGCAAATCGAAAAATCCCCCTCGATACGCAAGGGCCCATTGTTCAGCACAGTGACTTTGGTAGGCATATTCCCGATGGTAGCAAAACAACCCCTGAAGGAACCGCCAAGACCGCCCGATATAATGGCTACTAATGTGGATGTTGCTCCTAGCCGCGCTCACGCTGACGGCTCAGGAGGCGCCCGAGCCCAAGATCGACGCCGACCTGCTCCGCCTGGCGCGGATCAAGGTCCACATGGGCGCCAACCTCCAGGGGCTGCCCAACTATACCTGCACCCAGACCATAGAGCGCTCCCGCCGCCTGCCCCGCAGCCGCCGCTTTGAGCTGCAGGACACGCTCCGCCTGGAGGTCGCCTTGGTGGAAGGCAAGGAACTCTTCTCCTGGCCCGGCTCAGGCAGATTCGAGGACAAGGAGATGCGCGATCTGGTGGGCAACGGCACCTTCGGCAACGGCAACTTCGCCATCCACGCCCGCAGTGTCTTTCTCTCCAACGCACCCCGGTTCTCTTATGAAGGCATCGTCGAGGAGAACGGCCGCAAGCTGTTCCAGTACAGCTACGACGTTCCGCAGATGCTCAGCGGGTACCGCATCCGCAGCGGTGATGCGGAAGCCATCGTCGCCTATCACGGCACGTTCCAGGTGGACGCAAGAACGCTCGACCTGGTGGAACTGGATGTGATCACCGACGAGATCCCCCCGCACGTGCCCATCAGCCGTACCTCCAGCCTGATGCGCTACCTGCGCCTCCCCATTGGATCGGGCGACTTCCTGCTGCCCCTGTCCTCCCTGCTCACGGTGGCCGACATGCTCGGCGGCGAAAGCCGCAACCAGATCCAGTTCAACAACTGCCGCCAGTACGCCACCGAATCGGTGATCAGTTTCGCCGATCCTCCCCCGGAAGTAACCGACGCGCCGCCGCCGGTGATTCCGCGCAAGCTGGAACTGCCCGAAGGCCTGTCGCTCGACCTGCGTCTGGAAACGCCGGTGAAGTTCGGCTCCTCCGCCATCGGCGACCCGCTGACGGCCACCGTAGCCTCCAACGTGAAGCGTCAGGGGGAAATCGTCGTCCCCAAGGGCGCGGTGGTCAAAGGCCGCGTCACGCGGATCCAGAAAACCTTCTTCCGGACCGAGATCATCACCTTCGGGCTCATCTTCGACGAAATCACCTTTCCGGGAGCCTACGGCGAACTGCACGCCAGGCTGGAAGATGCCGGACCGTCCATCCTGCCCAATGCCAGAGTTGTGGTCATGGAGCCGCCTGCTGAAGACATGGACCAAGGCACGATATCCTTAAGAGGTAACCGCCTGGAGCTGGGGAAGGGTTTCCGCATGCTCTGGCGGACACAATCCAAATAGCGCGGGGAAGAAACAGTGATTCATTTTGAACTGGAATCGGACCGGGAACTGCTCACCGGCGCGATGCTGTTTGCCCAGAAGCAGGTGAAGCGGTTGATCGAGAAGCACCCGGATTACTATCCGATGTACACCAAGGACGGCAAGTGGAAGCACGAAGGGCCCAAGTGGACGCACTGGTGCGACGGCTTCCTCCCCGGCATGATGTGGGTCTTCCGGCGTTTTGAGGCCGACCGCGAGCGCGACCCGAACTGGTGGCGGGAGCAGGCCATCCGCTACACCAAGCCGCTGGAGCCGCGCAAGCTCGACCGCGACGTGCACGACCTCGGCTTCATCTTCCTCAGCACGTACTACCGCTGGCACCAGCTCACCGGCGAACAGGCATTCAAGGACGTCCTCATCCAGGCCGGCCGCACCCTCGCCATGCGCTACAAGGACAAGGGCCATTACCTCCGCTCCTTCGTCGCCGACAATTCGCTGTTCATCGACATCATGATGAACGTCGGCATCATCTTCTACGCCGCGCGCGAAACCGGCGACCGCAATCTGCGCGAAGTCGCGCTGCGCCATGCGCTCACCACCCGGCGCGTGCTGGTCCGCGGCGACGGCTCCACCTCGCACGAAGGCATCTTCGACATCGGCACCGGCGAGTTTCTGCACCAGTCCACCCAGCAGGGCTACCGCGCCGACTCCTGCTGGTCCCGCGGCCTCGCCTGGTCGCTCTACGGCTTCTCCACCTGCTACGAGTACAGCCGCGATCCCCATTTCCTGCAAACCGCCGAAGCCTGCGCCGACTACTACATCACCCACACGCCCAGCGACGGAGTGCCGCCATGGGACTTCAACGCCCCGCCAGATTCCCGCAAGCAAGTGGACACCTCCGCCGGCGCTATTGCCGCCGCCGGCATGCTCCGCCTCTGCCGCCTGCTGGCCGATCCGGTGAAGGGCCACTTCTATTGGTCCACGGCCATCCGCATTCTGCGCTCCTTGTCGGAAAAGCACCTTGGCAGGAAGCCGGAAAAGTGGGAAGGCATTCTCAAGGGCGGGGTGTATCATATCCACAAAGGACTCGGCGTGAACGAATCCGTGATGTGGGGAGATTACTTCTTCGTGGAAGCGTTGGAGCACGCCCTGCGCAAACTTTAACCCGGGAGGTGAACGATGAAGCAGCCACGCCGCCGCTTCCTCCAGGCCGCGGCCGCAGGCGCCGCGCTGCCTTGTTCGCCGGAGGCCGAAGCCGCCGCCGCCGCGGCCGATTCCACTCCGGCCGTGCTGAGCGAAGGACCGCCGATCACGCTGCCTAAGATCAAGCTCGGCCAGCACCAGGTTTCGCGCCTGATCGTGGGCGGCAATCCTTTCTACGGCTATTCGCACTTCAACCGGCTCTTCAGCCAGCACATGACGGAATGGGCAACCTCGGAGCGCATCTGCCAGGTGCTGGAGCATGGCGAGCGTTGCGGCATCAACACCTGGCAGTTCTCTCACACCGCGCGTACCATGTCCGACCTCGCCGCCCACCGCGCCCGCGGCGGCAAGATGAACTGGATTCTGCTCAGCCACGCCGAGATGGAAAACGATCACTCGCTCGTGAAGGACGTCGTGAAACACAAACCCGTCGGCATCGTCCATCATGGCGGGTCGGCCGAGCGTAAACGCCGTCAGGGCCAGCTCGGCCAGGTGCGCGACTTTCTGAAGAGCGTCCGCGACTCCGGCGTCCTGGTCGGCCTGAGCTGTCACGACCCGTCACTGCTCGAACAAGTGGAAAGCGAAGGCTGGGACATCGACTTCTACATGACCTCGCTTTACTACCTCACCCGCTCCAACGAAGAGTGGCAACAGCTGCTGGGCACCCGCCCGCTCGGCGAAGTTTACGTGCCGGAGGACCCGGCGAAAATGTACAAGGTGATCCGCCAGACCAAGCGGCCTTGCCTCTGCTACAAGGTGCTGGCCGCCGGCCGCGCCACCGATTCCCCCGCGGCGATCGATAAGGCTTTCCAGTCCGCCTACTCCAACATCAAGCCCACCGATGCACTGATCATCGGTATGTATCCTCGCTACTTTGACCAGGTGCGCGACAACGCCCAGCGTGTCAACCGGCTGCTCAACCGAGGATAAGCTGCTCCCAGCCGATTGCCGGCCCAGGTTCGGCGGGAGTCACCGTCTCCAGTTCCTGTCGAAGCTCCTCCATCCGGTAGCCGAGCCTGGCGATGGTCTCTCCTCCCAAAGCATCCAGATACGAGCCGCCCCAGCTCAAGCGCGCAGCCGAACGGCCCAGCGTGCCGCGCCACCGCGCCTGCCGCTCCGTAATCGGGCGGCCGTGCCGGTAGACGGTGCCTTGATCCCCATACAGCCACCGCCCCTCAGCAGATTCCCCGTAGTCGATCATCCCCGGCAGGAACTCGATGCCGAGGAATTCACAGATGCCGCGGATCACGCGTTCCGGCTGCTCCACCATATGCTCATACTGCACTCGAACCGCGGCTGAACCGAGCCTCGTAACACCCTCCAACAGTAGTCCCGGCGCAGACAGCAGGTCATGCCGGCTGCCCGCCAGCATTCCCGGTTCCTCCGCCTTGTATCCGGCCAGGATGGAGGCAAACACCGACAACGGGTTGCGGAACAGCAGCAGGAAACGCGCCGCCGGAAACAGCGCCTGAAGCTCCCCGATGATGTGGTAGTAGCGCGGGGTCTTGTCGAGAAACAGGTTCTTGCCGGAGGCCGCAAGCGCCTTGCCGTAGAGATGCTCCAGCATCAGCCGGTTGGCCTCCAGCCACACTCGTTCCCCCTCCGGCAACGTGCGCAGGAACTCGCGCACGGCGCCGCGGTAGAGCCTGCCGCTGAACTCCGCGGTGGTGCCGTTGTCGCGCAGTGCATAAGCGGGGTAAAGCGCGAGCCAAGGCTCGGAAACGGTGTGAATGGACGGATGTGCGCCGAGCATCTTTTGCAGCAGCGTGGAGCCGGAGCGAGGCTGCGAAATGAGGAAGATCAGATGGGAGCCGGGCTCAGAGTTGCTCATTGTCGAAGTAGTTCCAAACCTCCTCGAGCCGGATCATGTTGTAGGGCGGGCGACGCCAGCGTTCCGCATCGGGAAAGTGGCTGGAATCGGGGCCAAGGCCGCAGTTGTAGATGACGCGCGGCGAGGTGCGTCGGTGGCACAGCCCTTGCATGGCCGTGAGCAGAGCGAAGCAGGAGTCCCAGGAGTAGATCAGCCTTGCCGGTGGATAGCGGCCCGGTGTGGCGGCAAGCCTTTCATGCACTTGCGGCGTGAGAGCCTGCTCCACCCAGGCCCGGTAATCCGGCTCGGCCATCGCATAGCGCAGTTTGGCTTCGGCGAGGATGGGCTCCAGCTTGTGGCTCCAGGTGGCCCAGCCCCATCCCTGAAAGCGCGGGAAGCGGCCGTTCTCCCCGGACACAAGAAAAGGGTGTCCATAGACGGAGAAGAACTGCTCCTCATCGCGGATCCCGTCCAGGGCATGAAGGAAGGTGGTGACCGCGGTGCGCGTAGGGAAGCAGTCGTCCTCCAGTACGATGATGCGGTGGTAGCGCGTGGCCATGTAACCAAGGGCATCGAGCATCAGCTTTTCTATGCCGAGGTGCCCGTTCATGATCGTGACCAGCAAACCCGGATAGCAAGCGGCCACTTCCCGGCACTGCCGCACCTTCGTCTGCCAGATGCTCTTGCCCTGGGCGCCGTCCAGCCAAACGCACACCAAGCCCAGCGCTTCCTGCCGCGCCAGACTTTCCAGCACGGCGGCCAAGTGCGCCGGCCGGGAATGGCCCAGCACCAGTATCCCCGTGGACTCCATCCGAAGTATTATCGCAGCGATTGCGGTTCCGGTATAATGGCTAGCATTTCGCGTAGAGCAGCCAAGCTGCGTTTGAGAGGAGTCCGTATCATGATTGACAGAGAAGACCGCGTGTACAACCTCGCGCCGGAATCCAACAGCACCACGGGAGGATTCGATGATTCCGACTCGGAATCCAGCTCCACCACCGGCGGGTTCGAAGAAGAGAGCACTTCACACACCAGCGGTGAAGAGTAGCGGCCCGCGGTGAAAAGCTGAGCCCGGCCATGGAGGGAGAACTGGAGCCGCACCGGCGGTACTTCCAAGAGGGCAACAACCATCTCAGCCAGGGCCGGGTTCAAGAGTCAATCGCCAGCTACCGGCAGAGTCTCGCACGGAAGCAGGACTTCCGGGTAGCCCGCAGCAATTTGCTGCTGGCGCTGCAGTATGACGACTGTTCCAGTCCGGAAGCGGTCGCCGGGGAGCACCGCTGGTGGGGTGCGCGGATGGAAGCCAACTGGCGGGGCTGCTGTCGCCATCACACCAATGAAGCGGATCCGGAGCGGCGCCTGAAGGTGGGCTACGTATCGGGCGATTTCTGCCGCCATCCGGTGTGCTACTTTCTGGAGCCGCTGCTGGATGGACATGACCGGGAACAGTTCCAGATCTTCTGTTACGACAATGTCGCCAAGCCCGATTCCTTCACCGAACGGCTGCGCGGCAAGGCCTGCGTGTGGAGAAGGATCCGCAACCAGCCCGACGAGGATGCCCTGCGGCAGATGCAGGCCGACGGCATCGACATCCTGGTGGATTTGTCGGGCCACACACGGGCAAACCGCCTGGAGATCTTCGCGCGCAAGCCTGCGCCGGTGCAGGTAACTTATCTTGGCTATCCTTGCACGACGGGACTTACGGCCATCGATTACCGGCTTACCGACCATGCCACCGATCCGGTGGGCCTGACCGGTCATTTATTCACCGAAAAACTGGAACGGATCGGCGGTTCCCAGTTCTGCTACAGGCCGGTGGAAGACTATCCGGAGGTGGGGCAGCCGGCGGGGGGGCCCATCACGTTCGGGGCGTTTCACCGTCAGGCGAAACTGAACGGCGGAGTGATCGCGGCATGGAGCCAGATCCTGCACCGTGTCGAGGGCGCACGGTTGCTGCTCCACTACGGCGTGGCGCAGCAGGATGCGGAAAAGGAAAGGGAGCTGGAGCAGAGATGGGCTGCGGAACTGGCGGCGCAGTTCGGCGCACACGGAATCGGAGAGGAGAGACTACGGGTAGTGGGGCGTCGTAAGCGGAAGCAGCATTGGGAACTGTACCGTGAGGTGGATGTCGCCCTCGACCCGTTTCCCTATAACGGCGCGACGGCAACCTGCGAGGCGTTGTGGATGGGCGTGCCGGTAATCACGCTGTCTGGCAGGACGCATGCATCGCGGCTGGGTGTGGGAATTCTCACGCAAACGGGACTGGAGGAGTGCATCGCCGGCAGCCGGGAAGAGTATGTGGAAATGGCGGTCAGAATAGCGCGGGAACAGGACTGGAGAGCGGCGGTTCGGGGGGGCTTGCGTGACCGGTTCGCGCAGAGGATGATGGACGGAGGGCGGACGGCCGCTCAAGTAGAGGCTGCATACCGCAGGATGTGGATCAACTGGTGCGCGGCCCGGAAACCAGTGGATGGACGAAATCGACAACAAGCCGGAGCAGACACCGCAGCCGGGCGATAGCCTGGGTCCTTATGAGTTGATTTCGTTGCTCGGCGCGGGCGGAATGGGCAAGGTGTATCGCGCCCGCGACAGGCGGCTGGGCCGCGAGGTGGCCTTGAAGCTGCTGCCGCAAGAGATGATGGATAATCCGCGGCGGCTGCAGCGATTCGCCACCGAGGCGCGGTCGGCCGGCGCGCTGAATCATCCGAACATCGTCGCGGTATTCGACGTCAATCTGGAGCCACCCAATCTCTACATCGTCACGGAGCTTGTCGACGGCCACTCACTCCGCCGCCTCATGGAACGCGGTCCTGTACCGGTGAAAAAGCTCTACGATCTGGCGGTGCAGATCGCCGACGGGCTCACCGCCGCCCACGGCATCGGCATCACACACCGCGATCTCAAGCCCGAGAACATTCTGCTCACCCGCGACGATCGGCCGAAGATCGCCGATTTCGGCCTCGCCAAGCAGGAGGCGCCGGCCGCCGATCCGGAAGGCTCCACGATGACCATGAACCTGACCGTGGACGGCAAGGTGGTGGGCACGGCGGGCTACATGAGCCCGGAGCAGATCAAGGGCCTGCCAGTGGACCACCGTTCCGATATCTTTTCCTTCGGATTGGTCTTGTACGAGATGGCGTCGGGACGGAGGCCGTTCCAGGGCTCCTCGGTGATGGATCTGCTGGCGGCGACGTTGAAGGACAACCCGGCGCCACTGGAAGTGGACATCCCGCAGCCGCTGCAATGGACAATCGAGAGATGCCTGTCGAAGGAGCCGGCCGAGCGCTACGCCGACACCCGGGACCTGTTCCAGGATCTGCGCCATCAAAGGGAACGTGCGCTGGAAATGTCCGGCATGTGGATGACGCCCGCGATGACGGGCAAGAGGCGGCGCTTCTCCTGGCGGACGGCGCTGGCGACCACGTCGGCGATGTTGGTGGTGACGCTGGGAGCGGCGCTGTTTCTGGAGGAGCCGACAGCCGATATCAGCAAGTATCAATTGACGCCGCTGGCTACCTCCGATGAATTCGAAGATGCGGTGGCGTGGTCGCCGGACGGCGCCAGCATCGTGTACCAGGGGACCGTATCCTCGCGGCCGCAGATTTTCCTCAAGGTGCCGGCTTCGCCGACCCCGGTCCAGCTGACCCGCTGCTCAGAACCTTGCACAAGCCCGAGCTGGTCCGGCGACGGAACGCGCGTCTATTTCTTGATGCGCGGCGGCTTGTGGAGCGTCGGCGTGGCGGGAGGGGACCCGGTGCTGGTTCACGACCAGGTTCGTGAGTATGCCGTCTCCCGTGACGGCGGCAGGCTTGCCATCTTGCGCAGCCTGAGCGGCGGCAACCAGATCCTGCTGAGTGAGCCGCCGGGAGCCGCCCTGGCGCCCTACCCGGACGCGCCGCTCGCCGACGTCGCTTTTTCCAACCGCCCGCGCCTGGCCTTTTCTCCCGACGGCAGCCGGCTCGGAATCATGGCCTGGGTAAGCCAGGCCGACCGTGGCATGGAGTTCTGGGAGCTGCCTGTCCCGGCCGGCAAGCCGAGGAAGGCGCTGGCATCCATTGCGCGGAAATTCCCTATCCGCGGCTTTGACTGGATGCCGGATGGGCGCCACATTGTGCTGGCCGCGCCGCCGAAGGGGGAAGTCTTCAACACCAACCTCCACATGGCCGATATCAGAAGGGACCGTGTGTGGCCGCTGGTGGCAGGCATCGGGGTGGAGGGGATGCCGAGCGTGTCCCCGGACGGATCCCGCCTCGGCTACACGGCGATGGAATGGGATAACGACTTGGTGGAAATCGACACCGCCACTGGCAATCTCACGCGTCTGCTCGCCACGCGGCGCAGCGAGTATGCTCCGGACTGGTCGCCGAAAGGGGACATGTACGCCTACGTCACCAACCGCAGCGGACGCATCGAAATCTGGGCGCAATCGATGCAACGGGGTTGGGACCGCCCGCTGGCAACTTCGGAGAATTTCTCCGACGGCGAGGACAAGTTCCTGTCGGGGCCTGTTTTCTCGCCCGACGGGGAGCGGGTGGCGTTCGTGAGGCACGGCGTGGGACTGGGGGAGAACGCGCTGCCGAGAATCTGGGTTGCTTCGGTGACCGCCGGAGCGCCGGTGCCGTTGCGCATCACGAAAGGCTCGCAGTGGATCCCGAGCTGGTCTCCAAACGGGGAATGGGTGGTGTTTCATCACACCGCCGAGAAGAGCGGATTGGTCAAGGTGCGTGTCGGCGGATTGGAGCCTCCCGTGATGCTGATGGAAGCCAAGCACCAACTGGTGCCGGCGTGGTCGCCGAAGGGCGGCTGGATCGCGGCGCCGCTGGCCGGCGGCTTGACTCTGATTTCCGAGGATGGCAAACAGACGCGATTGTTGGACGAAAGAAGGTTCGAGGCCACCGGCTGGTCTCGCGACGGCAGCCTGCTTTATGCCTTGTTGGATATGGAAGGCTCGCAGCGGCTATTGAGTTTCGACGCCGCAACGGGCCGCAAGCGCGGCGAAGTTGCGATCGAGATTGCCATTCCCAACACGCGGGTGGGGTCGAGAGTTTCGCCGACCCTGCGCCTCAGCTCCTCCCCCGATGGCAAACGCCTGGCCACCAGCACGCTCACCACCACCGGCGACCTTTGGATGCTCAAGGACTTTCACACAGGTAACAGTCTTCTCCAGCGCCTCTGGCTGGCCATCGGTCGCTGAAAGCGGTACTCTTCACCCGCTTCGTTATAATAGAGGCACACGGAGAGGGAGCAGGGCAGTGGGGTGCCGGCTGGGCAATGAACGCGACGATCATCGAGGCGTGCAGCTGCCCGATGTTCTGCCAGTGCTATTTCAACACCAAACCCGCGGCCCATCATCACGGCGCCGCGAGCAGCCACTACTGCAAATTCAACATGGCCTACAAGGTCAACAAGGGCAGCCACGGCGCCGTGAACCTGGATGGTATGAAGTTCTGGATCGCGGGTGACCTGGGCGACAATTTCGGCGACGGCACCACCGACTGGGCTGAGCTGACCTTTGAGCCCAGCGCCGGCAAGCAACAGCGCGATGCCATCGCGCAGATTCTAGGCAAGGTGTATCCGGTGAAGTGGGGATCCTTTACCGTGTCCAACGACGGTAAGATCGACTGGAGCCACCAGGGCACGAAGGCCGTGGCCCGGCTGGACGCCGGTAAAAGCGGCGAAATCGTGCTCAACCAGTTCTCCGGCATGAGCGCCAAGCCGGTGGTGATCCACAACCTGAAGTACTTCGCTGTGCCGCGTAACGAGGGGTTCGTGTTGATGCCGAACGAGGTGGAAGCCTACCGGAAGGGCGCAAAGAAGTTCGAGTTCCGGGGCACCAACGGCTTCATGATCACTTACGACATCTCATCGAAGGACGTAAACTAACAAGCTTTGAGCCGGCCGCGGCGGAATGGAGTTTCAGCCCTGTTTAGCCGGCAACCACCCCGCCAAAGGTAAGGAAAGCAGGGCAGAAGCTCAGGTCGCGGCCGGCCCGGAGGTCGTGGCCGGCGCCGTCGATGGCGATGATGCGGTGCGGCGCTGCCAGCTGCGAAACGGCCTGCTCCATTTCTCCGATCGAGCCGAACGGGTCGCGTGTTCCGTGCACGAAGCATACGGGGGTTCGCAGGTGGGGAAAGTGCGCCGTGCGAAGTTGTTCCGGTTTGCGCGGCGGATGCAAAGGATAGGAGAGCAACAGCAGCGCGGCGGCGAGTGTTGGATCTTCGGCGGCCAGCATGCTGGCCTGCCGCCCGCCATAGGAATGGCCGCCCAGGCAGAGCTTTGCGGAGGTGAGCTTGCGCACGGCATCGATAGCGTCGCGCAGACCCTGGCGGTCGCCGGCCGCCTCCGGCGGGCGCGGCGGTCCCATCGGCCTCCGGCGGCGGTACGGAAGATCCATGCGAAGCACCAGCAGCCCGGCGCCGGCCAACTCCCGGCCAAGCGCCCGCAGCAGCGGCGCCTCGCAATGGGAGCCGGCGCCGTGAGTCAGCACGATTGCCGCAACGGGCTCCCCTACGGGACGGTGCAGATAGCCTTGTACCTGCGGCGTTTTTAAAGGTTCCGGAGATGGCGGCATGCTCCGGAGCAGTCTAGCATTTTCCGTTTCCGGCCAGCGCTATTGACCGCACCCCAGGGGCCGCGCTAGGATGGTTCTGCGGGGTGGAGCAGTCTGGTAGCTCGTTGGGCTCATAACCCAAAGGTCGGTGGTTCAAATCCACCCCCCGCAACCAGGACTCTCCCCTCCAACGCCCCCACAACGCTACAATGAAGCCATGAGTACGGCTCGGTATGTCCATTGGCAAGACCAGGGCATGTGGCTCGGCTACTTTGAGGAGTTCCCGGACTACCTGACGCAGGGTGAAACGCTTGAGGAACTCCGGGAGAATCTGCGGGATCTCTACAAGGACCTGACCAGCGGAGAGATCCCCGGTATTCGCCGAGTAGCTGAATTGGCCGTTGGATGAAGCGAACGGACCTGATCCGCAAGCTGGAAGAAGCTGGCTGCGAACTCGTCCGCCACGGTGGGAACCACGACTGGTATCGAAACCCAAGGACAGGCGCTTCTCAACCCGTGCCAAGGCATCGGGAGATCAACGAGTCCCTTGCGAAACACATTCTGAAGAAGATTACGCGATGATGCCTGCGGTCTCCTTCGCCGCAAATCCACCTGGCGGCTGGCTCGGATGCCTTAGGTTCGGTGCGATCTCCTGCCGTTCTTAGGAAGTGACCAACGGCGCACGAGCCAGCCGATCAGGGCGTTATGAATGACTTCCAATCCACCCCCCGCAACCAACCCACCAAGAGGCATCCTCGTTCTCAGCCGTCGAACTTGGTGGCCTGTCTTAACCAAAACGTTACCACCGCTTGCTGACGCGCGCGGCTCGGCAACCTCCTACAAAGCTGAGGACCTGTAGCTGAGCCGCGACCGTGAGGGAGCGGTTTTGTCGGTAACGCCTCCGTCGCGACACTCCACTAGTACGCCAGCCGCAAGCCGAACCGCATCGTGCGCGCCGGCGCCGGGTGCGTCGTGATCACGCTCGTGATCTGCATGAAGTTGGCCGGGCTGGTCACCGTCGCGTTCGGATTGTTGAGCACCGGGGTGTTGGTGAGGTTGAGCGCCTCGCCGCGGAATTGCAGCCCGACTCTTTCCGAAAGCCGGAAGGCCCGGTAGATCCCTCCGTTCAGTCCGAACAGCCTGGGCCCGCGCAGCGAGTTCAGACCCATGTTGCCGAATCGCACTTCGCGAACCGCCAAGAAGCTGCTGGGATCATAGAAAGGCGCGCCCAGCCCGACGCCGCGCAGCTTGCGCACGTCGCCGGTGATCTGATCGGCAACCTGCGTATTCTGCGGCGCGTTGAGCGAAGCGGCATCGCTGCCCACCGTGAAGGGCGTGCCGGAGTAGATGGCAATGTTCGGCGTCAGCGTCCAGCCTCCGAAGACTGCCGAGGCCAGACCATCGGAGGCGAACCTCTTCCCTTTGCCGAACGGCAGATCCCAGGTCGCCGCCGTCACCCATGTCAGGGTCCGGTCAAAACTGGCCACGGATTTGTTCTTCGAGAACTGGTTCGGAACGTAGAAGCTCAGCCCATTGTCGGAATTACCCGCGTTCATCCCGATCGTCTTGGACCAGGTGAAGGAGGAGGTCAGAAATAAGCCGCGCGTGAAACGCCGCGTGAGGTTGTTCTGCCAGGCGTCATAACGCTGGTGGACCATCGGTATGTGGAAAGCGCGGTTGGCATTAACTCCGTACTGCGCGAAGAAGGGTCTGCCGTTGGCGCCGGCGCCTGGCACAAGACCCGCGTTGGCTTCGAAATTGGTGAGAGCCTGACGGATGGACCGTGTGCCGACATAGCTGGTGCGCAGCACGAACCCGTCCCCCAAGTCCCGCTCCAACGTGAAGTTGAACGATTCGATGTAGCCGCGGCGGTACTTGCCCGGCTGCAACGTCACAGTGGCGAAGGTGTTCGGAATATCGACGACGCCGGAGGAAAGGTCGGGAAACCGCGGCGTCGGTATCCCCGTCGTCAGCGTCAGATCACGCCCGCCGAATTGCGGCGAAACCCATGAGTTCGTCTGGTTATATTCATCGGTGAGCACCGCCGGAAACGGGCTGCGCAGTGGCCGGCTCACCGGGTACGGATCATTCGTGATTCCGAAACCGGCTCGTATCACCGTCTTCTCGTTCATCCGGTAGGCAAGCCCGGCGCGCGGCCCGAACATCACCGGCACCGCATCAGTGCCTGCCGTCCGCGGATTGTTCCCACGCCCGCCGATCAGCACCTTGTTCGTCAGCGGATCCCAGCGCTCTATCCCGAACTCCCCGCGATGCATGATCGGGAAGTGCTCGAATCGCATGCCGAAGTTGAAACTCAGTTTCCTCGTCGCTTGCCAGTTGTCCCGGATATAGTAGCCCTGCTGGAATTCCCGCGTCCGCATCGGATCGTAGAACTGGTAGGCCTTGCCCATGCTGCCCGGCAATCCGAGCAGGAACGACGCATAGGCGTTGAAGTTGTTCGGCGCCGCGCCGCCGCTGAGGCCGGTAAGCCCGTTCACGAAGTTGAACCGCCCGCGCGGGCTCCACCCGCCGATTTCCGGCTGCCAGTGGTTCATCTGATGGTGCACAAAATCGAATCCGAACCGCAGATTGTGCGCGCCACGCGTCCAGCTCAAGTTTCCGGCATAGGTAAAGCCGCGGTCATCGCGTACCACCGGGCTCCAGTTGTTCGTGTTCCCGAACTGCGCGTAGCCGCTGATGTTGAAGATTGGAAATCCGCTCTGCCGGATGTCAGGCCCGTTGGTGCCCGGGATCCTCAGCACATCCAGACCGATGTTCTTCCCGTAGTCCGGGCCCTGTGTGTCATGGTGCATCAGCGTGCCCCCGTAGGCCGCGTCAAACAACAACGTCGGCGAGAGGACGTAGCTGATGCCGCCGCCGAACACGTGGGTCGTGTTGTTGCCGGTTCCAATCCCGGCTGCGCCCGCCGCGCCGCCCGGGTACCCTCCTAGCGCCTCTCCCAGCGGCGCGTCGGAGGTGACCGGAGCAAACATCAGGCTGTACTTCCCGAAGATGTTCAGCTTTCCATTCGGTGTCCAGTTCACCTTCACGTCCAGCATGTCCCTCTTGAAGTAATACGGCACGGAGGCGAAGTAGTTGTTCTGCTGTCCGGTTCCGGTGTTCGGCAGCGGCAGCATGTTCTGCAGGGCTATGGCAGCCGCGTTCCAGCGCGCCTGCGGAACCTGGTTATTGGGAAACGGGGTGCGCCCCGTGCCATTGGGGTTCCCCGTGGCAGGATCAAACACGCTGGTAAGCCCGGCGAAGTTCCCCGAGCGCACCTGGGCCGTGGGCACGCTCATCAGCCCGTTACCGCGCTCGGCCGTCGTCGTTCGCTCCCAGCTGGAAAACACGAACAGCTTGTCCTTCTTGATCGGGCCACTCAGCGTTCCGCCGAACTGGTTGTCGATGCGCTGCGGGATCCCGGGCCCAGCTGGCGTGTTCGGGTTGAAGAAGACCTGTTTGGCGCCCCACTTGTGGTTCTGATGGAACAGGAAAGCGACGCCGTGCAAGTCGTTGGTGCCGGACTTGGTAATCACGGATACCGCCGCCCCGCCCGACATGCCCTGCTCCGCGTCAAAGTTGTTCGTCGAAACATTCACCACTTCGATCGATTCCAACGGCGGGATGTAGTAGGCGTGGTGCGGCAGCCAGGTGAAAATGCTCGCCGCGCCGTCGATGCGCGTGTTGTTGGAGTTGCGCGCCGTGCCGTTCATGTTCGTCGTCAGCGCCCGCGCCGGTGTGTCGGTGGAGGCGTTTTGGAACAGGCTCGGCGTCGAGCCCGGAATCAGGTCGATCACCGACTGGAAGTTCCGGTATCCGCCGATCGGAATGTTGGTCAACTCCTTGCCGGAGATGTCCGTGTGAATGTCGCTCTTATCGGTCTGCAGCCGTGCCACCTCCGCCCCCACCGTGATCGTTTCCGTCACGGCGCCGACGCGCAGCGGCGCATCCACGCGCGCGATGTTGTTCGCCTGGATGTTGATTTCCTTCGCTTCAAACGTGGCGAAGCCGGAAGCTACGATCTTCACGTCATAGGCGCCCGGCGGCAGATTGCGGATCTCATACGCTCCCCGCTCATTCGTCTTCACTTCCGCCGCGTAGTTGGTGGCGTTGTTTCTCGCCGAAACCGCCGCTCCCACCACTGCGCCCTGCTGGGCGTCGGTCACGTTGCCGACCAACACGCCATAAAGCACCTGCGCGTTGGCTGGCGCCGCGAGCAGCGATGCCAGCATCACAAGACCGGTCCGAGTCATGGAACTCTTCACAAGACACCCCCACTGGATGACATTTCCCACACAAAGTGGTTTGAAGCGATTCTGTCGCGTCCGCTCTTCAATGTCAAGTCAATGATCAGCCTGGATCACCTTTCCTCAATCACGTGAACCACATCCACGCCCGGAATCTTCTCCACTTGCTTGTGCCCGGAAGGCCACACAACCTCCACGTCCACTGCGCCCGCCTGCCGTCCCAGCCCGAAATGCACGCCCGCGTGCGAAGAGGACGCGTAGCTGACGCTCGGGCTCATCCAGTTGCTCTGCGTCCCGATACGGAAGCGCGCGCCGATACCGTCACGGTTGCTCTTCACACCGCGCGGCATCAGCCGGATCCAATGATGGCCTCCTCCTGTGACGTTCTCCCACAACTCGGCCGGTTCGTTCAAGCACGACACGGCCACGTCCATGCGCCCGTCGCCGTTGAAGTCGGCGAACGCCGCGCCGCGGTGCGCGCGGGACAGGGTAAACGTGGCCGAATCGTCGCGGAACTCCCCGTTGCCCAGATTCGCGAAGACCGCGTTCGGCTCCTTATATGGCAGCGCTTCGAACATTCCGATGATGTCGTTGACGTGTGAGTTGGCGGTGAACAGGTCCTTCCACCCGTCATTATTGAAATCAATAAAACCAACGCCCCATCCGCTGCGCCGGATTGTCTGCGGGCCTAACCGGCTCGCGAAGGTCTGATCGCGAAAGCCGCCCTTGCCGTCGTTGCGGAACAACGGAAACGTCTCTCCCGCCAGCGCCGTCACGATGATGTCCGGCTGCCCGTCGTTGTTGTAGTCGCGAAAGTCCGCCCCCATGCTCGCCACCGGCTTGCCATTATCCAGCAACGCCGCCCCGGCCAGCAGCCCGGTCTCCTCGAACTTGCCGCCGCCCAGATTGCGGAAAAGGAAATTGGGCAAATTGTCGTTGGTTACGAACGCATCGATGCGCCCGTCGTTGTCGTAATCGGCAAACGCAACACTCATGCCGCGCCCTTTTGACCCTCCGATTCCGGAAGCCGCAGTGACATCCTGGAATCGCCCTCCGCCCAGGTTCCGGTAAAGCTGGTTGGGTACCGGATCGAAATATTTCGGGTGGCAGTAGACGCGGATCTTGCGCGCCGTGTCGCCGCAGAAACGATTCGCCTCCGCCGACCAGTTCGAATAGTTCACTACCAGCAGGTCGACAAGACCGTCGTTGTCGTAGTCGAACCAGCCGCCTGCCACCGACCAGATGTCGCTCTGGATGCCCGACTTCCCCGTGATCTCCTCAAACTTCCCGTTGCCCAGATTCCTGTACAGCAGGTTCCGGTAGACGCCGGCCACGAACAGATCCACATGGCCATCGTTGTCAAAGTCGGCCGCCGCGGCCCCCATCGAATAACCTTCCCCGGCCAGCCCTGCCTGTTCCGTGACATCCTGAAACCGTATCGCCCCGCCCGGCTCGGTTACGTTGCGGTACAGCCGGTTCCAGTATTTCGGCGCCTCCTTCTTCCTCGACGGAATCGCGGCCCCGTTGGTGAAGAACAAATCCGTACGCCCGTCCCCGTCGTAGTCGAACGCCGCCATGCCGCCCGCCATCGTCTCGATCATCTGCTTGTCCGGCGAGGCGTGGTTGTCCAACACAAACTTGACGCCTGCCGTCGCGGCGGTTTCCCGGAAACGGACCGGTTCAACGGCTTGAGCCACCAGCGCAGACAGCAACAGAACTGGGAGCATCATTTGATGGCGCCGTGACGACGTAGGATCGCCACGGTCTCCTCCACCGGTAGCGCCTCCACCGTTCGCCCATTCCCCGTCGTGGTGACAGCGCGGAACAACGAGTTATAGATCGCCTCCTCCGTCGCTTCCATCACCGCCAGCAGCAGGGGCGAAAGATCCGCATTCGCCAGCGTCGGCGGCTGGCGATGCGTGGTGAAGGCGATGCCGTAATCGCCCGAGCCGTGCGAGCCTGACGAGCCCGTCCGCGCCAGCCCCCACATCGTGCGCGCCGCCATGCGCATCAGCTGCCGGTGATCCACAGGCGCATCCGTCCCCACCACCATGATGATGCTGCCGTCACCGGCGCCCACGCCACCCCGCCGTAGCGCGCGACCTACGGGAGCGCCGCATATCATCAGATCCCCGCCGTAATTCGACTGCACCAGCACCCCCACCGTGTGCGCCCCCGCCCGGCGCGAAGAGGTCCCGATGCCGCCCTTGAACCCGAATGCCACCGTGCCGGCCCCCGCGCCGACAGCGCCTTCCTCTACCGCGCCGCCCGCGGCCCCCTGCACCGCCTGCATCACATGCTCATGGCCCACGTGCCGCCCGCGGATATCGTTCAACTGGCCGTCGTTGGTTTCCGCTACCAGCGGATTCACGGAGCGCGCCGCTTCATTCCCTGGACGCGACAGCATGTAATCCAGCAGCGCATCAGCCACCTTCCCCACGTTCAGCGTGTTCGTCAGCAGGATCGGCGTTTCGATCTCCCCCAGCTCATTCACCTGCGTCGAGCCCATCAACTTGCCGAAGCCGTTTCCCACAAACACCGCCCCGCGCGCCTTCTCCTGAAACAGATTTCCGCCGTGCGGCAGAACGGCGGTCACACCGGTGCGGACATTCTCCGCGCGATGGATCGTTGCGTGCCCCACCTTCACGCCGGCCACGTCCGTGATGGCGTTCAAGGGGCCGGGAGGAAGAGAGCCTGGAATCAGTCCAACATCGCGGGCGCGTGGTCGCACGGATTTATTCTAGCGTCCCGAATGAACAAACGGCCCGAACCCCTTCAGGGATCCGGGCCGTTGGAAGCGAAGCTCCGGTGGATGCTAGAAAGCCAACCGGAGGCCAAGCCGGAACTGACGCTCGTCAATTCCGTCGCGGCCGATGTTGGTCACGCCGGTGATCTCCGTGTAGCCGTTAAACCGCCGGGCCGGGTCGGCCTGGTTGGGCTGGAAGTTGGCCACGTTGGTGCCCGGGTTGCTGAAGTGAGGAGTATTCGTGAAGTTGAACGCCTCCATCCGGAACTCGATTCTCCACCGCTCGTTTACCTGGAAGCGGCGGAACAAACCGAAGTCCCAGTTCACCATCCCCGGACCACGGAGGATGTGAAAGCCTGTGTTGCCGAACCTTTCCTGGCCGCGTACGGTGGAAAGGTTGGCAAAGGCGAACGGATCAAACCACGGGTCCTGCCGTCCCGTACCGCCGAGTTTCTCCACCGTCGGTTTCACCTGGTCCGCCGTCTGAGTCGAACCGGGCATTCGCAGCGAATTGCCATCGGCGCCCACCGAGAACGGCGTGCCGCTGTAGAAGCTGAGCAGGTTGTTGATCTGCCAGCCGCCAAGCAGCGCGGCGCCGAAGCCGCTGGTGGCGAATTGCTTGCCTTTTCCAAACGGCAGTTCGGCGATGTTAGAGATTTGCAGGTTATGCGTACGGTCGTAGCCGCGGACGGTTCGATTCCGGTTAAAGAAAGGAATCGCGTTCACCGACGGACCGCTGTCGCTGTTATCGGCGAAGCCGATGACCTTGCCCCACGTATAGGCCACCGCGACCGAGAGACCCTGCGAGAACCGGCGCTCAAGCTGCGTCTGTAGCGAATCGTAGGTCGTCGTGCCGAATGGCGTCACCATCGTGGTTGTGGTCAGCCGGCCGAACCGCTGATTGAGCGGACGCCCGTTGTTTTCCGAACCAATCACCTGGCTGGCATTGATGTCCAGGTAGCCGAGCTGGCGTGTGGAGCGGGTAGCAACGTAGCCTGCCTGGCCGGTGAAACCGCCGCGAAGCTGCTTCTGGATCGTGAAGTTCCAGGACTGAATGTAACCGCGCTTGTACTCCTGAGGAGTGGTGATTACCGCGTAGGTGCTCGGGATGTCAATGATGCCGTTGCCAAGGTCTGGAATCACGGGGCGCGGGATTCCTTGGGCGATCGGGCTCACCCAGGAGAACGAGTTCGGAGCGGGGATGTTCTGGATGAGCAGCAGCGGGTAGTTGGTTCTCAACGGGCGCTGCAGCGAGAACGGATCGTAGGTGATGCCATAGCCGGCCCGGATGACGAAAGTTTCGGTGGGACGATAGGCAAACCCGAAGCGCGGGGCGAAGTTGGTCTTGCTGATCCCGACTCCGCAATCGGTGGGGACCTGACCGACACCGCAGATGTGCATCTTGTTCGTGTTGGGGTTATACCATTCCAGGCCACGGTCGTTCCGCGTCGGGAACGGATAGTACTCCCAGCGCAATCCGTAGCTGAGCGTCAGCTTGCGCGAGACGTTCCAGCGGTCGCGTATGTAGAACGCCATGTTGGTCTGCTCGGTGTAGTAGCGGTCAGGAATCTGGGTGATCTTTCCCACGTTGGTCGGTAGCCCCAGCAGGAACGTCGCATAGCTGTTGAACTGGTTGCCCGCCGTTCCGCCGGCAAGCGCCGTCGGTCCGGTGCCGAAGGTGAATCCGCCCTGCGCGCCGTGGCTTGCGCCTGTCGCTTCAGGCTGCTGGTGGTTCATCCCGGTGAAGTAGATGTCGGTGCCGAACCGCACCTCGTGCGTGCCCTTCGTCCAATTCAGGTTCGCCACGTACTGGTGTTGCGGATCGCTGCGATAGTATGGCTGGAAGGCATTGGGCACGCCTAGCTGCGTGTAGCTGCTGACAGCAAACGCAGGCCAGCCGCCTTCAAACGGCCGGGTTCCATTGGTTCCAGGAATGCCCAGGAAGTCGAGTCCCAGCTTTTCGTCCAGCCGCGCCTGCTCCACCGCCGTGCCAGCCAGAGTGTAGCCGTAGTAGGCATCCATGATCAGCGATGGCGAGAAGATATAGGTAACGGCTCCGGTGAAGCTGTGCGTGTTACCGAATCCCTTGCCGGGATTGCCGCCCGCGCCGGACACTTCCGGTCCGCCCAAGGCCCCGAACATCTGAGGGTTCGTCATGTCATAGTGCAAAAGGCTGTAACGGGCGAACGCACTGATCTTGCTCGACGGAATCCAGTTGACCTTGGAGTCCGTGCGGTGACGGTCGAAAAGATAGGAGCCGCCGGCAAAATAGTTGTTGACGAATGCATCCAGATTGGCGTTCGGGTTCGGTGTCAAATCGGCCAGCTTCTTCGTGATCGGACTGATCCGGGAAGCCGGAATGATGTTGCCAGGAAAAGCCAGCCGCCCAACCCCGAGGTCATTGCCCGTCGTCGGGTCGAAAACGGCGGTGGTTGATTCCGTGAAGTTGCCGGCCTTCTGCAACGGCGTGGGGACGGTGCCCAGGCGCGAAGCGAACTCACGGTTCGGCGTGCCCTCATAGCTAACGAAGTAGAACGCCTTGTCCTTTGCAATCGGTCCGCCGATCGTTCCGCCAAACTCGTTGTTGATCAGCTTGGGCTTCGCGCTCCCTTGCGGCAGGATCCACGGCTTCGCCTTCAGCCGCTGGTTGGTGTGATATTCAAACGCCGATCCGTGCACATCGTTTGTGCCGCTGCGGATCTGCACGTTGACCGCCGCGCCTCCGGCCAAGCCCTGCTCCGCGTCGAAACTGCTGGTCACCACGTTGACGGTTTCAATGGCCTCCAGCGTCGGAACAAAAGACGTGATATGCGGCAGCCACGGGGCGTTCGAGCTTGCTCCATCGATGCGCACGTTGTTGATCGACTGGCTGACCCCGTTTACGTTGTACGTCAGCGCCCGGGAAGGATTCGTCGGCACTGAGTGCGCATTCGTCGGCGGACGGAATCCGGGCAGGGTGCGCAAAATGCCCTGGTAGTTGCGGCCAGATGGCACGGGCAGGTTCTGGAACGTCTTGCTGGTTACCTCCGAGCGGACCTCCGAGCGGTCCGTCTGCAACGCAGCGGTGACCGCCGTAACTTGCACCGACTCGGCCACCGCGCCCAATTGCAGGCCCACGTCGATACGGGTCACCGAGTTGATCGTTACCGTTACCCCCTGCTCGGTGTGCGTCCGGAACCCCTCCTTGGACACCTTCAGGTCAAACACGCCCGCATGGAGCGTGGGGAAGTTGAAAGCGCCCAGATCGTTGGCAACGGTCTCTCGTGTCAGATTTGTTGCCCTATTGGTGATCGTCACCGTCGCCCCGGCTATCGCCGCATTCGACGGATCCTTTACGTTGCCCACAAGCGAGCCGTACAGAATCTGGGCCCATGAAGGCGTGCTGGACAGAACCAGGAGCGCGCACATTACCAAAGCGCTCGAAACGCTGAATCTCTTCATTGATTTACCCCTTGTCGTCTATTCGAAGCTTGTACCTGGAATGGCCGAGCCACCCCTTGCCTCCCTAGATTCTAACGGGTTCACCGTTGAAGTCAAATAGGGAGCCCTGCCTGTTACTGTAATTTTACCAGTTGGAATTCTCGCGCCGAATACGCCTCACCGCGAGCCCCACGAGTCCCGCCACCACCGCCAACCACCTTCCAGGCTCCGGTACCGGCTCCTGCGCAACCGTTAGAGACGAATACATATAGGTCTCATCTCTACCCAGGTCAAACAGCGCCGCCGGGCCGGAGCCGCCCAGCGAGAAACGGTACAAAGTGGAAACTCCGAACGACTCCGAGGCGATGGCGTAGAAAGAACTCGTCGTGGAATCCCATGCCAGCCCGCCGTAGAAACCAACTCCCAACGCCATGGAGTACACCGGCGCCGCTCCCACCCCGTGAATCGAATACAGCGCCGAGTTGCCCAGGAAATCGTTGGCGATTCGCGTAAAGTATCGGAGCGGCCTCGGCAACACTCAGCCCAAACAAAACCGGCAATGCGGCTAGTAGCTTCATCCTCATGTGTGGATATGGTGGCGCGCGAAAACCTGTTAAACTGAGCCAAGTCGTCTTCCGGGGAAAGGAAAGGGTCATTTCATGTCTCCTACACTATTTCGCTTTGCCGCGCTTGCCTGCGCGTGCGGCTCCTTGATATTCGCTCAGGTTTCGGGCCGCATCTCCGGCTCTGTCACCGATGCCAGCGGCTCGGCCATTCCCGCCGCCGCCGTCGAGCTCTTCCTCCCCGGAGGCGCATCGCCTCTTCTCAGCACCACCACAACCTCCGACGGACTCTTCACCTTCACCGGCGTCCGCCCCGACTACTACGATCTCACCATCACCGCGCCCGGCTTCGGCAAGCAGCGCCTGCGCGCCATCAAGGTCGACGCCGCCACCGAGCTGTCCCTCGCCGATATCAAGATGGAAGTCGCCTCCGTCACCGAGACCATTGAAGTCGCCGCCCAGACCGTCGCCGTGCAGACCTCCAACGCCGAGATCAACACCACCATCTCCAACTCCCAGATCCGCCGCCTCCCCACAATCAATCGCTCCCCGCTCGCCCTCATCACCACACAGGCCGGCGTCACCTCCAACGCCCGCAGCAACACCACCATCAACGGCCTCCGCCCCTCCTACACCAACGTCACCATCGATGGCATCAACATCCAGGACAACTTCATCCGCACCAACGCGCTCGATTACCTGCCCAACCTGCTGCTCATGGACCAGGTCGCCGAGTTCACCATCTCCACCTCCAACACCAACGTCGCCGAAGGCAACGGCTCCTCCCAGGTCACCTTCGTCACGCCGTCGGGCGGCAACGATTATCACGGCTCGCTCTATTGGTACAACCGCAACAACGTTGCCTCCGCCAACACCTGGTTCAACAACCGCAACGGAGTCGCCCGGCCTTTCCTCAACCAGAACCAGCTCGGCGGCACCCTCGGCGGCCACATCATCCGCGACAAGTTCTTCTTCTACGGCAACTATGAGGCGCTTCGCCTGCGTCAGCAGTCCAGCGCCACCCGCACCATCCTCACCGACAGCGCCCGCCGCGGCATTTTTACCTATCGCGACACAGCCAACAATATCCGCCAGGTGAACGTGCTGCAGGCCGCCGGCGTCAGCGCCGACCCCCGCATTCAACAGATTCTGGAACAGGTGCCCGGCCCCGACAAGATCAACCGCACCGACGTCGGCGATCAGCTCAACACCGCCGGCTACACTTTCCTGCTGCGCAACAACCGTACCCGCGACAACGCCACCATCAAGCTCGACTACGTGCTCTCCACCAAGCACTCCTTCTCCGGCAGCTATCTCTGGAACCGCGACCAGCTGGACCGGCCGGATCTAGCCAACGACTACTCGCTTGTGCCCAAGGTGCAAAACGACGACAACCGCGACCTGGTCTCCATCACTCACCGCTGGAGCCCCTCCGGCCGCGTCACCAACGAACTGCGCGGCGGCTTTAACCTCGCCCCTGCCACCTTCCGCAGCTCGGAAAACTTCGGCGGCTCCATCATCACCGGTTTCATCTTCGGCAACCCCATCAATACCTTCCGCGATCAAGGCCGTTTCACCGACACCTACAACATCGCCAACAACTTCAGCTGCGTCCGCGGCAAGCACACCTTCCGCGCGGGATATCAGAATCAGCTGATCCGAATCCAGTCCTTCAACGATGCCGGCAATCTGCCCAGCTACGCTCTCGGCATCAGCGCCAACAACCAGTTCGGCCTGACCGGTGAGCGTTTGCCCGGCGTCCGCGCACAAGACATCACGATTGCCAACAACCTGCTGTCGACGATGGCCGGCTTCATCACCAGTTCCACCCAGAACTTCTATGTCACCAGCCGCTCCTCCGGTTTCGTCGCCGGAGCCGCCAACGTGCGCAACTTCACTCTCGATAATCACTCCTTTTACTTCCAGGACAGCTGGAAGGCGATGCGCCGCCTGACGATGACCCTCGGCATCCGCTATGAATACTTCTCGCCCGTCGATGAAGCCAACGGTCTCGGACTTCTTCCCATCATCACCAACGGCAACCCCATCACCACCCTGCTGTCCAACTCCACCCTCGATTTCGCCGGCGGTGACACCGGCCGCCGCTGGTATAACCGCGACCTCAACAATTGGGCGCCCAACGTCGGTCTCGCTTGGGATCTGTTCGGGAATGGCAAAACCTCCGTCCGCGCCGGCTACAGCATCAACTACGCCAACGACGAATTCATCCGTGCCACGGACAACAACGTCGGCACCAACTCCGGCCTCGCGCAGACGGTTACCACCGTCGGTCTGGTTGGCCGCATCAGTGCCCCTCCCGCCATCACCACGCCTGCCTTCAAAGTTCCGCGCACCTTCGCCGACAACAATCTGCTCAACTCGCAGACCGCTTTCGGGCTCATCGACCCCAATCTCCGCACTCCCTATGTTCAGCAGTGGAGCTTCGGCATCCAGCAGGAACTCTTCAAAGGCATCCTCGAGCTGCGCTACGTCGGCAACCACGCGACCAAGCAATTCCGCGCCTTCGACTACAACCAGGTCAACATCTACGCGGATGGCTTTTTCGAGGATTTTCAGCGCGCCTTCAACAACGGCAACCTCGCCCGCACCGCCACTGGCACCTTCAACCCCGCCTATAATCCCGCCATCGCCGGCAGCCAGCAACTCCCGGTGTTTGGACGCTTGGCCAATGCCAACCTGACCAACGCCACCATCCGCAGCCTCATCGAGACCGGACAGGTGGGCGAACTGGCCAATACCTACCAGATCAACCGCCTCAACGGCCCGATCGGTTTCTACGCCAACCCGCTCGGCCTTGGCATGAATATGCTGACCAACTACAGCAACGCCTCCTATAACGCTCTTCAAGTCGACTTCAACCGCCGCCTCTCCAACGGCCTTCAGTTCCAGACCAACTACACCTACTCGAAAGTCCTCAGCGATGCGCTCGGCGATTCCCAGGCGCGCTTTGAAGCCTTCCTCGATATCAACAACGCGAAGATCGAGCGCGCTCGCTCGCCCTTCGATCTCACTCACAGCTTCAGTTCCAACTATGTCTATGAACTCCCCTTCGGCAGGGAGGTCAAAGGTCCGCTCGGCAAACTGATCAGCGGCTGGACCACAGGCGGCATCATCAGCTGGACCTCCGGCACGCCGTTCTCGGTCAACTCCGGCCGCGGCACGCTGAACCGCGGCGCGCGCTCCGGTCCCAACACCGCCAACACAACCCTCAACAAGTCCCAGTTGAATGACCTGTTCGCCCTGCGCTTCGCCGGCAACGGTCCCTACTTCGTCAATCAGAGCGCTATTGGCGCCGATGGCCGCGGCACCGCGCCCGACGGCAGGCCCACATTCGACGGCCAAGTCTTCTCCAACCCCGGACCCGGCCAGCTCGGAGCCCTTCAGCGCCGCTGGTTCGACGGTCCCGGCTTCTTCAACCTCGACTTTTCCCTGCTGAAGACCACCACCATCCAGGAAGGCCATACCGTCGAATTCCGCATGGAGAGCGTCAACTTCCTCAATCACCCCAATTTCAGCTTCGGGGACCAGGACATCAACTCGGTCAACTTCGGCCGCGTCACCGGCACCACCGGCGGCCGCCGTGTCATCCAGTTCGGCCTCTACTACCGCTTCTAACCGCGTCACAACGGGGCGCGGCCTCTCGCGCCCCATGCTACCCTGAAGTCTTCTATGGCAGAGCAGAAGCTCCGCGTGATTCCACTCGGAGGCCTGGGCGAGTTCGGCATGAACTGCCTGGCGTTGGAATACGGCGACGACATCATCATCCTCGATGCAGGCATGATGTTCCCCGAAGATGACCTCCTCGGCGTCGACATCGTCATCCCCGACCTCACCTACCTCACGGACCGCAAGGAAAACGTCCGCGGCATCGTCCTCACGCACGGCCACGAAGACCACATCGGCGCTGTCCCGTTCGTGCTCGCCGAGCTCGACGTCCCCGTTTACGGCACCGCCTTCACGCTCGCCCTCGTCGAACGGCGGCTGGAAGAGCACGACATGCTCTCCGAGGCCCGCCTCAACGTCATCCGCCCCAGCGAGAACGTCGAACTCGGCCCCTTCAAAGTCGAGTTCATCCACGTCACCCACTCCATCGTTCAGGCCGTCGCGCTCGCCATCACCACCCCCCTCGGCGTCGTCATCCATACCGGCGATTTCAAGGTCGACCCAACCCCCACCGACAACGAGATGTTCGATCTGCACAGCTTCGCCGACTACCGCAAACGCGGCGTCCTGCTGCTCATGTCGGACTCCACCAACGCTGACCGTCCCGGCTACACCGAAAGCGAGCGCGCCGTCCGTCCGCGCCTGGAAGACATCTTCTCCAAGGCCCAGAACCGCCTTGTCGTCGCATGCTTCTCCAGTTCCATCCACCGCATCCAGCAGCTGCTCGATCTCGCCAAGCAGTTCAAGCGCAAGGTCGCCTTTCTCGGCCGCTCCATGTCCGAAGTCACCGAGATCGCCCATAACCTCTCTCTACTCCAGGTCCCCGACGACACTCTTCTGCGCCCCCAGGACATCCAGTCCACACGCCGCGACTCGCTCTGCGTCATCATCAGCGGCACCCAAGGCGAACCCATGTCCGCCATGTCGCGCGTCGCCGTCGACAATCACCGCCACCTCTCCCTCTCCCAGGGCGATACCGTCGTGCTCAGCTCGCGCATCATTCCCGGTAACGAAAAATCCATCTACCGCATGATGAACCACATGGCGCGCCGCGGCGCCAATCTCATCTACGGCAACATGAGCCCGCCAGTCCACGTCTCCGGCCACGCCAGCGCCGAGGAATTGAAGCTCATCCTCAACCTGGTCCGCCCCAAATACTTCCTCCCGCTCCACGGGGAATACCGCCAGTTGGCCGTCCACGCCCACCACGCCCAGCACATGTACAACGTCGGCCTCAAGGAAACCTTCATCCTCGAAAGCGGTCAAACCCTCGAAATCGACTCCACCGGCGCGCGCCGCGGCGAAAACGTCACCGTCGGCCGCGTCTGCATTGACTCCGGCTCCGTCGACGAATTCGTCGACGACATCGTCATCCGCGACCGCCGCCACCTCTCCGAAGATGGCTTCGTCCTCCCGATCATCGCCATCAACCGCCACACCGGCAAAACCGAAACGCTGCCGGAAATCGTCAGCCGCGGCTTCCTCACCGAAAACTCCAACGAAATCCTCCAGCAAGCCCGCCAGGTCGTCGCCAAAACGCTCGAAAACAGCTCTGCCGAGGAACGCACCGACTGGGGCGTCATGCAGGAAAAAATCCGCGCCGACCTCAAACGCTACCTCAACAAACAAACCCAACGCCGCCCCCTCATCCTGCCCGTGATCCTGGAGGTTTAGCCGCATGGAAGATGCCTCAGGTTTCCGTGGCCACGCCGACCGCATCTTTACTCCTGCCTCCGCCGTCGAAGTCGCCTCCATTCTTGCTCAAGCTGGCGAGCAGCGAGTTCCTGTCACCGTTCTCGGCGCCGCCACAGGACTCACCGGCGGCGGCATCCCCCAAGGCGGCTGGCTCATCTCCACCGCCAAACTCGCCAGACTCGAAATCCTCCCGGGCCGCGCCATCGCGGGCCCCGGCCTCCTCCTGAAGGACCTCCACGCCGCCGCCGCGCGCACCCGCCAGCTCTACGCGCCCGACCCCACCGAAATCACCGCCTCCCTCGGCGGCACCATCGCCAACAATGCCTCCGGCTCCCGCAGTTTCCGATATGGCGCCACCCGCCGCCACCTGCTCGCCCTGGAAGCCGCTTTCATGGATGGCACTCTCCGCCGTTTTCAGCGCGCCGAAAAAGTCGATTTCGACGTCTCTCCCATCCCTCTCCCCAACACCACCAAGAACACTGCCGGCTATCCGCTCTCGCCAGCCATGGACTGGATCGATCTCATTGCCGGTTCCGAGGGCACCCTCGCCGTCGTCACCGAAGCCGAGCTCCAGCTTCTCCCTGCCGCCGAAGAACTGCTCGCCGGTGTCGTCTTCTTTCCCTCCGACATCGAAGCGCTCGCCGCCGTCGATTCCTGGCGCCCCATCCCCGGCCTCCGCATGCTCGAGTATTTCGACCGTGGTTCGCTCAACATGCTCCGCGCCCGCTACTCGGAAATCCCCGCCTCCGCCGGCGCCGCCATCTTCTTCGAACAGGAGCTCTCTTCCCCCTCCGATATCGACCCCTGGCCCGACCGCCTTCACCAAGCCCGCGCCGATCAGAACGCCTCCTGGTTCGCCGTCTCCGACGCCGACCGCGAGCGCTTCCGCCTCCTCCGCCACGCGCTGCCGGAAATGGTCAACGATACCGTCCGCCGCAACGGCTTCATGAAGCTTGGCACCGACTTCGCCGTCCCGCTCCACCGCAACGGGGAAATGCTCGCCCTCTATCACCGCACCCTCGGCGATGCCTTCCCCGGCCGCTACGTCGTTTTCGGCCACATCGGCGACGCCCATCTCCACGCCAACATCCTTCCCGCATCGCAAGCCGATTTCGACCGCGGCCGCGAACTCATCCTCTCACTCGCCCGCGAAGCCGTCCGCATGGGCGGCACCGTCAGCGCTGAACACGGCCTCGGCAAACGCAAGGCCCCGCTGCTCGAAGTCCAGTACGCCTCCGAACACATCGACGCCATGCGCGCCGTCAAAAGCCGCCTCGACCCCCACTGGCTCCTCGGCCGCGGCAACCTCTTCCCCCCGCATTGAAGGAGGTCCCCCTTGCTCGCGTATCTTTTCTGGCACGCACCCGCTTCCGCGGACATCACGCCCTGCGAAGACCGCCTCCGCGCTTTCCACGCCGCCATCGCCGCCCATCCTCCGCCAGGCTTCCGCTCCTCCGCCAGCTTCGCTCTGCACTCGCGTCGATGTCATGGAAGCGCTTCGCTACGAATAGCTCAGCTCGTGACCGCCGTCTTTTCCCCCGCGTGGATCTCCTGCAAGCTCCATACCCGGATCGGATCCCGCCGCCGCGACGCCACCGCCTGCACGCTCGCCTTCGCCGCGCTCAGCGTCGTGATGCACGGCACCCGGTAAAACACCGCCGTCCGCCGGATCGCCTTCTCATCCGTGAACGAATGCGCCCCCGTCGCCGTGTAAATCACCAGCTGCAGCGATCCCGCCTTGATCAGGTCCACCGCGTTCGGACGCCCTTCATTCACCTTGAAGATCGTCTTGCACGCAATCCCCGACGCGGTAATCGCCGCCGCCGTTCCGCGCGTCGCCACAAGCTCAAACCCCAGCTCCGCGAACTTACGCGCCAGATCCACCGCCACCGGCTTGTGCCGGTCGTTCACGCTGATGAACGCCGTTCCCTTGTCCGGCAGCGGCGTCCCCGCGCTCAACTGCGCCTTCGCGAACGCCTCGCCGAAATTCTCCCCCACTCCCATCACTTCCCCCGTCGACCGCATCTCCGGCCCCAGCGCCGGATCCACCCCCGGAAACTTGTTGAACGGAAACACCGGCGATTTCACGAAGAACTGCGGTACCGGCAGCACCCCCGACGTCCGCCCGCCTGTCAGCTCCGCGAACTCCTTCAGCTTTTTCCCCAGCATAAGCCCCACCGCGATCTTCGGCAGCGGAACCCCTGTCGCCTTCGCCACGTACGGCACCGTCCGCGACGCGCGCGGATTCACCTCGATCACAAACACCTTGCCGTCCTTGATCGCGTACTGCACGTTCATCAGCCCGATCACCTGCAGCGCCCGCGCCAGACGCTCCGTGTAATCCCGGATCGTATCCAGCTCCCGCTGCCCGATCGAATACGGCGGCAGCACGCACGAGCTGTCGCCGGAATGCACTCCCGCCTCCTCGATATGCTCCATGATCCCCGCGATCAGCACATCTTCCCCGTCGCTCAGCGCATCCACGTCCACTTCGATCGCGTCTTCCAGAAACCGGTCGATCAGCACCGGCCGCTCCTGCGAAAAAATCACCGCCTCCCCCATGTACCGCCGCACCGTCTCCTCGTCATAGGCGATCGTCATCGCTCGCCCGCCCAGCACGAAGCTCGGCCGCACCAGCACCGGGAACCCCAGCCGCGTCGCCACCTCGATCGCTTCATCCATGCTCGTCGCCGTGCCGTTTGGCGGCGACGGAATCCCCAAGTCGTCCAGTAGCTTCGCGAAAAGCTTCCGGTCCTCGGCCAGGTCGATATTCTCCGGGTCCGTCCCGATAATCGGCAGCCCCGCACGCTTCAGCGGCAGCGCCAGAGTCAGCGGCGTCTGCCCCCCGAACTGCACGATCACCCCGTCCGGCTTCTCCCGGTCCGCAATGTTCATCACCTCTTCAAACGTCAGCGGCTCAAAGTACAACCGGTCGCTTGTGTCGTAGTCCGTCGACACGGTCTCCGGGTTGCAGTTCACCATAATCGACTCGACGCCGAAATGCTGCAGCGCGTAGCTGGCATGGCAGCACGCATAGTCGAACTCGATCCCCTGCCCGATCCGGTTCGGGCCGCTTCCCAAAATCATCACCTTCTTGCGGTCCGTCGGCTCCGCCTCACATTCAAACTCGTAGCTGGAATACAGGTACGGCGTGAAGCTCTCAAACTCCGCCGCGCACGTGTCCACCCGGTTGAACACCGTTCCCACGCCCTGCTTCTTGCGGTACTCCCGCACCTGATCCGCCGTCCGGCTCCACGCTCGGCCCAGCGCCTGGTCGCTCAGCCCGGACCGCTTCAGCTTGCTCATCGCCGCCGGCGTCACGCTCTCCATCACGCCGCCCTGCAGCGATTTCTCCAATTCCACCACGTCCCGCAGCTGCTTCAGAAACCACGGGTCGATGTAGGTCAGCTCCTGCACCTGCTCCACCGTCCAGCCCTGCTGGAACGCGAACCGTATGTACGGCAGCCGTTCCGGATTCGGCGTGATCAGCCGGTTCCGGATCAGGTGCTCGTCAAACTGCTCCGATGCGGCCGCCGACTTGCCCGTCTCCAGGCTTCGCATCCCCTTCATCAGCGCCTGCTGGAACGTTCGCCCGATCGACATCACTTCGCCCACCGACTTCATCTGCGTCCCCAGCACCGGCTCCGCGCCAGGGAACTTCTCAAACTGCCAGCGCGGAATCTTCACCACCACGTAATCCAGAGTCGGCTCAAAACAGGCCGGCGTCTTCCGCGTGATGTCGTTCTTGATCTCGTCCAGACGGTAGCCCACCGCCAGCTTCGCCGCGATCTTCGCAATCGGGAACCCCGTCGCCTTCGATGCCAGCGCCGAGCTCCGCGACACACGCGGGTTCATCTCGATGATCACCATCCGCCCGTCTTTCGGGTTGATTGCGAACTGCACGTTCGATCCCCCCGTGTCCACGCCGATCTCCCGCAGACACGCCAGCGCACCGTCCCGCATCATCTGGTACTCGCGGTCCGTCAGCGTCTGCGCCGGAGCCACCGTGATGGAATCCCCCGTGTGCACCCCCATCGCATCGAAGTTCTCGATCGAGCAGATGATGATCGCGTTATCCGCAAGGTCGCGCATCGCCTCCAGCTCGAACTCCTTCCACCCGATTACGCTCTCCTCCACCAGCACCTCGCCCACAGGCGATAGATCCAGCCCCCTCCCTAATATCTCCTCCAGCTCCTCCCGGTTATACGCGATTCCGCCGCCGCTCCCGCCCAAAGTGAAGCTCGGACGCAGCACCACCGGATACCCGTTCTTGTTCGCGAAATCGAACCCGTCCTCCAGATTGTTCACCAGCTGCGACCGCGGCGACTCCAGCCCGATCTTCTTCATCGCGTCCTTGAACAGCAGCCGGTCTTCCGCCTTCTTGATCGCCGGCAGCTTCGCCCCCAGCAGCTCCACGCCATGCTTTTCCAGAATCCCCGCTTCCGCTAATGCCATCGACAGGTTCAAACCCGTCTGCCCGCCCACCGTCGATAGCAGCGCGTCCGGCCGCTCCCGCTTGATGATCTCCTCGGCGTACTCCATCGTGATCGGCTCAACATACGTCCGGTCCGCCAGGTTCGGGTCCGTCATGATCGTCGCCGGGTTCGAGTTCAGCAACACCACCTCGAAGCCGTCCGCGCGCAGCGCCTTGCACGCCTGCGTGCCCGAATAATCGAATTCGCACGCCTGCCCGATAATAATCGGGCCGGAACCCACAATCATGATTCTCTTCAGATCGCTTCGTTTCGGCATTCTCTCTCTACTTCGCCTTGGAATGTTCGCTCATCAGCGCCGCAAAATCATCAAACAAGTACCGCGAATCATGCGGCCCCGGCGCCGCTTCCGGATGGTACTGTACGCAGAACACCGGGTGACTCCGGTGACGCAACCCCTCCAGCGTCTGATCGTTCAGATTGATGTGTGTGAGTTCGACGTCCGACGACTTGAATGAATCCGGGTCCACCGCGAACCCGTGATTCTGCGACGTGATCTCCACCTTCTGCGTGCGGTAGTTCAGCACCGGATGATTCGCCCCTCTGTGCCCGAACTTCAGCTTGAACGTCTTGCCCCCAAGCGCCAGCCCCAACACCTGGTGCCCCAGGCAGATCCCGAATATCGGCGTCTTCCCCACCAGCTTCCTCACCTGCGTTGCCTGAAACTCCAGCGGCTCCGGATCCCCCGGCCCGTTCGACAGAAACACCCCGTCCGGCTTCATCGCCAGCACATCCTCGGCCGTCGTCAGCGCCGGAACCACCGTCACCTCGCAGCCCACCTGCACCAGCCTTCGTAGAATATTCCGCTTGATCCCGAAATCGTAAGCCACCACATGGAACCGTGGCTCCACCGCATCCTCCACCACCTCCGACGGCGAACACGGCTTCACAGCGTCCTTCCACCGGTACTGCGACAGCGTCGATACCTTCGTCGCCAGATCCAGTCCCGCCATCGACGGCACTTGCTGCGCCATCTTCACCAGTTCCGCCGCATCCCCCCCCGAGCCCGACAGCACGCCGCGCATCACACCGCGGCTCCGCAGCCGCCGCACCACCGACCGTGTATCGATCCCGCTCGCCACCGGCACCTGGCTCTTCGATAGAAACTGCTCCGCCGCCTCCTCTGACCGCCAGTTGCTCACCACCGGCGAGAAATCGCGCACCACAAGCCCCTCAATGTAAGGCCTGCCCGATTCCGAATCATCCTGGTTAGCGCCGTAGTTGCCGATCTGCGGATTGGTCAGCACCACGATCTGTCCGCAATAGGAAGGATCCGTGAAGATTTCCTGGTAGCCCGTGATCGAGGTGTTGAAAACAACCTCCCCGCTCCGGATCGTGCGCGCACCAAAGCTCGTGCCCTCGTAGACGGTCCCGTCCTCCAGGGCGAGGATGGATTTTTCCAATGCTAAACTCCTGCGGGGGAAGTGTAACTCTTATTTGACCATGCCCGCTACCAGTGCGGCAACCGAGCTAAAACAGCTCGCGCACCGGTTCGCCCGTCGCATCATCAAACGAATTCGCGATCTTGATCGGCCGGCCAACCGGCGTCATGTATTCCGCCGTCCAGTCAATCCCCATCGCCTTATACACGGTCGCGAACAGATCCCCAATCGACGTCTTCCGATCCACCACATTCGCCGCACGCTCATCGCTTGCCCCTATCACCTGCCCCGTCTTCAGACCGCCGCCTCCCAGCGCCAGCGCCCAGCAGCGCGGCCAGTGGTCCCGGCCAAGCGCCGGATTGATCTCCGGCGTCCGCCCGAATTCGCCCATCGCGATCACGATCGTCTCTTCCCACAATCCGCGCGCCCTCATATCGTCGATCAGCGTCGAAAGGCCGCGATCGAGCGGTGGCGTCAGTTTGTCCCGATGCCCCGCATCATTATTGGAATGCGTGTCCCACGAATTGCCGTGGAACCCCGCCGCCGTCACAAACCGTGTCCCCGCCTCCACCAGCCGCCTCGCAAGCAACAGACTCTGCCCCACCGGATCCAGCCCGTACGCCTCCCGCGTCTTCTGGCTCTCTTTCGACAAGTCAAACGCATCCCGAACTCCCGGTGTCAGCAGCATCTCCCAGGCGTTCTGCGTGAACTTGTCCATCTTGGCGTGCTCCGCGCTCGCCATCTTCGTCCGGTAACCCCGGTCCACCACTTCCAGAAATGCCCGCCGGTTCTCCACCACCGCCTTGGAAACCGACTTCGGCAGGCTCAGATCCGTTACCTCGAAGTTCTCCTTCGACGGATCAGGAACCAGCATCGGGTCATAATCGGGCCCGAGAAACGCGCTCCGGAAATACTCCTGATACTGCCGCCCGGACTCCCACCGCGGCACAATCGCGTACGGCGGCATGCTGTTGGCCGAGCCCAATTCCTTGCCCACCACCGCGCCCAGGCTCGGAAACTGCATCGCCGGATTGTGCAGGTGCCCCGTCGCGGCATAGTGCACTGCCTGCGGATGATCGTCCCCGAACGAACTCATCGACCGGATCAGCGCCAGCTTGTCCATCCGTTTCGCCAGCTTCGGCAGCAGTTCGGAAACCTGTATCCCGGCCACGTTCGTTGCAATCGGGCGGAAGCTGCTGTTCGGCTTCGGGTCAAACGTGTCCATCTGCGCCGGCCCGCCCTCGAGAAACAGCAGGATGCACGCCTTCGCCTTCCCGCCCTTCTTGGCCGTTCCCGTCGCCGCCTGCAGCCTCAGCGCGTCGGCAAGGTTCATCCCCAGCAGGCTCAGCGAGCCCGCCCTCAAAAACGCGCGGCGGCCCCAATCATCCCGCGTCTGGCTCAGGCACCCTCTCTTAAGCAAGTACATACCGCTTACCCAAAGTCTACTCCCGCTAATGATTCTCCGCAAATTCGCGCGAACTGATCACGGCCCACAAGAAATCGCGCAACCCCTGCTCCCGATCCTCCGATGCCGCAATCAGCCGCTCGATCGCCGCCGATTCTTCTTCGCTCGCCTTCCGCGCGAACGCCGCCAGGTACACCTCCTCGATAATCTCGCCATCGCTCGCTCCCCGCCGGTGCATCTCATACACCCGCGATCCAGGTGCCCATAGCCGGTCGTTATACGTCGTTCCTGCCAGCACGTGCAGCGCCTGCGCCAGCTTTGGCGACGCGTCACGCTCCGGCACCGAGAACCGGTTCGGCCTGCCATAAGCGTCGAAAAACGGCGTCGCGTAAATGTCGCCTTCCATCAGCTGAATCGCCCGTGTGCCCGCCGGAGCCTTTCCTCCGCGCCACTCCCCCCGGTTCATCCCCACAACAAACCGCTCCCTCACCCCCGTCACGTCCGCGATCGCATCCAGCAGTACCTCCGCATCCAGCGGCCGCGGCAGCGCGTGCGAGTAATTGATCCTGTCCGCCGCGTTCGTCTCATTCGCCTCGCCCGAAAGCTGATACACACGCGAACTCACAATCAGCCGGATGACGTGTTTGAACCGGTGATCCCCGCGCCGGAACTCCTCCGCCAGCCGTGCCAGCAGCCGTGGATGCGTCGGCGGATTCGTGCTCCGGAAATCGTCCACCGGATCCACGATCCCGCGCCCGAACATCAGGCTCCAGATCCGGTTCACCGCCGCTTCGGCGAAGAACGGATGCTTCGTCACCCACTCGCTCAACTTGCCCCGTGGAAACTCGTTCTCCGCGAACGCGACCTTCGTCCCGTCCAATAACTCCGGCTCCACCGGCTTCTTCGTCCTCGGATGCACCACGCGCAAATCCACCGGACTCGGCACGTCCGCCGCTAGCTCCTTCCCGTTCGGAAAATCGAAGATCACCGAATTCGGATTGCCCCCCAGCTTGAACATCGGCCCGAAGAACGCCGTCAGCCCCCAGAACTGATCCTGCGTCCATTCCTCGTACGGATGGTCGTGGCACTGCGCGCAATCAAACCGCCGCCCCAGGAACACCCGCATCTGCTCGCCCATCATGTTCTCCGGCGGCGGAATCACCAGGTACGGCAGATAATGCCGCGTAGCCGGACTATAACCTTGCGCGCCAATTCTCTCCTTGGCCACCTCCGTGTACGGACGGTCGCGCTCCACCGCGTCGCGGATCCATTCGTAATAGTCCTGCGTCCACTTCGGATTGATCCCCACCGGGAAAATCGATACCCGGAACAGGTCCGAAAGCCGGAAACTCCAGTAGTCCACATACTCCGGCGAATCCAGCAGAGCCTCAATCACTTTCCTTCTCTTGTCCGGATCCCGGCTCGCCAGAAACTCCCGCGCCCGTTCCGGCGGCGGCACGCGCCCCGTCAAGTCCAGGCACACCCTCCGCAAAAACTCCCCATCGCTTGACAACTCCGACGGCGCAATATGGAACCGCCGCAGCTTCGCCAACACCTCCTCATCGATAAAGTTGTTCGCGCTCACCCTGGGGTAACTTGCCGTCGCCTTCCCGATCACCCCGACTCCCACACGCCCCGTCCGCCCGGCTGCCTTTACCTGAATCGCCGTCTCCCCAGGTTCCACCATTTCCGCCACTCCGCCCGCGTCCACTCTTGCCACCCCCGTATCGTTCGATGCGTACAACACCTTATGCGTGAAGTCCTCGGTGGCGCCGCTGGCATAGTGCGCCGTCACCAGCAGCCGCTGCTTCTCCCCGGGCTTCATCACGATCTCGCCGGGATAAATCTCCAGCCGCGTCACCCGCGCCGCCGCTCCGCTCCCCTCTTCTCCATACGCCGCTCCTTCGCGCACCCAATTCAAAATCGCCCGGTAATCATCGGAATCCTTGCGGAATCGCGGACCCCCTCCATGCGTAGCTTCCATCGTCGCCTTCACCAGCAAGAGGCTCTGCTCCGGATTCGCCCGGTCAATCCGCGGACGCTTCTCCCCCGCCGCCTCTCCCGACAACACCTGAAACTGCCCGCCCTCCACAATCCACCGGTAATCTTCCTTCGGATGGATCCCGTTATCGGACAGCTTGAAGCCGCCCTGCCCCTTCACCCCTCCATGGCAGCCGCTCCCGTTGCAGCCTCGCCGCGTCAAAATCTCCACCATGTCCCGCGGGAAACTGAACGGCTTGCGCTCCCCTGAACGCATCACCATCACCTCCGCCGAAGCGCGCCTTCCCGCCGCCTCGGCAGTAATCTTGACAGCGCCGTCGCGGCTCGCGATCAGCCGCCCACCGCGAATCTCCCCCGCCCCTGCGTCCGACAGCCGGAGCGTGGCGCTCTCCGTCAAGTCACGCTCGCTGCCGTCCGCGTACCGTCCCATCACCAGAAACTGTTGCGACGCGCCGTGCCCGCTTAGCACTACCTTCTCCGGAACCACACGCACCGATACCGCATCCTGCGCCATCGCCAGCGCCGCAATCAACCAGACCGCTGCTCTCATGTCCCTTCCCTCATCACCATGATCCATACATCCTTCACATGCAGCTTCGCTCCCATTTCCCCCTTCACCACCGGCTGTGCATAAATCCCCGCTCTCACCGGCTTCGCCGTCACCGGCGCGCCCGCATCTGGAATCAGAATCAGCGTCGCTTTCTGCTTCTTCGACGTGAACCGTTCCCGCTTCCCCACGCTTTGCGATGGCGGTGAATCCGGCTCCACCTCCGTTCCCGCAACCACCCGCACGCCCGCCGGCGCCCCTTCCATCGATACGATCACGTAACCGTCGAAACCCTCCTCCTGATCCGTCACCACGCTCAGCTTCTGCACCTTCCCCGCGACGAGATTCAAACGGTCCTCCGCCACGTGCACCTCGCCCACATGCGGCACCTGCGGCCGCACCAGCACCCGGTACTTCATCTCCGCATCCCCATACACCGCCGTAATGTCCCGGATCTCCAATGTGAACTCGCCCGCCCGCGGAAACACGTACTGCGTCTTCGGGTGTATCTGCTTCGAAAGATTCCCGTTGGAATTCACCACCGAAAGAATGTTCGTCAGCGCCTCCACCCCATCGCCGTCCACGATGCGCAACAGCGGATTCATCAGCGGCAGCGTCTTGCCCGGCGTCTCCACTTCAAACACCACCCTCTCGCCTTCCTTCACCGCCAACCGTACCCGATCCACATCCCCAGGCCGCTCTATCGTCCCCGTCACCAGCGCCGGCAGCGTGATCTTCTGCGGCTCCACGGGCGCCTTCACCGGCTCGCCATCCGCTTCCACCACCGTCACCGCCGGCTGCTTCTTCCCCGCCAGCGCGCGCCCCTGCAACAGATCCATGCGATCCGTCTCCAGCCGCCTCGTCCATGTCCGCTCTTTCCACTCCCGTGAGACCGTATCCGGATCACTGCCGCCTTTGTTGATGAGAAGAATGTATTCCTGCCCCGGACCTCCATGTCCCCAGAACCCGTTCACTCGCACCAGATACTCCCCCGCTCTCTCGAACCTATACCGCAGCGTCGCCTCCGTCGTCAGGTCAGGATAGGACACCGGCTCATCGTGAAACGCCAGCCGCACCGCGCGCCCGGAATCAAACCAGCTTCCCTGGATCTGGTAGATCGCCAGCGCCGGATCCAGCGCCTCGCTCGACTTGGTCCGGAACCACCACTCCTCGCCCGCCTCCGCCCGGAATGAATAATAGTCCACCTCCCCCGGCTCGCTGATTCGCCCGTGCACTGCCACAGGCAGCGCCGCGATTTTCTGCGCCTTCTCCGGCAGATCGTGCACACCCTCGCCCTCCATCTGCACCCTCTCCTCATGCACATGGAGCCGCAGCGCATTCGATACGCCGCCCGCCGCCAGCACGCGGAAGCTCACACTGCCGCGCGCCCGCTCCGCCAACGTGATCTCCACGCTCACAAGATCCGCCGGCCGCCTCGGCGCCTTCTCCGTCTCAATGCCCACCACGCGCCCGCTGGCGCCTTCGTCCTCAAACCAGATTCCCCCTGCACCCTTCAGATTCCCCCCACGCACCACGGCCTGTATCGTTCCGCCCGCTCTTCCACCCGCCGGATAGACGGAATCAATCCGCGGCTGCGCCTGCGCCATCACCGCGCAGGCCAACCCCGCCACCAGTGCGATTCCCAGGCTCGGCACGCATCTAGCTTATCCCAATGCAATTGCCTGCGCTAAAATTCTCCGCATGATCAAGAAGATCCTCTGGGCCGGCATTGCCATCCTCGGCGCCTACGCCCTCGGCGGCATTGCCCTCAACCGCGGCGAATCCATCAACAGCATCTGGCTCGTCACCGCTTCTGTCTGCACCTATCTAATCGGCTTCCGCTTCTATGCCAAATTCATCGCCGCCAAAGTCATGGCCTTGAACGACCAGCGCGCCACTCCCGCAGAACGCCTCCGCGACGGCCACGACTTTGAGCCCACCAACAAGTGGATCGTCTTCGGCCACCACTTCGCCGCCATCGCCGGACCCGGCCCCTTGGTCGGCCCCACGCTCGCCGCACAGTTCGGGTTCCTCCCCGGAACCATCTGGATCATCCTCGGCGCCGTCATCGGCGGCTGCGTCCAGGACTTCGTCATCCTGTTCGGCTCCATGCGCCGCGACGGCAAATCGCTCGGCCAGATGGCCCGCGAGGAGATCGGCAAGATCGGCGGCTTCACCGCCCTGCTCACCGTCCTCCTCATCATGATCATCCTCCTCGCTGTCGTCGCCCTCGTCGTCGTCAACGCACTCAAGGGCAGCCCCTGGGGAACATTCACCATCGCCGCCACCATGCCCATCGCCGTCTTCATGGGTCTCTACCTCCGTTACTGGCGTCCCGGCAAAGTGCTCGAAGTCTCCGTCATCGGTTTCTTCCTCGTCATGTTCAGCATCGTCGCCGGAGAATGGGTCGCCCAATCGGCCTCCTGGGCCCCCTGGTTCACCCTCGGCGGCATCGCGCTCGCCTGGTGCGTCATCATCTACGGCTTCTTCGCCAGCGCCCTGCCCGTCTGGCTCCTGCTCGCCCCCCGCGATTACCTCTCCACCTTCGTCAAGCTCGGCGTCGTCCTCATGCTCGGCGTCGGCATCCTCTTCGTCCGCCCGGAAATGGAGATGCCCGCCCTCACCCGCTTCGTCGATGGCACCGGACCCATCTTCGCCGGAAAAGTCTTCCCCTTCTGCTTCATCACCATCGCCTGCGGAGCCATCAGCGGCTTCCATTCCCTCATCTCCTCCGGCACCACGCCGAAAATGATCGCCAAGGAATGGCATGCCTGGCCCGTCGGATACGGCTCCATGGCGCTCGAAAGCTTCGTCGCCATCATGGCCATGATCGCCGCCTGCGTCCTCACCCCAGGCGTCTACTTCGCCGTCAACTCTCCCGCCGGCATCGTCGGCGCGACGCCGGAAGCCGCCGTCGCCACCATCTCCAGCTGGGGCTTCCCCGTCGACGCCGCAACCATGGCCGGCCTCGCCGCCGACGTCGGCGAAGAGTCGCTCTTTTACCGCACCGGCGGCGCACCCTCGCTCGCCCTCGGCATGGCCCACATCTTCGCCCACAGCGGCGGCGGCCGCGCCCTGCTCGGCTTCTGGTATCACTTCGCCATCATGTTCGAGGCCCTCTTCATCCTCACCATCATCGACGCCGGCACCCGCGTCGGCCGCTTCATGCTTCAGGACCTGCTGGGCCACTTCCACAAAAAACTCGGCCAGACCGGCTGGATGCCCGGCGTCATCGGAGCCAGCGCCGCTGTCGTCCTCGCCTGGGGCTACTTCCTCATCCAAGGCGTCCGCGATCCCCTCGGCGGCATCAACTCCCTCTGGCCCCTCTTCGGAATCGCCAACCAGCTGCTCGCCGCCATCGCCCTCTGCGTCGCCACCACCATCCTCATCAAAATGCACCGCGCCAGGTACATGTGGATCACCTGCACCCCGCTCGCCTGGCTCGTAGTTGTCTGCTTCACCGCCGGCTGGCAAAAAATCTTCTCACCCATCCCCCGCCTCGGCTTCCTCGCCCAGGCCGATCAGCTCCAAGCCGCCCTCGATGCCGGCAAAGTCGCCGCCTCCCAAATCGCCGCCACCCAAGCCCAGATCTTCAACAACCGCCTCGACGCCGCCGTCTGCGCCATCTTCCTCATCCTGGTCACCACCATCCTCATCGACTCCATCCGCCTCTGGTACCGCATCCTCACCGGAGCCGAAGAAGCCAAAGTCGTCGAATCCCCCTTCGTCCTCTCGCAACTCCGCCCGGAGGAAATATGAGCACCCTCCGCCGCATCGGCCAAACCATCATCGGCCTCCTCCGCGAACTCGGCGACGAAAACGCCTACCGCCGCCACCTCCAAGCCCACGGACGCCCCCACTCCCCCGAAGAATGGCGCAAGTTTCACGAACACCGCCTCGCCCGCAAATACAAAAACGCCAAGTGCTGTTGAACGAAGAGGATATTCTCGAGGCGCTCGCTTTTGCCGCCAACCTCGCCCAAGGCCGCGAAGTTCACCTGGCGCGCTGACGAATGCGTCTGCTCGTCGACATGAATCTGACCTCACGTTCGGTTCACAGCCTCTCCCTCGCCGGTTACGAGGCGGTTCACTGGTCAACTATCGGTCCACCTACTGCGATGAATCCCATGTCAAAAGTCCGGCCGTCCAATTGGCTGGGAGCGTTCCCTACCGCCGTTCCTCCACGCTCATGCCTGTAGCGTTTAGGGAGCGGATCGTCCAATCACGTCTTTCACGAGGCTCCAGCCTCGCAGTACACTCCCGCAACAGGCAGATCCTCGCGCCGGCCACGATTCCGCGCTCATCGCGGAGAGTTCCGCTAACCAGTGCCGTTGTCCGAATCCCTCCCTCCTTTATCTCTCCCAATGGCAGCATAAAAACCGTTCCGCCCATTGCACTCCCGCCCCCCTGCGTGCCAATACTTAGATACAAGAATGCCTGTCGTTGCGAAAAGCTGGAAACTCGCACTCCTCGCCGCGCTGCTCGCCGCCGCCGGACTCCTGCTCTGGTTCCACGGTACCCCCGCCCCCGCCGACCGCCAGCAATTCCAAAACCGCCTCGCCGCCATTGTCGAAGACTACCGCCGCATCCTTGTGCTCATGGATGGCACAGACGGCGGCCGCAGACTCGCCGTCGCCCGGGCACTCTTCCACCGCAAACTCGACACCATCGCGCAAGCTCGAGCCGATCTCAACGCGCCCGGCCGCGCCCAGTGGCTCATCGACTACTTCACCGCCTCCTCGCTCCACGACGGCGACCGTCTCGCCCTCGCCGGCCTCCTCGAAGAACTAGACACCGCAGCCGCCGCCCCCGCCCGCGAACAACTCCGCCAGATCCAGACCGCCTATCGCGAAGAGGTCTCCCGCCTCATGGGACCGCTCATGCGCGGCGAGCAACCCCGGCGCGAAAAGTGGGAAGACTACATGCGCGGCCTCCGCAGCCGCCTCCCCGTCGATCGCATCCTCGAAGAGTTCCCCGACATCCAGGAGCCCGAATCCGCCATGCGCGGCCAGGACCGCGAGATCTTCGGCCACAACCTCCCCGCAAACACCGTCGTGCTCACCTTCGACGACGGTCCTCATCCCCGCTACACCGAGCAGGTCATGGTCCTCCTCGCCAAGTACGGCCTCCGCGCCGGCTTCTTCCAAATCGGCAAGTATCTCGGTTCGCTTGAGGACGGCAACGCCAAACTCACCAAGCTGGCCGCCCTCAACAAGCGCATCGCCGCCGCCGGCCACACCCTCGGCAACCATGGCTACTCGCACTCCATCCTCACCCGCATCAGTGAAGAAGCCCGCGAACGCGAAATCGGCTGGACCAACTCTCTGCTGGAAGCCTCCACCGGCCTGCGCCCCGAACTCTTCCGCGCCCCCTTCGGCGCCCGCAACAAGTCTCTCCTCGATGCCGTCGCCGCCCATCGCATGCAATCGGTCATGTGGACCATCGACTCCCTCGACTGGGCCGACCCCATTCCCGAATCCATTGCCGCCCGCACCCTCAAGCTGCTCGCCGGGAAGAAGAAAGGCATCATCCTCTTCCACGACGTCCATCGCCAAAGCATCCTCGCCGTCCAGCAAGTGCTCGAGGAACTGGTCCGCCAGCAGTACGCCTTTCAGCGCTTCGATGGCGCCAAGCTCGTCGACTCCCCGCCCGGCGTTTACGCCATCCGCGCCCCTGTTGCCGCTTCCCTTCAGCAGGCTTCCGCCCCGGTGAAGCCTCTCTACCGCGAGAGCTGGGCCGTCATCATCGGCATCAACGACTATCGCAACTGGCCCAGGCTCCGCCACGCTGTCCGCGACGCCGACGCCGTCGAACAGGCGCTCGTCTCCAAGTTCGGCTTCCGTCCCGAGAACGTCCGCAAGCTCACCGACCGCGAAGCCACCCGCGAGCGCATCATGGCTCTGCTCGGCGACGAATTGTCCGACCCCGATAAGGTTCACCGCGAAGACCGCCTCTTCTTCTTCTTCGCCGGACACGGCGCAACACGCAAACAGCACGACGGCCGCGAGACCGGCTTCCTCATTCCCGCCGACGCCGGCCGCAACAACTTCTTCTCTACCGCCATCCCCATGAACGCGCTCCGCGACGCCGCCGAACTCATCCCCGCCAAACACGTCTACTTCGTCATGGACGCCTGCTACGGCGGCCTCGCGCTCACCCGCGCGGGAGGAGCCTTCTCCCGCAACCGCACCTATCTCGAAGAGATCAGTCGCCGCACCGCCCGCCAGATCCTCACCGCCGGCGGAGCCGATCAGCAGGTCACCGACGAAGGTCCCGGCGGCCACTCCGTCTTCACCTGGGCTTTGCTCCAGGGTCTGGAAGGCCAGGCCGATCTGGACGCCAACGGCGTCATCACCGCCTCCGAGCTCGGCGCCTACGTCAGCCCCGTCGTCAGCTCCTTCTCCCGCCAGACCCCCGCCATGGGCAACCTCGCCGGCAGCGAAGGCGGCGAGTTCCTCTTCGAGTTGCGCCCGGAACCGCTCACCATGCTCAGCTCGCAACTGGAAGGCCGCGCCCTCGAGATGACCGAACAGCTCGCCCGCCTCCAGCGGCAAATCGAAGCCAAGCAGGCCGAGCTGCTCGCCCTCCAGCGCAGCATTCAATCCGAATCCGCGCGCCTCGAAGGCCGCGCCGCACCGCCGGTCAAGCCCGCCGGAACCAGCGCCTATGACCTCGACCGTCAGGGCCGCCAATACTACCGCGAGCGCAAGTACGATTTGGCCATCGCCAGTTTCCGCGAAGCCGTCAACCGCAAACCGAATGATCCGGTGCTTATGAACAACCTCGGCTACGCCCTCTACCGCGCCGGCCAACTCGACGCCGCCCTCGACTGGCTGCTCAAGACCGTCAAAGCCGACCCCAAACGGAAGGAAGTTCACGGCAACCTCGGCGACACCTACGCCAAACTCGGACGCAACGCCGAAGCCCGTACCCATTATCAGCAGTACCTCGCCCTCTACCCGAGTTCCCCGCAAGCGGCCAAAATCCGCCGCGCCATGGAAGAGTTGGATGGTTTATAGTGCCCTTTCTTATCCTTTTACTTTGTACCGCGGTTGCCTCCGCGGAAATACGCGGACGTGTCATCGATTCCAGCCTCGGCGAACCCCTGGCCCGCATCAAAGTCGCCGCGGTTGACTCCGGTCAGGAGACCGTCACCGGTCCCCAGGGAGAGTTCCTCCTCCCGTTAACCGGCGCCGTCCGCCTTCGCATCTCCGGCGTCGGCTACCGCCCCTACGAACTCACCGTCCAGTCGGCGGAGAACAAGCAGATCGAAATCGCTCTCCATCCCGACACCCTCCGCCACTCCGAATCCGTGCGTGTCACCGCCGGCCCATTTCCCGAAGAAGCGACGGCTTCCCTCCGCGGCGCCGCCAGCGCCTCAAACGCCGGCCTGCTCATGGAAGGCCCCGTCGGTCGCGCCCGCCGCGGCTCCTGGTTGATCGCCGCCCGAAAACCTCCATGCTCTTCGGCCTCTCCATCCGCCGCCTCCGCATCCCCTCCTATCAGCGCACCGACTTCCGCATCAACAAAGCCTTTGTCCGCGACGGCTGGCAACTCACCCTCTTCGCCGAAGTCATCAATCTCACCAACCGTGACAACGTGCGCTTTGACGACCTGAACGGCTTCGACGCCCGCACCGCCCGCGCCCGCATCAGCTTCGACAAGATGTTCCCCATCCTCCCCTCCGCCGGCATCGTCGTCGAGTTTTAGAATCCGCGGGGTCAATGTCCCGGTTTTGATACACTGATCCTGTGCGCCCTGTCCTGTTCCACCCCAAGGCTCGCCACACCATCCGGTCATTTCCCGTTGAAATTCGCGACCGTCTTGGCAAGGCGCTGTTCTTGCTTCAGGTTGGTGAACATCTGGGCATGCCGTTGTCCAGGCCAATGCCCTCTGTGGCAGCAGGTGTTTCAGAGTTACGTCTTCACGCAGCTGACGGCCAGTTCCGGACTTTCTACTGGACGGCGAATGAAAAAGGCATCCTCGTGTTTCATGCCTTCCAGAAAAAGACTCGCCAGACACCACCGTCAGAGATTGAGCTTGCCAGGAAACGATTGAAGGAGTTGCAAGGATGAATAAGAAAACGGTCAGAACCAAAGCGATCCGCGCGGCCGGACCTGAAGACGTTGCTCGCGCGCTCGGCCTCGGCAAGGCCGAAGCGCATGATTGGCAGATTCAACGTACTCTGCTCAGCCTTCTACGGAAAGCCGTGAAGACGGAAGCCGTAACGCATGCCGAACTTGCCAGGAGAGCTGGATCGTCGCGCACCCGCGTCACTTCCATTTTGAATGGAAACCTCGACAATGTTTCCAGCGATCTGTTGATCCGCCTGTTGAGTTCGTTAGGCTACCGCGTCAAGGTGTCCATTGCGCGTATGGATTCCGCAGCCTAAGGAACAAGGCTAGAATCCGAAATTCACCCGCAGCGAGAAGACCGGCTGCGTGCCTTTAAAGCGCCGCCCGCCGGATCCGAACACTAATTGGAAGTCCGGCGTGATGGCGATGTGCTGCGTCCACTGCCAGCGGTAGTAGGTTTCGATCACCCGCTCCGTTGCCAGCGGCGTATCGGTCTGAATCCCGAACGCCTGCGAGAATCCCAGCGACCACGCCGAGATGTGATCTTCGGCATCGATGCGCCGCACCTGCACGCCGCCGCTGTAGGACATCCGCGGCGTCCCAAACGACAGGCTCCCCGTTCCGGAGTTGCTGAGCGCGTAGCGCCCGAACACTCCCACTTTCGGCGCAACCCGGTGATCCACCCCTAAGTAGAAGTTCCTCACCCCGCCGACTCCGGCGCGGTTGCCCACCGAGCCGCCCATGCGCCAGTAACCGCGCAGCCCGTTCCACAAAGTCTGCGCTTCCGCCTCGCCCGTCCACAGCGGCCACGTCGCCGGTAATCACCATGCGCTCGCTCAACGGCATCTCCGCAAGCCGGTCCTGCGCCTGCCGGATTCCCTCGTTTCCTTTCTGCAGATCACTGATACTGGCGGGAGCCGGCTGTGGAACAGGGGGAGGCGGAGGCGCGACCGCCGCTTGCGGCAGGCGCGACTCCAGCAACGCCAGCATCGCCAGATCCGCAGATGGCACCGCCGCCATTCCCCCGGCTGCCAGCTTGTCGCCGATCTTGCGCGCTACGCGGTCCAGCCACGCGCGTGGCTAGCTTTCCGCTTCGCCCGCCCCGGGCGGACTCTCCAGGTGATTGCGGCACAGCTCGGCCAGCCCACGCTGCTGCCAGTCCTCCAGCGCGGCCTGCGCCACGCAGCCGGGCGAGCAATCCAATCAGCACCAATGAACGGCTTGGTTTCATAGCCACTGTGATACCATGCCGGACAAAGGAGCACTCCGATGTCCAACCGCAGACGATTTCTGCAATCTTTATCCAGCCTGCCTGTTGTCGGTGGCCTTCTGCCTTCTTCGCTCGCCGCCGCCAAAAAGCTCCCGGAGAGGGACTTCTTCAAGGAACTCGGTGTCGGCACCTTCATCAACGCCGCCGGCACCTACACCACGCTTACCGCCTCGCTGATGTCTCCGGAAGTGGTGCAGGCTTACGAGTTCGCCTCGCGCTCCTACGTCCGCCTGAATGAACTGCAGGACGCCGCCGGCAAGCGCATCGCGGAAACGATCGGCTGTGAAGCCGCGATGGTCTCCTCCGGCGCCGCCGGCGCGCTGACCTGCGGCACCGCCGCCTGCATGACCGGAACCAACCAGGAATTCATTCGCCGCCTGCCCGACACCACCGGGATGAAGACGGAAGTGATTATCCAGAAAACCCACCGCTATGGCTACGATCATGCCGTCCGCAACTGCGGCATCAAGTTCGTCGAAGTCGAAACCGCCGAGGAACTGGAGCGCGCCGTCAACGCCAACACCGTCATGATGCTCTTCTTCAACGCCAATGAGCCGAAGGGCCAGATCAAGGGCGAACAGTTCGTAGCGCTGGGCAAAAAGCACCGCATCCCCACCTTTAACGACGCCGCCGCCGACGTGCCGCCGCTCGAGAATCTTTCCAAGTACACGAAGATGGGCTTCGACTTGGTTACCTTCTCAGGCGGCAAGGGAATCCGTGGACCGCAAAGCGCCGGCCTGCTTTTGGGCCGTAAGGATCTGATCGAAGCCGCCCGCCTCAACACGTCGCCCTATTCGGATTCCATCGGCCGCGGCATGAAGGTCAACAAGGAAGAGCTGCTCGGCATGATGGTGGCGGTCGAGGTCTACACCAAGAAGGATCACCAGGCCGAATGGCGCGAATGGGAAAAGCGCGCCAAGCAGATCATCGACGCCGCCACTTCCGTCAAGGATGTGAATGGCGCCGTCGATATTCCCGAAATCGCCAACCACGTTCCCCACGTGCACATCACCTGGGATCAGGCGAAGGTGAAGATCACGCCGAAGGAAGTGGTGAAACAGCTCAAGGAAGGCTCCCCTTCCATCGAGCCCACGCCCGGGCCGCCCGACCGGCTCGTCATCGGTGTCTGGATGATGCAGCCCGGCGATGCGGAAGTAGTCGCCAAGCGGGTGAGGGAGATTCTGAAGTCCGCTAGGGCGTAGCCAGCCGCGCTACGCTTTCGATGTGCGCGGTCTGCGGGAACAGATCCACCAGCGACAGCGCCTCCAACCGGTAGCCGGCGCTAACAAGCGCCGCCAGGTCCCGCGCCAGCGTCGAGGCGTCGCAGCTCACCACCGTGATCCGTCGAGGCTTCAGATCCGCTAACCGGCGCACCACGTGCTTCCCCAAACCCGCCCGCGGCGGATCGGCCAGAACAAAATCCGGCCGTGCCGTGAGCGATTCCAGGTACTGCTCACTCTGCATCCTCACCGCGTGAACCTCGACGCCTGCGCGCAGAGCGTTGTATTCCAGATCGGTGATCGCGCTGGCGCCCGATTCCACCGCCGTCACTTTCATTCCCCGCCGCGCCAACCGCAGCGAAAACAGCCCAACCCCGGCGTACAGATCAAGCCCCGTCGAACCCTCGGCTCCTTCCAACGCCGTTTCCACCAGCTTCTCCACCAAAAACCGGTTCACTTGAAAAAAGGACTGGTGCGAGACGCGGAACAGTTCCCCGGACGCATGGTAGTCAAGCGATGGCGAAAGCGCCCCCGGAATCCGCTCCGCGCACCACTCAAAGAAGCCGCGGCTCAGCCGCCGGGTGCCCGAATCAAGCGCGTTCACCTGCACCTCGGTCTCATGGGTGAACAGCTCCAGCGTCTTCAAAAACTTCGGCCACCGCCGGTTCCGCGCCAGATCGTGCAGCACCGTGATCGACTCGTTCAACTTCGGCGAAGAGATCCGGCAATGATCGACGCCGCGCACCCTGTGCGAACCCGCCTCATGGAAGCCGATGCGCGAGCCGTCGATGTGCAGCTGCACGCGGTTGCGGTACTCCCATTCCGGGCCCGTCACCACCGCGATTTCCGGCGGCGGTTCCAGCTTGCCCACCCGCCGCAGCACTTCGCCAAGGATCTCCACCTTGCGCGCCACTTGAAACTCATACGGCGCATGCTGATAGTGGCACCCCCCGCAGATGGCGAAGTGCCGGCACTTCGGCTGAATCCTCTCCGGACCCGCTTCGACGATCTCCTTCAGCCGCGCCCGCACCAGGCTCGGCTTTTCGCTGACAGGCTCGATACGCGCCTTTTCCCCTGGCAATATAAACGGCGCCAGCACCACGCGCCCCTCCTGCCGCGCCAGCGCCTCGCCGCCATACACCCATTTTTCAAACTGCAGTTCGTTTACGATAGGAGGTTCACCTTTCCCTAGCATGAAAGCACGAGTCCTGTCCGGCGTACAACCGTCCGGCAACCTACACATCGGCAATTATCTCGGCGCGCTCAAGAACTGGGTCCGCATTCAGCACGACTACGAGAGCATCTTCTGCATCGTCGATCTGCACGCGATCACGGTCTACCAGAAGCCCGAAGAGCTGCGCGCGAAAATCCTCGAGATCGCCGCGCTGTTCATCGCCTCCGGCATCGATCCGAAGCACTCCGCCCTCGTTGTTCAATCGATGGTGCATGGCCACGCCGAGCTGAGCTGGCTGCTCACCTGCGTCACTCCCGTCGGCTGGCTGGAGCGTATGACGCAGTACAAGGCCAAGACGCAGGCGATCGAGACCATCGGCGACGGCCTGCTGCAATACCCGGTGCTGATGGCCGCCGACATCCTCCTCTACCAGGCGGCGATCGTGCCCGTGGGCGAGGATCAATCGCAGCACCTCGAGCTGACGCGCGACATCGCGCAGCGTTTCAACTCGCTCTACGGCGCAACATTCGTCATGCCCGCCACCAATCTGCCCGCCGTCGGGGCGCGCATCATGGGTCTGGACGAGCCGGAAAAGAAGATGAGCAAGTCCGCGGCCGGCGCAGGCCACGCCGTCGCACTGCTGGACCCCCCGGAGGTGATCCGCAAGAAGATCATGCGAGCCACCACCGATTCACAGCCCGGCGTCGATTTCGAAACGATGGGCGCAGGCGTCGAGAATCTGCTCGCGATCTTCCAGGCCTTCTCCGGCTGGAGCGACGATCAGATGAAGCCACACTTCACCGGCATGCGCTACGGTGACTTGAAAAAGCAGGTAGCCGAGATGGTCGTCAGCCAACTGGAGCCGCTTCAGGCGCGCTACCGCGAAATTACCGCCGATCCGGCCTATCTTGCCGGCGTGCTCCGCGAAGGGGCCGAGCGTGTTACGCCGATTGCCGATTCCACCGTGCGGCTGGTCAAGGAACGCATGGGGCTGTACACGCCCTGATGCAGCCCGGCCGGATCAGGCTCGCTGACTACGTCGCACTGGCTCGCGGCAACCGCCAGTTCCGCCTGTTGTGGTTCGCGCAAATCGTGAGCGAGATCGGCGACTGGCTGTACGCCGTGGTCCTCTATGATCTGCTGCTGGAGCGTACCGGAAGCGCGCAGGCCGTGGCCACGGCGGTGGTGCTGCAAGTGCTGCCGCAGGTGCTGGTAGCGCCGATGGCCGGCGTGATCAATGACCGTCTGAGCCGGCGGACCGTCATGATTGCCGCCGACATCGCCCGTTGCGCCATCGTGCTGGGGATGCTCGCCGCGACGCACATGGATACGCTCTGGCCCATCTACGCACTGCTGCTTTCGGAAACGTTGATGTGGGGCTTCTTTGAGCCCGCCCGCAGCGCGATCCTGCCCAATCTCACCTCCGGCGGCCGTGTACTGCTGGTGGCCAACGCGCTCGCCTCCACTACTTGGTCGTTCAACCTCGCCATCGGCTCCGCGCTGGGAGGATTGCTGGGCGTGATGTTCGGCCGCGACGCTGTCTTTGTGATCAACTCGCTGACCTTCGTCGGCTCGGCGCTGCTGCTGACGCGCATGCAGGTGCATGAGCCGCACACCATGCAAGGCCGGATGCGCGCCGCCGATCTCGCCAATTTCTCCTCTGTCGCCGAGGGCTTCCGCTACATTAGCCGCGAGAAGCGCCTCACGCGCACCATGCTCGCCAAGTTCGGCCTGGGCTTTCTCGGCGCGCACTATATCATTCTGCCGATCTTCGGCGAGAGAATCTTCCCGGTGGAAATAGGCGGGATCAGCGGCCGGCGCGCGTCCATGCTCGGTATGAGCTTGCTGATGGGGGCGCGCGGATTAGGCGCGCTCATCGGTCCACTCGGGGGCGGTTACTGGGCTGGGGACAAGGCGCACCGCCTCCGCTCCGGCATCGGTCACGGGTTTGTGATTGCCGGAGCCGGCTATCTGTTGCTGTCGGTTTCTCCCAACATCGGTGTGGCGATCGCCGCCGTGATCCTCTCCCACGCCGGCGGCGCCGTGGTGTGGGTCTTCTCCACCACCATTCTTCAAACTGTCTCCGAAGACCGTTTCCGCGGCCGCGTCTTCGCCGCCGATTTCGCGCTGCTGGTGATGGCAATGTCGGTCAGCTCCTATGTCTCCGGCCTGTTTGTCGATTCCGGGGTGAGCGTACGGCTCATTTCCACCGCCGTCGGCCTGCTGGCGCTGCTGCCGGCTTTGCTGTGGTGGCTTACGCGCGAACGGCCGTCACCTTGAAGAAGCCCTCGCGCCGCGTGGGCTTGACGAGCTTCGCCGCCATGCGCTCAATTACCTCCGGCGGCACCACGCGGCCGCGCTTGCGGTTGCGTTTCTGACAAACCTCCACCGGCACATCGAAAAACAGCGCCTCCACGCGGCAGCCATCGTTGCGGCCGATCTCGAGATAGGGCTTGCGTTCGCTCGGCGTGAGATGCGTCGCGTCGACATAGGTGACAGGGCGGCCCAGTTTCAGCCGTTCCCGAACCATGTAGCGCACGGCGTGGAACACCTGCCGGTGGATGTCCTGGTTGGTGATGTCATCGGCCAGCATCTGCCGCATGGCGTCGGAGCTGATCGTGGGAAGCCCGCGGCGCGCGAGCCAGGTCGACTTGCCCGAACCAGGCAAGCCCACGCACACCACGATGCGCGCCTCTTCAGACAATGTATTTTTCAGCCGCCAGCAGCCGGGCCGCGATGCGGCGGCGTAAGGCCACCGTGTCCACGGCATCGTTCTTGGTGAACCGGCGCAGAATCGCGAGATTGGTGCGCAGGGCATCGCCTTCCGAGCAGGCGGCCAGCACCGTGCGCGCGGCGGAGGCCACCATCTCCATCGCCTCGTCCAGGAACACGGCGCACATATCGGCGGCGTTTTCCCCTTTGCCCGATGCGGCCAGCTTCTTCGACCGCAGCTCCACAGACTCCATCGCGAAGGCGTTCATCGCGATGTCGGTGATGGCCGCTAGGATCTCCTGCTGGTTCTCCAGATCGGTCAGATACTTTTGGTATGCAATGCCGAGTGCCAACAGCGCGGCCTTCTTGGCTCCCTCCACCGCGCTCAAACCCGGCGTGGGACCGCTCAGGATCTCACCTTGCAGCGCCTTGACCGCCTCCACCAAACCAAGCCGCCCCTTCTGGGCTCGCTTCAGCAGCATGCCCGTGGCGAGCATGCGGTTGATCTCGTTGGTTCCTTCAAATATCCGGTTGATGCGCGAATCGCGATAAGCGCGCTCCACCACGTAGTCCTGATGGTAGCCGTAGCCCCCGTGAATCTGCACGCCTTCATCGCTCACGTAGTCCAGCGTTTCGCTCGCGAACACCTTCACGTAGCTGCATTCGGCCGCGAACTCCTCGGCCGCCTTCATGACGGAAGCGGGCTCGTCCGATTCTATGTGGCTCTCGATCAGCCCCGATACGCGGTAGCTCATCGTCTCGGAGGCGAAAGTGCGTATGGCCATCTCGGCCAGCTTGTGCTGGATCATGCCGAATTCCGCGATCGACTTGCCGAACGCCTTGCGCTCCTTGGCGTACTTGAGCGAAACGGCGATCAGGTTCTTGCAGCCGCCGACGGTGCCAGGCCCCAGCTTCAGCCGGCCGAGATTCAAAATGTTGAACGCGATAATGTGGCCACGTCCGATCTCGCCCAGTAGGTTTTCCTTCGGCACCTTGACGTTGTCCAGGTATACCGCCGTCGTGGAGGAACCCTTGATGCCCATCTTCTTTTCTTCGGCCCCGGGCGATACGCCGGGCCAGGCCCGCTCCACCAGGAACGCGGAGAACTGCTCACCGCCGATCTTGGCGAAGACCGTGTAGAGGTCCGCTCCGCCGCCGTTCGTGATCCACATCTTCTGTCCGTTGAGCACGTAGTGCGTGCCGTCTTCGGAAAGATCGGCGCGGGTCTGGATGTTCATTGCGTCAGAGCCGGCCTGCGGCTCCGACAGGCAGTATGCGCCCACCAGCTCCGCGCTCGCCAGCCGCGGCAGGTACTTCTGCTTCTGCTCTTCGGTACCGAACAGCAGCAGCGGCAGCGTGCCGATGCCGGAGTGCGCGCCATGCCAGCCCGAATAAGAGCCGTCGCGGGCGAGCTGCTCGGCCACGATCATCGCCGAAGTCAGGTCCATGCCCATGCCGCCGTACTGCTCCGGCACCACGACCGCGGTCAGGCCCAACTCGGCCGACTTCTTCAGAATGCCGACGGCGACGCCCGGCTCCTGGTGCTGAATCGCTTCCAGGTTCGGCTCCACCTCCTTGCGGAAAAACTCATCGGTGGCGCGCGCGATGTCGCGGTGCTCTTCGGTGAAATCCTCCGGAGTAAAGACGTTTTCCGGCGTGGCGGCTTCCAGCAGGAATCCGCCGCCCTTGGTGGTTGGCAATGTTGCAGTGGTTGTAGCCATGGTTGTTTCCTTACATCAGCTCGAAAATTCCAGCAGCGCCCTGCCCGCCGCCGATGCACATGGTGACCATGCCATAGCGGGCCTTGCGGCGCTCCATTTCCCTCAGCATCGTGGCCGTGAGTTTTGCCCCGGTGCAGCCCAGCGGATGCCCCAGCGCGACGGCCCCTCCATTCACGTTCACTTTCTCGATATCAAGTCCGGCCTGCTGGATCACGGCCAGCGCCTGCACGGAGAAGGCCTCATTCAGCTCGATGACGCCCATCTCATCCAGCTTCCGTCCCGCCAGCGCGAGCGCCTTCGGAATGGCCACCACCGGACCGATGCCCATGATCTCCGGCGGCACCCCCCCCACGGCGAAGCTGACGAATCGTGCGCGCGGCTTTAGCCCCAGCGAGCGTGCTTTTCTCTCCGACATCACCAGCGCCGCGGCGGCGCCGTCGGAGGTTTGCGAGGAGTTGCCCGCCGTCACCGTGCCGCTGGCATGAAACACCGGCTTCAGTTTGCTCAGCGCTTCGATCGAGGTATCGGCGCGCGGACCTTCATCCTTCTGGAAAACGGCTTTCTCGGTGCGCGGCTTGCCGTTGGTGAGCGTGGTGGATTCCACCACCACCGGCACAATCTCCTCGTCAAAGTGGCCTTGCGCCTGCGCGGCCAGCGCCCGGGAGTGGCTGCGGAAGCTGAACTCGTCCTGCCGCTCGCGCGGGATCTCATATTTGAGCCGCAGATTCTCCGCCGTCAGCCCCATGTTGATGTAGATCTCCGGACGATGATCCACCATCCATGGATTGGGCGCCGGCTTGTGCCCGCTCATCGGCAGCATGCTCATCGATTCACTGCCGCCGGCGATGACGATATGCGCGCCGCCGGAGCGGATCTTCTCCGCCGCCATCGCGATCGATTGCAATCCCGAGGAGCAAAAGCGGTTAACGGTGACCGCCGGGACCAGGTCCGGCAGCCCGGCGCGCAACGACGCCACGCGCGCCATGTTCATGCCCGATTCGGCTTCCGGCATCGCGCAACCGAGGATCACGTCGTCCACTTCATCGGCCGGCACCTGCGGATACTTTTCCATCAGCGCGCGGATCACGGTGGCGGCCAGATCGTCCGGCCGCGTGTTCTGCAGCGCTCCGCGGCCGGCCTTTCCCACCGCCGTGCGCAGACAATCGACAATGACAGCTTCTTGCATGACTAATTCCTCAATGGTTTCCCGGTCTTGAGCATGTGCTGGATGCGCTGCTGCGTTTTCGGATGGCCGCAGAGGCTGAGAAACGCCTCCCGCTCCAGGTCCAGCAGATACTGCTCGGATACGGTTTGCGAGCCGGTCAGCCGGCCGCCGCTCAGCACATTGGCGAGCTTTTCGGCGATCAACATATCGTGGTCGGTAATGTATTCGCCCTGCCGCGCCATCCAGGCGCCCATCTTCATGAATGCGAAGCCGCTTTCGCCGGTGACCGGGATGGCGGCCAGCGGCGCGTGCGGGACGTAGGTCTTCACCAGTTTCAACGCGGCGTCCTTGGCATCGCCCGCCAGCCGCTCCGGATTCATCGTGACGCCGTCGCTGAGCGTCAGCATCCGCAGCTTGCGCGCCTCCTCGGCGCTCGTGGAAACCTTCGCGTAGCCGATCAATTCAAACGCGCGCCGCGGCTCCTTCAGCCGCAGCAGCATCTCCTTGCAGCCGCCGCCGGCGGGAATCAGACCGACGCCCACCTCCACCAGGCCCATGTACAGCTCGGCCGACGCCTGCACATGCGCGCAATGCAGCACGATCTCGCAGCCGCCGGCGAAGGTGCGCGCGAACGGCGCCGCCACAACAGGCTTGGGCGAACACTTCAGCGCCATGCAGGCCTGCTGGAAGCGGTTGACGGTCATGCTCAGCTCGTCCCATTCGCCTTCCTGCGCGGCCAGCAGCAGCATCATCAGGTTGGCGCCGACCGAAAAGTCCGGCGCCTGGTTGGCAACCACCAGCGCCTGCCAGTTCCGCGATGTCTCCTCTACCGCCTCATACATCAGCGCGATGATGTCTTCCCCAAGCGAGTTCATCTTCGAGTGGAACTCCAGGCACAGCACGCCATCGCCCAGATCGATCAGCGAGGCGCCGTTGTTGGACTTGACGAGCCCTCCGGCGCGCTGGATGTCCGACAGCACGAGCATGCCGGGGCGCGAGGTCATCTGCTCATATTCGTTCCGTCCGAAGTCGAAGTATTCGGTATGCGGGATGCGGTCGTGATCGGCCGGCCGGTAGAAGGATTCGGCTCCGGTTTCAAGCATCCGCACGATGTTCGCCGGCAGCGCGCGGCCTTCGGCTTCCATGCGCCGCGCCGTGTCTTGGAAGCCCAGCCCATCCCACAGCTCGAACGGGCCCAGCGTGTTGGCGTAGCCCCAGCGCATGGCGCGGTCGATTTCAACGATGCGGTCCGAGATCTCCGGAACGCGGTCGGCGGAATAAAGGAAAAGGTCCGAGAACAATTTCCAGAGAAATGTCCCGGCGCGATCGTGGGCCGAGACCAGCGCCTGAAGGCGCTTGGCAAGCGGCTCAATGCCGCGCGCCTGCTCCACCGAGGGGAAGCTGGCCTTTTTTGACGGGTGATACTCGAGCGTCTTGAGATCCAACGCCTCGATTGTCTTATCAGCGCCCTTGCCGACGCGGCGGTAAAAACCTTTACCCGTTTTCTCGCCGAGCATGCCCTTGCCGAGCATGTCGTTCAAAAAGGCGGGCGGCAGGAAGCGGTCGCGCCAGGGATCTTCCGGCGTTGCCTCGTAGAGGTTCTTGCCGACATAGGCCCACACATCCAGACCGACGATGTCGAGCAGGCGGAAGCTGGCCGATTTCGGCAGACCGATCAGCGGCCCGGTGAGCGCGTCCACCTCCTCGACGGTGTAGCCGTCCTCGATCGTGATCTTGTGCACCGTGCCGCCGAAGAAACTGCCGATGCGGTTGGCGATGAAGTTTGGCGTGTCCTTGCACAGCACGACGCCCTTGCCGAGCCTGCGGTCGCAGAAGGCGCTGACAAAGCCGAGCAACTCAGGATCGGTCGTTGCGGTGGGGATGATCTCCACCAGGTGCAAGTAGCGCGGCGGATTGAAGAAGTGCGTGCCGAGGAACCGCGCGGTGAACTCCGGTGGGAAGCCTTCCGAGATGCGCGCGAGCGGAATCCCGCTGGTGTTGGTGGAAAGAATCGCATCCGGCGCCGCGTGCTCCGAGGCCCGCTTCCAGATACCGCGCTTGATCTCCAGGTTCTCCGTCACCGCCTCGATCACCCAGTCGCATCCGGCGATCTCCGCCAAGTCATCCTCAAAGTTCCCGGGCTGGACCAGGCTGACACCGCTTTCATGGAAAAAGGCGGTGGGGCGCTGTTTCACCGCCGCCTCGATCCCCTTTTTCGCGGCCGCATTGCGGTCCGGGGAATTGGGCACTACGATGTCGATGAGGAGCGACGGGATCCCGGCATTGGCGAAATGGGCGGCGATGCGCGAGCCCATCGTGCCGGCCCCCAACACGGCGACGCGTCGAATGGTTCTCATGAATTAGGGTTCCAGCAAGCAGTCTACCGGATATTGGCTTCGCAGCGGAACTAGACAAGCCGGGCCGGTTATGTAAAAACGGCGTTAAACCTTTGATTCTCTAATAACCTTGCGGTTCCCGGAGCAATCTTAGCTCTCGTGAGTTCTCTCCCGGTTTGGTTTCGCAAGCGAGATCAAATGCCTGGTAAGCCCGGCGCAGGCCGTCGGAGTCCGCCAATCGGCGCGCGAATTCCTGCACCCTGATAAGCAGATCTACCGCATCGTTTCCAAACACGAGCCCAATTCCTGGACGGCGCTGATCAACCTGTGCCGCATTCTTAACCAGACGCCTCCCGGCAAGCGGGAAGAAGCGCTGGAACCGGTGTTGGACGTTGACGGCGCGCTGAAGTTCCTGGCGGTGGACAAGCCGCTCATCAATAATGCACCTACTGGACCCGCGCCAGTGACTACAGCCTCTATCTGGACGCCAAGGGCCGCTTCCACCTCTCCCCGCACGACGCCAATGAAACGCTGCGGACTCCCTGGAGTCACTTTGACGTAGATTTCCGTCACAGCCTGGGCTCGGCGAATGGGAGATCGACGGTCATCGGATGGTGGTCCGACAGGCGCTCCTCATAGCTGTTGTTCAACTGTTGCAGCGTGCGCGGGAAGTGCGGGGCGAACAGATAATTCCCCGCGCGCGACGGCTTGACGAAGAGCCAATCCAGCTTGAACTGGCCGAAGGGTCCGATATTCCGCTCCACTTCGTAGGTGACCTCGAAGCCCTTCTGGGCGCGCTGATTGGAGTTGGCGAGCGTGGCGTCGGAGCCGGGCGAGCGCTTCCGATCACCTCGGAAATCAAACGTGCCCCGGTCGTCGAATCGGAACTCCTGCATCAGTTCGAACAGCTTAGCTTCTGGATTGGGCGCGACGATGGGGACGTGGCGTGCAGTGGGATCGTTGAGATTCTTGACCTTGGTGACGCCGGTGGTGACCACGTCATAGGCCAGTCCGACGCCGGTGGCCCATTTCAACCCGCGCTGCGCCCAGAATTCCCCACTGCCCACGCGCTTGTAGATTTCCCGCTTCACCGTGGTTGGCTTGGCGTCGGTGAGCGAGGTGTTCAGGTCCCCGGCCAGGATCACCGGGTGGTCGATCTTCTCCAGGTGCCGCAGAACTTCCCCCATCTGCTGCCGGCGCTTCTCCGGCTTGCAGCGGTTCTCCAGATGCGGCGCGGCAATCGTGAGCCTCTTTTCGGGAAGATCGGGCACCTCGAGTGTCACCAGCAGCATGGTCCGCCCGCCACGGCGGATTTCCCGGAGGATGGTTTCCAGGAAAACCTTGTCCGCAACGGCGCGCCTGCTCTTTTCCACCTTCGAAACACGCTCCTGCTCGCCGAAATACCAATCGTAGCCCTGAATGCGGAACGGCAGCGCCTTGGCCGAGCGGATCGGATACCGTGACAGCACCGCCGTGCCGTGCAGCCCGCGGAAGCGCTCCTTATCGACCTTCAGCATTTCCTGGAGTTTCTTGCTCTCCTCGACTTCGGTGTCGTGGAAAGGTTCCGTCCCTAGGTGCACGGGATCCACTTCAAGAAACTCCACGGCAAAGGCCCAGTTCATATTCAGCGCGCGGCCCAGTTCGCGCACCACTTCGCGGTATTCGGTGCGCTTCATGCCCCAATCGAGTTCGTTGAGGATCAGCACGTCGGATTGCCGAATGAACTCCACCTGGTCGGCGACGTCGAGCAGCGCGGTGGCGTTCTTGGCGTCGGCCTTGGCGAGGAAGGCTTGCTTGTCCGTGAACAGGTTGATGACATCTTGCAGACGCAAGCCCCGCTCGATGTTCCACAGCATCGCGCGAAGGCCCGGTCCGAGCAGCGGCAAGTCAGGGCGCAGGGGCTTCGCTCCGGCGTAATAGGCCTCGTTGGAGATAAAAGGCGTGGCCAGCAGACTATCGACCTTGGCGGCCAGCGCCTTGGGCATCGGGTCCTTTTCGCCGATCTGCCGCAGTTCCTCCCAGCTCAACAGCGGCGGCTGCTGGTAGCCGACGTAGTCCTGGGCAGACGAGCAGACAAGCAGGCCCAGCAACAGCAGAACCACTCGCATAGTAATATTCTAAAGGGCAAACCTCATGAAACACGCAACTGTAATCCTCTTCACTATGCTGGCCCTGGCCGCCGGATTGACCGCTCAGGATAGGAAGCTGCGGATCATCGCCATCGGGGCGCACCCCGATGATTGCGACATCAAGTTCGGCGGCACGGCGGCGAAATTCGCCAAGGCCGGACACGCCGTGAAATTCCTGTCCGTGACCAACGGCGACGCGGGCCATCACGAGATGGGTGGCGGCATGCTCGCGAAGCGGCGTTACCTCGAGACGCAGGAATCGGCCAAACGGCTCGGTATCGCCGAATACGAGGTGCTCGACAACCACGACGGTGAATTGACGCCGAACCTGGAAGTGCGCCGGCAGATCATCCGCGCCATCCGCAAATGGATGGCCGACGTGGTGATCGCGCCGCGCCCCAACGATTATCATCCCGACCACCGCTACACCGGCGTTCTCGTCCAGGACGCCGCCTACATGGTGGTGGTGCCGAACGTCACCCCCGACGTCGAACCGCTGCACGACAATCCGATCTTTATCTACTACCAGGACGGCTTCCAGAAGCCGGCGCCGTTTCGGCCCGACGTCGTCGTGGCGGTAGACGATATCTGGGAGACGAAGGTGAACGGGCTCGACGCGCACACTTCCCAGTTCTATGAATGGCTGCCCTGGGTCGACCATCGCTTGCAAGAGGTGCCGAAGGACGCCGCCGCCCGCAAGAAGTGGCTGGCCAACATGCGCGTGCAGCCCCTGAATGACGAAACACGCGCTTCGCTTGCGGCGCGCTACGGCAAGGAGAAGGCGGCAACCGTCAAGTACACCGAATCGTTCGAGCTCTGCGAATACGGCAAGCGCCCCAGTCTGGAAGAACTGCGCGCGATGTTCCCGAAATAGGGCGCTCAGTCGAGCACGGAGAAGATTTCCGCAAGCGGGACTTCAATGGGGGTGTCCGGCACGCGCAGGAAACCCTCTTTTGCTTCCAGATTCCCCGCCGCCGTGCAGATCCATGCGCGGCGCGACTCGGGGTCAATGAGCCAGATATTGGCAACGCCCATGGCGAGATAGTCGTCGATGCGCTGCTGCATCCGGGCCAGACGGTCTTCTTCCGACAGAATCTCGATGCAGATCAATGGCGGCTTGGTGAAGACCTTTTCCGTAGGTTTCGGGCCGGCGACGATGCAGACGTCGGGGATGCGGAAGCGGCGGGCGCTTACGCGGAGCCGCTGTTCGGTATAGCCTCTGATCCCCCATTGTTTCTCGCGCACGAAGAAGTAGGAGCCGATGGAAATCTGTATGCGGCTATGATCGCGTTCTCCCACGTTGCGCTCCTCCACGGAACCGTCGACATAATCGCAGTCGGGATCGTAGGCACTGCGCAGGTACTCCTCGACGCTAATCTGTGTGGCGGCGCCCATGTAGATATTATAGGGCTCTATGAGGGTTGTCTTATGGATGGCGGCGGTGGCCCCGCTGCTTGCGTTGGACCTGACAAACGCCACCGTGGTGTTGCCGGCAAACAGTTCCGCGCGCGAGATGAAAGCCGCCACGACGCTGGTGGAGGAAGCCGCCCGGCGGAGTCAGATCCGGTGGCCGGTGTCGGCCAATCCAGGCCAAGGCACGGCGATCCGCCTGGTGAACCGAAACAGCGGGCCGAAGGAAGGCTACTCGCTGCGCGCCGGGCCGGGCGGGGTCTCGATTGAGGGCAACGACGAACGCGGCGTGCTGTTCGGCGTGGGCCACCTGCTGCGGGAGTTGCGTTGCGCCCGCGGCAGCGTGCGGGTTCCCGACGCGCTGAAAGTGACCACCGCACCCAAGTACCCGTTGCGCGGGCATCAGCTCGGTTACCGTCCCAAGACCAACAGCTACGACGGCTGGACCCTCGACATGTGGGAGCAGTACATCCGCGACCTCGCGGTCTGGGGCGCCAACGCGATTGAGCTGATTCCGCCACGCTCCGACGATGACCGCGACAGCCCCCATTTCCCGCTGCCTCCGATGGAGACGATGATCGGTATGTCGCGCATCGCCGATGAGTACGGACTCGACGTGTGGGTCTGGTATCCGGCGCTCGACAAGGATTATGGCGATCCGGCCACGGTGGAGTTCGCGCGGAAGGAATGGGCGGAGGTGTTCCGCCAATTGCCGCGCATCGACGCGGTGTTTGTGCCCGGCGGCGACCCCGGCCACACGCATCCAAAGCATCTGATGCCGATGCTCGAAATGCAGAAGGCCTCGCTGATCAGGTTTCACCCGAAGGCCCAGATGTGGGTGGCGCCGCAAGGCTTCAACGCCGAATGGCTGGAGGAGTTCTACCGCATCCTGCGTGCGGAGCCGAAGTGGCTCGACGGCATCGTCTTCGGGCCGCAGATCCGCGTGAGTCTGCCGCAGCTGCGCGCCGAGGTGCCGAAGCGCTATCCCATCCGCCACTATCCCGACATCACCCACACGCTGCGCTGCCAGTATGGCGTGCCCGAATGGGACCATGCTTTCGCCGCGACGCTGCACCGGGAGCCCTTTAATCCGCGCCCGTTGGATCAAGCCGCCATCTTCCGCCTGCTGCAGCCGCACACCGTTGGCTTTATCGCCTACTCGGAAGGCTGCAACGACGACGTGAACAAATTCATCTGGAGCGCCCTCGGTTGGAACCCCGGCGCCGGCGTGGTGGATGTATTGCGCGAATACAGCCGCTACTTCATCGGCGAGAATTTCACGGAAGGTTTTGCGCACGGCCTGCTCGGCCTGGAGCGCAACTGGCGCGGGCCCCTGATGACCAACGCGGGCGTGCGCGCGACCCTCCACCAGTTCGAACGCATGGACAAGGAGGCCGGACCCGGGCAGTGGCTTAACTGGCGCTTCCAGCAGGCGCAGTACCGCGCCCATTACGACGCCTATCAGCAGCGGCGCCTGCTGTATGAAACCGGCCTCGAAGAGCAGGCGATGGAAACACTGCGCACCGCCTCCGCCACTGGCTCGCTGCGGGCGATGGCGGCGGCCGAGGAGATCCTCGAGCGCGGGGTCACCGCAAAAGTCGGCCTTGGCCTGCGCGGCCGCACCTTCGAGCTCGCGGAAGCGCTGTTTCAGAGCATCCGCATGCAGCTCAGCGTGCCCTGGTACAAGGCGATCGGTGTCGGACGCGGCGCCAACCTCGACCTCGTCGACGCGCCGCTCAACAATCGCCTTTGGCTGAAGGCGCGCTTTGAGGAACTGCGCGGAAAGCCAACCGAGGCGGCGCGCATCGACGGCATCCTCGAGATTCTCTCCTGGACCGATCCCGGGCCCGGCGGCTTTTACGACGATCTCGGCAACCCTTCCGCTCAGCCCCACCTGGTGCGCGAGCGTGCATATGAACATGACCCCGCCCATCTGGAAACTCCGCTCACCGGTTTTGTGACTGGAAACCCTGGCTCGCCGATGGAACACTGGCGCATCTCCTGGCAGCGCCACGCCGAGGCGCTCAACGACTCCGGCATCCGCATGCGCTACCGCCATCTGGATCGCACGGCGCGCTACAAGCTCAGGATTACCTATGCAGGCGAAAACTCCCCTGCCGATATCCGGCTCAGCGCGAATGGCTTCGAAGTTCATGGGTGGAGGAAAAAGGAGATGCCGCCGCGTCCGGTGGAGTTTGCTTTGCCGGTTGAGGCCACCCGGGACGGAACCGTGGAATTGAAATGGGAGAAACAGCCTGGACTGGGCGGAGCGGGCCGCGGCCTGCAAGTGGCGGAAGTATGGCTGATGCGGGAACCCCGTTAGAACGGATTTTGTTGTAGGATCTAAATGTTTAGGGGAAAGGTGATTGCCACCGCCAGCCGTCGTGCGCGCGGTGATACCCGAATCGGCTGGGTCTGCCTCATGGCGCGATTGGTCACTTCTTTGGAGGATTTCTGCTCCCCTCTTACGGCAAGCGGTATCTGGTTCATCTCGCCGTTTGCTTCGCGCTTCTGTGTCTGCGCGGCCCGCCGGCCCATGCCCAGTGCGGCAACTTCCTCGATTTCGGCAAACGCCACGGCCTGGACGGCATCGTCGCCACTCGTGCCGGGCTTGTGCGCTGGCATGGCGCCATGTCCGGCGAGAATCAGTGCGCGCAATGGGAAGATGTCCGCACGGCCACCCAGGACCGCGAAGGCGGCCTCTGGCTCGCCTCACGCGCGCGGGGATTGGCGCGCTGGACCGGGTATGGAGCCTGGCAGCACTGGGGGCGCAGGAACGGCCTGGAGAGCGAATCCGTATACCCTCCACCCGGGTTCCTGCGATGGTGGGCGATTGCCGCAGCTGGGTTGCTCGCCCTTGGCTTCGCCTACGCCCTGTTCCGCTGGCGGGTGCGCCGGCTGGTGCGGAGACAAACTTGGCTGGAAACCGAAGTCGCGGCGCGCACCAGAGAGCTCATGGAATCCAGGGATCGCGCCGAGGTTATTTCCAAGGCCCAGGGCCACCTCATCACCAACTTGAGCCATGAACTGCGCACCTCGCTCAACGGAATCCTCGGCATGACCGAGGTCATACTGGCCGGCAATCCCGATCCGGAAAGCCGCGAGGCGCTCGACATCATCAGGGCCTCCGCGAAATCCATGGCCACCGTCGTCACCGACATCCTCGACGAGTCTGCCTTGTCGGCCGGCGTCGTGCGGATCGAACAGGTCAGCTTCCAGCTTCAGGAAATCCTTAACGGCGCGCTTGACCCCCTGCAGGCCGCCGCCCGGCAAAAAGGCCTCGATCTCAGCTGCAGCGTCGATGAGGCTGTTCCCGCCGCCCTGATCGGAGACCCGTTCCGTCTCCGCCAGGTGCTCGCCAATCTGGCCGGCAACGCGGTGAAGTTCACCGAACAGGGTGCAGTCAGTGTCCGGGTCTGGAAGGGAGAGGAAGATCCGGACGGCCGCATCTTCCTCTGGTTTGAGGTTGCTGATACTGGTATCGGCATTGCCGCGGAGCTCTTGCGCAAGATCTTCGAGCCTTTCCTTCAGGCCGATGTCTCTTTGGCTCGAAGATACCACGGGTTGGGCCTCGGCCTATCCATCAGCAAGGCCCTGGTGGAGATGATGGGTGGACGCTTGACCGTCGATAGCATCCCGGACAAAGGGAGCCGCTTTCGGTTCAACCTGCCCACCAGAGCCGCCGGTGAGGAAGGCATGAGCCGGGCGGCCGCAAAGTAAACGATTATCTCCCATTAAGCTGACTTCTGCATCCGATAAGCGGTTTGTGGGGAGTAGCGTGATCTGAGCCTGCCGCGCCTCCAGCTTTGCCACCAGCATCGCCGGAATCGGTGCCCGGCAGGAGTATGCCTGCTCATTTTGGGACTTTCCGCGGCACAGTACCAGCCCCTGCTTGCACAGCGTTACAGCTTCCGCCATTTTGACCGCGCACAAGGGCTCACCAACCTCAGCATCCAGGCACTGGCCCAGGACAAGTCCGGTTTTCTATGGGTCGGAACCGGCAATGCCTTGTTTCGCTATGACGGAGAAAGATTCGAGCATTATCCGGCCGAACGCGGACAGCCCATCGGGCTGGTGGAAACTCTCCATGTTGACACCAGAGGCAACCTATGGGTTGGTACCAGGGCGGGAGCCGCGCGCCTGGTTGGAAAGGCCTTCGAGAAGGTGGAGCTTGGCCTCCCCTACCAGATGTATGGACAGGATACGATTGCTTCCGATGAGCTAGGCAACCTCTACATCACCACCGACAAAGGGCTCGCGCAAGGAAGCCGGGGGCCGGAGGGAGAATGGCGGTTCCGCCTGATCAAGTCCGCCGATTCTAGGGGCAACCGCCCCTCCACCGGCGTCCATGCCGGCTCAGGAACGGTGTGGTACGGCTGCGGCCGCAACCTGTGCCGGCTCGTCGATGGGCGGTTGGATGTCTACGGGCCGGAGGCGGGAGTGCCCGAACAGTTGTGGGGAGCCATTGCCTCCGACACTCGCCGACGCATTTGGGCGCGCAGCCGGAATAGCCTGATCTGGACCGGGACTCAGGGCAGCCCATCCAGATTCCGCACGGTTCACCCCGCGCCCAATGAGGCGATTACCGAAGGCCATCTGGCGTTTGACCATCTGGGCAGGATCCTCACACCCACCCTGGCCGGGCTGGGCATCCTCGAAGCCGACGGCAAGGGCAGCCTCTGGCGCCATGTCACCGAGAGCCATGGGCTGCCCACTGATACCGTCTCCACGGTCTTGCAAGACCGCGAAGGTTCTGTTTGGGTGGGTACCAGAGGCCTTGGTTTGGCGCGCTGGAACGGCTATGCGGCCTGGGAAACCTGGGGCCGTGGGCAGGGCCTCGCCAGTGAAACCGTCTGGAGCATCAAGCGAGACAGTCAGGGCACGCTGTGGGCGGGTACCGAACGCGGCATGCACCGGAACAGGAATGGCGTATGGGAGAGATGGCCGCGCCATGGGCTGCCCGAATTCAGCGAGACGATGTGGCTCCAGATCGGCGAGCCCGGGACCGTGTGGGCAGGGACATTTGATCGCGGGCTCTTTTCCGTGAATACCCCCACCGGCGCCGTCACCCACTGGGGCAAAAAGGAGGGCCTCGACAACGCGATGGTTCTGGGCCTGCTTTGGGACAGCCGCGGGACCCTGTGGGTCGGTACCAGAAGGGGGCTGTTTCGTTCGCTGCGCGAGCGCGGCCAACTACGATTCCAGTTGGAGCCCGTTCATGGGCCAGACTCGTTGGGGAACTCCTTTGCCTGCGTGGAAGATGCCCAGGGGAGAATCTGGTCGCCCGGCGGTAACGGACTTGCCGTGCTGGATGGCCGCCTCTGGAAGAGCTTCGGAATCAACGATGGCCTGAAAAGCGCGTCGGTGCGCCTGGCAGCCGCCGGGCCGGACGGGAGCGTCGTCATCGCCTACACCGGCTCGCACGGCCTGTCGCGCTTTCACTACGATGGCCGGCGGTTGCGCGCGAAGCATTATTCCACCAAAGACGGATTGAGTTCCAACATGATCTACTTTGTTGGCTTCGACAACACTGGCGCCATGTGGGTGGGCTCCGATAACGGCGTCGACGTCCTCGATCAGGGCAATTGGAGGCAATATAACAAAGAGACGGGCCTGGCATGGAACGATACCAGCATGGGTGCGTTCCTGGCCGCCGAAGACGGCGGTGTCTGGATCGGCACCAGCCACGGGCTGAACCGTTTCCGCAGACGCGAGAGCGGCCGTGAGTTCCGCCCGCCCAACGTCATGTTCACCGCTGTCCGCTTCGGGGATCAGGAGGAGCTGCCCGGAAATCCTCTCCGGATCCCTTACGAAAAGCGTTCCATGCTCGCCAGGTTCACCGCCACCACTTTCCAAAACGAAGGCGAGGTCAGGTTCCGGTACCGGCTGAACGGACTCTCTCCGGATTGGACGGATGCCCGCGGCAGGCAGTTGCAGATCGGCAATCTCGCGCCTGGCGATTACAAATTGGAAGTGCGTGCCAGAAACGGCAGAGGGGTTTGGAGTCACGAGCCCGCGAAACTGGAGTTCAAAATTCTGCCGCCGTGGTATCTCACTTGGTGGGCGCTGCTTCTCGGAGCCGTGCTTGCCGCGGGGCTCGTACGCACCGCTCATGCCTGGCGCGTCCGCCGCCTGATGCGCCGCCAGCAGATGCTCGAGCGGGTCATTGCCGACCGCACGCAGGACTTGCAGGCCGCCAAGGAGAAGGCCGAGGAATCCAGCCGCCTCAAGAGCCAGTTCCTCGCCAACATGAGCCACGAGATCCGCACACCGATGAACGGCATCCTCGGTTTGACGGAACTGGTTCTCGACAACGAGATGGACGCCGGCCAGCGGGAATCCATGCTCATGCTGCAATTTTCGGCCCAGTCGCTGATGACCATTCTCAACGACATTCTCGACGTCTCGAAAATCGAGGCCGGCTATCTCCGCTTGTCTTGTGAGGATTTCCACCTGCGCCAGGTCCTCGATGCGGCCGTGCGGCCGTTGGCCGTTACCGCCAGGCAACGCTCCTTGTCCATGGAATGGAGCGTCCACCAGGACTGCCCGGACTTGCTGCACTCAGACCCGTTCCGTCTGCGCCAGGTCCTGGTGAACCTGGTCGGGAACGCCATCAAGTTCACGCCCCGGGGCGCGGTGCGTCTGTACGTCCGCAGGGATAGGCGCACGGACTCCAAGGGCGGCGAATCCCTCCTGTTTGAGATCACAGACACCGGCATCGGCATCGCCCAGGATCACGTGGACAAGATCTTCGAACCCTTCCGCCAGGCCGACGGCTCGATGAGCAGGCGCTACGGGGGAACCGGACTCGGGCTTTCGATCTCCGCCGAGCTTGTCCGCATGATGGGCGGCCGGATTTGGGTGAATAGCACGCCCGGAGAGGGCAGCACATTCTACTTCACCATTAAGCTGAAAACGCTGTCCTCAGAAACCGAACCGCAAGCTGAACCGGAGAGTCCGGCCGTCGTTTAGCGTGTTCGTGATCGTCCCAAAACTCGGCGCAGCCAGGTCGCGGTTCGGCTCGGCGAACTGCGGCGTATTGGACAGGTTGATCGATTCCGCGCTGAGTTGAATCGTCCGGTCCCTGCCGAGCGCGAAGCTCCGCGAAACCGACGCGTTCACGTTCGAAATGATCCCCTTGCGCAACACGTGATGCCCGATCGAGCCCCGCAACTGGCCCGGCTGCATGAAACCGAATGCCGTCCGCGGCATCCGCGCCCGCGCCACGTCCGGATGGCCGATCGTGAGGCCCAGTATCGACGGATCCAGCAAATGCACGCGGTCTCCGTTTTGCCCGTCCACGTTGCCGAAGCCCGGCCCGTCGGAGCCCGACTGCACCTCAAACGGCGTGCCGCTTTTCCGCAGCAGCACCGAAGACAGGCTCCACCGCGCCAGAATCCGCCGCCAGAATCGCCCCGCCGCCGGCGCCGAAGGCGACTCCCACGCCGCCCGCAATAGGAACGCATGCTTCTGGTCGAACGTGCTCAAACCCTTCATGTCCGCCTGCACGCCGTCCTCAAACTGGCTCCGCGACAGCCTCCCGTCGCGGTCATAGGCGACGTTGGTGTAATCGCTGCCCAGGTCCATCGCCTTGCTGAACCAGTAGGAGGCATCCAAACTCACCCCCCGCCAGCGCGGAACCAGCAGCGTCACCTTGGCTGCGTCATAGTAGCCGCGCGAGCCGTTCACGATCCGCTGCACGTCAAAGAAACGTGGGTCCGGCCGCCGCTGGTTGATCGTGGCGCTGGTGAGCGGAATCCCCTCCACCGGCCGCGCCCGGTTGTTGTACCACATGATGAACAGCTTGTGCGTGCGGCTGCCGGCATAGGCTAGCTGCAGCTTCCACGTGTTGCCGAGCGGCGGTTCCCAGCTGAGATTGTACTGGTGCGAATAGGGTACTCTCAGTCCCGGGTCCAGCAGCCGCAGGCTGCTTCTCGCATCCGGCGACAGGTCGGATGGACGCAGTCCCCGCAACGGATCCGGTAGATACGGTTCCGGAACAACCACCGTCAGGTTGCCCGGCGGATTGAAACGCGTCTGCTGATACGTTACCGGAAAGATCTCCCCGTAGTGCACTCCGTAGGCTGCGCGCAACAGGCCCCATTGCCGCGGTAGCCGCCACGCGAACCCGAATCGCGGCGCAACGTTGTTGCAGTCGCAGCCATAGGGCAGCCGGGACAGATCGTTCACTTCGTCCGGCGCAAACGCCGCCTGATAGCGGATGCCGTAATTCAGCGAAAAATCGGGCCCGATCTGCCAGTTGTCGCCCCAGTAGAGTCTCGTGTCCCAGGTGCGGAACCCGCGGTGAATCTGCCCGATCGCCCGCAGGTAACGGCTCGGCGTGCCCAGCCGGATGTTGGTGATCGCGTCGCGCCCGAAATCGTTCGCGAAAAAGAAAATGCCCCTGTGTGATTGATCCTCGCTGCCGTTGATCTGCCGCCGCAGCACGTCCAACCCGTAGCTGAATTGATGCGGGCCCACCCTATGCTGTGCGCCCGCCGCGTACCGGAAGCGATTCTCGGCACGGTCAATGGGCAGCGACTCGCTGGGGCCCAGGAAATCCAGCGCCTGTCCGGTCAGCACCAGCGGCCCCACCGCATTCGGCTCCGGCACAAGCAGCGACCGTACACGGTCATAACCCGCCGAAACGTCGGTCACCAGGTTCCCGCTCCAGGGCCGGTTCCATGTGATCCGCGCCGCATGCGACTTCGTCGTCGTGTCCGGATTCTTCCCCGCCACAAACTGAAACGCGTCCACCACTTGCAAGGTGTACTGATGGCGTAGGATGATCCGGTCCCCGCGCGCCAGTCCCTGTTCCAGCCGCAACTGGCTGCTGTCGCCGTTGATCACCTGCGTGTCGTTGGTGTTGAGCGCACGCGCATCGATGTCGGTCCGGTTGGGCAGCTCGTTCGGGTAGGCCCCGAGATACCGCTCCACCACCGCGCGCACTGCCGGATCGCGGGCCACCGGCGTGCGCTCCTCCGCCGCCGGCACCAGCACATTCCCGTTCACGTTGCCGCCGATCTTGTTCTGCGATCCTTCCATCGTCAGCGCCGCGTCGCGCCACAGTCCGGTGGAGAACTGAAACCCGTAATTGTTCTCCCGCGCCGGCTGCACCGGACCCACCTGGAAGAAGGAGCGGGCGCTGAACAGGCTGTTGGCGTGCGTGTAGTGCAGTGAGCCGTGAAATGGGTTCAGCCGGTCCGGCCCCATATGCAGAGCCGCGGCCGGCGGGGTGCCAAACTCCGCGCCGAAATAGCTCTGCTCGGCGCGGAACGGTTGCACGATGGTCGCCGCCGTGCCCATCCGGATATTCAATTCCTTGATCGCGTTGTTGTCGATCAGGTTGAACTGGATGTTCTCGTTGCGCCGGCTCTCTCCGGCCGAGCTGTTCACCTGCCCCAGCAGATTCAGCTCGCCTCGCGGAGCCGGCTGCCGGGCAGCCTGAGCCGCGGGCTCCTTGGCCGGGGGCGGAGGCGCGGGATCTTGGGCCAGCATCGGCAGAGCCACCAGGCCCACCAGGATTCGAACAAGCACTTTCCCCGAGCAGTATATCAACGCACTCTATGCCCGCGGCGCGCGTGAACTAAGGTAAACCTCCTCGGGTGGACGGCACATACGTATCCGCCATCATTTCCCTCGAATTCAGGACAACCTCTGATTTCTCCCCGCCCCGCTCCGAAGTACCTTGAAGGCACTAGCATGATGAAAACCGCCTGTTCGAGGTTACGCCAGGCAAGCTCCAGACGCCGCAAGGGCAACACGCTCGTGGAAACCGCCATCGGCTTCCTCCCGCTCATGGCCTTGTTTTTCGGCTTGATGGACTTCTCGCTGGTCATCTTCCTCCAGAGCACCTTCCAGAGCGCCGTCAACGCCGGCGTGCGCTTTGCCGTCACCTTCACCCCGCACTACAAGGGAATGCCGTGCGCCACCCAGACCGGCTGCATCCGCAAGGTCGTGCAGGACAATGCCGCGGGCTTCCTCACCAATCCCGACGTAGCCGAAAAGATTCTCGTCCGCTACTACACGCCGGACAATCTCGACACCCCCGTCACTCAGGCCGACCTGCCGCGCACCATGCCCGATGGCAACATCGTCAACTTCGTCAACCAGACGGGCAATGTCATCGAGGTTCAAGTGAAGGACTTCCCGCGCAAATGGATGCTCCCGCTGCCCAGCTATACGCCCGGCTCCGGCGTCAGCTTGACCGCCACTACTTCGGATGTCCTTCAGGGGTTGCCCATCGGCATGCTCGTGCCGCCCGCGCCATGAGCTCGGAGAGTTACATCGCCATGACAAGATCCAACAGATCACGAAAAGGTAGCTTCATTACCGAGTTCGCCATTGTGGCGCCCTTCCTCGTCATGCTGCTGGCGGGAGGCTACACCATCGGCATGAGCCTCACCAGGACGCTGGTCGCCGGCCAGCTTTGCCGCAATGCCAACGTGCTGAACGTGCGCGGAATCGACCTCTCCCAGCCCGCCTCCAAGCGCGCGTTGCTGCGAACCGCTCCTGGCCTTAACATGACACTGCCCGGCAGCTGGGACCCGGATCCCAACGGTAAGGGCGCCGTCATCATCACCAAGGTCATTCGCGTCGGCCCCAACACCTGCAACCTCGGCATTCCGGGCTGGGATCAGAATCCCGGCAGTTGCCCTAACTACGACCGCTACGTCATCGCTTCCCGAATCGTCATCGGCAATACCACAAGGTGGCAGAGCGCCACCGGTCAGCCGTCCTCGGTTCCCGGCGCCAACGGCAACCTCACTGACTGGCAGGTGGCCACCGTAACCGGCAATCAGGCCCTCGGCTTCCCCGGCATCATCGCTCTCAACCTCGATGAATTCTCTCTGTTGGCGGAAACCTTCGCCGACATCAGCAATCTCGATCTGTTCAGCTTTCTCAAGACACCGGTCATCGCGGTGCGCAATCTCAGTTGATGGAGGAACGGAATATGCCCGCACCAGGAAAACGCGAAAAAGGTATGGCGGTTCTCATCACCGCCCTCCTGCTGCTCATCGTCATCCCCCTGGTCGGCCTCGCCGTCGATGTCGGAACCCTGTACGTCATTCGCGGCAGACTCGGCGCCGCGCTCGACTCCGCCGCACTCGCCGCCGGCCGCTCCATCAACCTCGGCAACGACCTCCCCACCGCCAAGGCTAACGCCACCGAATCGGCCCGCAGATTCTTCAAAGCCAACTTCCCCAGCGGTTATCTCGGCGCAGGCTACACCGACTCGGACGTCGTGACTTCCTTTGACCAGCAAATCGACGGCAACGGCAATTTCAACGGCGTGCTCCTGATTGGAGCCAGCGCCAAAGTCACCGCGCCCACGTACTTCATGAGGCTCTTCAAAAAATCCCATGTCGCCGTAGCCGCTTCCGGCACCGTGGCCCGCCGCAACCTCGTCATGATGCTCGTGCTTGACCGCTCCACCTCCATGGGCTCCAGGGAAACTCCCGTCGGCGCCATCCCCGGTTCCATCTCGCCCACTTCTTCCAGTTGTGAATCGATGGTCTTCTCCGCCATTCAGTTTGTCCACTACTTCAGCCCCTACGACAATGTCGGCCTTGTCAGCTTCAACACCTCCGCCCTGCTTGACTACATTCCTTCCACCAACTTCAAGAGTGCCGGCGCGGCCGGCGTCCGCCAGGCCATCGCCAACATCAATTGCTCCGGCAGCACCAATACCACCGCCGCGCTGGAGCTTGCCTATGACCGCATCAAGCTGGTCAACCAAAAACTGGCCATGAACGTCATCGTCCTGTTCACCGACGGATGCCCCAATGCCGTCAACGCCGACTTCCCCATCCGCCGCTTCGTCGACTCTCGTATCGGCACGGCCGCAGCTACCCCTGCTCCCCCCGATCTGCCCGCTGGAAACCGCACCCGCTGCACCACCAATAACAACGAAGTCTGCATCAACATGCCCGTCAGTTGCGGCGCCGGCGCCAACACCGTCCGCGGCGTGATCTCGCAAGCGCAGTCCTTCTCCGCCACCTCCGGCGCTCGCAGCGGCCTCGGCAAGTCTTTCCCGTCCGATCCGAACCCCTCCTGGCCTCCGGGCTGCGCCACCTCCGGAACCACCATGACCAGCCAGAGCCTCGCCTACATTCCCCCCGCCGACCGCTTCGGCAATCCCACCTCGGGACCCAAGGATGACTGGCTCTTCCAGGTGAACAACCAGTGCGCCCCTTATGGAACTCCAGGATTGTCACCCTCCAACTTATGCAAGAACCTCGGCGGCTACTGGTCCAACTACCCCACGATCTCCGTCGGCAGCAACATGTTCACCTCCGGCCCCGCTTCCGGCTTCTTCCGCACCGATCACACCAACACCATCGGCGCCATCAGCATGAACACCGCCATCAACGCCGCCGCCAAGATCCGCGCCGACCCCGACTTCAAGGTCATGATCCACTCCATCTACCTCCAGGGCTTCGGCGGCGACCCGATCGACAAGGAATTCCTGCCCATCATCAGCAATCGCGACAAGATTCCTCCCACCATCTATGAGCCCGCCGGGACGGCCGACATCGCCAATCCTTACTACCAATCGGGTCAGCAGAAGGGCTTATACCTGCAGACAACCTCCAGCTACGAACTGTCCAACATGTTCGCCCAGATCGCCTCGTCTCTGCTCAGAATCGCCCAGTAACGGACAAACGTCACCCTTTACCGTTTGCCGCCAGACAACCGCAGAATCTCCGGCGAAAACTCCCGCATCAAATTGTGCAGCGAACCCCAGATGACCACCGTGTTCCCGCGCCGCACCGCCCCCCACCTATCGTAGCCGCCGGGCAGCATCCCCGCCACCGCCAGTTCACCCCCGTAGGCGCCCAGATACCGGAACGCGTTAAAGGTCGTCTTCCCGTTCCGGTCCACCGTCAGAAAGTTGAACAGAATCGCGTGCCCCACCCGCCGGAACCGGTTTCTACAGCCGCATGGCTTGTACCGCGGATCATGCCCAACCAGCGCCATTCCCCCATCCTCAATCGAGTTCCGCACCACACGCGCCGTGAACCGGAACCCCATCCGCTGAAAAAAACCCTTCGTCCCGTCCCATTCCGGCGGATCGTTCTGGATCTGGTTGACCGTCGCAGACCACGCCGGCCGGAAGGCCGCCGCCGGGCTCAGGTAGACGTTGCGCAGGTGCAGTTGCAGCCGTTCGCGGTTCGTCAGTGGCCGGTACGGCCCGTCCGGCATCTTGCCGCCCCCGGCGAACTTGTACAGCTGCACCCGTGACCATTCCTTCCCGGTTTTGGCGGGCTCTATCGCCGCATTCGGCGCCGGCTCCACTACCACCGGCTGTTCCTGCGCGTGCGCATAGAGGCACAACAAGCCCGTGAAAACCACCAGCCAGGGAAGCTCTTTCCTACCCGCATGACTGCGTGCGGTCATTCCGGCCATTGTCTCACGCGGCTGCAATTCAACGCCCAAGCCACGTTTTCAAATCGGGAAACAACAGCTTCTGGATCTCAGGCTTGTCCAGATCCTCCCTCACCAGCAGCCGCGCTCCGGAATCGATCCAGCCCGCCTTGCAGTCGGCCATGCTAGCTTAGATTGTATTATGGCGTTTCAAAAAGCCTGCTCCGCGGAGCAACTGAGGGAAGGCGGCGTCATCGGCGTCCAACTCGGCGAACGCCAAATCGCCATCTGCAATATCGCCGGATCGCTTCACGCCCTCGACGATGTCTGCCCCCACCGCGGCGGTCCGCTCAGCCAGGGAGCTCTGCACGGCTCCGAAATCAGCTGTCCCTGGCACGGCTGGACCTTCGATTGCTCTTCCGGGGTGAACACCTACAATCCCGCCCAGCGCCAGCAAACCTTCCCCGTCATGCTTGCGGGCGGCGACATCCTCCTCGACGCCGGGTAACCTCGTGCCGGAACTGCCGGAAGCCGAAACCATCGTCCGCTCACTCATGCCAGACCTGCTCGGCCGCCGCATCCACCACGCCGAGTTCCGCTCCCGCCGCGTCTCCCCGGACTCTCCCGCTCTCCTCGCCGGCCGCCTCATTAACGGCCTCCGCCGCTTCGGCAAGAACATCCTCTTTCAGCTCGACCGCGGCCTGCTCCTGGTCGATCTCCGCATGACCGGCCGTCTGCTGCTCAACCACCCTCCCGGCCCCTACACCCGGGCCGTCCTCCAGCTCGACCGCGGCGTCCTGCTCTTTGACGACATCCGCCAGTTCGGCTCCCTCCGCTGCCTGGAATCCGAACCCCACGGAATCGGCCCCGATCCCTTCGACATTCCCGTCCACCTGTTCCTGGAAGCCATCCGCGCCCGCCGCACCCGCGTGAAGACCCTGTTGCTTGACCAGAGCTTCCTCCGCGGCATCGGCAACATCTACGCCGACGAGATCCTGTTCCGCGCCCGGGTTCACCCCAATGCGCCATCCCACCGCCTTAGCCGTCCCCGCGCCCAAGCGCTATTCCAAGCGATGCGCGAAACGCTCGAGGAAGCCATCGCCTGCCGCGGCTCCTCCGTCTCCGATTACGTCGATGGTTCCGGCGCTAAGGGAAGCTTTCAACTTCGCCACTACGTCTACCGCAAGCAGGGCCTGCCCTGCCCCCGCTGCCACTCCCCCATCCGCCGCATCGTCGTCACCCAGCGCGGAACACACTTCTGCCCCCGCTGCCAGCGCCGCTAGCCGTTTACAATATCTGGAATGAGCTCCTATCGTTTTCTGGCTCCCTTGGCCGCCGCCGCGATCTTCGTTTTGAGTTCCTGCTCCTCCGGCACCCCGCCCAACCAGTACAAGGTGAAACTGGAAACCACCAAGGGCGATATCGTCATCGAAGTCAACCGCGACTGGTCGCCTCTCGGCGCAGACCGCTTCCATGAACTGGTCACCTCCGGCTACTACGACGCCAACCGCTTCTTCCGCGTCCTGCCCCGCTTTGTCGTCCAGTTCGGACTCCATGGCGATCCCTCCGTCAACAACAAATGGTCCGACGCAAGACTCCAGGACGACCCCCCCAGCCAGAGCAACGTCGCTGGCACCGTCACCTTCGCCACCGCCGGTCCCAACACCCGCACCACTCAGGTCTTCATCAACCTCATGGATAACCGCCAGCTCGATGCCATGGGCTTCACCCCCTTCGGCCGCATCGTGGAAGGCATGAACGTCGTCAACGAACTCTTTTCCGGCTACGGCGAAGGCGCCCCCGCAGGCCCCGGCCCAGACCAGCAACGCATCAAGGCCGAAGGCAACGCCTACCTCCAACAGGTCTTCCCCAACCTCGACTACATCAAAAAAGCATCTGTCCTGTAATGTCCATTAGGGTGGGGCGGCCTCCGCCCCGCTGCAAACTACCGCGCCGCCTTCTCCAGCACCGCCTCCCGCCTCACGCTCCCCTCGATGCCCCACCGCTTCATCCAGATCAGCACCGTCATCAGTCCCCACAACGGATACCCGTTATTCGCCTGCCTCCCCACATGCTGCGCGATCATCGCCTCCGCCGCCTCCCACTTCAGCCCCGCCTCGCGAACCCGCTTCGCCGTCACCGTATCCTGCAATAGCGGCTTCAGCGGACCTCGCAGCCACTCCTGCACCGGAATATCGAACCCTTCCTTGGCGCGCCCTGTGACTCCCTTCGGCAGCTTATCCCGCATCAGGTGCCGCAACACCACCTTCAGCTGGCCCCCGCGAACCTTCAAATGCTCTGGCAGCCCCGCCGCGAAATCCACGATCCGCGCGTCCAGAAACGGCGGCCGCACCTCCAGCGAATGCGCCATGCTCATCCGGTCGCACTTATAGAGGATGTCCTCCGGCAGGTACAACAGCTGATCCAGGTACAAGAACCGGTTCACCGCGCCCACCTCCGGCAGCGTCGGGAACAGCCCCGCAGGCGATGGCGCCCGCTCCCCTCCCAGCAACGCCAGCCGCTGCCCCAGCGTGCACGCTCCGTTCCAGTAATGATGCGCCTCTACCGGCCCCAGCAGCGTGCCTTCCAGAAACCGCTTCAGCTTATACTCGAACCCGATCTTCTCATCCGACACCGGCAGCCGCCGCGCCGCACGCAACGCCAGTCGCCGCGCGAACCGCGGCGCATGCCGCGCCCACTTCGCGTACCGGTCCGCAACGTACGTGGTGTAGCCTCCGAACAACTCATCCGCCCCCTCCCCGCTCAGCGCCACCGTCACATGTTTCCTGCTCATCCGCGACAGAAACCAGACCGGTACAGCGCCCGCGTCCGCGCTCGGCTCATCGCTATGGAAAGCCATCTGCTCAATCGCCGGCCCCAGGCTCTGCTCCGGCCCCAGATCGAACTCGTGATGCTCGGTCCCGTAATGCGCCGCCACTTGCCGGAAATACTTGCTCTCGTCAAATCTCCGCCCCGCGAACGACACCGAGAACGTCTTCAGTTTTTTCGCGCTCGCCCGCGCCGCGTAATGCGTGATCGTCGACGAGTCCAGCCCTCCGCTCAGCCACACACCCAGCGGCACATCCGAGATCATGTGCTCCCGCACCGCCGCATCCAGCAGCCCGTCCAGTTCCTCCGCCGCCGCCTCCAGCTTCACATTCTTCCGCGGCTCAAAATAGAGCCGCCAGTAGTTGCCCGTACGCACCTCGCCGTCACGCCATTCCAGCCACCCGCCCGGCTCCAGCTTCTCGATTCCCTCCACCAAGGTGAACGGGAACGGCACATAATTCAACGCCAGATAATAATTCACCGCCTCCGCATTCAAACGCCGCTCCATACCCGGATGCGCGAACAGCGCCTTCAACTCCGACCCGAACCAGATATCCGCCCCCCGCCGGTGAATATAAAGCGGCTTGATCCCCATCCGGTCCCGCGCCAAAACCAGCCGCTTCTCGGACTCCTTCCACAGCGCCAGCGCGAACATCCCCCGCAGCCGCGTGAGAAACCCCATGTCCCACTCCATCCACGCATGCAGCACCACTTCCGTATCCGAGTTCGTCTGGAACTTGTGCCCGTAGCTCTCCAACTCCGCCCGCAATTCCCGGTAGTTGTAGATCTCCCCGTTAAAGACGATGACGCAATCGCCATCGGCAGCCCGCACCGGCTGGTCCCCGCTTTCCAAATCGAGGATCTTCAGACGCACCGCGCCCATCGATACCTGCTCGGAGAAGTGATACCCGCGCTGATCCGGTCCACGGTGCCGGATCGCTTCCAGCGCATCCTCCAGCACCGCCCGCTTCAGCTTAGCTCTTTGATGTGTGAATCCTGCAATGCCGCACAAGGTGAAACCATCAGGATACCAGGATTGTGCCCCCGGGATTGATTCCAACACAAGATGATCCTGAAAATGTGAGAGGGCGAGGCGTTCTGCGGCCGGATGCAGATACGCATGCAGAACGCAGAACGGCTCACCCCGGAGCAAATCCCGAGAGTTCCTCGGCGATACCAGTTTGTGCAGCGCGTGATGGTGGCTCAGGAGTACGCGGTACAAGGCAAGAAGCAACGCGGAGCGATTCGAGCCTACCTGAGCAAGGTGACAGGAT
>VFZE01000008.1 GCA_016871315.1 Acidimicrobiia bacterium | reverse complement strand
GCCGAGGCGCACGGTGAGGATGGTGTTCGGCGAGAGGGTGTTGGTGTAATCGGCTACGGCGCCGCGGACGCGGTCCTGCTCGATGACACGGCCTTCGGCGACGGTGAGATCCTGTGGAAAACTGATGAGCGGGTCGTTCTCATAGGTGCGGTGCGAGTAGCGGGCGAAGAACTTCTGGGTGGGGCTGATGTTGTGATCGGCGCGGACGTCGAACTGATCGAGGTTTTGGCGGGCGGTTCCGCTCCGGGAGTAGTTGTTCTGGTTGGTGACCGGATTGCCGACGGTGTTGGACTGCGGATAGAACTTGATGACGTTGACGGCGACCGGATCAAAGCGGGAGGCGGGAATGGTATTGTTCGGGAACTGGTCGCGAATGAAGCCGCCGGCGGGATTGGGGCGGGTGGAGAAGGGGTCGAAGACGCGGATCTGCTGGCCGTTGGCGGCGAAGGTGCGGGTGAAGTCGCCACGGCGCTCGAGCTCGGTGGGGACGGTGAAGACGCGGTTGGCGAAGTTGTTGGAGCGGAGACCTTCATAGGCGCCCATGAAAAAGGTCTTGTCGGATTTGATGGGGCCGCTGATGGTGCCGCCGAACTGGCTGCGCTTGAAGCTGGAGAGCTTGCGGCCGATTCTATTGTCGAAGAAGTTGTTGGAGTCGAGGACGGAGTTGCGGAGGAACTCGTAGGCGCTGCCGTGGATCTGGTTGGTGCCGGACTTGAAGATGACGTTGAGGACGTTGCCCTGGCTGCGGCCGAACTCGGCCGGATAGTTGGAGCCCATGACCTTGAATTCCTCGATGGCGTCGACGGAGGGAAACACGGAGATGCCGGAGCCGCCGGTGACGGTGGCGTGAGTGGCGGTGACGCCGTCGATGAGGGTGTCCATGGTGCGGACGCGGGCGCCGTTGACCGAGTAACGCATGTCGCCGTAGTTGTTGCCGACGGTGCCGGCGAGGCCGGGCGTGAGGAAGACGAGGCTATAGACGTTGCGGGTGTTGAGGGGGAGGTCGACGATGCGGCGGTTGTCGACGACTTTGCCGATGCCTGAGGTTGTGGTTTCCAGCGTGACCGCGTCCGCCGATACCATGACGGATTCGGTGACTTCGCCGACGGCGAGGGCGACATCGACGCGGGCCTGCTGGTTTACTTGTAGGATGATGCCCTCCTGCACGTATTTCTTAAAGCCGGAGGAGCTTACTTCGACGCGGTAGGAGCCTGGCTGCAGAAGCGGGGCGATGTAGTAGCCGTGCTCGTCGGAGTGGACTTCGGTTCGCAGGTTGGTGCCTGTGTTGACGATCACGACAGCGGCCGTCGGGATGACGCCGCCGGTGGTGTCGCGAATGGTGCCGAGGATGGCGCCGGTGAAGGATTGAGAAAAGAGGGGGGAGATGGCGAAAGAGCAGACCACGGCGAGAGAGAGAATGCGATTGCGCATTTGTACAGACCTCCTGTTCAGCAAACTTTAGTCATTGTAGACGAATCAGATCAGATGAGTTTCGCTCGACGAGATCCGGGCCGTTAAGAACGACCAGACGTTATTTAAGTTAAGAACGACCAGACGTTATTGGAGGCTGTGGTCGACAAGCAGATAGCCGACATCGCCCAGTTCCATGCGCTTCGCTCACTTTTTGAGGATCGATGCAAGTCTCGTGAAATTTGCCGCCTGGACGTCGTCACTGATCGTCAGCGGCTCGCGGAACTTGTCAACGACTTTGAGACACCAGCCCGCATAAATTAGTGAGTTTCGCCTCCCTCCGGCGGGCGGGGCTTGGGCGGGTTGATCCAGACAGCATCTGGGAGCGGTGCGGGCCGCGGTGGTTTGCGGACGAAGCGCTCAGGGTGCTGCTGGAAGGCTGCGGTCAGGACGCGCTGGCGGCTGTCGAGGACGTCGGCGGCGAGCCCGTAGTGAACCATATGCGGCGTCAGCATGGCGATGCCGCTGTGGTGATGTTCGAGGTTGTACCAGTGGAAGAACCCCTGTCCGTGGACGCGGGCGTCTTCCAGCGAGCCGAAGCGGTCCGGGAACTGGGGCCGATACTTCATGGTCTTGAACTGGCTTTCCGAGAACGGGTTGTCGTCGGAGACGTAGGGTCGGCTGTGCGACTTGGTCACGCCGAGATCGGCGAGTTTCAAAGCCAGCGTTTTGCTGGTCATCGACGGTCCGTTGTCGGCGTGGAGGTGGACTTGACCGGGTGAGACGCCTTGCTTGGAGAGGCTCTCCTGGATCAGCTTCTTGGCCAGTTCCGCGCTTTCCCCAGGGGCCACCATCCAGCCGACGACGTAGCGGCTGAACAGGTCGAGGATCACGTAGAGATAGAAGAAGGTCCACTTGACCGGACCCCGGAGTTTGGTGATGTCCCAGCTCCAGACCTGATTCGGCCGGGTGGCCAGCAGTTCCGGTTTCTGGTAGGCCGGGTGCCGCAGTTGATCGCGCCGTTCGCGCAGTTCGCCCTGCTCTTCCAGAAGTCGGTACATGGTGCGCGGCGAGCAGACGTAGATACCCTCGTCCAGCAAGCTGGCGTGGACCTGGTGCGGCGCCTGATCCACGAACCGCTCCGAATGCAAATGCATCAAGGCGGTTTGGCGCTCCGTGTCGCAGAGAGCCCGCGCTGGTTTGGAGCGCGGAGCGATGGTGTCGGGTTCCGGTCGTGGCGTTCGCGCCCGGTAGAAGGAGGCCCGAGGAAGATCCAGCGCGCGGCATGCCGCCGCGCAGCCAACCGAGGTCGCGAGTTGAGTGGCCGCCGTCACGAGTTGCTCTCTTCCCGGCCCGCCTCCGGCAGCGCGATCCCCAGCAGGGCCGAGACTTTTTTTTGAACGTCGATGATGATCTCGGCCTGCTGCAGTTTCTTCTTCACCTGCACCAGTTCGGCTTTCAGCTTGCAGTTCTCCTCGGCCAGGGGATTGCGGGTCGACTTACGGCCGCGCTTCTTGGACAACGCGCCCAGAGCGCCGGCGTCGCGGAGTCGGCGCCACTCGACCAAATGGGACGAGTACAACCCCTCGCGTCGTAACAGCGCCCCGATCGCGCCCGGATCGGTGGCGCGGTCGGCCTCCTCGACGACGCCCAGCTTGTACTCGGCGGTGAACTTGCGACGCCGGGCTTTGGCCACGACTTCGGGATCCGGAGCCGGCGGGGCCGCGGCTCGCCTCGAGTTGGCAGCCCCTCCGCTACGGGAGGTCTCGCTGCGCTCGCCCTCCCTGCGCTCCAGGGCCGCCAACTCGACCATGCGGGAATCTCCATTGAGCTTCAAATCGCCTACCATGATGTCTCATCTCTCCGCCCCCTGAAAGGTCAGTAATTGCGGGCAGGGTAGGTGTCTCAGTCATGTTGGCACAGAGGGTCGCACGCGATTGGTTCTCTGACGCTAATCCGGACTCACTATTGGAAACAGCTATGAGCAGCCAACCACTTGATGAATTTGTTGGCGAAGTTGTCATTTTCGGATCCATGCGGTGGTGGCGGGCGAAGCTGCCGGGGCAGTCAACCTATGTCGCCGGCGGGGACGATGGTTGCTCGCCGCGCACCCAAGACCGTTGACCGGGAGGCCGGGAAGCGCCTCCCAGATCGTCTATCTAAACACGTGGCCGAACTCTTGCGGCAAACTCACCACTGGCGTCACGGTGCCGCAGTGGTCATCCATCCTGATGCTGCGAAATCTTAAGTCGCCTGAGACGTACTTTCAGGCTGCATTCCGCGTGCAGTCGCCGTGGTGCATCGAAAATCCGAATGGGGACAATCCAAACGAGGAAGAGGTTCTAAAGCCCGTCTGCTTCGTCTTCGACTTTGCTCCGACTCGCGCATTGAGGCAGCTGTCGGAGTACGGCATCGGCCTCTCGCCCAACGAATTGAATCCGGAGAACGCGGTCAAGGATCTCGTGTCGTTCCTGCCAGTGCTTGCATATGACGGCGCAAACATGACGCAGATCGACGCCGGTGGCATTCTGGACATAGCCATGGCAGGAACCTCCGCCACGCTGCTGGCCCGCAAGTGGGAAAGCGCTCCGCTAGTGAATGTGGATAACGATACCTTGCGTCGCATCTTGGCTTGGACAACCCCGAGGCCATGGCCGCCGTTGAGCGCATAGAAGGCTGGCGTTCGCTGGGTGAGAACATCATCGACACAATCATCAACAAGAGTGAAAAGGTCAAGGACCTCAAGAATAAAGCCAAGAACAAGGAACGGACGGCCAAACAGAAAAGGGAGCTCACTGAGGCGGAAAAGGAGTACAAGTCCAAGCGCAAGCTGGTTCAGGAGAAGCTGATGAAATTTGCCACGCGAATCCCCGCTTATGTATACTTGCCCGAAGCTCAGTTCCAAAATGTACTAGCAGGAGTCATCCAACAATGCTTTCCACGACGCTCATCCGGTTGGCCTTGTTCGCCCTTTGCCTCTCCGTTGTTCCCGTGCAGGCGCAGATCTTGTACGGATCGCTAGTCGGTACCATCAGCGATTCAACCGGCGCCGCCATGGCAAGTGTTCAGCTGGTTCTCAAGAATTCCAATACGGGCCAGCTTCGCCAAGGTGCCAGCGACGCGAGCGGCAACTTTTCCTTTGTCACCCTCCTGCCCGGCAACTACGAACTGACGCTGTCTAAAGACGGTTTCAAGACCCAGCGCGAACAGGGCATCGTGGTCATCATCAACAACGTCTCCCGCCGTGATGTCGTCCTCCAGATCGGCCAGGTCACCGAGTCGGTGAACGTCGAAGCTTCCGCGGGCACTCTTCAAACGGATCGCGCAGAAATCCGCGCCGAAGTCACCACCCGGGAACTGCTCAACGTACCCACTCCGCCAGGCCGCAACTATCAGAATCTCTTCGTCACCATCCCGGGGTTCTCTCCTCCGCGCAACGCTCACTCGGTTCCCGCCAACCCCTCCCGCGCCCTGCAGTTCAACGTCAACGGAACCAGTTCCAGTTCCAACAACACGCGCATTGACGGCGCCTCCTCCACCAACGTATGGCTCCCCCACATCGTCGCCTACGTGCCCGCCCTGGAATCCATCGAAACCGTTAACGTCGTCACCAACTCCTTCGATGCCGAGCAAGGCCTGGCCGGTGGCGCGGCGATCAACGTCCAGATCAAGTCGGGCACGAATGATCTCCACGGCTCAGCCTTCGAATACTACAACTCGAACGCCACCAAAGCCAAACCCTTCTTCCTGCCGCAGGGCCAGAGCAATCCCAAGTACATCCTGAATCAATTCGGCGGCACCGTCGGCGGTCCGATAATTAAGAACAAGCTGTTCTATTTCGCCAGCTATGAAGGGACACGTGACCGCAAATTCGCTTCCTCGCTGGCATCCATTCCCACCCCTGAAATGCGCCAGGGAGACCTCTCCGGCGCGCCCTCCGCCCGCCCCATTTTCGACCCCGCAACCGGTACCGCGGATCACTTCGACCGTTCTCCGTTCCCCAATAACCGCATTCCCGCCAGCCGTTTCAGCCCGGCCGCGGCCCGCATCGCCGCTCTGTTCCCGGCCCCCATCGCCTCCGGCACCGTGAACAACTACTTCGCCGGCAGTGGTTACAATTTCGATCGCGATACCCTCGATACCAAAATCAACTACAACCCCTCCGACAAACTCACCACCTACGCCCGGGTCTCCATCCTCGACTACCGCTCCGCCAACCCCGGCTTCTTCGGCGAAAACCTCGGCGGACCTCCCGTGGCCGGCGGCCAAGTCGGCCTCGCCACCGGCAACTCCTACTCCACGACCTTCGCCGCTACCTACGTCCAGAGCCCGTCCTTTATCATCGACGCCTATTTCGGCTGGACCCGCATGCAGGGCGATTCCCGCCAGCCGCGACTTACCGAAAACGTCGGCCGGGATGTCCTCAGACTTCCTGGTACCAACGGCTCCCGCTTCTTTGAGGGAGGATTGCCCCAGTTCCAGGTCGGCGGCTTCACAAATTTCGGCCACCCGAATAACTTCATGCCCTACATCAATCGCGATCCCCAATTCCAGTACGTAGGCAATGCCAACTGGAACAAGGGACGCCATCAGATCCGGTTCGGCGCCGATCTTTACCAGCAGCAATTGAACCAAACCCAGCCCGAGTTCGTCGGCGCTCCCTGGGGCGCCGCCGGCGGATTCGGTTTCGCCGCCGGCCAGACCAGCTTCCGGGCCCGCCCCGGCCAGCCTGCCGCTCCCAATACCTCCGAATACAACTCATGGGCCTCGTTTCTACTCGGCCATACCAACAATCTTGGCCGCCTCCTGATGGTGCCCGATCAATTCACCACCCGCTTCTCCCTCTACTCCGCCTATCTCCGCGATCAGTGGCAGGTCAGTGAAAAACTCACCGTCAATTTCGGTGTCCGCTGGGAATACTTCCCCTTCCCCACGCGCGCTGACCGCGGACTGGAACAGTATGATTTCGCCCAGAACAAGATGCTGGTTTGTGGCGTCGGAGTCGTCCCCAAAAATTGCGGTGTTAAGGAAAGCAAAGGCAAGTTTGTGCCCCGCGTTGGCATCGCCTACCGCATCACCGACGACTTCGTTGTCCGGGCCGGTTACGGCATCACGAACGATCCCTACAACCTCGGCCGCCCATTTCGAACCAACCATCCTCTGCTCATCCCCTTCAATCAAACCGCACTCAACTCCTGGACCGCCGCCAGCCGCTTTGACGACGGCATCCCCGCCATCGTCGCTCCGGCTCTGGGCAATGGCATTATCGACATCGGCCCCTTTGTGGAGGCAAACACCGTGATCCCCGGCCAATGGACTCGCGGCTATATTCAGAGCTGGAACTTGGCCGTGCAGAAACGCTTTTCCTCCGGTTGGGTGGCGGAATCGGCCTACGTCGCGACGCGCGCCGTCAACCAACTCGGCAACCTGAACCGCAACGCCGGCCTCGTCGGCGGCGGCAATCCCAGCCGTCCTCTCGCCGTCCGCTTTGGCCGCATGGCGAACACCATACAGGTCACCGGCCTCGGCACTTACAAATACGACTCACTCCAATCCAAGCTGGAACGGCGCTTCTCTCAAGGCTTCCAAGCTCTTTTCGCCTACACCTTTTCCAAGAACATGGGCATTGCCGGTAACATCAATTCCGACGGCAGTCCCCGCATCCATCTGCCTGAGTTCTTCCACCTCAATCGCGCCGTCACCGATCTCCATATTCCCCACAACTTCCAGTTCAGCGGGGTTTATGAGCTTCCCTTCGGCAGCGGCAAGAAATACGCCACCTCCGGCATGGCGGCGAAGTTGATCGGCGGCTGGCAGATCAACGGTCTATTCTCGGCGCTCTCCGGCCAACCCTACTCTGTTACCGCGCCAGGAACGGATCTCAATGCCCCGGGCAGCGCCCAGCGGGCCGACTTGCTCAGCTCCAGCGTGCAAAAGTTAGGTGGTGTGGGTCCCGGCCAGCGGTGGCACGACCCCGCCGCCTTCGGCCAAGTCCGGCAGGCCCGCTTTGGAACCGCCGGCTGGAATATACTCGAGAGCCCCGGCATCATCAACTTCGATGGAAGCATCTTTCGTTCGTTCCGGGTCAACGAGCGCATGAGCCTCCAATTCCGCGCCGAGGCCTTTAACGTCACCAACACCCCGCATTTCAATGCGCCCATTTCCGACGTCGCCAATAGCCGTTTCATGGAGATCACCTCCACTCGCGGTGTCGGCAGGGAAGGGATCGACGAACGCATGTTTCGTTTCGGGCTCCGCCTCGGATTCTAAACGATGTTCCGTGCCCCGCTCCAACTAGTTCCTTATCAAACTCATACGCGTCGTGATGAGGGCGCAGAGTCGTAGCCGCTGATCCGGAAATTCCAGCCCAATACAGGCAGGTGTTGCTCAACGACATCTGCCATTTAGACCCCCCGCCACGGTCTCGTTGAATCGGTCAACTGGCATATATGCAACGTAAGGGGCGGAGGAAGGAGGAGCGTGTGGACGAGATGCTTGGAGCAGGTGGGAGTGGAGATGCGGTCGGGTTGGGCGTAGAAGGGGCGGCGGGAGGAGGAGAGCATAAAATAAAAGGATCGACAGGAATAAAACATTTCTTTCAAGAAATGTTTTATTGGGATTGAGGCAGAAGGAGTTGGATGCGGGAGCCGGATACGGAGAGGCGGAGGGGGGCGGGGTGGGATTCGCAGTCGGGGATTAGTTTATTGGAGTAGTAGTTGAGGCCGTAGTGGAGGGTGCGGTGGAGTTGGTCGATGCAGATGCCGGCGTTGGGGGGGATTTTGCGGTGGAGGGAGCGGGCGGAGACGGTTTCGTCAAGGATCGGGTAGGTGTGGTGCTTGGTCCAGGTAACCGCGGCGATGGTGAGGGTTGTGATCAGAAGGAGGGCGGGGCGGGTAGGGATGCGGAGGATGAGGAGGGAGGTGATGAGGGCGGCGGCGAGCCAGATCCAGGGGATGGGGGGGAAATCGGCGCGGGAGATGCCGCTGCGTAGGGATTGGGGGAGGATATCGGCGAGCACAGGGATAAAGGAAAGGAGCAGAGCGGAGAGGGCGAGGGGCCAGCGGGTGGAGGCTTTGTCGAGGGAGATGCCGAGGAGGGCGGCGAGGGGGGGAAGGATGGGGAGGAGGTAGCCAGGGAGCTTGTTCACCGAGGCGGAGAAGAAAAGGAAACCGACCAGGAACCAGAGAGTTAGGTAGCGTATGCGGAGGTCGTGCTGGAGGGGGTTCTTCAAGTGATACAGCAAGGCGGTGAGAGGGGTCCAGGGGAAGAGGCCGGCGAGGAGGACGGGGAGGTAGAACCAGAAGGGTTGGACGTGCTGGAGGTCGGTTGCGGAGAAGCGGGAGAAGTGGTGTTTGAGGATGAATTCGTTGAAGAAAATCGCGCCATTGATTTGATAGCAAAGGAGATACCATGGGGCGGCGGCGGTCATGCAGATGAGGGCCGGTGGCAGGAGTTTTGCGAGGTGGTTTCTGCCCATCCAGAGGGCCGGAAGGATGAGGATGAGGGGGACGAGGCCTTTGGCGAGGATGGCGAGAGCGAGGAAGAGGCCGGCGGGCCAGAGGCGAGAGGTGGGTTGGCCGGAGGCCCAGGGCATGGCGAGCAGGAGAGCAGTGGAGAGGGTGACGGCGAGAGGTAGGTCGGTGACGCCGATTTGGGAAAAGGCGAGCCAGCCTGCGGAGGTGGCGAGGATGAGGGTGGAGTAGAGGGCGGCGTTGGGGTTGAAGTGGCGGCGGAGGAAGAGCCAGAAAAAGAGGAGGAAAGCGGTGGATGCAAGGGCGATGGGGAGGCGAACGGCGATTTCGTGGTGGAGGCCGGCGCGGAAAGCGGCGCCGATCATCCAATAAAGGAGCGCGGGTTTTTCAAACCATGGCTGGCCCCAGAGGGTGGGGGTGATCCAATCGCCGGATTGGGCCATGTGGCGGCCGATGGAGGCGTAGCGGGGCTCATCGGCGCTGAGCAGGCCGACGTTTCCGATGGCGTGGAAGAAGAGGAGGTAGGCGGCCAGCGCGGCTGCGCCGGCGATGAGGATTCGGCGGGGCACCTCTTCAAAGTATAATGAGCGGAATGCGGAGCTTGGGGCTCGGAGCCTCACTTTTTCTGACAACGGTGATGATGGCGGACGTGTCGAGTTGCGCCTGCGATCCGGCGAAGCCGGAGACGATGGAGGCGCGCGAGTGCAGCTTGTGCAAGGAGGCGGAGAAGCAGCCGGCGGATGCTGAGATTTTCTATTTGAAGGATAACAGTCCGCGGAAGCCGAACCGGTGGCTGGCGCTGCCGCGGGTGCATGGATCTGGCGGGCATCATTTGAGCGAGCTGCCGAAGAAGTTGCAGGCGAAATTGTGGAGGGGCGCGATTGAGAAGGCGAAGGAGCATTGGGGAGAAGAGTGGGGGATCGCCTACAACGCGTACACGGTGAGAACGCAGTGCCATGCGCATGTGCATATCGGGAAGCTGCTGCAGGGATTGTCGCCGGGGAGGTATAAGGATGTGGACGGGCCGGAGCAGATAGCGGCTCCGGCGGATGCGACGGGGATCTGGATCCATCCGGTGGGTGGGAAGCTGCGGGTGCATTTTGGGGAGCAGATTACCGAGACGGTGTTGCTGCGGTAATTGGTACGCTAGAGAAAGATAGCCTCGCCTATGAGTCTGGTAGAAATTGCAAAACCGCCGACGGCGGAGAATGCGGCTATTCATTTGAGTGGCCGGGATAATGTCGCGATTGCCCGGGTGCCGCTGGCGGCGGGACAGCCTGTTAGGGCCGGTGGGCGGGAGCTCGAGGTGAAGGATGCGATACCGGCGGGGCATAAGGTTGCGCTGGAGAGGATCGCGGCGGGTGGGGAGATTGTGCGGTATGGGCAGGAAATGGGGCGCGCGCGGGTGGAGATTGAACCGGGGCGGCATGTGCATGTGCACAATGTGGCGTTTGAGGAGATTCACTTCCACTACGAGTTTCCGAGCGGGGAGATTGCTTTGCCTGTGACGCCCAAGAATGCGCCGACGTTCCGCGGGTACTTGAGGGAGGATGGACGGGCGGGGACGCGGAACTATGTGGCGGTGGTGGCGGCGAGCAATTGCGCGGCGCATACGGCGGAGTTGATCGCGCGGAGCTATGAGCAGGAGAAGCTGCCGGGGAACGTGGATGGAGTGGTGGCGTTTCCGCATGGGGAGGGGTGCGGGATGTCGATGGGGCCGGACTTCAAGCAATTGCAGAGGACGCTGGCGGGGGTGCTGGATCATCCGAACGTGGCGGCGGCGATTATTCTGGGGCTGGGCTGCGAGGTGAACCAGGTGGAGCATTACCTGGGACCGGGGGCTCCGCATGCGAGCCGGCTGGTGGGGATGACGCTGCAGAATACGGGGGGGACGAGGGCGACGGTGGAGGCGGCGCGAAAAGAGATTGGGCGAATGATTGAGCAGGCGGCGGGGGTGGAGCGGGTGGAGCTGCCGGCATCGAAGATCGTGCTGGGGCTGGAGTGCGGCGGGTCGGATTCGTTTTCCGGAATCACGGCGAACCCGGCGCTGGGCTATTGTTCGGACAAGCTGGCGGGGTTGGGCGGGATACCGATTCTGTCGGAGACGACGGAGATTTTTGGGGCGGAGCATCTGCTGGTGAAGCGGTCGCGAAACCGGGAGGTGGCCGAGAAACTGCTGGCGATGGTGAGCTGGTACAAGGATTATCTGCGGCGGATGGGAGGGAGCTTCGACGATAATCCATCGCCGGGGAACAAAGAGGGCGGGCTGACGAACATATTAGAGAAGTCGCTGGGAGCGGTGATCAAGGGCGGGGCGTCGCCGCTGATGGATGTTCTGGAGTATGCGGAGAGGGTTCGGACGCCGGGATTCAATTTCATGAACACGCCGGGGTATGATCCGGTGTCGCTGACGGGGATGGCGGCGGGAGGAGCGAACGTGTTCGTGTTCACGACAGGGCGCGGAAGCGCGAGCGGGTTTCCGACGGTGCCTGTAGTGAAGGTGGTGACCAACAGCGCGACGTACCGGCGGATGAGCGAGGATATGGATGTGAACGCGGGGCGGATCGCCGATGGGGAGGCGACGGTAGAGAAGATCGGGGAGGAGATTTTCGATTTAGTGCTGCGGGTGGCTTCGGGCGAGAAGACGTTTTCCGAGAGTTTGGGACATAAGGAATTTGTGCCGTGGCGGATTGGCCCGGTGATGTAAGAGGAGATGGACAAGTGAGAGTACTTGGGTTGTTATTGGCGGGAATGGCGCTGGTGACGGCGCAGCAGGCGGGGGAGAAGCCGAAGTCGGCCATGGACAAGCAGACGCTGGCCGATTATGTGAGGCACGTGGTTCCGTACAGTCCGCCGGTGACGGTGACGGTGGGGGAGATGAAGGCGTCGGAAGTGCCAGGGTTCAAGGAAGTGATGGTGCGGGCGTCGCTGGGGAATGTGAGCGAAGAGAAGCTGTTCTATGTATCGAATGACGGGCTGAAGATATTGTCGGCGACGGTGTACGATGTGCGGCAACATCCGTTCAAGGCGGAACTGGACAAGCTGAAGACGGATTTGCAGCCGAGTATGGGGACGGCAGGGGCTCCGGTGGTGATTGTGCTGTTCAGCGATTTTCAGTGCGGGTATTGCCGGGAAGAGGCGAAGATGCTGCGGGAGAAGCTGCTGAAGGCGTATCCGACGCAGGTGCGGCTGTACTTCAAGGATTATCCGCTGACGCAGATCCATGCGTGGGCAAAGCCGGCGGCGGTGGCGGGGCGGTGCGTGTTCCAGCAGAAGCCGGTGGCGTTTTGGGATTACCACGATTGGGTGTTTGAGAACCAGGCATCGATCACGGAGGCAAACTTCAAGGAGAAGGCGGGGGAGTTTTACAAGGCGAAGTCGCTAAATGCGGCGGCGATTGAGGCGTGCGTGGCGGGGAAGGCGGCGGAGGCGGAGGTGGAGAAATCGATGGCGGAGGCGCGGAGTTTGATGGTGAGTTCGACGCCGACGATGTTTTTGAATGGGCGGCGGCTGGCGGGATCGGTGCAGTGGGAGGCGCTGCGGCAGCTGATCGATATGGAATTGGGGTATCAGGCGGTGCATAAGAACGCAGGAGAGAATTGCTGCCAGGTGAGTTTGTCGCCGGCGGCGACGCAGAAATAATTATGAAACGGATTATCGGGGTTTTCGCGGCGGGATTGGTTTTGTGCGGGGCTTCGGCGCCGCCGTTTGACGCGCAGCGGTATGTGGGTCATGTGAAGCACCTGGCGTCGGAGGAGATGAAGGGGCGTGGTTCGGGGACGCCGGAGTTGGAGAAGGCGGCGAACTATATTGCGAAGCAGTTCAAGAGTTACGGGTTGCAGCCGCTGGGCGACGGCGGGTATTTGCAGCCGTTCCAGGTGACGACAAACGCGAAGCTGGGAAAGAACAACCGGCTGGAAGCGGTGACGGAGAAGGGCGCGCAGAAGCTGGAGTTGAACAAGGATTATGTGCCGTTCAATTTTTCGGCGAGCGGAACGTTTTCGGCGGGGGTGGTGTTTGCCGGATACGGGATCACGGCGCGGGAGTACAACTACGACGACTACTTTCATTTGGATGTAAAGGACAAGTTCGTGCTGGTAGTGCGGCATGAGCCGCAGGAGTTCGATGAAAAGAGTGTGTTTGCGGGGAAGGTGTACACGGAGCATTCGCAGTTCTTTTCGAAGGCGGTGAATGCGAAGATGCACGGTGCGCGCGGGGTGATTTTCATCAACGACAGCGCGAATCATGAGAATTCGGGCGATGAGCTGGAGACGTTTGCGCGGACAGTGGGTCCGAGCAATGCGGGGATTCCGTATATTCATGTGAAGGCGGAGGTGGCCGAGAAGTGGCTGTCGGCGGCGGGGAAGGATTTGAAGGAACTGCTGGGAGCGATTGATAAGGATCTGACGCCGCAGAGTTTTCCGCTGGCGGGGAAGCTGACGCTGAATCTGAACGTGGAAGTGAAGCGGGAGACGCGGACGGTGCATAACGTGGTGGGTTACGTGCCGGGAACGACCGATGAACATGTGGTGATTGGCGCGCACTACGATCACCTGGGGCTGGGGTATCAGCATTCGCTGTCGCCGTCGCAGGCGGGGACGCCGCATCTGGGGGCCGATGATAATGCGAGCGGGACAGCAGGGGTGCTGGAACTGGCGCGGTATTTCGGGTCGCGGCCACGGATGACGCGGGGCGTGGTGCTCATGACGTTCGCGGGGGAGGAGCTGGGGCTGTTGGGTTCGAGCTACTACGTGAACAATCCGCGGTATCCGCTGGAGCGTGCGGCGGCGATGATCAACATGGACATGATTGGGCGGATCAGGGATAAGAAGGTGTACGTGGGGGGACTGGGGACGGGGACGACGTTTAAAGAAACGGTGGAGAAGCTGGCGGGTGGAGCGGGGCTGAAGTTTGAGTTTTCCGATCAGACGGGGTATGGGTCGAGCGATCACACGTCGTTCACGGCGAAGCAGGTTCCGGTGCTGTTCTTTTTCAGCGGACTGCATGCGGATTATCACAAGCCGAGCGATACATGGGACAAGATTGCGGGGGCGGAGGCGGCGGAGCTGCTGGGGTTCATCGCGGGGCTGACGGAGAGGCTGGCGGGTGATGAGGAGCGGCCGAAGTTTGTGAAGGTGGAGGCGCCGGCGCGGCCGGTATCGGCGGGGTCGGGAACGGGGTCCGGGTATGGGCCGTATTTCGGGAGCATTCCGGACTTTGCGGAGCCGCCGAGCGGGGTTCGGTTTTCGGATGTGCGGGAGGGGTCACCGGCGGGGAAGGCAGGGTTGAAGGGCGGAGATATCTTGGTGGAATACGGAGGGAAGGCGATCCAGAACCTGTACGACTTTACGTACGCACTACGTTCGAGCAAGGTAGGGGAGACGGTGCGGGTGAAAGTGTTGCGAGATGGGAAGCCAGTGGAAGTGGATGTGGTATTGGAGGCGAGGAAGTAAGGGCAAAGCCTAACATTCCCGCGCGGAACAACCGATGAGGAGGGAGAAATGGCGATGACCGACTTGACGGGGCCGAGGAGCGGGAAACGTGTACTGCCGCCGTTGATATTGCATCCGTTTTCCGATTCGAGCGGTCCTGGGCGGCTGGTGGAGAGTTCGCGGGCAAGCTTGATGCTGCAGGGGCTGCTGCCGACGGGTGAGTTGAGCAAGGATGAGCTGGAGCAGAGGCTGCTGGACGGGCGGTATTGCGAATTGCGGATGCTGTTTTATGTGGGGCGTGATCTGACGCGGTGGATTGAGCAGTGCCTGGATTATGCCGAATCGGAGCCGGCGATCCGAGTGAAGGGGTACAAGTTTCAAAGTTTCGCGCAGATGCTGGTGGATCAGACACCGGCGAAGGTGGTGACGAAGCTGACGCAGTGGGGCGTGGCGGATTACAAGGCGATCTTCATGCGAGCGATCGGGCTGAACTGCATGCTAGCGGAGGTTCCTGGGCGGGAGATGCTGACGGAGGAGTTCGTGCGGCATTATTACCGGTACTCGGATCATCTATATATGTGCCGGCAGCATGCAACGGTGTTTGCGGAGATAGCGGCGGGGGAGTTTGAGTTCGAGCTGTACGCGTCTGGGGAATATGCGCGGATGTTGGAGAAGCAGTGGGGGGACCGGTAGGCGAGCGGGCGGCGTAAGGCGAATCAGCCAAGGCGGATTAGGGGATTCCTCTGATGGGCCTTCGCTGCCCCAAGATGCTAAGTATGGTTTGATGGCACGTGTATGCATGCGCGGCGGTAGGTTGGTGGCGGGATTGGGGCTGGTGGCGACGCTAGCCGGGGCGCCGAGGGTGAGCAGGCTGCAAATGGGGGCGGAGGCGGACGACCGGGGGTGCGCTGTATCCAAGCAGGGGGAGAGGTTCGAGGTTCGGGATGCGCAGGTGTTTGTGAGTTTTCAGGCGGGCGGGTTGAGGCGCGGCGATGTTGTAGGAGTGGAGTGGATTGAGCCAGGCGGGCAAGTGGCGCTGAGAACGAGTTATCCGGCGATGCCGGCGGCGGCTCAGGCGTTGTGCTTTGTGACGCAGATGCCGGTTGCGGGTTTTGCGGCGGCGTCGCGGCCGGGCAGGTGGAAGGTGCGCGTGTTGGCGAATGACGCGGGGATGGCGGAGGGCACGTTCACGATAGAAGGAGCGGCGGAAAGGGGCGCGGCCACGGTGACGGGGGTGGAGCAGGTAAATGGGGAGGGGCGGACGCGGCTGCGGATTGCGGGTTCCGGGTTTCACGGGGAGTCGGTGGTGAATATCGCGCGGTACACGGCGTCGGGCGGGTGGAATTATCTGCATCATCTCTTGGCGGAGGAGGGTTCGGCGGAGCGGCTGGAGGTGAGCTATCCGACGCTGGAGGCGGGCGAGTATATGTTACTGGTGAGTTCGCCGACGGGCGGATCGAGCTTGCCGTTCCGGCTTGCGATTTCGACGAATGGATACAAGTTGCCGACGCCGGCTGGGGTGCCGTGGGTGGTGACGCAGGGTCCGCGCGGGGGCTTTTCGCATTGGGGGAACAGTCTGCACGCCTATGACATTGCGCCGCGCGGCAACGCACAAGTGGTGGCGATGAGAGGCGGGATTGTCACGGCGCGTGATCTTGGGCTGCGGCAGAACCTGCGGACGCGCGGGTTCGGCAACTACGTCACGATTGATCATGGGGACGGCTTCTACAGTCACTATGCGCATCTGCTGGCGGGATCGGTCCGCGTGCGGACGGGAGATATCGTGCAGCAGGGGCAGGCACTGGCGACGGCGGGTTCGAGCGGCTACAGTTTTGGGACGCACCTGCATGTGCACGTGACGCGCGGGGAGAAGATATCGAGCCAGAGCATACCGTTTGTGTTCGAGGAGTTTGCGCAGAAGGCGCCGCGAGCGCAGACGACGGTGGTGTCGAGCAATCATGCGCCGGGAGCGGCGCTGGCGATGGGCGGCGCTCCGGCAGAGGAAAGGGGTGAGCCACCGGAGGGGCCGGCGATCGAGAAACGGTTCGAAGGAACGGTGGCGGTTGAGCAGTGGTGGACGGAACAGTTCACGGTGCCGAAGAATTCGCGATCGGCGTGGGTTCACGTGATGTGGTCCGAATACAAGCACACGCTGGAGCTGTATTTGACGAGTCCGTCGGGGCGGCAGTTCGGGCCTGGTGCGGAGGAGATGGGTTTCACGCCTGGGCGGATTTCGAGGCGGTGGGACATGACGAATCCGGAGGCGGGGCTGTGGCGGATGTCGGTGATCGGGACGCGTGGTTCACACCGCCCGATGACGTTCCGGGCACGGGTGTCGGTGAACACGGGCCCCGTTCGAAAGCGGTAAGGCGGTACAATACCGCCATCATGACGCGACGGCAATATCTGCTTGCATCTTCTTCGGCGCTTGCTTCGGCATCGTGGGCGGGAGCGAATGACCGCGTGCGTGTGGCGATCGCGGGAATGGGAGGGCGCGGCAACGATCTGTTGCGGGAATGCTCTTCGCTTCCCCATGTGGAGGTGGCGACGCTGATCGATCCGGACGGGAATCGGACGGAGGCGGCTGCGAAGACGCTATTGGATAAGACGGGCAAGCGGGCGAAGCTGGAGTCAGACCTGCGGCGGGCGCTGGAGGACAAGGAAGTGGATGCGCTGCTGATCGCGACGTGCAATCACTGGCATGCGCTGGCGGGGATCTGGGCGTGTCAGGCGGGCAAGGATGTTTATGTGGAGAAGCCGGTTTCGCACAATATATTCGAGGGTGTGAAGTTGGTGGAGGCGGCGCGGAAGTATAAACGCGTGATGCAGGGCGGGACGCAGCGGCGTAGCTGGGGGCGGTTCCGGAAGGCGGTGCAGATGGTGCACGAGGGCGTGGTGGGCGATGTGTATCAGGCGAAGTGGTTCTTTCCGGGGAACCGGAATTCGATCGGGTTCGAGCAGCCGTCGGAGCCGCCGGCGTGGCTGAACTGGGATGTGTGGCTGGGGCCGGCGCCGATGCAGAGGTATCACAAGAACCTGGTGCACTATAACTGGCACTGGTTTTGGGATTTCGGCAATGGGGAGCTGGGCAACAACGGGATTCACCTGGTGGACATTTCGCGGTGGGGCATGAAGAAGGGGCTGCCTGGGCGGGTGTATTCGACCGGCGGGAGGTTCGGGTACAAGGATCAGGCGGAGACGCCGAATACGCAGACGGTAACGTGGAGTTACGCGGACGGGTCATCCATCGTGGGCGAGATCCGGGGGCATTATACGGCGGAGCCGATGAGCTGGGATTTCTTCGGGACGAAGGGGCATTTGCATATCCGGGCGAATGGGGAGTTCGAGGTGACGCTGGGGCGGAACAAGAAGCCTGAGGCGGCGGTGGAGTATCCGGCGAATCAGGATCACATGCAGAATTTCGTGGATGCGGTGAGGTCGCGGCGGTGGCAGGAGTTGAACGCGGAGATCGAGGAGACGCACTTGTCGACGGCGCTGTGTCATCTGGGGAATATTTCGTACCGGCTGGGGCGCGAGGTGCGGTTTGACGCGGCGGCGATGCGGTTCGTGAATGACGCGGCGGCGGATGGGATGTTGAGGCGGGAGTATCGGAAGCCGTACGTGGTGGCGGATCGGGTTTAGTTCGAGGACAAAGAATATTGGCCACGGATAAACACAGATGAACACGGATAGAATCAACGCACGATTCTGGGTGGTAGCAGGAGATGCGGTGTGCGATACACTCAACACACTATGCGCTTTGTATGGATGGTAATTGTTGCCTGGAGCGGATTTGCAGCGGAGGCTTGGGTTCCGCTGTTCAATGGGAAGAATCTCGACGAGTTTGAGATTCGCAGCGGGAAGGCGAGTTACCGGTTGGAGAATGGAGAGATTGTCGGGACGACGGTGGAGGGGAGTCCGAATACGTTCCTGTGCACGCGGAAGAGTTATGGGGATTTTTTGCTTGAGTTTGAGGTGAAGGTGGATCCGCGGCTGAATTCGGGAGTGCAGGTTCGGAGCCATGCTTACGATACGGCGGTGGGGCGTCATCACCCGGGGCGGGTTTACGGGTACCAGGTGGAGATCGCGAGCGAGCGGTCGGGGGCGTCTGGTGGGATTTACGATGAGGCGCGGCGGGGGTGGGTGCACAACACTTCCTCGGATGCGGAGTGCAAGGGGGCGTTCAAGGACAATCAGTGGAATCAGTATCTGGTGGAGGCGCGCGGGGACCGGATACGGACGTGGGTGAATCATGTGCCGTGCGCGGATTTGGTGGATTCGGAGGATCTGGAGGGGTTTATCGGGCTGCAGGTGCATTCGTTCAAGGGGGATTCGCCGGCGGAGGTGCGGTGGCGGAATTTGCGGATCGCGGAGTTGGGGCGTCACCAGTGGCGGCGGATATTCGACGGGCGGACGTTGAGCGGCTGGAAGAAGGATGGCGGCGGGGATTGGGCGATTGTGGATGGAGCAGTGAAGGGTACGCATGGTCCGGGCGCGGGGCAACGGGGGTTTCTGATGTCGGAGGCGGAGTATTCGAATGTGACGGTGCGTCTGGATTACAAGGTGGTGAAGGGCAACAGCGGGTTCTTTTTCCGGATGGGAGCGCCGCCGGCGATGGGGTATGAGGTGGAGGTGGACCCGACTCGCGACGTGGGAGGGTTGCAGCATCCGGGCAAGCGCGGGTGGCTGGTGCATACGGGTCCTGTGGCGGAGACGCCGCATTATAAGGTTGGGGAGTGGAACCGGATGACGGTTTCCGCGCACGGGCGGCGCGTGGTTGTGCATGTGAACGGGATGAAGATGTCTGAGGTGCGGAATGATCCGGGGCCGCTAGAGGGGCGGTTCGCGCTGCAACTGAATCCGCGCAACGAACTGGAAGTTTATTACAAGGACATTGAAATATTGGAGAAGGTACAGTGAGCAACCGCCGGCAGTTTTTGCAAGCGGCCGCCGCATCGGCGCTGCCACTGAAAGCGGCGACGCGGCCGAATATTGTTTATGTGCTTTGCGACGATCTGGGGTGGGGAGATCTGCGGTGCTACAACAAGGATTCGCAGATTCCAACGCCGAATGCGGACAAGCTGGCGGCGCAAGGTGTGCGGTTCACGGACATGCATTCGCCGAGCTCGGTGTGTACGCCGACGCGGTACGGGATTCTGACGGGGCGCTACTGCTGGCGATCGCGGCTGAAGAGCGGGGTGCTGAATGGGTATTCGAAGAACCTGATCGAGCCGGGGCGGATGACGGTGGCGAGTTTGCTGCGCTCGCGCGGGTATCATACGGGCTGCGTGGGGAAGTGGCATCTCGGGTTGGGGGATCAGGAGCCTGCCGATTATTCAAAACCGCTGCGGCCAAATCCGAACGATCACGGGTTCGATTATTTTTACGGGATTCCGGCATCGCTGGATATGGCTCCGTACTTGTATGTGGAAAATGACCGGGCGGTGGAGCAGGCGACGGATCAAACGCCGGGGAGGAATCAGCCGCGCGGGGTGTTCTGGCGGGAGGGTCCAATGGCGCCGTCGTTCAAGATTGAAGAGGTGCTGCCGGTGCTGGCGCGTCAGGCGACGGGTTACTTGCGGGAGCGTGCGCGCGAGGCTTCGAAGCCGTTTTTCCTGTACTTGCCGCTGACGGGGCCGCACACGCCGTGGGTACCGCTGAAGCAGTTTCAGGGCAAGAGCAAGGGTGGGATTTACGGGGACTTTGTGGTGCAGGTGGATGAACTGCTGGGGCAAGTGCTGCGGACGCTGGAGGAGCAGAAGCTGGGGTCGAACACGATGGTGGTGTTTACCTCGGATAACGGGGCGCACTGGACGCCGGAGGATAAGGCGAAGTTTCCGCACCGGGCGAATGCGCACTGGAGGGGGATGAAGGCGGATATTTGGGAGGCGGGGCACCGGATTCCGTTTATCGTGAGGTATCCGGGTAAGGCGAAGGCGGGCGTGGTGAGCACTCAGCTGTCGTGCTTGACGGATCTGCTGGCGACGGTTGCGGAGATGGACGGGGTGAAGTTGGCTGCGGATGCGGGGGAGGATAGCTTTTCGTGGCTGCCGTGTCTGGAGGGGAAGGCGGGTTCGCGGGATGCGGTGGTACATCATTCCTCGCAAGGGATGTTTTCGATCCGGAAGGGGGATTGGAAGCTGGAGCTGGGGCTGGGGTCTGGCGGGTTCAGCGAACCGAGGAAGCTGGAGGCGAAGCCGGGCGAGGCGGAGGGGCAGCTTTATAATCTGGCGCAGGATCCGGGGGAGGAGAACAATCTTTATCTGAAGCAGCCGGAGATGGTGAAGAACTTGAGCGGGTTACTGGAGCGGTATCAAAAGGAAGGGCGAAGCCGTCCGGCTTAAATCAAGTTTTCTTTTTCCTTGCGCCGTGATATCTTTCTCGTAATCCGGCCGGGCGAATATGAGAACTTTCCGACATGCATCTGGTGCATTCTTCGTGCTGATCATTTTGCTGGCCAGCTGCGGTTCCAAGCCGCAAACAAAGATGTACCGAATCGGGCTTGGACCGTGGGTGGGGTTCGGACCTTTCTACCTGGCGAAGGAAAAGGGCTTCTTTCGCGAGGCGGGAGTGGATGTGGATCTGATTGTGCTGACGGGAGTGGCGGAGCGGAACAGCGCGCTGAAGGCGGGGCGGATTGACGGGTTGGCGGCGCCGGTGGATTATTTCGTGATGTCGGCGGGGAACAACCTGGAGACGAAAGTCGTGATGGCGATTGATGAATCCACGGGCGGTGACGGGATCGTAGCGAAAAAAGGGATTCAAAAGTTCGAGGACTTGAGGGGTAAGAGGCTGGCGTTTCAGCGGGGGTTGCCGAGCGAATTCTTTGTGCGGGCGATGTTGCGGCAGCATGGCCTGAAGGTGGAGGATTTGAATACGGTGGATATGGAAACATCGGAAGCGGGGGCGGCGTTCATTACGAACAAGGTGGATGCGGCGGCGATCTGGGAGCCGTGGCTGACGATGGCGCGTGAGGAGGGCGGGGGTCACATTTTGGCTTCGACGAGCGATCACCCGGATCTGATCGTGGATTGCCTGGCGTTCAACAACGAGGTGATGGCATCGTCGCGTGAAGACGTGCAGAAGATAGTGAATGCGCTTTTGAAGGCGATTGCTTATTGGAAGGCGAACGCGGCGGAAGCCAACCAGGTGATGGCGCCGCATTTCCAGGTGGACGCGGCGAAGTATGGGGCGATCCTTAGCGGGGCGAAGTTTTGTGATTTGGAGAGGAACCGGTCTTACTTTGGAGCAGAGGGCGTGCGTGGGCCGGTGTATCAGGTGGCGGAGCGGGCGGCGGAGATATGGAAAGAGGCGGGAGTGATTGGGCGAGCGGTGAAGGCGGATTCGGTGGTTGATCCTGGATTTATCCATAAAGCAGCGAGGTAGAAAAAAATGCGGAAAAAGAGAATGTTCGTTGCATCGAGCGGGAGGAGCGCACCGCTGGCCCGGGCGCTGCAGTTTCATCTGCAAGGCAGTGTGGATGTGCAGATTTGGGAAAGAGACACGTTCGCGCCGAGCACGGAGACACTGCAATCGTTGCTGGATGCGTGCAAGGAAGTGGACTTTTTCGCGGTGCTTCTGACACCGGATGATCCGACCGAGCAGCGCGGGGAGGCGAAGATCGTCCCGCGGGACAACTGCATCTTCGAGTTGGGATTGTTCATGGGGGGCCTGGGACTTCAGCCGGAGCGGTGTTTCATGATCGCCTCGGTGGACCGCGACGATGTGCCGAGCGATCTTGCCGGAAGGACATTCGTGCATTTCGAGCAGCCGGGGCAGCTGACACCGGCGGCATGCCGGGAGGCATTGAAGGACGCCGCCGTCATGATCCAGGGTGTGATGGATGAGAAGGATGTTTATGTGCGGCCGGAATTCACTTACGTGGATGCGGCGGTGCTGATGGCGTATGAGCAGCTGAAGTCGATCACGCCGGGGCAGTTGCAGGATGGAAGCGAGGTGATCGTGCGGACGGGGCAACCGATTGAAAGCGACGGGGAGTTTGCCGATCATGCATTGGGCAACATGAAGACCGGGGTCCGGTACATGTACTTCCTGAGGGAAAGCCAGAATCATTCAGTCACATCGAAGTTCCTGCAAACGCTGGCCACGGCGGGATTGGGTGGAAAGAACACCGCCGACCGGAGGAGGCTGACCAAGGAGAAGAAAGAGGACGTGATCAAGAACTTGGAGCTACTGAAGGAGTCGATGACGATCTGCATCCTTCCGCATGGGCCATTCGATTTTTGCATCCACAACGCAGACAGTGAATTGTTTGCGAAATGCTACATGCGCAAGCATCTGGAGGGGAAGTTTGTGACGTGGCTGGAGAAGGATCGAGCTTACGACACGGCAGAAGACATCAAAGTGAACTACATCGAACCGCCCGAGGGTCCGACATCCTCGATATTTCAATCGACGAATGCGTTCAAGCTGGAGGAGAACGGCAACGGAGAGAAGATCTGGCAGCGGCTGAAGCAGGAGTTTGATCCGGCGATTCATGCTGAGCTAAGGAAGTACTGCTTCGGGCAAACGCCGGTGGGAGCTGCGGCGGGCAATTAGCATCCTATGGAACATGCGGCCATGGGAATCTGGCAGCGGCGGGTGATGACGGCGGCGCCGTTGGTGTTTCTGGCCGCGCTGTGGGTGGGGCTGACGGAGACAGGGACGGTGGATCCTGTGTTTTTGCCGGGTCCGGCGGAGACGCTGGCGGGATTCCGGAAGCTGCTGACGGTGGATTTTTTGCAGGGGCACCTCTGGCCAAGCATAGTGCGAGTTGGCGGAGCATTTTTGTTTTCGACGCTGGTTGCGTTTCCGCTGGGGATCATGACGGCGCGGGTGGATTGGATGGCGCGGGTGATTCACCCGCTGTGCGGGTTCACGAGGTATCTGCCTGTGGCGGCGCTGGTGCCGCTGTGCATTCTGTGGTTCGGGATCGATGATTTGCAGAAGATGGCGGTGATCACAATTGGGCTGGTGTTTCAGCAGGTGCTGCTGTTTGCCGACGATGCGCGGACGGTGCCGGGTGATCTGGTGGAGGCGGGGCGGACGTTCGGGCTGAGCGAGTTCGAGATCATCCGGCGGATCGTGCTGCCGTGGGCGATGCCGGCGATTTGGGACGATATGCGGATCGCGGCGGGGTGGGCATGGTCGTACCTGGTGCTGGCGGAGCTGGTGGCGGGGAACAAGGGGATCGGCTACTTCGTGATTCAGTCGCAGCGGTATTTGGAGACGGACCGGGTATTTGCGGGAATCCTCTTTATCGGGTTGCTTGGGTTGCTGACGGACCGGATGTTTAAACTGGGTGCAGGCAGAATGTTCCGATGGCAGTGACCGACAATGCGGCGTTGCGGTTTGAAGATGTCACGCGAGTGTTCCTGGATGAGAGAGGCGGCTCGATCACGGCGGCCGAGGAGATCAACCTGACGATTTTGGAGGGCGAGTTCATTTCGCTGGTGGGACCGTCCGGATGCGGGAAGTCGACGCTGCTGCGACTGGCGGCGGGTTTGGATTCGCCGACTACGGGCAAGGTGTGGTTTGAGGGGCGGTGTATAGAAGGGCCGTCGCCACAGCGGGGACTGGTGTTTCAGTCCTACAACGCGTTTCCGTGGCTGACGGTGCGGGAGAACGTGGCGTTCGGGTTGCAGGAGAAGGGAGAGTGCGCGAACGGAAAGGTGAAGGAGTGGCTGGAGTTCATGGGGCTGAGCGAATTCGCCGATTCGTTTCCGAAGGCGCTGTCTGGGGGGATGAGGCAGCGGCTGGCGATCGCGCGGACGATGATCGTGGAGCCGCGACTGCTGTTGCTGGATGAGCCGTTCGGGGCGCTGGATGAGACGAGGCGTGACAGCATGCAGCAACTGCTGTTGAAGGCGGTGCGTCAGACTAAATGTACGGTGATTCTGGTGACGCATGACCTGCGCGAATCGGTGCTGCTTGCCGATCGGGTGGTGTTGTTGAAGCCGCGGCCGGGGCGGATTTTGAAGGTGATCGATTCGACGCTTGCGAAGCCGCGGACGCGGGAGCAGATGAAGACGCCGGAATTTCTGGAGATCTATGAATTGCTTGTTCACAGCTTCCCGGCCTAAGCGGTTGCCGTGGAATGAGACGACGGTGCATGTGGTAGAGGGCGTGCGGGAGCGCCTGGCTTCGGGGCTGGCTTCGGGGCTGGATGTCTATTTGCCGGCATCGATCAGCCTGTATGCGGATCTGGATGTGGAGCCGGAGCGGGTGGAGCGATTCGTGGAGAATTGCGGGGAGTATCTGAAGCGGGAGATACCGAACCGGCTGGCGCGGCGGGATGCGATGGTGTCGCAGGGGCTGGTGGGGGAGGAGGAAATTGAGGAGATACTGACTTGGCGGACGCATGTGCAGCCGTGGGCGATTTACTATTCTTCCGACGGCGGGTTGCGGTTGGATGAGGAGCCGTTGCTGACAGCGGAGTCGCGGCGGGGGATTGTGCCGTGCTCGACGATGCGGAACCATGGGGTTGCGTGGAGGAGTGGAGAGAGCGGAGAGCCGGATGTGTGGCTGGTGACGGCGCGGAAGCTGGGGCAGGATTGGGATTGGGATTCCGATATTGGGCATGAGTCGGCGCATGCGGCGTTCGCGCCGGTGCCGCTGTTCGTGCAGCCGCATCAGCTGGATATCACGAAGACGAACCTGGCGTATGTTTCGCGGGCGGCTGATCTGGAACCTTCGCATGTGGCGAGGATGTGCTATTTGTTTTCCGAGATCGGGGTGGTTGCGGTGCGGGATGAGAGCCGGCCGACGCGGACGCGGCTGCCTGTGGAGGACCCAAGCGAGCTGGAATCGTTGTACGGGCTGGCCGATGAACTGCTGCCGGGAGCGGGATTTGACGTGCGGGTGGATGCGAGGGATGTGTTCCGGCTGGCGGCTCCGGTGCTGCGGCTGCTGCCACGGCTGAGCGGGTATGCGAACCGGCTGCATCCGCCGACGGCGGCGGATCTGCGGGCGGCGGCTCAGCGCTGAAGCATGGCGGAGTCATCGAGCGAGGAGAAGAAGCCAAGGCCGGTGCGTCGTTCCACTTCATCGGCGGAAACAAAGAAGGCATCGAGTGGCTGGGGGATGGGATCGAGATTGGGAAGGATGGAAGCGTGGAGAGTTCTGTCGTGGGGGCGCAGGACGAGGATCACTTTGAAGAAATGGGTGGGGACGGCAACGCGGCCGGGGCCGATGACATCGATTTCCTGGGAATCAAAGATGGGGCCGGTGAATACGAAAACGGCTTCCGCGGTTGAGGTGGTGAGGGAGGAGTTCATGAGGGGCAAGTGATACGGGTTCGGTGGGCCTTTTGAGGGGGAGTCTAGTCTGGCTGTCCGGGGCGCTTTTTTTCCTGGGGAGGTTCGGGGGCGAATTCGAGGGTGACGTCGACTTTGAGGGTTTTCTCGTCGACGGCGAGGCGGGAGCGGGTATTTTCGCCGAGGTTTTCGAGGATCTGATCTTCGCGGAGGCGGTTGAGGAAGAAGTCGGGGTAGTCGGCGTTGAAAAGTTGATCGGCCTGCATGCCCCAGATGCGGCGCATTTCGTGCTCGGCGTGGAGGTCGAGGCCCTTGATGAAGAGCTTGCCGAAGCGGTATTCGGGGCCGGGGGTGACGTGGAAGGTGAGGTCGACGGTTTTTTTGCGGTCATCGAGTTTGCGCTCGAAGCTAGAGGCGACTTTCATGTAGCCGTTGCGGCGCATGGCGAGGTGGATACGCTGTTGGGCTTCACGGACCTGGTCGAAGTTGGCGAGGTCGTCTTCCTTGAGTCCTGCGACATTGACGAGTTCCTCGTTGAGGGTATGTGTGCCTTCGACGGTGATGTGGCCGAAGGAGTAGGTTGGGCCTTCGACGACGTCAACGGTGATTTTAAGGCCTTTGACAGAGGAGACGGGTTCGGCCTGGATCTTGGGGAAATCGACAGCGACGCGGCCGCGGGCTTCGTACAAGGGCCGGACGCTGGTGCCGAGCAACTCGCGGAAGCGGCTTTCGCGGTATTCGATGCCTACGGCAACACCGTGAATGGCCAGTTGGAGGACGGTTGTGGGGATGACGTCATTGCCGCGAAAGTCAACTTCGGCGACGACAGGGGGCGTGCCGGAGGGGTGGAACATGATGTAAAGCTGGTCGGGACGGTCTCCGGTGAGGCGGGCAGTGATGGGGGCGTTGTTGAGGAAGGCGCTGATTGCTTCCCGGTAACGGTCCATCAATTCGCGGCTGCCGGGGATGCGGTCCTCAAAAAGAGGGAAGCGTTGCTTGAGATGGGCGCGGAGGGCGTGGTCGTCGGCTTGAAGGCGCTCGAAGCGGAACGGGTAGAGCTGTTCGATGTCGGCGACTTCATAGGTGACGGCATAGCCGCGGCCGTCCGAGGAGGGTTCATATCGGTAGCCGACGCTGCCAAAGGCGTTGGACTGAATGAGGCGATCCTTGGCAGCTTCGAATCTGTCGGGCGTGCCGGGGTCACCGATCTTGAGTCCGGTGGCCTGGACGAGCTTTTCCTGGGAAAAGAGCAGGCTGCCTTCGACGCGGATGGACTTGATGGGAAAGTTAACGGGGGCCTGGGCAAAGAGGAGGGCGGCGAACAGTGCGGACCACATAGATCAATTATGTAGTGAGATGCGATACAAGCGCGTCAGGTTTCCAAACGTGGGACTGGTAGAATGTTATGGTGTCCCATGATTTGATTGTGATTGGCAGCGGGCCTGGAGGCTATTCCGCAGCCATACGAGCCGGCCAGTACGGCCTGAAAACCGCTTTAATTGAGAAATTTCCGAAGCTTGGCGGGACGTGTCTGCACGTGGGCTGCATCCCGACCAAGGCGCTGCTGCATACGGCTGAGGTATGGGACTATTTTCAGCATTCGGCCGAGCAGGGGATCCATTGCGAGAATCCGCGGCTGGATCTGCCTGGGGTGCTGAAGCGCAAGACGGGGATCGTGGACAAGCATGCCAAGGGCATCGAGTTCCTGATGAAGAAGAACAAGGTGGAGACGGTGGCGGGGTTTGGGACGCTGAAGGGGAAAGGGCGCGTGGAGGTGCAGACGGCGACGGGCACGCGGATGTTGGAAGGGCGCCACATTATTGTGGCGAGTGGATCAGAGGCGCGGATGCTACCGGGGCTGGAGGCTGATCCGGAGCGAATACTGACGAACGTCGAGATCCTGGAGATGAAGCAGGTGCCGGCGAGGCTGGCGGTGATCGGCGCGGGGGCGGTGGGAGTGGAGTTCGCGTCGATTTTCGCGCGGTTCGGATCGAAGGTGACGGTGCTGGAGATGCTGCCGCGGCTGGTTCCGGTGGAGGACGAGGATGTCAGCAAGGAGCTGGAGCGGAGCTTCAAGAAGCAGGGGATCGCGTGCGAGACGGGTGCGCGTGTGGAAAAGGTGGAGAAGACTGCCAGGGGCGTGAGGCTGACGGTGACGCTGAAAACGGGCAAGCAGGAGACGATTGAGGCGGAGAAGCTGCTGGTGGCGGTGGGTCGCAAGCCGAACACGGACAAGATCGGGCTGGAGAATACGCGGGCGGAGACGGATGGCGGGTTCTTGAAGGTGAACGAGTATCAGCAGACGGGGGAGCCAGGGCTGTACGCAATCGGGGATGTGGTTGCCGGAACGCCGCAGCTGGCGCACGTAGCGACAATGGAAGGGATGGTGGCGGTGGCGCACATGGCGGGCAAGCCGTGGCGGCCGGTGAACAAGAACCGGATTCCCGGAGCGACGTATACGGAGCCGGGGATCGGATCGGTGGGGCTGACGGAGGCGCAGGCTCGCGAGAAGGGATACAAGGTGAAGGTAGGGAAGTTTCCTTTCCTCGGCAACAGCAAGGCGACGATTCTGGGAAGCCACGATGGATTCGTGAAGGTGGTTGCGGATGAGAAGTACGGGGAGATTCTGGGTGTGCACATCATCGGGCCGCATGCGTATGAGCTGATCGCGGAGGCGGTGGCGGCGATGGAGGCCGAGGCGACGGTGGAGACGATGATCGCGACGATCCACGCGCATCCGACGCTGTATGAAGCGGTGGGCGAGGCGTTCAACGCGGTATACGGACAGGCAATCCATGCGTAGTTGCGAAGTACGGGAGCTGGGTCGGATGGGATTCGGCGAGGCTTATGCGTTGCAGAGGGAGCTGGTGGAGAGCCGGAAGAAGGGGCTGATCGCGGATCAGCTGCTGCTGCTGGAGCATGCGCACGTGATCACGCTGGGGCGGAACGCCGAGGAGCGGAACCTGCTGGCGAGCGAAGAGGTGTTGTCGCGGAACGGGATCGAGTTGCACGAGACGGACCGCGGGGGTGATGTGACGTATCATGGCCCGGGGCAGCTAGTGGCGTATCCGATTTTCGATTTGCGGGAATGGAAGCGCGACGTGGTTGCCTATGTCCGGGGACTGGAGCAGGTGATGATAGCTGCGCTGGCGGGGTTCGGGATCGAGGCGCGGCAGCAGGAAGGCTGCACCGGGGTGTGGGTAGGGGAGGCGAAGGTGGCGGCGATCGGGGTGCACCTGTCGCGATGGGTGACCTCGCACGGGCTGGCGCTGAACGTGGATACGGACCTGAATTATTTCCGCTACATTGTTCCATGCGGATTGACGAAGCCGGTGACTTCCATGAAGGAGCTGGGCTGCGGCGCCTCGATGGGCGAGGTTCGCGAGGCGGTAGTGGAGCAGTTCGCAAAGGTCTTTGCATTCCAGACAGAGATAGTGCAGGAGACGATGGCATGACCGACGTTGTGATGCCCCAGATGGGGGAAAGCATAGTAGAAGGCACGCTGACGAAGTGGCTGAAGAAGCCGGGCGAGAAGGTGGAGCGGGACGAGCCGCTGTTTGAGATCTCGACGGACAAGGTGGATAGCGAGATTCCGTCGCCATCGGCGGGCGTGCTGAGCGAGATTCTGGTGGAGGAAGGCGCGACGGTGGCGATCAACACGGTGGTCGGCCGGATTAGTGATGGAAGTGGGGCGGCTGCCGCCACGCCGCAGCCGGCGGCGGTGGAAGCGCCAGCTCCGCCACCTGTAGCGGCTCTTGTTGCGGGTGCGGCGCTGGTGGCGGCTCCGGCGGCGGTGGTGGAGACGGCAGGTCCAATTTCGCCGCTGGTCCGGAAGATGGCGCGCGAGCATGGCGTGGACGTGAGCCAGGTGTCCGGAACGGGGGCGGGTGGACGGGTGACGAAACAGGACATGGAAGCGTATCTGGGCGGACGGACCGCGGCTGCGGCTCCGGCGGCTGCGGTTCCCTCCCCTGCCCCGATGGCTCCGCTGGGGCGAACCGAACCGGCCAAGACGCGCGTGGAGCCGATGAGCGTGATGCGGCAAAAGATTGCCGAGCACATGGTCTTTTCGAAACGCACTTCGGCGCACGTGACGACGGTACACAAGGTGGACTTCACGAAGATCGCGAAGCTGCGTTCGCGCGTGAAGGAGGATTTCCAGGCGCGGTATGGCTTCGGGCTGACGTTCCTTTCGTTTGTGGCGCGGGCGACGGCGGAGGCGTTGCGCGCCTATCCGCTGCTGAACGCCTCGATCGAAGGGACCAACATAATTCACCACTCGAACATCAACCTGGGGATCGCGGTGGCGCTGGACGGCGGGCTGGGGCTGATCGTTCCGGTGATCAAGGACGCCGATGAGAAGAACGTGGTGGGGCTGCAACGGTCGATTGTGGACCTGGCGGCGCGCGCGCGGAGCAAGCAGCTGAAGCCCGACGAGGTGCAGGGTGGGACGTTTTCGATCACGAATTTCGGCACGTTCGGCAGCATCTTCGCGACGCCGGTGATCAATCAGCCGCAGGTGGCGATTCTGGGCGTGGGAGCAGTGGAGAAGGTTCCGGTGGTGGTGGATGACGCCATCGCAATCCGGTCGGTAGCGCACCTGGCGCTGACGTTCGACCACCGGCTGGTGGACGGGGCGCTGGCGGATCAGTTCTGCCAGAAGATCAAGAGTGTGCTGGAAAACTGGTCGGAACAGGTTCTATAATCTAAACCACCATGAGAACCTCCCGCCGAGACCTGCTGACCGGGATGCCCGCGGTGCTGGCCGCGGCAGCAGGAGCGGATACGGCTTCGCCCGTGGTCCGTTTGCCGCGCAAGATACGCGTCGCCCTCCTGGGTCTTGAAGGTCACACGGGGGAGGTTCTCGGTCCATTGAAGCAGCTGCCGGACGTAGAGGTGGTAGCGTACTACGATCAGGAGCCGTCGCTGGTGCAGCGATTCTCGCGGAACGCGGCCTTGGCGAAGGGGCGCAGCTATAGCGACGCGCGGCAAATGCTGGATAAAGAGCAGCTGGACGTGGTGGGGGTGTGCAACCGGAACCATGAGCATGCGCAAGCGATTCTGGAGTGCATGGGGCGCGGGCTGCACGTAATCGCGGAGAAGCCGATCGCAACCGAGTTCAAGGATCTGGAACGGATCCGTGCGGCGGTGGAGAAGGGTCCGGCGCGGCTGACGTCGATGCATCCGATGCGTTATTCCGCGCCCTACAAGGCGCTGAAGAAGATTGTGGATTCCGGGGAGATCGGGGAAGTGGTTCAGATGGACGCGCAGAAGTCCTATAAGGTGGGCAACCGGCTGCCGTGGTGGTATCAGCGCGAGACCTACGGCGGGACGCTGCCGTGGATCGGCATACACATGGTGGACCTGATGCTGTTCACATCAGGCCGGGATTTGGTGGAAGCGGCGACGTTTCAGAATCACATCGGGTTTCCCGAGACCGGCGATACGGAGAACGTAACGGGCACGGTCTTCCGGATGGATAACGGCGGGGTTGCGCTATTGCGGATGGATTATCTGCGGCCGCAGAAGGCGGTGACGCATGGGGACGACCGGCTAAGGCTGGCGGGGACAAAGGGGATCGCCGAGTATATGGCGGCGACGGGGGTGACGGTGGTGAGCAACGCACGGGCGCAGGAGGTGGTCCGCGATCTGCCAGCGGAGGGTTCTCTTTTTGTCGAGTTTCTCGACTGGATCTACAACAACAAGCCGATGTCGCTTAGCTGGAAAGAGATTTACCGCGGGCACCAGATTGTGCTGGGGGCGCGGGAGGCCGGCGAGAAGCATCGCATCGTGAAGCTGTGAGTCATGGCGGAGACGACGGATCGGCTGTTTATCGAGTTTTCGGCGGAGAAGCTGGAACAGATGGCGGGGCGGATCGCAGCGTGCCTGGACAAGCTGAGTTATGAGCAGGTGTGGCTGCGGCATTCCGAGAATGAGAATGCGGTGGGGAACCTGGTGCTGCACTTGTGCGGGAATCTGCGGCAGTGGATCGGGACGGGAGTGGCGGGGAAGCCGGATGTGCGGGTGCGGGATCGCGAGTTCGCGGCGCGGGGCGATATACAGGTTGGGGAGTTGAAAGAGCGGCTAGCGGGGGCAGCGGAGGACGCGGCGGGGATTATTCGCGGGGTGACCGCGGAGCGGCTGACGGAGCGGGTGACGGTGCAGGGGTATGAGAAGTCGGTGCTGGAGGTGATCTACCACGTGGTGGAGCATTTCTGCGGACACGCGGGGCAGATTATCTTTGCGACGAAGTTGGCGACGGGGGAGGATATGGGGTTCTACCGGCATCTGGGGAAGGCGGCGCACGCGGAGAAGACGCCGTAGGGTGATCAACGGCAGATGCGGGTGACGGTGAGGACAGAGCGCGAAATGGAGTGGTTTGAGGCGGGCTTTCTAAAGGTGATGAGCTAGGGTGTAGCGGCCTCCCAGTTTTGGATGACGATGATGGAAGGCGGCTCGCCGGGGCCGGTGATGGGGATGAGAAAGCGCCGGCCGTGGGGAGAGACGTCGAATCCTGTGAGGGAATGGATATTAGCGCGGGCATCGGAGCCGATGGTGAACAGAGCCTGGGAAGCGCCGAAGGTTGGCTTTGGGGAAAGGGTGACAGGGACGGCGTGAACGCGGCCGTCCCAGCCGAGGTAGTAGATCTCCTTGCCGTCGCGGCGCCAGCGGACGGCGAGGGCTCCGGCGCGGGAAACGAGGTGGCGTTCGCCGGCCATTTTCGGGCTATCGGATAAATGGAGGCTTTGGATGTAGAGTTCGGAGCGACCGGATTCATTGGAGGTGAAGGCGAGCCACCTGCCGTCGGGGGAGAAGACGGCGTTGGCTTCGTGGAAGGGGGAGTTGAGGAGGGGGATTGTTTTGTTGCCGCGGGCCAAGTCCAGCAGCCAGGCGTCGCTTTGGGTTTCATTGGAATACAGAGGGATGCCGGTGTTGGCGAACAGGAGGAAGCGGCCGTCGGGCGACCAGTCCGTGGGGAGCTGAAAGTCTCCGGTTCCGAGGAAGGTTTCCGGGTGGTTCTCCCCGGCGCCGCGGAGGGCGATGCCGGGAGGACGAGCGCCATCGGGGTTGAGCATATAGGCCAGGCGGGCGGAGTCCGGGGACCAGACGGGGCCATCGCGCAAACCTACGGCTGGGGTGATAAGGCGGCCTGCACCGGAGGCGGTGTCGAAGAGCCAGAGATTCTGATAGCCTTTTTGGACATCGTAGATGGCGGCGACGAGGCGGCGGCCGTCTGGGGAGAGGCGGCCGGACTTTACGTTGATTCCGGCGGGGCCGATGGTGGAGAGCTGGCGGCCCTGACGGTCTACCCAGGCGAGTTGGGAGCGGCTGGAATAGCTCATGTAGGCTATGGATCCGTTATCGGAGACGGAGAAGTCGGCGGCGCCGGTGGGGAAGAAGGAGTAGAGCTTGCTGACGATGGGGATGGCTTCTCCGGTGATCTTGGCGGAGGGGAGGTGGAAAGGCTGGGCCAGCAGCGCGCCGGAGCGGACGTAGAAGAGATGGCCTGTGCCGCGGTTGCGGGCCGAGGGCATGTACATGACGCGGGAGTCGGCTTCAAGCAAGCCGGTTGAGGAGGAGAGGTCGTTTACGGAGGCGAGGTGGGCGCGGTGGCGAGCAGCCTTCTCGTCCCAGACGGTGTAGAGGAGCTTGGCGCCGGGCAGGGTTTGCGGCCAGCAGTAAAGGCCGGCGACGGATTCCATCTGTCCGCCGGAGGGAGAAATGGTGAAGGAGTTCATTTTGCGGGACAGCAGAAGCTTCTCCGGGCTCAGCCAGGCTCCCGAAAAAAGAAAGGCGGGCGAGCGGGAGAGGATGACCTGGGGGTTGCCATTCAGCCAGGCGCGGCGAAGCTGACCGCGCGCGGTGAAGAAAAGCGAGCGAGAGTCAGGAGACCAGAACATGGTGTGCGCGCCCTGGCTTTCGGGAAGGAGGCGGGTATCGAGGGAGGAGAACTTACGCAGGAAGATGCTGAGGGTGCCGCTGGCATCCATGGCGGTGAAGGCGATGCTGGTTCCGTCGGGAGAGAGGGCAAAGGCCTGGCGGCTGGATGCCCCTTCGAGGGCGAAACCGGCGGGAGGCGAGACGGTGAAGCGGGAGGGCTTGAGGGCGGTGGAAGTGGAGCGTGAGCCCATCCAGAAGCCGGCGAGCGCGGCGGCGAGCAGGGCAAGGCCGGCGGTCCAGGGGAGCCATGAGCGGCGGGATGGGCTTGTGCGTGAGGCGGGCGGGGCCATCTCGAGCACTAGTTTGGCTGAGCGCTGGATGGGACCGATGAAGCGGTAGCCGCGGCCGGGTAGGGTTTCGATATAGCGGGGCTGGCCGGCGGAATCACCGAGAGCTTGGCGGAGCTTGTTGACGGCGGCGTTGAGGCCTTGCTCGAAATCGACGAAGGTGGTTCCGGCCCAGAGGTGGCGCTGGAGTTCTTCGCGGGTGAGGAGCTGGCCGGGACGTTCGGTGAGGAGGGTGAGGATCTGGAGAGGCTTGCCTTGGAGGCGAATGCGGGTTCCGAGCTTGCGGAGATCGCCTGAGACGGAGTCGAACTCAAAGGGGCCGAAGACGACTCGTGATGCGGAGGGAATCGGCTGAGAACCCATAGGAAAGAGCTGACCCTTGAGAGTTTAGCAGAAATGAGGGTGGGCGATAACCCTTGCGGCGACAACAAGTTCCGGAGTGAGGAGGAAGGAAGCTAAAAAGCATGGAAAGGGAATGCGGCGGGGAGCTAGACTCCGGCGCATGAAGACAAGAAACCTATTCTGTATCGGGCTACTGGCGGCAGCGGCATGGTGCCAGCCACAAGTGGTGGTGACCGGGCTGCAGGCGCCGCACAAGATGATCTTGAGCGAACAGGGAAACCTGCTGGTTGCCGAGCCGAGCATGAACGCAAACTCGGGGCGGGTTTCGCTGGTGACGCGGAGTGGGACGCGGCGGAGTCTGCTGGAGGGGCTGCCGTCGGGGACGGAGGTGACGCTGGCGGGGGGAAGCGGGCCGTCGGCAATGGCGCTGCGTGGGCGGACGCTGTACCTGGCGCTGGGCGCCGGCGATGTGGAGAGAAGAGGAACGGCTCCTGGGACATCGATGCACAATCCAACGGGGGCATCTTCGCCGCTGTTCGGCTCGATTCTGGAGATCCGGTTCAGCAGGGATGTGGACGGGATCAGCGGAGCGTTCCGGATGACGCCGCAACATCAGATGGCGCTGCACGATGGAGGAGAGGTGGAGTTGAGCGAGGAGGGCGGGGCGACGGCGCGGATTTCCGTGCTGACGCGGTTTCCGATATCGGAGCCGGCGCCGAATGTGATCTACCGGTTCTCGAATATTTGGGGATTGGCGCTGACGGAGGATGGGCGGAGCCTTTACGTGAGCGACGCGTCGGTGAATTCGCTGGCTCGAGTGGATCTGGCAACGGGGCGATGGCAGCGGCTAGTACGGTTCGCGCCGATTCCCAATCCGACGCCGGTGGGGCCGCCGGTGCTGGACAGCGTGCCTACGAGCATTCGGATCTATGGAGATGAGGTGCTGGTGAGTTTTCTGTCGGGATTTCCCTTCCCTCCCGGGCATGCGCGGGTGTTGGCGGTGAATCCGGGTGCGCGGACGGTGGAACCGTTCATTTTCGGGCTGACGAGCGCGACCGATGTGCTGTGGCGGGCGATGCCGGATGGAGGCGGGCAATTCTATGTTCTGGAGTTCAGCCAGAATCAAAGCGCGACGCCAGCGCCGCCGGGGCGGCTGATGCGCTTCGACGCGACAGGGGCGCGGGTGATGGTTCCGGTGCTGATCACGCCGGTGAGCATGGTCTATGATGACTCGACCAAGGATCTGTTCATTCTGGAGCTGCGGGGGCAGATTGTGAGGTTGAGGCTGGATTAGCGGCAGAAGCCAGCACGGAAGCCCTGACCGGGATCGCAGAGGCGCAGGGAGGGCGCGGCGGCATACGGTGTACAGGGCTGGGCGAGATGCCAGCATTGATCGCCGACGGGGATACGCAGATGGAGTCCGTTTTGTTCCGAGATGCGGCTGAGGACTCCATCGCGGAGGGGTGTGGGGACAAGGAGGCGGCGCCCGGTGAGGTTGGTGCGCGGGATCTCGGGCAGGCGGCGGTAGAAGGCTTCATGAGCGGCGGCATCTGTCAGGATGAGCGCGATAGCGAGCGGGGCTAGGCGGCGCGGAGCGAGACGGAGATGTATGGATGCGGTGTAGCCGACGAGGACGGCGGTGTAGCCGAAGGCGAAACGGAAGTCGGGCGCGGCGATGAAGATGTAGGCCGAGCCGAGCAGACCGAGGACTACTGGCGCGGGAATTGATTTGCGGCGCCAGCAGGTGAGCTTAGCGGCGGCGATGGCGGCGACGAACAAAAGGTTGAAAGGCTGGATGATCCAGCGGGGCAGCCAGTCGAGGGAAAAGAATCGGGCATGGGAGGGGAGGCGATCGAGGTAGCGGGCCCAGGCGGTGGTTTCCCAAGTGATGGTTTCGGCGACCTGGCGTCCAACAGCGGTGGTGTTTTCCGAGCAGGCCAGCGATGAGGGGAACAGTGGACAGCCCGAGGTCTGGAGATTGACGAGGAGAAGCGGCGCGGTGATGAGGGCGGCTGGAATGAGAGCGGGGAGGATGCGGTGCTGGGAACGGACGAGGAGGAACAAGGCCACGGGAATCGCGGCGGCGGAGGAGGACTTGACGGGGAAGGCAACGGCGGCAGCCAGGAGCGCAAGAGGCGGCGATAGACGTAGCAGCCAGGCGGTGAGGAGGATGCCGAGGGCGGCGGGGAGGTTGGGCGAAGGGGAGACGTGGAGGCGATAGACGAGGCTGGCGAGAAGGATGACGGGATAGCCGTAGAGAAGGAGGGAGTCATGTGCGGTTCGATTAGGCCGGGCGAGCAGGCGGAGGAAGTGAAAAACGATCAGAGCGAAGAGGAGACCATTGAGGATGGTAGTGGCGGAGGCATCCATGGCGGCGGAGGCGGCGAGCCAGGAAGAGGAGAAGCCAAAGCGGTAGTGAACGAGAGCGAGACCGGGCACGGCGCCGAATCCGGCCAGCCAGTGGATGAGCGGATAGTGATAGAGGCCTGTGTCGTGATGGGTAACGGGTCCGGAGGAGTTGAGGGCGGTGGCGAGAAGGATGGCGGCGAGGAGCAGGAGCGGGCCGCGTGAGGGTGAGCTATCGCACAGGGATCGGCGGACGGAGGGGATGAGCGCGAGAAGCAGCGGTGCGGCGAAGGCGGGAAGCAGGCCGGATAAGTGGGTGATGATCGAAGCGGCCAGTGTCAGGCTGGCGAGGGAGAAGAGGCCGAGGCAGACGGCGGCGAGGAAGCGGTCTTCGGGTTCGGAGGAGGGGATAGGGCAAAGACGGAGGAGAGCCGCGCCCGTGACCCAGGCGGCCGTGCCCACCAGGATCCAGACCAGCAGGAGAAGGAGCACAAGTACTGTTCTACTCTAGTTGACCTTGCGGAGTTCAGTGGGGACGCGTTGGCGGTCGGATTGCTGGACGGTGAAGGTCCACTTCAGAGGGACGGTTTGGGGCGTGTAGCAGAGTTTGTCGTCGCAGGCCTGGTAGCGGAAGGCGGCTTCGACCGTGAGGTTGTTCCCGGATGTGAGCAAGGAGGTGAGTTCGTTGGCTTGGGCGATGGTGAGATCGCGTTCGAGGCGGAACTTGCCTTCAAAGACCGGAGCCGATTCCTTGATGGCGGGCAGGTGCAGGGTTCTGGGTTTGGGGTAGATGGCGTCGAAGGCGAGCCAGGCTTTCGATTCCGGGATCTTCCAATCAATGGGGATGTAGGAAGATTGCACGCCGGGGGCATAGACGTGCATGCCTTTGGGCAGGTCGATTTCCAGGGTGAGGCGGACGCGGCTGCCACCGAAGACGGTCTGGTTGCTGGCCCAGTTGGCGAGCTTCAAGTGTTTGGTTTCGATTTCGGTGCGGGTGGTGCCTGCGACGTTGTAGACACGCTCGAGAATGGCTCCGGCGGTGAAGCGCTCGCGGTAGTCATCCTCGAAGAATTTTGATTGGACGACGCCATCGGGATTGACGATGTAGGTGCCGGGGAAAGGAACACCATGGAAAGGCGTGCCGGCGGGAACGTTGTCGTTGAGGATGCCGAAGGCGCGGATAACGGCGGAATCTCGGTCCGACAGCAGCGGGAGGTTGATGTTCATGCGCTGGGCGAAGTGCTTGAGGATCTCGGGGCTGTCATAGGTGATGACGGCGAGGCCGAGACCTTGGGCGGCCAGCTGGTTTTTCTTTTCCGCCAGCTCGACGAGCTGGCCCTTGCAGTAGGGTCACCAATCCGCGGAGCGGACGAAGGCGAGCATGAGGCCATTGGGTCCACGGAGAGATTCCAGGCTTTGCGACTTGCCGTCCTGATCGGGGAGCGAGAAGGAAGGGATTCTGGCGCCGACTTCGGGGCCGGTTTTCATGTTCTGTCCGGCTTGAGGAACGGGGCGGAGGCGCGGGCGGTTGTCGGTTTGGGCCATGAGTGTGGCAGCGAGCAGGCCGGCGGCGGAAGCAATGACTGTTAACTTCACGGAGTTTCCTTACACAATTCTAGATGATCCGGATCAGGAAGGAGATTTAAACGGGTACACTGAAGCTGAATGCGGAGCATCGTTTTGGTGGCGCTGACGGCATGGGTAGGAATGGCAGCGCCGGGATCAAGCAGGCGGGTTATACGGAACGGGACTCAGCATGCGGGAGAGCTGAGCCGCTGGCAGACGGGGGAGGTGTTCCGTGGAATCGGGTGTTACTACAGCGGGGAGGCGCGGCTGCGGGTTCGGGCATCGGCGGACGGAGTCCTGTGGAGCCCGTGGGTGGAGACGCATGAGGAGTTCCAGCTGGGGGACCGGGCGGGCACGGATCTGATCTACTTCGATGAGGAGAGGAGGTACCTGGAGATTGAAGTAGTGTCGGGGAAGGCAGAAGGGCTCCAGGTGTTGTTCATCGATCCGGGAGCGGGAGCGAAGCCGCAGCCACGGCAAACAACAGGGAGCCCGGCGATCGTGGGGCGAGCACAGTGGGGCTGCACGGCACAGACGTGTCCGGTGCGGGGGAGTCCGGCTTACACGCAGGTGACGCACCTGGTGGTGCATCATTCGGCGGGGACAAACAACGCCACAGATTGGGCGGCGGTGGTGCGGGCGATCTGGATTCTGCATGTGGAGGGGAACGGATGGAACGACATCGGCTACAACTACCTGATTGACCCGAACGGGGTGGTGTACGAGGGGCGGGCGGGCGGAGATGGAGTGCTGGGGGCGCATTTTTCGGGTGTGAACAGCGGAACGTCGGGTATTTGTTTGATGGGCACATTTTCGACGGTCAGTCCGAGGGAGGAGTCGCTGACGGCGCTGGAGCAGGTACTGGCATGGCAGGCGGCGAAGTGGGGTCTGGATGGAGGCGGACAGCGAGTGCATGCGGCGAGCCAACTGCGGCTGAACGTAGTTAGCGGACACCGGGATGCGGGGCTATCGCCGAGAGCCACGAGCCGGACGGAGTGTCCGGGAAACGGGTTGTACACCGCACTGGCGGGGATGCGGGGAGGTGTGCGGAGGAGATTAGAGGGAAGCTGTCCGGTGAAAGTATCGGGTGCGCCGCGCTGCCTGAGACGGGAAGCGGGACGGGGCAGCATCACGGTGACAGCGCCGGCGGGATGCGGCTGGGAAGTGGAAGCGACGGGGGGCTGGGTGCGTGCGAGGAGGGGAGAGGCGGGGGAGGTGGTGTTGGAATGGGACGCTAACGGCGGCGCGAGGCGGACTGCCGCGGTGCGGATCGCGGGGAGAGAGTTCGAGCTGACGCAGGCGGAGGCGGGGGTGGAGGAACTGGCGTGCGTGGTGGAGAATGGAGTGATCAGCGCCGGAGGAGCAGAGTTGTGGCCCGTGGCGCCGCACGGGCTGGTTTCCGCCTATGGAACGGGTTTGAGCGGACAGGCGGTTGCGGCGGTGGCGTTTCCGCTGCCGTTGGAACTGGGAGGAGTGCGGGTGCTGATCAACGGCCGCGCAGTGCCGTTGTTGTTCGTGAGCAGCGGGCAGATCAACTTCCAGCTTCCGGCGAATACGGCCATCGGGACGGCGATGATTGCGGTGGAGAAAAGCGGCGTAGCGGGGCCGGAGACACCGTTCTGGATCAGCGAGGCGGCGCCGGTGTTGTTCCGTACCGGCGGCCGGGCGATTGCGGTGAACCACGCAGACGGAAAGTTGAATGGCCCTGAGGGTCCAGCGTGTCCTGGCTCGGCGTTGACTTTTTATCTGAGCGGAGGCGGGGCGGTGAGTCCGGCCGCGCCCGCTGCGGGTGTGGCGGCGCCGTTGGATGTGTTGCACACGTTGCGATCGCCGGTGGAGGTGAGGATCGGGAACCGGACGGCGAACGTGCTGTTCATCGGGCTGGCGCCGGGGATGGCGGGAGTGTATCAGGCCAATATTGTGGTGCCGGACGGTGTACCGGGCGGAGATCAAGAGGTCCAAGTTTCGGTGGCTGGGGCGAGTGAAAGGCCGGCACTGACTTCGATTTGTACCAATTAGAATTGTGACAATTAATTCTAATTATTTTATTGCATTTTATCGTACATTGCACTATACTCCAGAGCGCAGGTGACGTTTCGGGTCGGACGTTTCAGCCTCGAAGAATCACAGAATACAACGCTATGCCGACGCGTGCAGACCTCTACAGAAAGGTCCTTTCTGAGTTGTCTGAAATGGCGCGCAAACCGATGGGAAGCGGTTATTTGGAATCGCTGTGCCGGCTCTTGAGCACGGCACTGGAACTGGACTGGGTTTGCGTGATTTTGTTCCCTCCCCACTGCCGCGGATGGGGCACGGCGGCGGGGATATGGCAGGGCGGCAAGCCGACACCTTTATTCAGCTATTTGTTAGGAAATAGCGTCGCCTCGGAACTGATTTCCTCCCAGGTTACGCACTTTGCGGCAGAGGTGGAAAAGGATTTCCCGGAGGATGAGTTGCTGCGCATCACGGGAGCAACCTGCTGCATGGGGACGGCATTGACCGGGGCCGGCGGTGAAGCGGTGGGCGCGTTGCTGGTCTGTCATGGGGGAGCGGTGCCCGATGCGGCATGGGTGGAATGCATACTGCGGGTGGCGCAGCCGCGTGCCGCGCTGGAGGCTGAGTGGGAGGTGATGGGAAGCAGCCATGGCCTGCTATTGGAAGAGCTTGACCATGCGTTGATCCTGGTGCAACAGCAGAAGGACTACCATTTTGCCGTTCTGCATCTGGAACTGGACCGGTACCAGATGGTAAGAGAGAGCCTAGGGCAAAGCGCCGGAGAACAGCTGGTTAGCATGGCAACCCTGCGATTGCAGAGGAACCTCCGTCCGAGAGACCGCCTGTTCCGTGTCTCCGGAGGCGAGTTTGTTGTACTGGGCGATGGGATAGGGGACGGGAGCCAACTTCTGGATATAGCCGGACAGATGCAGGAATCGTTCCGCGAGCCGTTGGCGCTGATACCGGCGGTGGTGACACTTGTGACGATCGGAATCGCGGTGAGCCAGACCGGCTACGGCACGGCAGGAGCCATGCTGCGGGACGCAGCCGTAGCCCTGCAAAGGGCGCGGAATAACCAGCGGGGCTCCTGTCAGATATTCGACGAGCGGATACACGCCCGCCTGCGGGAACAACTATCGACGGAAGCGGCGTTGCGTGGAGCGCTGGACCGGGGAGAATTCGCGCTGTACTACCAGCCGATCTACTCCTTGCACACTCACCGGATGCAAGGACTGGAAGCCCTAGTCCGGTGGAACCATCCGACACGAGGACTGTTGCTGCCGGAGGAGTTTCTGGAGGAGGCAGAAGGCGGCGGTCTGATTATTCCGCTGGGCCGATGGACGCTGCTCCAAGCCGCACAACAGATGATGATATGGAGAGCGCGACAGATCGTGGGAGCGGATATGTACGTGAGTGTGAACCTGTCGGGGAAACAATTCTGCGATCCGGATCTGGTACCGGAACTGCGCGCGTTGCTGCGGGAGACCGGGCTGGAGGCGAAATGTCTCCGCCTGGAGATGACCGAAACGGTGATCATGGGCAGCACGGAACCGGTGGCGCGAACGCTGAGGGATCTGGAGACGGCCGGGATTGCCGTGATGCTGGATGACTTCGGCACAGGCTACTCTTCGCTCAGCCGGCTAAGCGATTTTCCAATCAAAGCTCTGAAGATTGACGGGCGGTTCGTGTCGCGAATGTGTGAAGTGGAACGCGCCACGCGGATCGTGAAGGCGATCGTGGATCTGGGAAGGGACCTCGGGATGCAGGTGGTTGCAGAAGGGGTGGAATCGGCCAAACAGCTGGAGATGCTACAGAGCTTGGGGTGCGAGTGCGCTCAAGGGAATTACATGAGCGAGCCCAGGCATGCCCGGGACACTTTGAAATTGTTCCGCTCCGCAGGGGCCTGAACTATTTGCCCTTGCTGAGGCGGCGGAAGTATTCGGCCACCGATTCCTGATAACCGCTGGGAACGGGGCGGGTATCGCCGCTGCGTACCTGGCCGGACTGGTTCTCTTCCAGCTGGCGGCGCAGTTGCAGCTCGAGTTGCTCGAGTCCGGTGAGGACCTGAGTGCGGAGACGGTCGACCAGTTCCGGATTGCCGGGGAAGCGGCTGGGATCCAGACTCTGCATTTCACGAATGAGGTTCTGGATGTCGCGGGACAGATCGGGATTGTAGCGCACGGCCTGGCGCAGGGTGGAGAGGTCACGGAGCCCCTCGCGATAAGCGCGCTCGGCGCCGCCGGGACCGAATGGGGCACCGGGCGCGGAACCGACTTCGGGACGATAACCTCCGCGATTCATGGCGGAGAAATCGTAGTCGCCTCGTTCGCCGCCGCCTTGGCGGGCTTCCTCGGGTCCACCGAATTGACCTCCTCGGCCCTGGGCTTGCTGTCCTTGCTGACCCTGGCCCTGCTGGCCTTGTTGGCCTTGTTGGCCTTGTTGGCCTTGCTGCTGACCTTGCTGGACCCTTTGGCCCTGCTGCCCGCGCTGGCCTTGCTGGCCTAGATTCCGCGCGAGATTCTCCATCTGGTTCCGGAGCCGCTCGACGCGTTCCAGAGCGCTCTCCAAACCGGGCTGGCCGCCTTCGCCCTGCATGGCGTTTTGGGCCTGGCGGACCTGCTCCTTCAGGCGCTCCATGGCCTGGGTGACCGGCTGTTCGCGGAGCCAGGAGTATTGGCCGAGGCCGCGGCGGATCCATTCCCCGCTATACTTGAGGCGCAGGCCGAGTTCGTTCTGCTGCATTTCGCCGAGCGCCTCGCGGAGCTTGCTGGAGGCGGCGCGCTGGCTCTGGGCCAATTCGCGAACGGCGGACTGCATCTCCTTTTCAAGCCGCTCCAGATCTTGAGCCAACTGCTGGCGCTGACCGGCGAGGCGTTCCATCTGTTCGCGGCTGACATTGGGGAGGCGCGGCTGGGCGCCAGGGGTCTGGCCCTGGGGCTGGGAGCCGTACATCTGGCGCAGCTCATTGGCCTGCTGTTTCTGCTGCTCGGCCAGGCGCTCGGCCTGGCGTGCGATTTCCGACATTTGATCGGAAGCTTCCTGGCGGCGCATACCACCGAGCAGATCCTTGGCCTCCTGGAGGCGTTCGGCGGCACGGCGTGATTCGGCGTCGCTGCCGGCATTCTCCTGGCTGGAGGCGCGGCGCATGTCCTCGGTGGCCTGGCGGAGACGTTCAATGGCGCGCTCGACGCGGGGATCGAGATTGCTCTGGTTGCGGGCCGACTGCTGTTGCTGGGAGCGTTGTGGCCTGCCCTGTTGTTGTTGTCCACTTTGTCCCTGCCGGGAGGAACTGGAGGCGGACTGGCCCTGCTGCCCGCTCTGACCTTGCGAGGAGGATTGCTGCTGGGAGCTCTGGCCGCGGGAGAGTTCCTCCATGCGGCGCTGGAGCTGTTCGGCTTCGCGGCGCAGCATCTCCTGCTGCCAGCGCTGCTGGAAGTTCTGGCGATTCTGGCGCTGCTGTTGGGCGAGTTCCTGCTGGCGGCGGGCAAGCTGCTCGAGCTTTTGGAGGGCTTCGTCGATTTCGCGGGACTGCTGGTTCTGGGAGGCGGATCGCTGTCCGGTTTCGTATTGGTTTTTCTCGGTATCGAGTTCTAGATCGAACAGGTTTTCCAGATCGCGGCCGGCGCCACCGCCGCCGCCACCACCGCCGCGGCTGCCGAAGGCGACCTGAATCTGACGGAAGGTGGCTTCGGCGCGGAGGATGTGCTGGAGGGCCTTCTGCTCATGCGGGAGGGCTTCCATCCACTTTGTGGCTTTTAGCTTTTCGGCGGCCGCGTCCATGGCCTTGGCCGCTTCATTCATGTCCTTGGTGAAGGAGGAGAACTCCTGGTTCTGGGTGGAGAGCTCGCGGCTTTGCATGCGGCGGGCGAGGGATTGGGCCTGTTCCTTGAGCTTGGATTGGACTTCGGAAAGGAAGCGTCCGGTGTCGGCGGTCTCCTGGCGCGTGGCGGTTTTGTCGCGCTGCTGGTTCCAGGTGGCGGCGATGATTTCCTTCTGACGCGCGGAGATGCGGTTCTGATCCTGCTCACCGCCGCCGCCTCCGCCGCCGCCTTCCTGCTGGGACTGCGAGTATTCCTTTTCAAAGGGCTGCGCTTCGATGAAGAACATGTCGGAACGGGTGGTGGCGCGTGCGTCGCGGGCCGTGGCGTAGAAACTGACGAGGTCGCCGGGCACGAGGTTGTAGTCTTCCAGAGCGATGACGGTGGAGGATTCGGCTTCTTTTGTGCCTTTGCCCGGAAGCATGGAGACGACTTTTTCCGGACCGCCATTGACGGAGTAATGGAGGTTCATCTCGTGGAGGCCGAAATCGTCGTCGGCGCGAACGGCGATAGTGACCTCTTCAATGGGGCTGGAGCGGTAGTCGCGTCCGGGACGGGCAATCTTGACGTTGGGGCCGGTTTCCTTGCGGGCTTCGATAAAGAAGTCCTCGGTGAGGCGTACAGTCTGGTTCTGATCGACGGCGGCGACATGGTAGAGTCCATCCATTTCCATGCGGATGGAGCCGCGGTAACGGTTGCCGTCACCGCCGGAGAGGCGGATCTGCTGGCCGGAGTCGAGGACCAACACGCCGTCCTTGAGGGGCCGGTCAGTGAGGATCTCGAGGTCGGCTTCGGTGCCTTCCACGGCGCGCAGGTCGCCGCCTTGCTCTTCGACGACGCTGGCCATGCTCATCCAACCGGGGAAGCGATAGGTGACCTTGATGCTCTTGACGGAGGGCAGGTCGAGAACGCGGAGGTTGAAATGGGGGGAGCGAACGCGGCCGGCTTCGACGTAGTATTCGACGTTTTCGGGCAGACCGGCAAAGAGGAATTCGAATCCTGCGCCGGAGGGCTGCGGCTGCATCTGCACCTGCTCCCAGCGGGTGGTGCTGTGGTAGCGGGCGAAGAGGCGGACCTTGCTGGTCTGCATGCCGACGAGGTGGGCGGTGACCATGAGGTCGGAGCGGCGGCGGACGGCGGCGTCACCGGGATGGACCTTGATGTCGTAGAAGGGCTGGGCTTGATCATGGCCTGGACCGGCCCACAAGAGGGCGGCTCCATGGCCGAGGAAGCCGGGAGCGGCAGTGATCATCCAGAGGAGGAAACCGATGCCGGCGGTAGCGGCGCCGAGGCTGGCGGCAAGCTTGGGCCAGGTGAGGACGCGGGCCGGTTCGGCATTTTCGGCGACTTGGAGGGTGTCGGCGGCGAGCAGCTCCAGGAAAGGATCGGGGGTGGAATCCTCGCGTTCGGCGAAAGTGACCAGGCGCTGTTCGAATTCGGGGAAGGCGGATTCGGCGCGGCCGGCTGCGCGCTTGCGGTTGAGACGGAGCAACGGAAGAGCGATGCCGAAGCCGAGGGCAAAAGCGAGGACGAGGAAGAGGAAAACGCGGGCACTGGTGATGCTGGTTCCGGAGAAGGCGAAGGCATTCGTGATGAAGACCAGAATGAGGGTGGCCAGAGCCGCGGCCAAGGCCATGGCGGCAGCGCCGCGAAGAAAAGCGCCGAAGCGCAGCCTGCGCTCCAGGCGGTGCAAATAGGCGTTGAGACGGTCTAAAGAGTACATTACCCTGCTCCCTCCTCGGTCCCTACAGCCAGATATCGACTAGCCAGAAAAGATTCCGCAAGCACAGCGGCCGCGACTACCAGCATGACATACCACCAGATGGAAAAAGGAACCTGCTGCGCGGGCGCGGCTGCGGGGCCGGCGGTGGCAGAGGATGGTTGTTCCCCTTGGCCCATCCAGAGAGCGAGCGTCTCTTGAGGGATGATGCCGAGATCCGATTCACGGCGGTCGGCATTGACGGCGACCATTTCATGGCGGCCATCGGCGCGGCGGAGTTCATAGAAGCCTTCGCGGTTGAGGGCGAAGGACTGCTGGGAAGCGGCCTCGTTGAGCGAAAGGGCGCGGTTGCCGCCGGGTCCGATGACTTCGACGCCGACAGCTTGTTCGCGGGCCGAGCGCAATTCAAGGAACGAATCGACGGTGCGCGGGCCGCGGCGCTGCTCAATACCGGAGAGATAGCGTGCGGTCTGTTCGACGAAGGGGACGAAGACGGGATGAAGCGGAAAGTCGTTGGTGAGATTGTCGAGGCCGGAGGTGAGCAGCAGGACACGGCCTTCGCCGAGCTTCTTGTCCAAAAGAAGCGGGGTTTCATCGGTGAGCCTGGCGGCGACGCGGGCGCTGCCGGGCTCGACAGCGACGGCGTAGTAAAACTTCACCCCTTCCCAGCGCGAGGCGCGGCGGAGGGAGGGGTGGGTGGCATCGGCATCGCCGACGGAGAGAAAGCGCTGGCCGCCGCGGGAGTAGTAGCGCGCCTCCTTGACGGGCTCGTCGAAAACAGGAACGCGGGGGCGGCGGGCCGTGGCAGGACCGGCGGCGATCCAGAGACTGCCGCCGTTGCGGACATACTTGCGCAGCTCATCTTCGAGCGGGGCGGGAATGGAGAGCAGGTCGGCAAGGACGACGAAGGCGTAGCGGCTGGGCTGGAGATTGGCGGCCTGGTCGACGGAAACGGGTTCGAGCTGGAAACTGGATTCGGCGGCGGCGGCAAGGGCGGCGCGGAAGTAGAGAGCGGAGCGGGAGTCGCGCGGCTCATGGACGAGCAGGACGCGGCGGGGGTCGGAGCGCTCGACGGCGAACAGGGCGCGGTCATCTTCGCGGAGGGAGTCGGCCGAATCAATGCGGATCTCGCAGCGGGCGAAACCGTAGGGAACCTCGAGGCCCTGGAATTCGGCGGTGGCGCGGCCGGCGGCGGGAATGGAAACGGATTTCGAGGCGGCAACCTTGCCGTTGATGACGAGGGAAACGGTGCGGTCAGCGGCCGGGGTGGAATATCCGGCGATGGTAGCGAGCACGCGGGCGCGCTTGGGCTCCCAGACAAGACCGGGTGCGCTGACGGTTTCGACAGTCCAGTTGGGTTCGGCTTTCTGGGAGACCGGATGCAGGCTGAGGGTGGCGTTTTCCGGGAACTGAAGCTCGGAGAAGGCGGCGGGCAACGCGGTCTTCTGCATGTCGGAGAACAGGTGGACCTGGATGGGAGTCTTCACGGTTTGGGCGAGGGAACGGATGGCGCGTGCCAGTTCGCCGTAGGAGGCGCGGGAGCCGGAGCCCTTGACACTTTCGAGGGCTGCGCGGAGCTCGCCGGGATCGAGCGTGGGCTGCGTGAGGACGCGCAGTTGACCGCCGAGCGCCATAACCTGCGCGCGGCGCGTGGGGGGCCGGGAAGCAAGCAGAGAAGCGGCCTGGGTGCGCGCTTCAGCCAGCCAGCCCGCGGCGTGCATGCTGAAGGATTCATCCAGGACAAGGACCATCAGCTGGTCGCTGCGGAGCGATTCCGGCGGACGGTTGATGAAGGGGTTGGCAAAGGCCAGGGCAAGCAGGATGAGGAGAGCCAGGCGGAGAGCAAGCAACAGAAGATAGCGCAGGCGGCGGTGCTTGATGGAGCTTTGCGTGCGCCTTTCAAAGAACATGAGGGAGCTGAAGGGGAGCGGCGTGGATTTGTGCTGGCGGAGCAGATGAAGGTAGATGGGCAGGCCGACGGCGGCGAGTCCGGCGAGAAACCAAGGGGCGAGAAATGCCATCTACATTCTTCCTTGCCTGATGCTTAAGTATTCGCGGAGTGCGCCATCCAGGGGACGGTCGGTGGACATCAGATAGTAGTCGATACCGGAGCGCTGGGCGAGCGTTTTGAGCTCCTCGATGTGGGAGTCCATCTTCCGGGTGTATTCGTGGTTGGCGTAGTCGGGGGAGACTTCCATGCTCTGCTGCGTTTCGAGGTCGACGAGGATGACCGGTTCACGGAGCTTGGGGCGGATCTCGTTGGGATCGAGAACGTGGAACAGGATGAGCTCATTGCCGTGGTAGCGGAGCGGCTCGACGGTTTTGACGATGCGCTCCGGAGTTTCGTAGAAATCAGACATGACGACGACAATACCGCGGCGCTTGAGGAACTCCTGGAAATGGAGGAAGGGCTTTGCGAAGTCGGTACGGGCGCCGGGTTCGGCGTGTTCGATGCCATGGAGAAGGCGGTGAAGCTGGCCCTGGCGGGTGGAGGGTTTGATGTAGTTACGGACTTCGTCGTCAAAGACGATGAGGCCGGCGGCGTCGCGCTGCTGATGGGCGAGATAGAAGATGGAGGCGGCGGCGAAGCGCGCATAGTCGATCTTGGAGACTTGGTGGGAGGAATAGCCCATGGAGGCGCTGGCGTCGACGAGAACGGTGAGCAGGGTGTTGGTTTCCCCGCGGTAGCGCTTGAGGTAGCAGCGCTCGGTGCGGGCGAAGACGTTCCAATCGACGTGGCGCAGGTCGTCGCCGGGCGTGTAGGCGCGGTATTCGGCGAATTCCTGACTGAATCCGAAATCAGGAGAGCGGTGCAAACCGGAGACGAATCCGTCGACGACGGTCTTGGCGACCAGGTCGAGGCCGCTGATACCGGCCAGCACCGACGGATTCAGGAAACGCTGGAGCACGGGGATCATTCTCCGGAGGGCGGCGGCATGTGCTGCAAGAGACGGCCGAGGATGTCGTCTGAGCTGAGGCGCTCGGATTCGGCGTGGAAGTTGAGGAGAATGCGGTGGCGAAGGACGGGGGTTGCCAGCGCGGTGATGTCCTCGTAGGAGACGTGATAGCGGCGGCGGGCCAAGGCGCGGGCCTTGCCGGCGAGGACGAGGAATTGCGCGGCGCGGACGCTGCCGCCGTAGTTGACATATTTCTTAACGAAGTCCGGCGCAATGCCGCTGTTGGCGCGAGTGGCGCGGACGAGATTGACGGCGAAGCGTGCAACCGATTCGGCGATGGGGACCATGCGGACCAGGCGCTGGAATTCGAGAATCTCCTCGGCGGAGGTGACCTCTTCGACCTGCGCCACGGCGGTGGTGGTGGTGAGATCGACGACGCGGACTTCGTCATCGGCGCTGAGGTAATCAAGGACGGTGTTAAAGAGGAAGCGGTCGAGTTGGGCTTCCGGAAGCGGATAGGTGCCCTCGAGCTCGATGGGGTTCTGGGTGGCGAGAACGAAGAAAGGCGCGGGCAGCTTGTAGTTGTTGCCACGCACGGTGCAGGAGAGTTCCTGCATCGCTTCGAGAAGAGCGGATTGGGTCTTGGGCGGGGTGCGGTTGATCTCGTCGGCGAGCAGGACGTTGCCGAATATGGGGCCTTGCACGAAGGTCCAGCGGCGGTGGCCGGTAGTGGGGTCCTCTTCAATGATGTCGGTGCCGGTGATGTCGGAGGGCATCAGGTCCGGGGTGAACTGGATGCGCTTGAAGACGAGGCCGAGCGTTAGGGCGATGGTGCGGACCATGAGGGTCTTGGCGGTGCCGGGGAGTCCGGTGATCAGACAATGGCCGCCGACGAACAAGGCGATGAGAATCTGTTCGAGCACTTCGTCCTGACCGACGATGACGCGGCGGACCTGGGTGAGGATGTTGTCGCGCACGGTCTGGAACCGTTCAATCCGGGTTTTCAATTCCGCGGAGTCGACATTCATTTCTGCAATAGAAGCCATGAATTATTTCCGTTTCTGTTGTGGGGTCTCTTGGGTGTTGCCGTCGTGAAGCTGTAAGAGGAGCTGGAGCGCCGGGCGGTAGCCCTTGGCGGTTTCCAGCGCCTCCAGGACGTGGATCTTGGCCTTGTCATTCTGTTTGGCGGCGACAAAGGCGCGGGCCAGATTGTAATGAGCAGTGGCCTTGTCCTGAGGGTTCATGGCGACGAGGGCCTGGTATTCGCGAATGGCGCCATGGATGTTGCCTTGGCTGAACCAGAGGTCGCCGAGGCGGCGGTGCAAATCCTCGTCGTTGACGGGGTAGATGTAGTTGAGGCGGTTGAGGGTGGCGGCAGCATCGGTGGGCTTGCCGAGTTGCTGCTGGAGGGTGGCGAGCTTCTTGAGCATTTCCGGGGAGCGTCCGCCTACCTTGGAGTAGTGTTCCAGGACTTGCACGGCCTTTGGCTTGTCGCCCTTGGCGAGATGAGCTTCGACGATGAACTCATAGGCGTTGGCGGCTTCGACGTATTCCGGGAAGAGGTCGCGCACCTGCGTACCTTCCTGGATGACCTCGTCATGCTTGCCGGCCTTGGCCAACTCGGCGAGGGCGCGGGCGCGCTTGCGCCACTCGTCAAATGCGCCGGCGATCTTGCCGACGTCGTTCTCCAGCCAGGCGAAGAACTGCTTGTCGAACTGGTCGGGCTTCATGCCGAGGTGCTGCTCAATCACTTCGGCGGTGGTGGCGCGCTGGGCGAAAGAGTGCATCATGCCGAGGAGCTTGTCGAAACCCCAGCGCCCGGCAATGTAATCGCAGATGCGGCCGGCCTGGAAATAGCTGACAGGAACCTGGCCGGGATAGCTGGGGCGGATGAAGCCACGGTCGAGATCGGCGACGGGAAGCAGCTTCTTATCGCGGACGGCGAGGATCATGTCCGGGGTTAGGCGGTCGCCCCAATCCGGCGAGGCGGCGGTCTCCTCATGTACGGCGAGCCCTTCGGTAAACCAGCGGGGCACGCGATGGCGGGTGGCGGAGAGGACGAAGACGTGGCTCAACTCATGCCACAGAGTGCTGGCCCAGTGGAAGGCGCCCGGCCTTCGGCCGGAGGGGCTGTCCATGGCGACGACATCACCGAATGCGACGCCGAGAATACCGACACCGGGCAGGCCGAGCGTGCGGACGGCGAAGTCATCGTGGTTGGAGTAGACTTCCAGCTGAACGGGACCGGCGAGCTTCACCTTGTACTTCTTCTCATAGGTGGCGATGGCCTTCTTGAGCTCCTCTTCAAAGTAGAGGCGGAGGAGCTGTGCTTCCTTGGGGTCAAACTTCACGACGGTGTTTTCGGTCTTGAAGGTGACCATCTCCTTGAACTTGTCGATGAGGCGGAGGGTGTTTTTGGTGGGCAGGTCGGCGTAGCCGTTCTCGAAGGCCATTTGCAGTTGTTGGCTGGCTTCCTGATCCTGACCGAGACGGAGAAGGTTGATGCCAAGCTTGGAGCGGGCCTCCCAGAAGTTGGGGTCTGCGGCGATGGCACGGCGGTAGAAGTCGACGGCTTCCTTGTAGCGGCGATTGATCACGAGGTGATGGGCGATGAGGGCGTGGCCGCGAGCGTAGGAGGGATTGAGGGAGGCGATACGGGCGAGCCATTGGTCTCCGGGGCGGTCGGCGAGGATTTCCACGGAGGCCAGGATGGCGAGAGCGTCGAGCGCCTGCGGGGAGATCTTGAGTGCCTTGTGAGCCTGTTCGGCGGCCTTGGCTGGATTGGCGTCCTCGAGGGCGAGGGAGGCGAGCAGTTCCTGGGCTTCAACGAGCTTGGGATCGGCGGCGAGGGCCTTTTCGGCGAGTTCGACGGCCTTGGCGTCGAAACCGTCACTGGCGACCAGGGCGAGACCGAGCAGCGCGCCGGGGTGGTTTTCCTTGATAGCCAGCGCTTCGGTGAACAGCTTCCCGGCATCATCAGGGTTAAAGCGTTCCAGGAAGAGGCGGCCCCAACGCACGCGATAGTCGGGGTTTTTAGGGGCTTGATCGACGGCAAGGCGGAACTGATCGTTGGCGTCCTTGTAAAGTACCAATCCCCAGAGGCCTTCGGCGCGGAGATAAGGATCGCGCGTGAGGGTGAGCTGCTGGTAGCAGGTTCGGGCTTCGGCGCGTTTGCCGGAGTTGAGGAGGCGGTGGCAATCTTCGTGGCCGGCAGCGGACAGGGACGCGGCCATGACGAGCGCGGCAATGGGGAGCCTCACTTGTCGAGTTCCTCCTGAATGCGCGCCAGCTCGAGCAGCAGGGTGGTCAACTGTTTGCGATATTCCTCAAGCGGCATGGCGGCTTTCTCGTATTTCAACTTATCAATGCCCTGTTCGATTTGTTCCTTTCGGGCAAGCAGCTTTTGCTTGGCGGGATCGAGGACCGCTTGATGGGAAGCGCCGAGGCGGAGGACCGGGAAGGCGCCGGCGAGGAGGCCCTGGCCGTTTTGAGGAGAAGGGTCGCGAACGGCGTCGCCATCGCCGACATCTTCGAGCATGGCGTGTTCGGTGGCAATACGCTTCTGGGTTTCGTAGAAGCCGGTGGTTTTTTTGACGGCGAAGTGGAAGGCTTCCAGGGCCGAAATGACGTCGTTTTTGTCGGTGTCGGCGGCAGGGTCGCGGAGTGCATCCACCCAATAGCGGGCGAAAACGGTGGCGTTCTTTTCGGTGCCGCTCTTGGTGGCGGTGATGACGGCGCGGCCTTTTTTCTGAAGAGCGGGAATGGCGGCTCCAGAGGAGCTGGTCATGTTGACGACGAGCTGGCGGGAAGCGGAGACACGGTCGCACAGGGCGGCCAGTTCCACGGCCGAGATATCGGGGCCGACAAGATTGAACTTGTAGTCGTGGCCGTCAAAGCTGCCATGGCCGATGAGGAGGACAACGAGGGAATCGTCATTCTTAGCGGCGCCGGCGATGAGGGCCATGATCGAGGTGAGTTGGGCCTTGGTGGCTTGTTTGCCGGAGAGGGTGTGGACGGCCACCTCGCCGGGGGAGGCTTTGAGGAGCTTGTCGAGATCGGCTGCGAGGGCGGTGAAGCGTAGCTCATAATCGGGCTCACCGCCGAGGCCGGAAACGGTGAGATAGTGAACGGTTGCGGGCAGGCATAAGGCGAAGAGAGCCATCGCGAGAAAGATTTTCATACTACTCCCCACCTCCTCCTCAGAATCCACTCGACGGCTTTGACCAGCAGAATGAACAGGAAAATGGCGGGCATGCTCCACAGCGGCTTGGCCTGCCGCACGGTAATGCCCGCTTCGGAATAGGCGATCTCGCCGGGCAGCTTGTTGAGCTCTTCCATCTGCCAGTAGCGTCCGCCGGTTTGTGCGGCGAGTTTTTCGAGCAGCTCCCTGTTCTGACCGGTACGGAAATTTTCGGCGACGCCGTCTTGCCGCTGGAAGGTGAGCACGTCGCGGCCGACTTCCTCGTCGCCGCGCTTGGCAAGGATCTCGGCGAGATAGGAACCGGGCTTTTCGGCGGCCCAGTCGGCGTGGAAGAGACCGGGATTGGAGGCGTCGGGGGTCAGTTCGACCTGTGCGGCGAGCCCTTCCGGGCCGAGAATGCGCGCCTCCACGCGGGCGTCGGAAGCGGGCAGGTAGTTCTTGTCGCGGAGTTCTGCGGTGAGGGCGAGACGCCCGTCGTCAAACAGCATCTGGCGCGGGGTGGAGGCGACGACGCGGCCGGGCGTGTCGGAAGCGAGCCAGCGCAGGAGCTGCTGCCAGAACATCTCGTGGGTTTGATCTTCCAACGGCTGGCTCATCTGCCAGCGCCAGGTGCCGGAGCTGGCCATTACCGCGGAGCGGCCGCGGCCGTAGTTCTGGGTGACGAGCAGGGGAAGCTTGCGCTGCCCGGCGGTCATGTCCATTAAGACGGCGGCGCCGGGTTTGGGTTCGCCGATTTCCTGGAAGTCCATCAAGTGCGGCATCTTTTTCCAACGCTCGGCGTTGCGTGCCGGATCCTCCACCAAGCGGCAAATGAGACTTTCGGCGCCGGCGGGTGTAAGGGAAGCGGTGGCCGGCTCGCGGTGAAAAGTGGCTTTGCGGTCGGGGAGGGAGACGGGGAGGAGTTCCGCGAGCGAGGATTTGGCCCAGCCGCCTTCGGAAAGGGCAGCGCGGCCGGCGAGCAAGAGCAGGCCGCCGCCGCGGCGATCGACAAACTGCCGGATGAGCTCCTGCTGGGCGGAAGTGAAGTAGCCGAGTTCGACCGAGCCAATGATGAGGGCGTGATAGCCGAACAGCTCTTCGACGCGGCCCGGGAAGCCTTCGGCGAGTTCCGCGGGATTGTCGATGTCCTGGCGGTAGATCTTGTTCTGGGTGGTGCGCAGCATGGTGACCAGTTGAATGGAGCGGTCATCCTGGTGGGCTCTGCGGATGAACTTGAACTCCCAGCGCGGTTCGCCTTCGACATAAAGGATGCGCCGCTTGCCTGCTTCGACGTTGAGCAGCCGCGTGGTGGAGTTGTTGAACTGGTTCTCTTCGCCGGAGAGCGGCTCGAGGGAGAAGTGCAACGACTTGGCGGCAGCGGTGCCGGCGTTGAACAGCATGGTCTCGGTTTGCATGCGGCCATCGGGGGCGAGAGTGACATTTTGGGAGGCCAGCACCTTGCCGGACTCCCTTAGGGAGAGCTTGGCTTTTTGACCGGCATAGCCGTGCTGAAAAAAAGTGACCTGAGCGGCGAGGCGGGAATCGGCCATGGCGCGTGGCGCCAGCTGAACGTCGGAGATCTCCAGGTCGCGGCCGGGCTTGAGTTTACCGAAGCCGATGGTGTGGACGGGGAGGCGGCGGTTGCGGAGCTCGGCGATGGTGTCCAGGTCAATGCCGCCGGAATTATCGGAGCCGTCGGAGAGCAGCATGACGGCGCCGATGGGCAGGCCGGCCGATTCGGAAGCGACCTGTTTGAGGGAATCGCCCAACCGGGTGGCGGGGCGAGCGGCAGTGAGCTCCTGAGGGGAAGCGATGCGTTGGAGGGTGTCGGCGGCGCGGTAGAGGCGGATCTGGAATTTCTTCTCAAGCCCGGCCAGGAGGCCGGATTCGAGCACCGCGACGGCGCGATCGCGCAGGGTCTTGCCGTCGTCGGTCAGCGACATGCTGCGGGAATCGTCGACCAGAACGGCGACGATATTCTGCTGCGGCTTGAGCTCAGAGACCATCATGGCGGGGTTCCACAGCAGCAGCAGTACGACGGCGACGACAGTGGATTGAAGCGCCCAGAGGATAACAGGGCGAACGCCGCTGACGCCGGAGGGAGCCTTGGCGAGACGGGCGCGAATGGCCCAGCCCAAACCGCCGGCGATGAGAAGACCAAGCAGCACCATCACCCAGACGGGCATCGAGCCGAGCAGCACAAACTCGCCCTTGGCGAAAACGGATGGCGAATGCTGGAAGAGAAGTTCAAACATTATTTCGAGAGCGATTCAAACACAAGCAGCGGATCAATGGGTCATGGCATAGATGATGTAGTTCACTCCGACACGATAGGCCAACGAGGCATATTTTTCCGGGTAGCGGGGATGATCAGCCCACTCCCAGGCGTCGCCGAGATCCATGTTGTGACAGATGGCGACCATGAGACGTCCCTTCTCGTCGTGGATGCCGCGCCAGCGAGCCTCGATCCCATCATTTTCATAAATATTTCCGGTAAAGAACATTTGGATGCCCGGCACCTGGAAGCGCTCATCCAGGTCATAAAGGACGTGAAAAACGGCTTCTTTGTTATCCAGTTCGACCATCGGACGATCGGGAAAAACGCGCTGCATGCTGGCGATAAAAACGTCCCATTCAAAAGTGCCGTGGAAGTCGTCGGTCATCATGAAGCCGCCTTTGAGGAGGTATTCGCGAAGGCGCTTGACCTGGCGGTCATTGAGATCCCAACGGCCGACTTCGGTGGAGTAAATCCAGGGCCAGTTGAATATTTCATCGCTGTCCAGATCGACAACCTGCTCTGTGGAGCGGGTATGAATGCGGGTGAGGCGGCGGACTCCCTGGACGAACTGGCGGTCGGCCTTGGGGTAATCGGTGGCCCAGCTACCGCCTGCGCGGCCGAAGTAGCCGTTGCGCATCATGGGGTAGCGGAGGCGGGCGAAAACGAATTCGGTTTTCTCGAGACCGTCGACGGGGAAAGGGGCGGGATTGTCCTCTTCCTCGAGAAAGGAGCGGAAGCCCCGCTGAAAGGCGAACATCGCGCTCCCGAGGGTAGAAGCAATCAAAAGGAGCGGAATGTATACACGGAGCCTCATCAGGTAGCCCCTAACTGCCTTTACGATAGCACACGCAACATCGCATACTGATACAGACGCATGAAGAAGAAAAAAGGCAACCGGCACCCGAGAAATAACCCGAATCGGGCGTCCAGGACGCGCACGAGGTAGTCATGTTTTGTTGCAGCGAACTGTCCGGGATGGTGGACCGCGAACTGGCGCGGGTGGCTCCGATGACAGCCCTGCGGGACGGCAGAATCCTGACCGAGATCGATACCGAGTACTTCTTGGTGTTCGGTGAGGAGCGGCCGAGCTACGTGGGGATCAACTACTGTCCGTTTTGCGGGCGGGCGCTGTCCCGGCAGCTGTGGAACCTGGAGAAGAAGAAACAGTGAAGGAACCAAAAAGCGATGAAAGGGACGGCAAGCCGCTGGCGGAGAAAGAGCGGCAGGGATCTGCAGCCGCGGCCGGGCTATAAGGCGAAAGGCAGCCGGGCGAGGCTGTTTGAGAAGGTCCGGGGACGGATCTGGCTGGACAAGGCGGAGCGGGAGATCCGGCGGGCGGAAGGAGTGGCGTTCGACACGGTGTCGATTGGATGGGGACTGGTGGCGAAGATCGAGAAGGGGACGCGGTTTGAGCTGGAACCGACGAGGATAGGCGAAGGGTTGTGGGCGATGACGCGGCAAGCGATGAAGTTCGACGCGCGGGTGATGCTGGTGAAGAACATGTCGAGCGAGATGACGACGCGGTTAAGCGATTTGCGGCACCAGTCCAGCTACCACTCCAAGGCCAACTGATTCAGGCCTGCGTGGCGATACGCTTGTGATGCCGGTAAATGGCCGCGGCAATGGCAAGCCAGATTCCCACCATGACCAAGTTCACCGCGGCGAACTGGCTGACACCGAAGCCGAGCTGGACGCCGCCGAAGACAATGGCGGCTTGCGTCATATCGCCGGCGCGGACAAAGAAGGTGTCGGTGGCGGCTTTTGCCTTGTACTTGGCGTCGCGGCTGGTGGGCAGATAGAGGGCGTGGCGGACGGTATTGTTCAGCGAATAGTCCGTACTGTTTTCGAGGACTTTGGCCACCAGCACAATGGTCAGAACGGGGAAGAAGGCGAGGATGCCGTAACCGCCGAGGGCGATGAAGGGCAGGATGAAAAGAGCGCCGCGGACGCCGATCCATTTGAACAGGCGGGAAACGAGGAATGTCTGAATGAGGAAGCCGAGGAGGTTGACGTAGCCGAAAAAGCCTCCTACGAATTCGCCGATGAAGGGGCCACGCTCAGCCTGGGGGAGTTTTTGTGCTTCGAGTTCGATGAACTTGTCGAGGATGTAACCGCCGGTGGTGTTGACGCAGTTGAGGAGAAAGACGAGGAAGGCGATCAGCAGGAGGTAGCGGTTTTGGAAGAGGAGTTGAAAGGCGCCGCTTTTCTCCATGGGCTCCTGGGGCTTCTTATCGAGGGATCTGGCCTCTGGGGTCTGGCGGCGGTGGACGATGAGGGTCAGCACAATGCAGATGGCGAGGCCGGCGGCGGAGGCAAGCATGAGGTTGTAGGGCCCCATTTCGCGGTAGACCTGCTTGGTGGTGAGCGAGCCGATCCAGGCGCCGAGCGAGGCGCCGACGCCGACGATGGGGAAAAGGCGTTTGCCCTGCTCCTCGGAGTAGATATCGTTGGCGAATCCCCAGAACTGGGCAACGATGAGCATGTTGAATATGCCGACCCAGAAGAAATAGGGGATGCCAATGCGCATTCCCGTCATGCCGAGCAGGTAGAAGACGAACAGGTTGGAGATGAAGAAGAGAGTGACTCCACCGACCAGCTTGACGCGATCCACGCGGGAGGCGAAGGCGCTGTACATCGGGACGATGATGAGGAACAGCAGGGCGAGCCCGGCGGCGGAGTAGCTCTTGACCTCCGCGCCGCCCTTGACGTCGAGGATGAGGGCGTCGCGGATGGTCTTCAAGGCGTAGTAGGTGGCCAGGAGCAGGAAGACGTTGGCGGCGAGGAGAATCGCGGTCAGCCCTTCGGAGGGACGGACCTCGGAGAAGAGGGAAAGGAAGCGGTCCAACAGATCGGGCTTGCGCTCCGGCTCACCGATCGAAATTGTGCTCATCGGGGATCCCAGCGGCTCATTCTAGCGCAAAGCTCTGGCCGCGGCTGGGAATGTGGACATCGACGCCATAGGTTTCCCGGATGAGGGCCGCCAGAGGTTCACATTGCGTCACCTCTCCATGTACGAGGAAAACGCCCTTCAAGGAATTCGCGTTGGGCCTGATCCAGTCCAATAATTCGCGCTGGTCGGCGTGTCCGCTGAGTTCGTTGATGACGACGACTTCGGCGCGGAGCCGCATGGGGTCACCGAAGATGGGCACTTCGGGGCGCTTTTCGACGATGCGGCGGCCTAAAGTGTGTTCGGCCTGGAAGCCGACGATGAGGACGGTGCTGCGGCGGTCCTCGATGTTGTTCCGGAGGTGGTGGAGGATGCGGCCGGCTTCGCACATGCCGGAAGCGGAGATGACGATGAAGGGACCGTGAAGGTCGTTGAGCGCCTTGGAGTCGCCGACATCGCGAATGTAGCGGAGGCGCTTGAAGCCGAACGGGTCCTTGCCATCGTTGACAAACTGGCAGGTCTCCTCGTCATAACATTCGGGATGACGGCGGTAGACTTCGGTGGCGTTCACGGCGAGCGGACTGTCGACGAAGATGGGGATGTTGGGAATGGCCTCGCGCTCACAAAGCTGGTGGAGCATGAGGACGAGTTGCTGGGTTCTGCCGACGGCAAAGGCAGGTACGATGACGCGGCCGCCGCGGGCGGCGGTGCGATTGACGACCTCGGCAAGTTTGCCGATGACAAGCTCATCCTGTTTGTGAAGCCTGTTGCCGTAGGTGCTTTCGAGAATGAGGTAATCGGACGCGGGCATGGGCTGGGGGTCGCGCAGGATGGGGAGGCAGCAACGGCCGACGTCGCCGGAGAAGGTGAGGCGGAGGTTTTTGCCGTGGTGTTTGTAGCGGAGGTGGATGGAGGCGGAGCCGAGCAGGTGGCCGGCGTCATGCATCTCAAAGGTGAGCTCATCGGCGAGAGGCTTCTGCTCGCCATAGGCGGCGTGCTGAAACAGCGGCAGGATGTTCTCGACGTCCTGCTGCGTGTAGAGCGGCTCGATGTGGTTGTTGTTGTCCTGTTCGAGGATTCGCCGGCGCCGCGCGCGGCGCTTCTTCACGAACTCGACGTCGCGTTCCTGGATGTGGGCGGAGTCCGGCAGCATGGCGGCGCAGAGATCGGCGGTGGCGGAGGTGGCATGGACGGGGCCCGCGAAGCCGCCCTTGGCGAGAGAGGGCAGGTTGCCGGAATGGTCGATGTGGGCGTGGCTGAGCAGGACCGCGTCCACATTGCGCGCGGACCACGGCAGGTTGCGGTTGCGCTCGAAGGCCTCCTGGCGGCGGCCCTGGAACATGCCGCAGTCGAGCAGATAGCGCTTTCCATTTGCCGTGAGCTCATGCATGGACCCGGTGACGGTGCGGACGGCGCCCCAAAATGTCAGCTTCATCCTAGATCCAGTGTATGGCTTTCGGCGTACTCTCTTCGTCCCGGTCCCGCGCTGCGTAAAGCGGCCGAACCTGGGAATCTGGAAAAGACGCGATGTTTCCACTGTTGGTCAAATTGTTCACGCTCGCGATCTCAAGCGCACAGGTAAGCACGCGCGCAGAACAGATCGAGAAGGCACGCGAAGAGAAGACAACGCGGCTGGAGCCGGACACGCCACATCCATGGGAGCAGCGCTTGATCTACATGAAGGACAAGAAGATTCTGGAACGGATCAGCGCGGGGATCGCCGGCTTTCGCGTGAAGCTGGGCGGCATGCCCACCGGCGGCGGGTTTGCCGTTTCGCGCAGCGGCCGCCGGGCACTTCCACGGCGCCGCACCTGTTCTAAGACGATGAGACTGGCCCGGTACATTTTCGTTGTGGCTGTGGTTGCGGCGACTAGTTTGGATGGGCAGCGATTTTACCCGGATGATCCGCTGCTCAAGGAGCCGACGCCACGCGACGCATCCAAGGCGGTGCGGCGGAAGATCAGCTGATGGATGTGCCGAAGCGTGATGATAAGTACCGCGGCGGTGCCAGCCTGTACTTGCCGGGCAAGCCGCTGGGACCGTTCAAATATTACGGGACGCGGCGGGATGATCCCAACGACGTGACTCCGCACGAGCACCGGCGTGACCTGCGCGGGCTGAGCGTGTTCTGCGCCTGGCTGGGTTCAAAGCGTTCGAGCGAGGACTGGATCGCCGATTCGCTGATCAAGCGGCGCGACAAGATCGGGCGCGGCTTTTTCTCGCGCGTACTGCCACTAGACGGGTTTGCGGTGCAGGATGGCAAGCTGGTGTTCGTGGATCTGGAAGTGAAGCATGGCTTCCGCCGCAGCAGAAACTACCAGGTGGAGTGGGCGGTTTTCGATAATCACACGGAAAAGAGCAGTCCGCTGGCCGGCGCCGCCGGGTTTGCCATTCCGGCGGCGGAGGGTGGTAATCTGTCGGCTAAGATTACCGCGGAGGATGGGGCAAAGAGCGTGACAGTCTATTTGATGGGAGCGAGAGCGAGTTGGAAAGTGGTGGGCATTGAACGGACCTGGTAGGCTGAGCCTGATCCTGTGCGGGTGTCTGCTGCTGAGCGGCCAGACAATCACAACCTACGTGGGAGACGCCGGGCCTGATTCGGCGCTGATCGCCTGGGGCACGACATCCGGTTCGGGCAATACCATCGGCCGCGATTCCCGTTCTCATGGGAAGGCGGTGGTAACGATTGGTGGAAAGCAACATTCCACAAGCAAGAACTGGATTCGGGTGAATGGACTGGCTCCCGATCGGGATTACGCGTACCAGCTGACGATCGACGGGAATGCTGCCGGTGAAGGGGAGCTGCGCACCTGGCCCATGAAGGCGGAGCGGCTGTCGTTCTTTGTGATCGGAGATTACGGGAGCGGGAAGAAAGAGCAGTTCGAAGTGGCCGAGGCGATGCGGCGGCAGTTGCAGAGGCAATACCGGACGGACAATCCGGCGCGCTTTGTGCTGACCACTGGAGACAACATTTATGGCCGGGGGTTCTCACTTTTCCTTTGGGGGACGGGAAACAAGGATAGCGATTGGGAGTCGCGATTCTTCACGCCGTACCGGGAGATCCTGCGGCGCATTCCGTTTTTCCCCTCGCTGGGCAACCATGACGGCAACGAATCGGAGCGCAGCGAAGACCTGGCGGTTTACCTCGACAATTTCTTTTTTCCCGGAGGAAAGCCGGCGCGCTATTACAAGTTTTCCTACGGCGGGCTGGCCGACTTCTTCGCGCTGGATTCGACGGTGAACCGAATGGATGGCTACCCGGAGCCTGGGTACGGGCCCGGCAGCCCCCAGACCGCATGGCTTGAGGAGGCGCTGAAAGCCTCGCGGGCGCGGTGGAAGATCGTCTACTTTCACCACCCGCCGTTCACCGCCGGGCCGCAACACGAGCCAAGCCTGGAAAAGCTGCGGCATTGGGTGGAGCTGTTCCGCCGGTATGGCGTACAGGTGGTGTTCAACGGCCATGAGCATAATCTGCAAATCGCGGAAAAGACCGCCGTTACCGGACCGGTTCAGTATGTTCTGACCGGATCGGGCGGAAAGCTACGCGAGGGGGATATATCGAAAACGGTGAAGTCGAGCGGCATCGCCGCCTGGACGGCACAGCGGCATTTCCTCGCGGTGGAGATCCGCGGGGACCGTATGGAGATCAAAGCGCTGGGCCCGGAGCCGGTGCGGCTGGTATCGGCAGAGGGCAAGCCTGTGGAGCCGATCCTGGAACTCCGTGGAAAGTAACAGTTGCTAAATCCCCCCTAGTTCTGTTAAATATATTTCATCCGCACTTCTGGGTGAGGAGTGCGTGGAGCAACGGGGATGACCTCTCGAAAACATCTGCTGATCGCGATGGGGGTAACAGGCTTGCTCGCCTGCATCGCCTATCTCCCCGCGTTGGGGCTGCCATTTATTAGCGACGATTACTTGCAGATCGCGCATGGGCGGAAGTTCGGGCCGATGAGCGGGTGGGGCAATCTGGCAACGGATGCGCTCTACCGGACGCGGGCGACATCGATGCCGCTTACCTATTGGCTGGAGAAGGCGGCCGGATTGTCGCCGCTGGCATTCAATGTCGTGAGCCTGGCGCTGCACGTGCTGAACACCTGGCTGGTGCTGGCGCTGGGGATCTGGAAGCCGATCGGGTGGCGGGTATCGACGGTGGCGGCGGGGTTCTTCGCGGTGTACGAAGGGCATCAGGAGGCGGTGGTCTGGTTCGCGGCGGTGCCGGAGTTGCTAGTGTTCTTTTTCGGGCTGGCGAGTCTGGTGATGTGGCTGCTATGGCTGGAGCGGGACTGCCGCGGCTGGGTGTTGCCGTCGGCAGCAGGCGGGGCTTTTCTGCTGGCGCTGCTGAGCAAGGAATCGGGGGTGGTGATGCCGGCGGTGTTTCTGGTCACTGCTGCTTTGCACATGGAAAGATGGAGGCGGATCGCCGCGGCTACGTTGCCTATGCTTGCCGTGTCGGCGCTGTACACGGCCGCCAGTTTCGCCGGCAAGGCGGAGCATCAGCATTTCCATGACGGGACATTTTCGGTGACGGCGCCGGTGTGGGTGACGCTTGCCAACAGCATCGGGCGGATGTTCTGGTTCTGGGGGCTGCTGAGCCTGGTGGCGATTGCGGGGTTGCGGCCAGCGCGATGGAAGCTTCTGGTGCCGGCATCGGCGGTGTGGGTCGTGATCACGTTCCTGCCGTACAGCTTCATTGCGTACATGCCAAGAGTGCCCAGCCGGCATACATACCTAGCGAGCGCGGGACTGGCGCTGATCGCGGGGCTGGCCTTCATGGCGGTGGCCGAACGGCGGCGATGGGGGATAACCGCGGCGTTAAGCGCCGGACTTGTGCTGCACAACGTGGGATACCTGTGGACGAAGAAACAGCGGCAATATCTGGCACGCGCGGAGCCTACGGAGGAGCTGGTACGCGCCGGCCGCTCGCATAACGGCGCGATTGTGGTGCGGTGCTTCCCCTACAGCCAGGAGATCGCGTTGCGCACACTGGAAGTGGGCGCCAACCGCGATCCGGAGACGGTCTTCTTTGAAGAGGCATCGGACCAGCCGGCAGCCGACTTCTGTTACGACCGCATGCCCTGAATGGCCGGATAGACGGCCTTGAGGGCAGGATAAAGCGACTGGTAAATCTCGTAGGCGGCGCCGTAGGTCCTGGCCTCGTCCTGGTTCGGGTCCACGGAGGCGGTTTCGCGAATCACACGGCTACAAGCCTCGGGCACGGAGGCGAATGCGCCGGTGCCGACCATGGCGAGCAGCGCGGCCCCATACGCGGAACCCTCCTGGCTGGCGAGCGTGGCGACGCGGCGGTCGAAGATGTTCGCGAACATGCGGCGCCAGAATTCGCTGCGCGCGCCTCCCCCGGACAGCCGCACCGAGGAGATGCGGACACCCATTTGCTCAATGATCGTCAGGCAATCCTTCTGGGAGAAAGAGACGCCTTCCAGCAGCGATCGGATGAGATCGGCGCGCGTATGTTTAGCCGTCAGCCCGATCCAGCCGCCGCGCGCATTGGCGTCCAAGTGGGGCGTGCGTTCGCCCATCAGGTAGGGCAGCCAGAACAAGCCTTGCGATGCCGGAGGAGCTTTCGCCGCCTCTGCGGTGAGGGCGTCGTAATCGGCGCCGGGTGCAAGCTGGTTGCGGAACCACTGCAAACTGAGCCCGGCGCCCTGGGTGACACCCATGACGTGCCAAGCGCCGGGGACGGCATGGCAGAAGGTGTGCACGCGGCCCGGCGCGTCGTAGCTCGGCTTATCCAGATGGGCGAAGACGACGCCGGAGGTGCCGACGGTGCAGGAAGCGATGCCCGCGGAGACGATTCCGTTACCCACGGCGCTTGCGGCCTGATCGCCGCCGCCGCCTACTACCGGCGTTCCTTCCGCGAGTCCGGTGGCCTGTGCGGCGGCTTTGGTTAGTTGGCCGGTGACGTCAGGCGACTCATGCACCTTGGGGAGAATGGATGCGTCGAGGCCGAGTTTTTCCAGGAGAGCGGTTGACCAGCGCCGGTTGACTACGTCGAGCAGCGCGGTGCCGCTGGCGTCGCTTACTTCGGTGGCATACTCGCCGGTGAGCTGGTAACGGAGATAGTCCTTCGGCAGCAGCATACGGCGCAGGCGGCCGTAGTGAGCCGGTTCATGATCGCGCACCCAGAGCAGTTTCGGCAGAGTAAATCCGGTGAGCACGGGATTGGCGGTCCAGGCGACGACGTTCTGCTTCCCTGCCCTTTCGTTGATCCAATCGACTTGCGGCTGGCTGCGCTGGTCGCACCAGATGAGCGAGGGACGGATGACCTTACCCGCTTCATCCATCATGACGAGGCCGTGCATCTGGCCGGAGAGGCCGATGCCGCGCACGTCAGAGCCTTTGGCATCTGCATGCTTGAGCACCCCTTGCATGGCGGCCTGAGAAGCGTCCCACCAGTTTTCCGGGCGCTGCTCGGCCCACATCGGCCGCTCCATGCGCATCTCGTCATGAGGGGAGGTGAAGCCGTGCCTTACTTCGCCTTTGTCGTTTACCAATAGCGCGCGTGTGCCGCCGGTGCCCACGTCAATCCCCATCCAGTACATGATCAGAGTTCCTTTACGATTGAAATGGCAGGCAGGCGGCGCCGTAGAGACCGGCCTCGTTGCCAAGAATGGCGGGCTCGATTCTGGTTTCGGCGTTGCGGAAAGTGAAGGAGCGCTTGCGCACTTGCTCCATCATCGGCGGGGCGAAGAACTCCCAGGCCGGCAGCACACCGCCGCTCAGCAGGTAGAGCGGGAAATTGAAAATGTTGATGAGGGTGGCCAAGCCGAGTCCGAGCGCGGTACCCATGCTTTGAAAAATGCGCCTGGCGTTGTCATTACCACCCTGGGCCAGCTCGTAGACATCGCGTGCGCTGAGATTCTCGCCGAGCGCGAGAAGGTTCGCCATCGATTCAATGGCCGTGGCGGAAGCATGCTTTTCGAGGCAGCCATGATTGCCGCAGCCACAGACATTGCCGGACGGGATGATGGTGATGTGGCCGAGCTCGCCGGCCATGCCGACGCTGCCGTGCAGGACCTTGCCGCCGGAGATAATGCCTCCGCCGATGCCGGTACCGAGTGTAAGGAGGATAAGATCGTCGACGCCGCGGCCTGCGCCCATCCACTTTTCCCCCATCGCGGCGGCGTTGGCGTCGTTTTCGAGAATGACGGGGGAACCGAGCAGGCGGCTGATCTCATCGCGGACGGGGAAATTGTCGAAGCCGGGCATGTTGTGCGAGCCGACAATCATGCCTTTTTCGATGAGGATGAAGCCCGGAACGCCGATGCCGACGCCGACGAGGGAGCCGCCGGCCATCTTTCTGCGCAGCTTGCGGATGGCGGTGACAATATCGTTGATGACGGTGTCGCGGCCTGCGCCGAGGTTGGTGGAGATGGCGATCTTGTCGAGCATCTTGCCATCGCGGTTCACCGCGGCGGCGCGCAGGTTGGTGCCACCAAGGTCCACGCCAATCGAATATTCGGCCATAGACACCGTAGAATACCATCCGGGGAGCGCATGCTAAAATGGGGGTTCAACCGCACATGGAAAGAGCCGGGAAGCTGCTGGGGCAATCCAAGCTGGCGGCGCGATGCGCAACGCCGGAGCAGCTGGTTATCGCCTCGTGGGCGGCTGCGGTGGGCAAGAAGATCGCCGTCCACACGCGCGCCAGCCGGCTGGTGAGGCAGCGCCTGGTGGTGGAGGTGGATGACGCGGTCTGGCAGAAGCAGCTCTATTCGCTGCGCACGCAGATTCTGGCCAACTATGACAAGGTGCTCGGCCCTGGCTTTGTCGGAGAGCTGGAATTCCGCGTAGCGCCTCGGCGGATGCAGCCGGCAATCGAAACGCGCCCGGTGCGCGATGAAGCCGATGCGATTGAAGATCCCGTGCTGAGCCGGATCTACCGGGCATCGCGGGCAAGAGAAACGAAGAGGCCAACCGCTTGAAGATCACCGAAAAGGAAGTCCGCTACGTCGCCAACCTGGCCAACCTGGAGTTGAGCGAGGAGGAGATCGCGCGCATGGCGCACGATATGGATGAGATCCTCACCCACATGGACAAGCTGAATGAGCTGGACACCTCGGGAGTGGAGCCGATGGCGCAGGTGCTGTACGAAGCCGAAGAGACCGCCACGCTGCGTGCCGATGAGGAGCGGCCGGGGCTCGGCAGCGAGAAGGCGGTGGCCAATGCGGCCAATTCCGGGGCGGGCTTCTTCAAGGTGCCTCTCGTGATTGAACGTTGAGGCGGGGCCAGGAATTTTCGATGGACATCGCAAAGCTCACCATTGGAGAGATTCGCTCCGGCCTTAAGGCGAAACGCTTCAGCGCGAAGGAACTGGCCGGGCAGGCCCTGCAATTTGCCGAAGCGGAGAATCCGAAGACCAACGCTTATCTGCGGCTGTGTCCGGAACGCGCGATGCAGGCCGCGGAGAAGGTGGACGCCGCCATCGCCGAGGGAAAAGGCGCGGGTCTGCTAGCGGGCGTGCCCGTTGCGGTGAAGGACGTCATCCTTACCGAGGGCCTGGTCAGCACTTGCGGATCGAAGCTGCTGGAGCGCTACGTTCCTCCTTACAACGCGACGGCGGTGGAGCGTCTGGAGGCGGCGGGCGGGCTGGTGCTGGGCAAGACGAACTGCGACGAGTTCGCGATGGGATCGTCGAACGAGAATTCGGCCTACGGTCCGGTGCGGAACCCGGTTGATCTGGAACGCGTGCCGGGGGGATCCAGCGGCGGTCCCGCGGCGGTGGTGGCGCAGGGCACGGCGGTGGTGTCGCTTGGATCGGACACGGGCGGATCGATACGCCAGCCGGCTTCGTTCTGCGGCGTCGTAGGCGTGACGCCGACCTACGGGCGCGTGTCGCGCTATGGGCTGGTGGCGTTTGCCAGTTCGCTCGACCATATCGGCCCGTTCGGGCGGAATGTGGAAGACGCCGCGCTGCTGCTGCAAGTGACGGCGGGGCGGGATCCGATGGATTCCACCTCGGCTTTTGCGCCTGTGCCGGACTACCTTGCGGAGATGGAGAAACCGGTCAAGGGGATGAAGATCGGGCTGCCGAAGGAGTATTTTGCGGGGCTTGCTCGGGAAACCGGCGACTTGGTGATGGCGGCGGTGGATCAGCTGAAGAAACTCGGGTGCGAAGTGGTGGAGGTGAGCCTGCCTCACACCGACTACGCAATCTCCTGCTACTACATCATCTGCACGGCGGAGGCCAGCTCGAACCTCGCGCGCTACGACGGCGTGCGTTACACAACGAGGTCCGAAAAGGGCGAAACGCTGATCGACATGTACCGCGCGACGCGTGGTGAAGGATTCGGCGCGGAATGCAAGCGCCGGATCATGCTCGGGACGTATGTGTTGAGCGCCGGCTATTACGACGCTTACTATCTGAAAGCGCAGCGGGTGCGCAATCTCATCGCGCGGGATTTTTCTCAGGCGTTTGAGAAAGTGGACGCGCTCATCACGCCGGTATCGCCGTTCCCGGCGTTCAAGCTGGGCGAGAAGATGGCCGATCCGATGGAGATGTATCTCTCCGACATTTACACGATCACCGGCGATCTGGCCGGCATTCCCTGCATGAGCGTGCCCTGCGGGGTGACGGGTACGGGCCTGCCCGTGGGTATGCAGATCCTCGCCAACCATTTCGCCGAACCGACGATGTTTCGCCTGGCTCGCGCTTATGAAAGAGCCGTGCAATAAGAGGCTGTTTACTACAATAAGAAGAAACGAAGGAGGCCAGAATGCCATTTGAACTACCCGCTCTACCATACGCTCACGATGCGTTGAACCCGTCGATCGACACGACGACGATGCAGATCCACCACGGCAAGCACCACGCCGCCTATGTGACGAACCTGAACAAGGCGCTGGAATCGGCGCCGGAGCTGGCCGGAAAATCGCTCGACGATCTGCTCGCCAACAATTGCGCGGCCGTGCCGGAGGCGATCCGCACCGCGGTGCGCAACAACGGCGGCGGCCACAGCAATCACGCCATGTTCTGGGAGATCATGGGTCCCAATGCGGGCGGCGCGCCGGGCGGCAATCTGGGCGCGGCCATCAACAGCGCGTTTTCCAGTTTGGACAATTTCAAGGAGAAGTTCGCCGCCGCGGGGATGGGCCGGTTCGGCTCCGGCTGGGCGTGGCTGATCGCCGACGGGTCAAACCTGGCGATCACTTCCACGCCGAACCAGGACACGCCGATCATGGAGGGCAAGTTCCCGCTGCTCGGCATCGACGTCTGGGAGCATGCCTATTATCTGAATTATCAGAATCGCCGCGCCGACTACATTGCGGCCTGGTGGAACGTCGTCAACTGGCAGGCGGTGGAGGCGCGCTTCAACAGCAAAAAGTAAGCGGCGTCCAAAGAGAGCTGATTGGAACCCAGCCATTACATGAAGCACGCCATCGCTCTGGCGGTGGAGAATGCGCGCAGGGGGCGCGGCGGGCCATTCGGAGCCGTCATCGTGCATCACGGCGAGATTATCGCCGAGGGCACAAACCAGGTGACCGGTACTTTGGATCCCACCGCGCACGCTGAAATCGTCGCGATTCGCGAAGCCTGCCGGCGGCTGGGCCATTTCGAGTTGCGCGACTGCGCGATCTACACGAGTTGCGAGCCGTGTCCGATGTGTCTCGGGGGTATCTATTGGTCGCGCATCGGGAGCCTGTATTTCGCCTGCACGCGAAACGACGCAGCCGAGGCGGGCTTCGACGACGGTTTCATCTACGACCAGATTCCGCTGGCGCCTGGGGAGCGTGAGCTACCCACTGAGTCGATGATGCGGGAAGAGGGGCTTTCCGCGTTTCTGGAATGGAGCGAGTCTCCAGTGAAAGTACCCTACTGATAAAGGAGTCATGTTTATGCGTATTGCATTCATGCTGATTTCCGTGTTCGCTGTGGCGGCGGCGCAGGATGCCAAACCGCGCCCGATTTCACTTACCGGTCTCGTGGTGGACACGGGATGTTACCTGTCTCACGACACCAAGGGTGAGAAGCACATCAAGTGCGCCACGGCTTGTGCCAAGGCCGGCGTGCCGCTGGCGATCCTAGAGGAGAAGACAGGGACGGTCTACTTGGTCGTGGCCGTGGATCACAAGAATCCCAACGAGAAGCTGATGCCGTTTATCGAGAAGCGGGTGGCGGTGACGGGAACGCTGTTCGAGAAGGGCGGCGTTAAGGGAGTTGGGTTGAAGACGGTGGCGGCGGCGGAGTAGCTCAGTCCTCGATCGAAATACTGGGACCGCTCTTTCCCGCGACTTCATCCAGCCGCCCGACGGTGTTCTGCGCAAGCTCATGAAACACCGCCGCGTGCGGATCGGAGGTTTCCCCCCACGCGACCGGCTTGCCGGAGTCGCCGCCGATGCGTACTTGCGGGTCTAGGGGAAGCTCGCCGAGGAAATGCACCTGCATCGCGTCGGCGGTGCGCTTGCCGCCGCCGGAGCCGAAGACGTCAATGCGCTCACCGGATTTCGGCGCGATCAGGTAGCTCATGTTCTCCACCAGGCCCAGCACTTCCACGCGCACCTGGCGGAACATGTTGACGGCTTTGCGGGCGTCCTCGAGCGATACGTCAGACGGCGTGGTGACGACGATGGCTCCGGTGATCGGCGCGGTTTGAATCAGCGACAGCGCGACGTCGCCGGTGCCCGGCGGCAGGTCGATCACCAAGTGGTCGAGTTCGCCCCAATCGACGCCGCGGAGAAACTGCTGGATGACGCTGTGCAGCATCGGTCCGCGCCAAACGAGCGGCTTGTCGCCGGGATTCAGGAATCCCATCGACATCATCTTCACGCCATCCTTCTCCAAGGGGATGATGCGGTTGTCGACGGCCATCGGCGTCTGCTGCACGCCCATCATGAGCGGCACGTTCGGACCATAGACATCGGCGTCGAGCAGGCCGGCCTTATGGCCGAGCTTGGCGAGAGAAATGGCGAGGTTCACCGCAACCGTGGTCTTGCCGACACCGCCTTTGCCGGAGCCGACTGCGATGAGGTTGCGAATACCAGGGATGGGCTGTTTGGGCTGCTCGGCAGCCGGGTTTGGGGTCATTCCTTATGATTCTAGCAAGCGGCCCGGTTAAGGCCTTCCCGGCTGATCGCGCCACATGCCGAGCAGCTGGTAGAGATTGAACAGGTGGCGCTCCATGATGCGCTCGCCGGCGCCCACTTCGATGCGTGTGGTGACGTCGGCGCCGTAGCCGCCGAAAGCCGCCGAACGGAGATCCGGGATGTAGCCTGGCCACGGGCCGGGCGTCGTCTGCGTGTAACCGTAAAAGAGCGGAACCGGCGCCTCGGCGCGTTGCTTCCAGGCGGTTTGCAGCTTGTGGAGCGGCTCGCCGGGGACGGTGGCGATGGCGAACTCGCGGTTGATCAGGATGGTGCTAATACCGACCGGCATCGTCTTACCCTTCTCCCAACGCTCGCCGAAGCTCAGCGTCTCGGTGGTGTATCGGATGGGATCCGTGATGGGATTGGCCGGCGCCATTCGTTTCGAGGCGCGCAGCACCTCTTCGGCGAGCAGATTACCCATCTTGTCGACTGTGGCGAAATCGGGGTCATCCATTCCCGTCCGCGCGAGGAACAACGGATTGATGTCGCCGGCGCCGCCCTGCACGAACATGCACTGCGTGCCTTCCAAGGCCGTCTCTACCTTGGCCTGCAGCACGCCCGGATAGTCGGCCGAGTACTTGCAGTTTGTGGGGCCAAGCACCACCGCGTGCACGGCGTAGTGCACCAGCATCGCTCGAGACTTTCCCTGCTCATCGAGCACCTGCACGAGTACGAATTCCGGATCCAGAGGGCCGTAGGGGATGCGCTCGAGATTATCGAAAACGGCACGCGCGCGGCCGTCATCGCGGAGCAGGAGGCGGTTGTAGCCAAGCCGCATGGATCCACGCCCGACGGCAAGCCGCGCCGGGAACATCGAACTCTGCGCCTGCCGTAATGCCTGGAAGATCTTCTCTTCGACCTCCGCCAGATAGGGCGCGGGCTCCGGTACGGAGGGGGGCAGAAAAGCGGGCGCGGAGTGGGTGTGCGAGGAGGCCAGCAGCAGGAGCGGAATGTTCAGCTCTTCCTTGGCGCGCCGGAACAGAGTGGTGCTGGACATGCTGCCGAGATCGAGTGTAACGATGGCCATGCGGGTCTCGCCCGACTCGAGCACCAGCGCCTTTGCAAACAGCGGATCGTGCGTGGCTACGGCCGGCCCGCACTTACGGTTCGCGTAACCATACATGGGGCCGAACGCCGAAGGGGTGATGTCTACGCGCGCCAAGCCGGCGCGTAGCGTTAATTCCTGCGCCAGCGCGGGAAGAGTGATGAGAACCAGCAATAAGGGGCGCATCGCTATAGCCTCGGCCTCGGCAGTTGCGACACTTGCCAGGGCAGGACGCCTTTGCGGCGCGTCTTGCGGCGGTACACCTTGTCGCCGGCGGTCACGTAGAGGTAGGCCAGTTCCGGTCCAGCGAAGACCGCGTTCGAAAGCGAACCCGCGTGCGGCTTGTTGACGATGCCGACGACGCGGCCGGGCTGATCGCAGATTTGCAGCCCGATGCGCGTGGTGACGTAGAGGTGTCCTTCGGAATCGATCGTCATGCCGTCGGCGGTGCTGACGCTGGATTCATCCGGCGTCTCCAGCCGGTAGAAGGGCTGGCCATGGGCGAGCGATCCGTCGGATTGAATCTGAAACGACCAGACCCATTTGCCGCGAGAATCGGCAACGGTGAGCAGCGATTGATCGGGCGAGAGCATGATTCCGTTCGGCCGCTCGATGCCTTTGTGCGCCACGCGCTTGTTGCCGCGCGCGTCGATGTGCCACACCTGCTGGTTGCCCGGATCGGTGAAATAGATTTCACCATTGGCGGTTACGACCAGATCGTTGGAGTTCACATCCTCGGCGATGACATGCTCAGCCCCGCCGGTGATGGTGTAGGCGACGATGCGTTTGCGCCCGTTCTGGCAGGCGTAGAGCCGGCCGTCGGGACCGAACATCAGGCCGTTGGCCGCGCCGGTGTCCTCCTTGAAAACGGTGACCTTTCCGGAGGCGTCAATCCTGTGAATCCTGTTGTTCGGAATGTCGGTGAAATAAACATCGCCGGAGGGCGCCACGGTGGGTCCTTCGGTGAACTTGTGATCCTGGCTGAGCAACTCCCAGCCTGAAGCGGGATCGAGAATCTCGCGCACGAAATGACGTTCGGCTTTGGGAGTGAGCGTGGCAATCGGCGCCGGATGATCGCGCCACAACCAGCGAAGCGCGTGCGGGAGAATCGCCGAGCCATGGATGTTGTTGTGGGCCTCATTGCCGGTGACGAAGGTGGAGTCGTAACCGGCATACTCGAGCGCCGCCGCCATGTCCTGGTTGCCGATCCACCAGCTGCCGGAATAGATGTTGAGATCGTTCCTGCCGTCCTGCAGGTACACGCGTAGCGGTTTGGGCTCCGTCTTGCGGATAAGCGAGGGATAAATGTTGCCGCCGCGGAGATTGGTGTAGCTGCCGATGAAGCTGAGGACGCGCCGGAAAGCGTCGGGCCGGTTCCAGGCGGCGGTGAAGGCGGCAATGGCGCCGGAGCTGGAGCCGGCAATGCCACGGTCGTTAGGATCGCTGGACAGGCTATGCCGCTTGGCGACTTCGGGCAGAATCTCCTCGATCAGAAATCGCGCGTAACGGTCACCAAGCGCGTCATATTCAAAGCTCCGGTTGAAGCGCGGCTGATGTTGCGGCGACTCGGCAGGCAGGACGCCGGGATCGATAAAGATGCCGATCACCGGCGGGATCTGCATCTTGTGAATCAGATTGTCGAGCACGATGTTGGCGCGCCAGCGGCTTTTCTCGCCAACGAAGCCCCCGCCGTCCTGGAAGATCATTACGGGCGCCGGGCGGGCGGCGTCGTGTTGAGCGGGAACGTAGACCCAGTAGTCGCGCACGGTGCCGGGGAAGATCGTCGAGGTCCACTTGTGCTGCGTAACGGCGCCCTTGGGGACGCCAGGTTGCGGCTGCGAATCTGGGCCGAGTGGGTACTCCTGGGCCGACGCGGCGGTGAGAAGAAGGAGAAGAAGAAAAGGGAGAGGTTTCATCGTGTCGTTCTATTTCGCGCGCATGACGGCGTCCCATTGCGCCGATCCAGCGGAGACGATGCGGTCGACGTCGGATTCGAGCAGATAACCGGCCGCTGCAAGCGAGTTCGCCGCGGCACGGTACTTGTCCAGAAACTCCTGCTTGGTTTTGTACCGTTCCTCGATGGAGGGGCGCGGATCGCCGGTCTTTGTCCGCTCGGCCTTGGTGCGCGCGAGTGGAAAGGTCGAGCCTGTCATGCTCTGCATCTCCTCCGGCGAGCCGATGGAGGGACTGCGCAAGTTCCAGCCGGTAGAGGTCACCAGCGGCACCTGGATCATCGGCGCGCGGATGCCCGAGGTCTCATTGCCGTCGGCGTTCACCTGGGGGACCAGCAGCGGGAAGGCGGGTCCGAGTTTTGGCGGCTCCTGCGTGACGATGCCCTTGGTTGCGAAGTCCGGACCGTAGTCGGCGCGCCAGGCACGTTGCGGGCGGTGTGGGAGCTTTGTGGAAGGAATCTTCGGCCACTGCACCGCGGAAAGTGCGACCAGCTGGTCCTTGTCGATCCGCGGGTACTGCGAAGCGGGCGGCTCCTTGCCGGAGGCGATCCAGTCGTTCAGCGCCACCAGCAGAGCGCGCATGGGCCAGCGATAGTCGTTGCCGTTGACCAGATGTTGGGTAGTGCTCTTTGAGGGCGGGAATGAACCGGGCCCGTGCTGGGTGCCGGCCAGCATGTAGCTGCGTGTAGTCGGCGGCAGCGGGGCGTCCTGTTTGCCGTCCGGTGAAATGTGCGTAAGCGCCGCCGAGCGTCCCCAATACTCCGAAGAGCTGTTGGTGTAGAAGATTTTCGGGACCACGTTGTCCGTGGCGGCCCGGTCAAGCAGGCCGAGGCTAAGATTCGTTTGCGGATCGGTCTGCTTCAAGTCCGTGAACGGAAAGATGTCGGTGGGGTACTGGCAGTTCATGTGCGGGTGGCCGTCGCGGGAGGGCTGCGCAAAGCGATGGTTGAAACTGCCGCGGCCGCCGCCGGCGACGTGCGCCCAAACGCCGTCGAACACCTTGCGGTTCTGTTCATCCTGATTGAAGCCGTGGTAGAGAAACGTCCGCAGAAAGCGTCCGCTCTGCGATGTGCCGAAGCCGATGGCGCGCTTGATAAAACGGCGCTGATCGCCGAGCACGTTGATCCCAGCGGTGCGAGTGCCGTATTTCAGGTACGAGATGAAGTCGCGGACAGCGGCGGGGCCAAGGCCGACCAGCACCGGGTCCTTGGTCGTGTAGACCACTTCGTAGACCTTGCCGGGCTCAAAACCTGTTTCGTAGCGCACGGCCGTGGCGTCTTCTGTGAATTTCCAGGCGGCGCGCGGAATGGTTTGCCGTTGAGCGTCGCAGCGGTCGCGCACCGTAAGTTGCGCCTCGGCGGTGGTCACGGCGCGGTAGGCGATATGGTCACGGTCGGCGAGGGAATGCTCGAAGATTTTTGAATTCGGTACGAATTCGGCGCGCGCCACACCCTGTACCGCAGCGCCGCTCACCACCGGCGTGAACAGCCGCATCAACTCCGGCTGGTCAGGCACATCGAACTGCCAGCCGACCCAGGCCAGCATGTAGCCGCGCTCCATGAGAAACTTGTCGCCGAAGTCCTGCTCGGTTCGCGGGTCGAGGGAGGAGGAGCCGCGGCTGAACATGGATACGATCCCTTTTCGCCCACGGTTGGAGACCTCAAAGAGCACCGTGCCATTGCCTTTGGCGGGATCGCGGGGCTTCAGGACATAAAGGTCCGCGGCGAACTCGACCATGCCCTCGGCGTTACGAGGGGCCAGCGCCAGGTCCGTGATGATGGCGTTGGGAGCCAGCTTCGGGTCGATAGTGAAAAGCATGCGGGCAACGATTCGCTCATAGGGGCCGGCCGAGCCCATGGGAGCACCCTTCAAGACATCGCTTCGCTCGGTAACGTGGATGCTTTTGACCGCCGGGAAGGCGAGCCAGCAACAGGCGAGCAGGTAGAGACAGAAACGCAGGGACATGGAGAACATTAGATTGATTCCTCAGGCAAGAGTCAAATGGGCGCGGGCGCGCAGGTCCCAGCCGGCGAACTGTTTCCTCTCCAGTTTGGGAAAAGCGGCGGCGGCGATCATGACGGCGTTGTCGGTGGAGAGCGCAGGCGTGGGGAACAAGACCGGGCAGCCGAAGCGGGCCGATGCGGCAGCCTTGCGCAAGCCGGCATTGCAGGCCACGCCGCCGGAAATGATCACCGTCTCGGCGTCCATCACTTCGGCCGCGGCCAGCGCGCGGCGCAGCAGCTCATCGACGACGGTCTGCTGAAACGAGGCCAACAGGTCCAAGGTCGATTTTGGAGTGACGGCGAGCCAATCTTCCCGCGCCGGCGCCGGGTTGTGACGAACCAATGCGCGGCGGGTTTCGATTTCGGCGGCCAGGTCGCGCTGCTCCACCCAGCGGACAACAGCGGTCTTCAGGCCGCTGAAGCTGAAGTCGAGCGGATTACCCTTCATCTTGGCAAGCGTGAAACGGACACCGTGAGGATCGCCATGCGGCGCCAGCCGGTCAATGATCGGGCCCCCGGGATAGGGGAAGCCAAGGAGCTTGGCGACTTTATCGAACGCTTCGCCCGCCGCGTCATCGCGCGTGCGGCCGAGCAGGCGGTACTGGCCAGGCTCTCGCACTTCGAACAGGTGCGTGTGTCCGCCGCTTGCCACCAGCGCGAGTACCGGAAACAATACCTGCCTGCCGTCGGCGGCGGCTTCCAGCAAGACCGCGTGGATGTGGCCTTCCATGTGATTTACTCCGATCAACGGGAGGGACTTTGCAAAGCAGAGCGACTTGGCGTAGGTAATGCCGACCAGCAGCGAACCGACCAGCCCGGGGCCTTCGGTCACGGCCACCGCGGACAAATCCGCTAGCGAGCAGCCGGCCTGTTCTAATGCGTCCCGAACGACGGGCACGATCGCGCGCAGATGTTCGCGCGAGGCAAGCTCGGGCACCACGCCGCCGTACTTGCCGTGCGTTGTCATCTGCGACGCGACGACGTTTGACAGGATCGCGCGCGCATCTTCCACCACCGCCGCGGCGGTCTCGTCGCACGAGGTTTCAATGCCCAGAATGCGCAAATTGCTATTCTACCGTTTGCCCATGCGGACCTCCGATTTCGACTACCCCTTGCCGCCGGAGTTAATTGCGCAGCAGTCACTGGAAGATCGCGCCGGCTCCCGCATGCTGGTGGTTGACCGGAAGTCCGGAACCTGGCGTGACCGCATGTTCCGCGACTTGCCGGAATACCTGCGGCAGGGTGACTGCCTGGTGCTGAACGACACGCGCGTCTTCCCTGCCCGGCTGCTAGGGCATCGCAAAGGATTTCGCGGCAAAGTGGAGGTTTTCCTGGTGAGGGAGCTCGACGCCGGGGAGCGCACGTGGCTGGCGCTGGTGCGGCCGGGGCGGAAGATGCGGAGCCGGGAGCGTGTGGTGCTGGGGGAAGGGCTGGAGGCGGAGATCCTGGGGCGCAACGAATTCGGCGAGCGTATGGTGAGGCTGGATTGCCAAGGAGATGTCTACGAGACTTTGAACCGAGTGGGCCATGTGCCGCTACCGCCGTACATCCGGCGGGAGGATGAGCCTGCGGACCGCGAGCGGTACCAGACGGTCTATGCAATGAAGAGGGGCTCCGTTGCTGCGCCCACGGCCGGTTTGCATTTTACGCGGGAAGTGCTGGAGGCGTGCCGACGGGCCGGCGCCGCGACGGCGTGCGTCACGCTGCATGTGGGACTGGGCACCTTCCAGCCGCTTCATACGGAGGTGGTGGAGCAGGCGAAGCTGCATGAGGAATGGTTTTCCATTGCCGCCCCCGAGGCGGAGAAGATGCGAGCGGCGGAGCGGCTGATCGCGGTGGGAACCACAGCCGTGCGAACCATCGAGACGGCGATGCTGCGCGGCGGGCTTCAGCGAATGGGCGGGGAGACCGATCTGTTCATTTACCCCGGATTCCGATTTGAGGCAACGGGCGCGATGCTGACCAACTTTCACTTACCGCAGTCGAGTTTGTTGATCCTGGTTTGTGCGCTGGCAGGGTGTGAATTGGTGCTGGAAGCGTACCAACACGCGGTGGCGGAGAGGTACCGGTTTTTTTCTTACGGTGACTGTATGTTGATCGTTTAAGACCAGAGCTCGTGAATCAGTTCGCCGCCGACAATGGTCGGGCGCTCGGCGCGGCCGTTGTGCATGTAGGTGAGGCGTATATGATCCAGGCCCAGCAAGTGGAGCATGGAAGCGTGAATATCGTGCACGTGTGCCGGCCGCTCGACTGCCCGCAGGCCGATCTCATCGGTGGCGCCAATTGTCTGGCCGCCTTTCACTCCGCCTCCGGCCATGAAGGTGGTAAAGCCCCAGGGATTGTGATCGCGGCCGTCGCCTTTTTCGTTGAACGGCGTGCGGCCGAATTCCCCGCCCCAGACGACGAGCGTGTCCTGCAACAGGCCGCGGGCCTTCAGATCGGCGAGGAGGCCGGCGACGGGCTTATCGGAGACGCGGCACCATTTGCCGTGATTGGCTTCGATATTGGAGTGGGCATCCCAGCCGCTGCCGGACCCGCAGTAGAGTTCGACAAACCGGACACCGCGCTCGACCAGACGGCGCGCCAGCAGGCAGTTGGTGCCGAAGGCGGCGGTGTCGGGATCATCCAGTCCGTATAGCTTTTTGGTGGCCTCGGATTCCCGCGTCAGGTCCACCACCTCGGGGGCTTCGGCTTGCATCTTGTAGGCCAGCTCGTAGCTTTCGATGCGCGCCTCCAACTCCGTGTCCTCCTGCTTGTCGTCGGCGTAGCGCTCATTTAATTGGCGCAGGAAATCGAGCTTGCTGCGTTGCCGCTCCCTGGTGACGCCTTCCGGGGATTTCAAATGCAGGATCGGCTCATTGCCCTGGCGGAACTGCGTGCCCTGATAGGATGCCGGGAGAAAACCGGCGCTCCAGTTTTTGGGGCCGCCCAGCACTTCCTTGTCGTCCATCAAGACGACGAAGGTTGGCAGGTTGCGGTTGGCTGAGCCGAGGCCATAGGTGACCCAGGCGCCGAGCGACGGCCGTCCGGCGAGAATATCGCCGGTGTTCATCTGACAGACCGAGCCGACATGGTTGAGCCCGTTGGCCCAGCAGGAGCGGATCACGGCGAGATCATCGACGTGCTGTGCGATGTGCGGATACCAATCGGAGACCCAGAGGCCGCTTTGCCCGTAGTGCTTCCAGGTCCGCGGCGAGCCCATCAGCGAGTTGCCCGCCGTGCCCATGGCTGTAATCGGGCGGCCGAAGGATACCGGCATCGGCTTGCCGTGCATCTCGTTGAGCTTGGGTTTCGGGTCGAACAGATCGATGTGGCTGGGGCCGCCTTCCATGAACAGCCAGATCACTGACTTCGCCTTCGGCGCGTGATGCGACGGCTTCAGAGCCAGCGGGTCGCGCCGCGTGGCCGCTTCGCCCACCATCGCGCCCAAGGCCAGCCCGGCGAGGCCGGAGCCGGCGCGGGTGAAAAACTCCCTGCGCGAGCTCACGCGCCAGTGATGGTTGAGTTTGCCGATCATCGCCATGCTAGTTCAGGTAGAGAAATTCATTGGCGTTCAAGAGCATGTGACAGAGGTCGACGAAGGCGGCCTCCGGCGAGCCGGCCAGCGAGGACTGCCGGTCGAGAAAACGCAGCGACGCGTCAACCTCTTCGGCCAACGGCGGACGCGAATAAGCGAAACGATAGGCGCGCTCCACTTTCGACGCCGTGGTGAGGCCCTGATCATTGCTGACGCGGGCGGCCAGACCGCGCGCCCAGTCGAGCACCTGCTCATTGTTCATCAGCTGGAGGGCCTGGGATGAGGAGACAGTATTGCTGCGCCGGCCGCAGCTCTCGTGGGTGTCGGGCATGTCGAAGGCTTCAAACATCGGATAGCGGGTGTTGCGCCGGACGAAGGTGTAGACGCTGCGCCGGACCGTTTCCGGCTGATCCTCGATCTTCTTCCAGCCGCCGCGAGTCACCAGGCCTTCGGGAAGCGGAGGAAACACACCGGGGCCACCCATCTTTGTGTTGAGCAGGCCGGAAACGGCGAGCATGGAATCACGAATCGTCTCGCCTTCCAGCCTGCGGCGGTTGAAGCGCCAGATCAGCTTGTTGTCGGGATCCACCGCGGCGGCCTGTTCGCGATAGAGCGAGGATTGCTGCCAGGCGGCGGAAAGCAGAATGCGGCGGTGGAGCTTCTTCAAGCTCCAGCCATCGCGGATGAACTGCGCCGACAGCCAGTCCAGCAGCTCGCGGTGCGAAGGTCTTTCGCCCATGACGCCGAAGTCGTTCGGCGTTCCGACGATGCCGCGGCCGAAATGGTGGTGCCAGACGCGGTTGACCATGACGCGGGCGGTGAGCGGATGGGCGGGATCGGCAATCCATTTCGCCAGCGCCGAACGGCGCCCGGAACTGTCCAGTCCCGCCGGCGCGGCTAACTTCGCATCGGAGGGATCCAGGATCGACAGGAAGCCTGGATTCACCTCTTCCTGAGGCGAAGCGTAGACGCCCACGGCCAGCACGTGCGTCTTCGGCGACGCGGTTCCGTTGTCGATCATCCCCTGGGCGATCGGCATCGGCTCGGGCTTGATGTGGTCGAACGCGGCGAGCTGAGTCTTTAGTTCGTTGTAGCGTTTCTGCTCGGCGCCGCGAAGTTTGGCTGCGGCTTGGGAATCGCCATACTCGAGCTGCGGACGCACCTTGTAGTACATGTGCCACTGGAACGGCGTCCGCTTGCCGGCATCGGTGGTCACGGCTTCCCGGATCTCCACCGGAAACTTTTCGAAGCTCTCCTGGAACATGGCTTGGCGCTTAGGCTCGATCAGCCTGTTCATCTCGTCGCGAATTGCGGCGGTTTTCTCTTCCCACAAGGCATTGCGCGTTTCCCACTCCTTGCGGCGCTCGGCGGTTGTGAGAAGCAGGTTGTCCTCGATGCGGGTGTTGGCAAAGAAGGCCTGGAGGCGGTAGTAATCTTTGTGCAAAATCGGATCGAACTTGTGATCGTGGCAGCGCGCGCAACCGACGGTCATCGCCAGCATGGATACACCGACGGTATCGGTAATATCGTTGAGCAGTTCCTGCCGGCGCTGGGCAATGTTGCGGGCGTTGCTCTCATCGGGGAAGTGGCGGTTGAAACCTGTGGCCACCAGCGCGGCGGGGTCGCCAGGGAAAAGCTCGTCGCCGGCGATCTGCTCTTTGACGAAGCGGTCGTACGGCTTGTCCTGGTTGAGGGAGCCGATGACGTAGTCGCGATAGCGCCAAATGTTGGGGCGCGTTTCGTCGCTCTTGAAGCCTTCGCTATCGGCGTAGCGGGCGACGTCCAGCCAGTGGCGCGCCCAGCGTTCTCCGTAATGCGGGCTGGCGAGCAGCCGGTCCACAACCTTCTCAAACGGTTTCGGAGAGGAGTCGTTGAGGAAATCCTGCAGATCTTCCGGCGACGGGGGAAGACCGGTGAGATCCAGGCTGGCGCGGCGAAGCAGGGTGGCCTTATCGGCAGCGGCGTTGGGCTTCAGGCCTTTCTCTTCCAGCTTGGCGAGCACGAAGGCGTCGATGTCACTGCGTACCCAAGCGCGGTTGTTGACCGCCGGAACGGGCGGCTGGGTAACCGGCTGGAAGGCCCACCAACGCTTCTGCTGGGTGGTGAAAGCCTTTGAAGTCTTGGATTCAGAAGCTCCGCCGGCGAGCAGCGTAAAGCTGCAAACGGCGAAAGTGAAGAGCCCAGCGGCGGCGAGGTTGCGTTGCATCCACCCTCCCAACGAGTTATGCCAATTTGCGGGAATTATATCACGACCATGCGTCTTTGTTAGGATAGGAACACAATGTTGATTCGCATTCGGAAAGGCTGGGAGATTCCTGAGCGCGAGGCCACGCCGGAGCATGTCTACCTGAACCGCCGGCAATTGCTGCGCGCGGCTGGATTGTTGGCGGCGTCCGGCAGCTTGTTTGCCGATCCTCATGCGGCCAAGCGCAATCCCGAGTTCACGCTGGACCGGCCGATTACGCCCGAGTGGGCGGCCACCGGCTACAACAACTTCTACGAATTTCACCCCACGGACAAGCAAGCGGTGAAGGACCTGGTGGGCAAGTTCAAGATCTCGCCGTGGAAGATCGAAGTGAAGGGGCTGGTGAACAAGCCACAGACTTTAGACTTGGATGATCTGCTGAAAACGATGCCGATGGAGGAGCGCCTCTACCGGTTCCGGTGCGTCGAAGCTTGGTCGATGGCCGTGCCTTGGACCGGCTTTCCGATGTCGGAGCTGATCAAGAAGGTGCAACCGAAGGAGGAGGCCAAGTACCTGCGGTTTGTGACCGCCCTGCGTCCGGAGGAGATGCCCGGCGTGAAGATGGCGCCCTGGTACAAGTGGCCTTACTACGAAGGGCTGACGATCGCGGAGGCGATGAATCCGCTGGCGATGTTCGTCACCGGGATGTACGGCAAGCAGGTGCCGAAGCAGAACGGCGCGCCGTTCCGCGTGATCGTTCCGTGGAAATATGGCTACAAGAGTCCGAAGTCGATTGTGACCATCGAGTTCGCTTCCAAGCAGCCGAAGACGTTCTGGAATGATTCGCAGCCGCGGGAGTACGGTTTCTACTCGAACGTGAACCCTTCCCAGCCGCACCCGCGGTGGTCGCAAGCTCACGAGAAGGTGATCCCGACGATGCAGCTCCGTCCGACGCTGATGTACAACGGCTACGAAAAGTGGGTGACCGATCTGTACAACGGCGACGAGTACTGAGCCTTAGCGCAGTTCCAGCCGCACGACGCCAGACGGCGCTTCCACGGCCTGCGCAAAGTTCCTGAGTTCGGTGAACTGCCCGCTGTAGCCAAGAACATCGAAGAAGCCGCGTACGTTGCTGGGGCCCGAGAGCGTGTAGTAGCCGAGTTCGATCGGCGCCCCGCGCGGGGCCAGGCTGCAATTGCACGGCACGCCATTCACCGACAGCAGGTAAGTGCGCGAGGAAGGGTTGGAGACGACGGGCGTGAATATCGTGCGGCCTCCCAGATCATTGGCGATGATGTAGTCCAATATGCCGGATGGGCGCTCTACGGGAGCAAAAGAGCCCTGCACCGCTTCCCCAAGAGGAACGTTGGTGCCCGGGGCGAGCGGCCGCACCATCTCGTAGGCGATGGTGACGGTTCCGTCGGCGGAGATCTCCCGCTGCGCTTCGGCTCCGCCTTGCACGCTGAGCAGAACATTGCCGTTGAGCTTGATCACCACTGGATAGCGCAAGCGGTTGGTGAACCGGGCCAGCACCTTCCCTGGGCGCTGATCCGCGGCGCGGTAGGCAGCGTCGGTGGCGCGCCACTCCGGACCGATCCTGGAGTGCAGCCGCACATAGATGAAGCGGCCGTCGACGGGAAGATCGGTGACGGTGGCGTTGGTCTCCGTGCCCATGTTACGTGAGAGGATCTCGGCGCCACCCGCTGTCGTGCCCACTTGGAGCAGGTATTCCGACACCTGCACGCCACGCTCCCACACGAAGCGCACCGAGCTACCGCTGAGGGAAGTTCCCGTCTCCGGTGCAATGATCGACGCCGGCCGCGACACGGGCCCTGACGCCGTCACGTAGGTATGATCCACCGCCTGCCAGTTGCCCTGGAGTAAGGTGGAAAGCCGGACGTAGATGGCCGCACCGGTCACGGGCAGGTTGGTCACATGCATACTGCGAGCCAGGCCCGCCGACCGCTGAAAGATGTCGGATGCGCCCGGCCGTGTGCCGATCTCCAGACGGTACTCGCTGGCGCCGACCCCAGGGGTCCAGTGGAAGGTGACGCTAGGACCGGTAAGTTTTTCGTTATCCTGCGGAACAGCAATGCGGGCTGGGCGCAAGTCTTCCAGAAACGGGCGAAGGGCATCGAACGCTTTGGTGAGGCGGCCGTAACCGACGATCACGTCGTAGCGCTTACAAAGGAGGATGTCGTTCTCCGCGGGATCCGGCGAAAAAACCGGGCCGTAGGAGAGCATGCCGATGATTTGTTTGTCGAGGTTGAGCAGCGGCGAGCCAGATGATCCGCCCTCCGCGCGCCCCTGGCGCAGATCCACCTGGTAATAATGATCGGCGGGCGCGTAGGTTCCGGGACCTCCGCCGATGAAAGCTGTTTCGTCCGGAGCACGATCGCCAAAGCTGATTCGCTTGAAGGAACCTGCCGGATGATGAATGCCGACCAATTTGTCCCAAAGCTGCGGCTCCCGCAGCGACCAGCCGAAGAAGAACGCACCCGCCGGGGCGCGAGTGAGTTGAATGAGACTGAAGTCTCCCCGGGGAAAGCTTCCGCTGGTGAGGTATTCGGCGCCGAGCACGGTCTCAACCCGGTTGGTGTCAGGCGAGGTGGCCCCGCAGGAGCCGGTCTCGAAAAAGAAGTTCGCCTGGACGCTGCGCGCCTCGGCCTGGTTGGCGATGCAATGGTCGGCGGTGAGAAAAAGCGGCGTGCCGGTGTTGCTGCGAGAGTTGATCAAGGCGCCCGAGCAGGAAGCCATGAATTGTCCGCTCACGAACAGGATCCGCGCCACTCCGCTGCTGGCGCTGCGCCAGTCCTGGTAGCAGTTGACGTCCAGATGGCATGCCAGCACTTCGCGGTCCTTGGCCGCGCTCAAGGAGGGAGCGGAGGCTGCCTTGCCCGTGGTCTCCGGCGAAGGCTGCGCCGGAGCCGGCGTACTGGCGAGCGTGTCCTCCCAACTGTGCCCGACCGATGCGAGGCGGAACGTCAAGCCATCCCTTCCCGAGTGGGGAAAATAGCCGACCTCCATCGCATCCCCTGGAACCGATGCGGTCCAGAATTCGCCGTCACCAAACAGACCCAGGCCGGTGAATTCCTGCGCGCGTGAAGAGTCCGGCTGGCCCAAGGGATAGACAACCAGTTTCCCTTCGCCGATATCCAATCCGGTGACGTGAAGCCGGATCTCCTTGGCATCAGGCGAGCGAACCGCGACACGCCACACCCACTGCTCATCGGGCAGCCGGCGCCATTCCCCGGACGTCATCACGGCCTCGCCCAGTTGCCGCACGCTGCCCACAACGCGCGACCGGAAGGATTGTCCACCGGCGGTTTGCGGCACGTTGATTCCGCCGAGCTCGTAAAGGGGAGCATCCGGCAGCCCAACCAAAGCAGCGGCCGCAGAACTGCCGGTGCGGGCTCTGGCCTCACCGGCGTGAAATGCTCCGGGGACCTCTTGGGCCAATGCCGGAACCGTCAACATGAGCAACCACGAAACATGCGCACGCATAGTTATCGTGGTGTTCGACCGAATTCCGCGAACCAGAGATAAGTGGATTTGCTGAGGTGGCGCTTTGAACCGCCCTACCCGGCTACAGCCCCAGATGTTGGCGCGCGTAGTTGAGGCATTGCTTGACGTTGTCGGCTTCCCAACGCTGCTGCGCCTCTTTGTCGAGCCCGTCGATGCTCGGCAGTGGCTGGGACTTTTCCTTCTCACGTACCATCGCCAACGTGCGCGCCAGGTGCTTGCCTTCCCTGCCCTCGAATGTGAGCCAGTACTTTTCGGTGAGGCAGGGTACCTGTAGCGGGTTGCGGGTGATCATCTCGAGCGACATCTTCACCTGCGGCTGGGCCTTCTGCACCACCGCGACGATCTTCTTCAGGTCCAGGAAGCCTTCTCCCAGCGGCACCTCCGACAACAGGAAACCGTCCTTATATAAGGCGACGCCCATGTCCTTGATGTGAGTGGAAAAGGTGTAGGGCGCCAGCGCCTCGGTCATCTCCAGCGGATCGTCGAGCAGCGCGACGTTGTTGCCTGTATCCAGGCAGACGCCGAGATACTCGCTCTTGAACTTGGCAAGGAGCTTCAAGAACTCCTCCGTGGTCCAGTCCTTGTGATTTTCAAGCGCCATCTTCACTTTGTGCTTTTCGAGCAGCGGCAGCGCACGCTCGATGGCGGCGTGGGAATCGGCGACGAATTTCTTCCAATCGGCAAGCGAGTTGAACGTTTCATAACGCCGCCCGCCCAGGCACGCCGAGCGCACGCAAATGGCGCCCACTTCCTTGGACGCCCGCAGCACGGCTTCAAACTGCTCGGTTCCGGCGCGCGGCAGGGGCCCCATCAGCTCGATGTACATGCCGAGCTGTTCAGCACGGGAGCGCACCTTGCTGATGTAGGCCGGCTCCATGGAGGTGAGCGAAGACTGTATGCCGCCGGCGCCGATGGAATGGCAATGCTCCAGGAACTCGTAGGTGTCGCGCGGCCGCCACACCGTCATGTAGGATGTGGTCGCGATACCCATCTTGGATCGCGGGGCGGCGGCCAACGGCAGAGCGGCTGCCATTGCGGCCATCATTTCTCGTCTTGTCATAGAAGGCTCCTTAACACCTGGTCCCACGGCTTCCGGTATGGCCGCTCCAGCATGACCGCGGCTTCGCGGTCGCCGATGATCTCCTCTTTCTCCGGATCCCAGCGGAGCTTGCGCCCGATGCGGAGGCTGATGTTTCCCAGATGGCAGGCGGTGGTGACCTGGTGGCCATCCTCGACATCGGCGATGGGCCGCTGCCGGCTCTTCACGCAATCCAGGAAATTGCGGACGTGCAGGTCAAACTGCTCGGGTGAGGAACCGGGTTCCTTGATCGCTTGGGTCCAGGGCTCGGGCTTGGCCTGGTTGGCCTGGGGCCCGCCGCCGGGATGGCCGCGGAAACGGGGAATCGCGTTCTCCGGATTGATCTTCATATCGGGAAAAACTTCAAAGCCGCCGCGGGAGACGGTCATGCTGCCTTTAGTGCCGAAAAACTCCAGACCGCCTCCGCCTTCGCGGCGGCCTTGGCTGGCCTCGCGGCAGGAGTAGATGGACGTGAAGCCGTCATATTCGTACAGGGCGTCCATCGTGTCGGGCGTCTCGCCGTTGTCCTCCAGCGCGAAGCGGCCGCCGGAAGCCGAGACCGCCTTCGGGCCTTTCACGTTGAGGTACCACTGCAAGATGTCGATGTGGTGCGCGCCGAGGTTGGTCATCTGCCCGCCGGAATAATGCCAGAACCAGCGGAAATGATAAATGCCGCGGTGCGGATTGAAGGGCCGCTTCGGCGCGGGCCCCAGCCACATCTCGTAATCGAAATCGGCGGGTGGAGCGGCGTCGGGCGGGGCGCCGAAGCCGGGCATGATGTTGCGGTAGGAGGTCATGCGAACGCTCAGCACCTTGCCGAGATGGCCGCCACGGAGGAGGTCGCGCGCCTTCTGGTAATGCTTCCCGGACCGCTGCTGCGTCCCCGTCTGCACGACGCGGCCGTGCTTGCGCGCCACCTTGATCATCCACTGGCCTTCGCGCACGAACAGCGTGAGCGGCTTCTCCACGTAGACGTCCTTGCCCGCCGCGCAGGCCATCATCGTCATCAGCGCATGCCAGTGATCGGGTGTGGAAACGACCACCGCCTGAACGTCCTTGTCCTCGAGCATGCGCCGGAAGTCGCGATAGCTTTTCGCGCGGCCGCCGCACTCGCTGACTCCCTGATCCAGCCTCGGCTGGTAGACCTCGCTCATGGCGACCATGTCCACGTCCTTCTGGTTCTTGAAATCGAAGACATGCTGCGCACCGATCAGGCCGTAGCCGATGAAGCCGACTCCCACGCGGTCATTGGCCCCATGCACGCGGCTGTAAGCCGCCGCGGTGAGTGACGTGGCGAAGGCGCGCCGTGAGCTTTGCATGGGTGGATTGTAGAACACCGCCGCGCGGCGGGGCAATCTACGTCCGGGGAACGCGGAAGAAGTTGTACACCTTGGCCGAGAACCCGGGCAGTAGCTCCGAGGTAACGTCATCTTCGGCAGTGAGACGGAGCGCCGACCCATCCTGACGAAACACATGCAACTCCTGCGTATCCGGGTAAACAATCCACACGGTATCCGCTCCAGCGCGTAAATACTGAACCACTTTGCGCTGAAGCCCCGTGGCGGTGTCCGAGGCAGAAGCAACTTCCACCGCCAGATCCGGCGCTCCGGGAAAAAAGTTGCTGTCCAAATCGAGCTTGCCGCCGCGCTCGGCCCTCAAGAAACTGACATCGGGTCCTCGAACCGTTCCCGCCGAAAGTTTGAAACCGGAATCGGATGGGAAAACCATTCCGCAAGGATGCTCTTCCAGGAAGGACCGTAAAGCGCTGTAGATATTCCCGACGATTTCGTTGTGACGGAAGCTGGGAAACGTCAGCTCAATCAACTCCCCTTCGTCGAGCTCAAAACGCTTGCCTTCCTGCGGAGCAAGTTTGAGGAAATCTTCAGCCGTGAGCAGAGCTCTTGTCCCCATGTCCGCATTGTACCCCGGCAATGATAAAATTCCTGAATCATGATCAAGAGACTTCTTTCCACCGCCTGCCTGCATGGCCTTCTCGCCGCCGCGCCCGCCGCTGAGCTGGCCACCAAGAAGGCCCTCACGCTCTCCGCCGTCAAAGCCGTCGCCGCGGCCGCCGAAGCCGAGGCCAAGGCGAACAAGTGGAACGTGGTGATTGCGATTCTCGACGACGGCGCGAACCTCCTTTACCTCCAGCGAATGGACGACGTGCAAACCGGCAGCGTCGATGTCGCCATCGCAAAAGCGAAAAGCGCCGTGAAGTTCCGCCGGCCCACGAAAGCGTTTGAAGAGGCTCTTGAAGGTGGCCGCCAGGCTATCCTGAGCCTGCCCGGCGCGATGCCCGTGGAAGGCGGTGTTCCGCTGATCGTCGACGGAAAAGTGATCGGCGCCATCGGGGTCAGCGGCGTCACCTCGCAGCAGGACGGCCAGATCGGCGCCGCGGGCGCTAAGGCGCTGCAGTAGTCACTTTGCGCGGCGCGATCAGCGCCTTCAGTTGCGGCACGTCGAAGGATTCGAGCAGGCCGAAACAGAACAGTTCCGGCGTCTGCTGCGCGGAAAGGTCCTTTTCGAGAATCTCTTTCAAGGAACCGAAGGGCTGCTCCAGCGTCACGCTGGTGATGGCCTTGTCCTCCAGCGCCGCCGCTACCAGCGCGATCAGGCTCGATCGCGGGCCCACCGCGTGAAGTTCCGCCTTACCCAGCCAGCGCGCGGCAGCCATGACCTGGCTTGCCTGCACGCCAAGTGGCCGCTCTCCGAGGCTCGCCATCAGGAGCGCGAAGAGAAAATCGCGCTTGCCGAGTTGGGATTCGCCAAAATAGAAAGGATCGATCGCCACGACGCGGTGTCCGGCCGCGGCAAGGCGCTCCACCGGCGCCGCCTTGCGTCCGCCATCGGCGATCACCAGGACGGTGGATTTCGGCGAGGCAGGAGGCTTGGTTTCCACTGCCGGCACGGTCCATGCGCGGTCCATCACGAGCTTCCATGCGCTATCTCCGGCGGGAAACGCCTCCACCGCGTAGCGCTTCGCCCGCACAAGATAGTTCAGCCTGGCCGCCGTCGGGCGCTTGTCGTTCGGCAGCGGTTTGCTCAGCGCCAGCGCGATTTTGTGCAGGTCAAGATTCTCCGCGGGAAGCGGCACGTGGAGCTGCTCCGCCGTGCGAACCTCCTTATCGACGGGCTGCTCAGCCGCATCAAACTTGCCCTGGAAGAATTGATCGCGCAGCAGGCGGTAGAAAGCTTCGCGGTTGTCCTGATCGTAGTTATGCCCGGCGCCGTGGTTGATGTAGTAGCGCAGCTTGGCGGAGGCGTGGAAGAGCCGCCACACGGGCTCGGCGGCTTGCATCAGCGGACCGATGGCGTAGTCGGCGCGGAAGCAACAGGTGTCCTTGGCGTTGTAGGCGAGCTGAAGGCCGCGCGGGGCCACCAACGCCGTCAGGTGCGTATAGTCGGCGATCGAGGCCAGATCCATGGGCGTCTGTTCGGAATCGCCTAAATCCAGATCAGGCCACTGAGCGCGTGTTACGAAGCTGGAGTAGCCGGCAACGGGATTGGCCAATGCCACCCGCGAGTCCAGCGCGCTCAACAGAATCGTCTGCCAGCCACCACCGGAGAGCCCTGTGACCGCCAGCCGCGCCGGGTCGGCGTGGGGATGCGAAGCGGCGATATCGAGCGCCCGCTGCATCGCCAGATAAAAGACGGCCAGACCACTGGCGCCGGTGAGATCGATCTGCGGCATCCGGTAATGGTTGAAGCCCGGCGTGTCCATCTGGCCGCGCCCCAGCCACTCCATGTTTACGGCGATCACGCCTTTCCTGGCCAGATTGATGCAGCGCTCCTGAATGTAGGGCGTCGAGATTCCGGTCCGTTCGTGTCCGTTCACGTTCAGCACGACGGGAACCTTGGTGGTCAAATTCGCCGGCTCATAAATCAAGCCCGGCAGCCACAACCCCGGTATCGCCTCATAGCGCAGCTTCTTCAACCGGTAGCCGGGCGCCTCGATAGTCTCGACATACTCGACGCCCGTCTTCGCCGCGCGCCATTTCGCCGCCTCGCCCCGGAACACCACCTCATCAAGGATCCGCTTCCGCAGCTGCGCGGCGTATTGCTCGAATTCGCCCTGATAGCGGAATTGCGGCAGCACCGGCACCTTCGAAGCGGTGTATACCTGCACTTCCAGCTTCGCCTGGTTGGGATCAAGCAATTGCGCGTAGGCGGTCACGACGGCCAGCAGAAGAAGAAATCTCATCAGCCTACGATCTCACGGATATCGAACAAATACATCTGCCGCCCGCCCTCATGCGGCGAATCGATGCATACAAGCTTCCCGTCCGGGCTTGACCGCGGATGCGTATCGCAACGCCACTCTCCCGTGTACTCCTTCGGAGAAAGAAAGCGCCCTAGTGGATGCCGACGCTTCGTCTCCGTGTCGTAGAGATACGGATGCTGCAACCGCTCCTTGTCCGGATAGGTGTCGTTCAGAATCCAGCGCCATCCCGGCAGATAGGTGTTGTGGCCGTTCACCGGCATTACATCGGGCGCGATCACGTCGACGTTCTCGGTCTTGTCCTGGTAGATGTAGAATTTCGCGCCGTGCGATGGATGACGCGCCCAAGCCATCACGTGCGTGTCGCGCCTCCAGATAAAATGCGACGTGTCGCCGTAGGGATCGAGCACGTAGAGATCGCTCCCGTCCGGCTTTGCCGTGAACATGCGGGTGCGGCCGGCTTCGGGATTGGATCCGCCGTTGCGGCGGTGCAGAAAGATGAAGCGGTGGCCGGAGGGCGAATAGAGCAGATGATTGAAGCGGTGGATCGAGCCCGGCCCCCAATCGCCGATCTTGTAGGGAAACGCCGCCGCCTGCGCCAGGCTGATGATCATTTCGCGCTTGCCCGTGCGGAGGTCCATGCGCCAAATGCCGGACTCCTTCGGCGCAGGAATCTCCTTGTAGGGATCGGGAAACGCGTAGCCGTATCCGGGCCGCTGATGATTGAGGCGCGGGAAATCGCAAACCAGCGCGAAGCGGGCATCGGGACTTACGCAATAGACGGGACCGGGCAGTGTCCTCCGCTTTCCGCTCCGGACGTTCAGGATGCGGGAAACCAGCTCGCCCTTCTCGCGGTCGTTATAGATCACCTCATCGCGCGAGCGCGGCAGCCATTGCAGCATGCAGCCCTGTTGCCAGCACCAGGCGCCGCTCTCGCCAAGCTCAGTCCACCGGTCGTTGTCCTTGAGATCCACCATGCCGATGCGGATCTTGTCCTCGGGCGTGGGTGAGCGGTGCTCGAAGGCGACTTGCATCCCCAGCGCATACCGCGAGCTGGGATCGAACTGCAGCTTGTCGTAGTAGCCAAACCAGTGAAACTTCGTTTTCGGCGTGATCCGCCGGCAGAGGGGCATCTCCCCGCCAAGCGCCGGAAGAGCCGCCGCGATTGACAAGAACCTTCTTCTGTCCATGACGGCGGGCCCGGATTTCATAGGGACAGCTTACCGAGAATCACCGGCTTCCGCGCACCGGTAGCCGAGGGCAGGTTCGACGGCCGCTTGCGGAAACTCTCATACGCCAGCAGCGCGAACGCGACCGCTTCCTTGGCATCGGGATCGACACCGTAGGCGGCGGAGCTTTGTATGTTCACCTTCGGCAGCAGCGCCGCCAGGTGAAACAGAATCTGCTGATTATGTATCCCGCCTCCGGAGATGATCAGATCATGGACGGGCATTCGCGGGCGCACGAAGCGCTCGATCGCCAGCACAATGGTGGAAGCGGTGAGCACCGTCGCCGTGGCCACGAGGTTCGCGAAGGAGAACTTCGTCTCCAGAAGCCGCGTTATGAACTCCTTGCCGTACTGCTCGCGCCCCGCCGTCTTCGGCGGCTTTGCCTTATAGAACGGAGCCTCGATCAGTTGGTCGTGGAGGTACCGCATCAGGTGCCCGCGAGAGGCAATGCGCCCGTCGGGATCAAACTGCCTCCTGCCTTGCGTGAAGTGCCGCACCAGGCCGTCGATCAGCATGTTGCCCGGACCGGTGTCAAAAGCCAGCACATCTTCGGGCTTCGCGGCAGGCGGAATCGCGGTGAGGTTCGCGATACCGCCGATGTTGAGCGCGACACGCCCCCGGCGCCGGTCGCGAAACAGCTTGTAATCCAGGAACGGAACCAGCGGGGCGCCCTTTCCGCCTGCCGCCATGTCGCGTGGCCGGAAATCGCTCACCACGGGAACACCGGCCCTCTGTGCCAGCACGCTCCCGTCGCCCAGTTGCATGGTGGAAGCCTTGGGGCCCGAACCTTCGTGATAAACCGTCTGCCCGTGGCAACCGATTAACTTCACCTTGTAGCGCCTTACCCAATCCCCGAGAGCCTTCGCGTATAACTCGGCCAGCTGAAAATTGAGCCGGCTGATCTGCGAGGTGTGGCACTGGTTGTTGGAGACCGCCAGAATCGCCTCCTTCAGCGGCTTCGGATAAGGAACTGTTTTGTGTGCGATGGGGCGAATGCCCTTGCCGATATCGACCACCGCGACATCGATTCCATCGAGTGAAGTCCCGCTCATGATCCCGGCGACGATCATCGTTTCAGCTCCTTTTGCAGCTCGGCCAGCAGATTCAACGCCTCGATCGGGCGCAGTTCATCCAGTTTCAAGTCCCGTATCCGTCCGGCGATCTCATAGTTCACCGGCTCAAACAGCTGAATCTGCATCGGCCCGCGCGGCGCTTTCGGGGAAAGCTCCTCGGTCACCTCGTGCTCGGACCTCTCGTGCAGTTCCAGCACCTGCCGCGCGCGCTCGATCACCGCCGCCGGCAAAGCCGCCAGCCGCGCCACCTCGATTCCATAACTGCGGTCGGCCGCGCCGGGCGAAACCTTGCGCAGGAAAATGATCTGATCGCCGGCCTCTTTTACCGATACGTGCAGGTTGGTCACCCCTTCCAACTGCGTCTCCAGCTCGGTCAACTCGTGATAATGCGTGGCGAACAATGTCTTGGCGCGTATCCGCGCATGGATGTGCTCCACAACGGCCCATGCCAGCGCGAGGCCGTCGTAAGTAGCCGTGCCACGGCCGATTTCGTCGAGCACAATGAAGCTCTCCGAGGTGGCAGTGTTGAGGATGGCCGCCGTCTCCGTCATTTCCACCATGAAGGTGGACCGGCCTCGCGCCAGGTTGTCAGCCGCTCCGATTCTCGTGAAGACGCGGTCGGCGATCGGCAGCACGGCCTCCTCCGCCGCTACAAACGAACCCATTTGCGCCAGAATCAGCATCAGTGCGGCCTGCCGCAGGTAGGTGGATTTCCCGCCCATGTTCGGCCCGGTGATGATCGCCATGAAGTTTCTCTTCGGGTCGAGAAAAACATCGTTCGGGATGAAGCGCGACGCCTCACGCCGCGCCAGCTTCTCGATCACCGGGTGACGTCCCGCCACCACCCGCATCTCGCCGGTATTCGAGAATCGCGGCCGTACGTATCCGTTGGCCGCGGCCACTTCCGCCAGCGACGCCGCCACGTCTATCTCCGCCACCGCAGCCGCGGTAGAACGAATCCGTCCTCCCACTCCGGCGGCCTGCACGCGCAGCCGCGTGAAGATCTCCTTCTCGAGCGTGAGGATCTTCTCCTCGGCATCGAGTATCTTGCTCTCCAGCTCCTTCAGCTCCGGCGTGGTGAACCGCTCCGCGTTCACCAGCGTCTGCTTGCGGTCATAATCGGATGGCACCAGGTGCAGGTTGGCTTTCGACACCTCGATGTAATAACCGAACACATTGTTGAACCTGATTTTGAGCGAACCGATCGAAGTCCGCGCCTTTTCGCGCGCCTCAATCCCGGCGATGTACTGCCGCGAGTTCCTGCTGATGCCGCGCCACTCATCCAGCGCCACATCAAAGCCGTCGCGGATCGCGCCTCCATCGCTCAGGTGCACCGGAGGTTCATCGGCCAGCGCCCCGAGCAGTGCATCGCGAACCTCGGCCACTTCATCCAGGTTTGCGGCGGCATGCGTGAGTAGGGCGCATGAGGCGCCGGCTAGCGTCTTTTTCAACTCCGGGACCTTCTCGAGCGACCGCGCCAGCGCCAACAGTTCGCGGGGATTGGCCGAGCCCAGCGTCACCTTCGCCAGCAGCCGCTCCAGGTCCAGAACCGCGCTCAATGTCTTGCGCAGGTTGCCGCGCACTATCAGCGCGCCGTGCAGCTCCGCCACCGCGTCCAGCCTCGACTCCATTTCGGCAAGATGAATCGACGGCCGCATCAGGCGCGAGCGCAACAGACGCGCCCCCATCCCCGTACAAGTCGCGTTGATCACGTGCAGCAGCGTCACCTCACGGCTTTCTCCGGCAAACAGCGGCTCGACCAGCTCCAGGTTGCGCACCGTCACCGCGTCGAGCATCATCGCCTCGGCCCGCTCGAAGTAGGACGGGCGGTCCAGATGATCCAGCGCCGCGCGCTGCGTGTCGCGCAAATAATGCAGCACCGCGCCAGCCGCCCCGCAGGCCAGCGGCTTATCCTCCAAACCACAGCCGTCCAGGCTCAGTAATTGAAAGTGTTCCTTGAGGATGCGTTCCGCATAATCGCGGGCAAAGATCCAGGGCTCCAACTTGGTCTTCAGCGCCGAAGCGGCCGGCATGTCGGAGACAACCAGAGCCTCGCGTGCGCCGAGGTTCTCGATCGTCGCCTCCACTTCCGCCGCCGGCAGCTGCGTCGCCCGGAACTCGCCTGTGGAAACATCCACGTAAGCCACACCCGCCTGCTCGCCGTCGACGTGCACGGCGGCGAGGAAGTTGTTTTCGCCAGAGCGCAGCAGGTTCGACTCGGTGGCAGTGCCGGGCGTCACGATGCGCGTAATGTCCCGCTTCACCAGCTTCTTGGTGAAGCGCGGGTCCTCCATCTGCTCGCACATCGCCACGCGGTGGCCCTTCTGCACCAGCTTGGCGAGATAGCCTTCCACCGCGTGATGCGGAACGCCGCACATCGGGATTGGCTCGCCCTTTTCCTTGTTGCGCGAGGTGAGCGTGATTTCCAGCTCGCGCGCCGCCACTACGGCGTCCTGGTAGAACAACTCGTAGAAATCGCCGAGGCGGAACATCAGCAGCGCGCCCGGGACCTGTTGTTTGATGGCGTGGTATTGCCGCATCAGCGGCGTCGCAGGCTCGCCGCCCTTCATGCGTACAGTCCGCGCAGCTTGATGGCGAAGTAGACTCGATCCAGCGCCAGCATGTAGGCGGCCGTACGATTGATCACCTTGTGCTTTTCCCGGTAGGCCATCAGGTCGTGAAACGCGTTCACCATGATCTCTTCCAGCCGTGTGTTCACCAGCTCCTCGTTCCAGAAAAAGCCCTGCCGGTCCTGCACCCACTCAAAATAGGAAACGGTCACTCCGCCCGCGTTGGCGAGAATGTCGGGAATCACGAAGATTCCCTTGTCCTTCAGAATGTCGTCAGCGACCGCCGTAGTCGGACCGTTGGCTCCTTCGCAGACGATTTTGCATCGCAGCTTCGGCGCCGTGACGGAGGTAATTACATTTTCCTTGGCCGCGGGCAGCAGGATCTCGCATTCCAGCAACAGCGCCTCGTCGCGGCCCATATTCTCCGCCTCGGCAAAATCCACTACCGATCCGCTTTCCCGCGCATGCTTCATCAACGCCTCGATGTCGAGGCCGTTGGGGTTGTAAACCGCGCCATCATGCTCGATCACCGAGATGATCTTGAAGCCGGCCTTCGACATCAGGTTCGCCGCCATGCCGCCGACATTGCCGAAACCCTGAACCACCACGCGCGTGTTCTCCGGTGTCATGTCAAACCGTTTCAGGGCCTGCAGCGCTACGATCATGCAGCCTCGCCCGGTCGCTTCCCGCCTCCCGCGCGAGCCTCCCAAATCGAGCGGCTTGCCCGTCACCACCGCCGTGGTCGTCTGCCGCGTGTGCATCGAGTAGGTGTCCATCAACCAGGCCATCACCTGCTCATTGGTGTTCATGTCCGGAGCGGGCACGTCTTTTTCCGGGCCGAGGAATTCGATGATGTCGGCGGTGTAGCGGCGTGTGATGCGCTCCAATTCGCCTTGCGAGAGCACGGAGGGGTCGCAGATCACGCCACCCTTGGCACCGCCGAACGGAATATTCACCACCGCGCATTTCCACGTCATCCAACTCGCCAGCGCCCGCACCTCTTCCAGCGAAACATCGGGCGCAAAGCGGATGCCTCCCTTGCCCGGTCCTCGCGCGATGGAATGCTGCACGCGGTAGCCGGTAAACACCTCCAGGCGCCCGTCATCAAGCAGCACGGGGATATAAACGGTGATCTCACGCGAAGGCGTCCGCAGAACCTTCTGCAGACCCTCATCCATGTTCAACAGCGTCGCCGCGCGATTGAATCTGGTTTCGGCCGCCAACCAAGGATTCAGTTCCGTTTCCATGGAAACATCGGTGATTGTTGTCATAGGGACACAGTTTCGCCTCTATTATGGCTCACCGCACGTGACGGTACATCGATGCCAGCTTGTGTGGCGACACGCCCGCCAAGTAGAGCGCTTGAATCCAGAACCATGACCAGAGAGTGGTGAACAACCCGCCGCGTTGCCAGCGCCTGGCCGAAACCTGAATGGGTGATTCCAGCAGCGCGAGCCGCCCGGCCCGCGAAAGTCTGCGGGCGAATTCGTAATCTTCCAGCAGCGGCCAGTCGCGATATCCGCCCAGCCGTTCAAACACCTCACGCCGGCAAAAGATGCCCGAGTCGCCATAGAAGACGTGAAACCGCCGCCGCAGCCGGTTGATGCGAGTGAACAAGCCCGCCTCCCAGCCGCCTAGGTAAATGATGTCGAGATTGCCGCCGGCGACACCATACTCCAACATGGCCCGCTGAATCTCTTTCAAGGCGGTTGGCGCCAGACGCACATCCGCGTGCAGGAACAGCAGCACATCCCCGCAAGCCGCCGCCGCGCCGGCGTTGAGCTGAGGGCCACGGCCTGATGCGCCCTCCACGACCCGGGCGCGCGAGGCCCTGCTCAGTGTCGCATCGGTGGAACCGCCATCGGCGATGATCACCTCGTGAGGCCGCAGCGCCATCAGATGTTCCAACAGCCCGGCGATCTCCGCCTCTTCGTTCAGCACCGGAACGATGATGGAAATCGACGGCCACATCAGTCTAGCGTTTGCACTGGCTGTTGTCCGGCTCGACGTACCACTTCTTGAAGTTGGACGCCTTCGGATCCATGCAGCCTTTCAGGTTGAGCAGCTCCACCTTGCGGAACTCCACCGGATGGCTCTCACTCTGCATCGCGATATGGCCTTCCCCCAGCGGTGTCCCTTCCGCCGGCAACGGCGCCTTCAAACCGCTCACGTTGCCACCGCCGTATTGCGGTTTCTCGTACTTCAGCACGGTACGCTCGTCGATCTTGTGCTCAAAACTCCTGGCGCCCAACACGACGAGCTCGGCTCGCACCCATTGCTCGCCGTGGTAGGTAGCTGATGTCGAATTCACGCAATGGCGCGTCACCAGCTTCCCATGCATCTCGACATGCGTCCCCGGCGTGCAGAGGTTCAGCGTCGTTCGATCCGCCGTCCCGTTGCCGCCCAGAAACTGCGCCTCAATGGAAGCCGGAAAATCCTGATCCTTGCCGATATCGGCGGCCGCCTGGCTGTGCAGCATCGCCCCGCTGTTGCGGATCGCCCAGGCCGGCCCGCCCGGCGCCTGCTCGCCCGTGAACCGGTACTCCACGACCAGGATGTAATGGGAGAATTTCTGCTTGGAGTAGAGATGACCGAAGCGGTTCCCGAAATCCTGGTAACCGTCGTAGGAAACCTTCAACACACCGTTCTCCACGCGAAACGTGTTCGCGTAGTTCTCGTTCCACTCGTGACCCCTGATCTTCACGTCCCAGCCGTCCAAGTTCTTTCCATTGAACAACTGGATCCAGTCTTGCGAAGTCTGGCCGTAAGCCATCAGGCAACATAGAAAAAGCAGCATGATTCTCATCATCGGATCCTCAAACTCGCTTGCAGCGTGATTTTTTGAAACGGCAGCTTCGGATTCTTGACCCGCTCCAGAATCAGCCTCGCCGCCTCCTGTCCCATCTCATAACTTGGCTGGACGACGGTGGAGACCGGCGGGTCGAAAGAGTCCAGCAACTCGGAATCGTCCGAGCTCATCACTTCCATCTCCCCCGGAACGGCGACGCCCCGTTCCTTGAGAGCCCGCAGCACGCCGGCCATCATCAAGAAGTTCGCCGCGAAGGCAGCGGTTGGCCGGTTCTTCATGCGCAGCAGCTTCACGCCTGCTTCGTGGCCGGACACGGTCGTCCAGTCCCCTTCTAATACGTAGCGCTCGGGCGCCTCCAGCCCGTGGGCTTCCAACTCGCGCCGCCAGCCTTCCACGCGGTCCGTGCTGGTGCTCAGATCCAGATGCCCCGTCACAATCGCGATGCGCTTGTGTCCCTTTTGAATCAGGTGAGCGACGGCCTGCCGCGTTCCTTCCATGTTGTCGGCGGTGACCGTATCGGCTTCAAGACTTTTCGGCGCACGGCCGACAAAGACCACCGGTTTGCGCGCCTCCACCAGCCGTTGCACTTCTTCTTCGCCGCCGGGCGCGACGAACAGCAGGATTCCGTCGGCCATCTTCGCGCGGAACAAGCTCAGATATCGCGACTGCTCACCGGCTTGGTTATAGGTGTTGCCTAAGAACAAAGAGTACCCGTCCTGTTTCAGCCGGTCCTCGACACCGCGAACCACTTTCGAGTAGAAGGGGCTCGCGATGTCCGGGATCAGCATTCCCACGGTGCGCGTCTTGCGAGTTTGCAAGCTCCGCGCCACTTCATTAATGGAATAGTCCAGTTCCTCCACCGCGCGCTTGACCCGCTCGGTCAATTCCGGGCTGACGAACGCCGACTGGTTCAATACCGCGGAAACCGTATATGTGGAGACGCGCGCCCGCTTGGCGACGTCGTAGATCGTGGCCACCGTTCGATTATATTGATTTTCCCCGCTCTACATCTCCCGCCGGTTCTCGAGCGACTTCGACATCGTCACCTCATCGGCGTAATCCAGTTCACTGCCCACCGGGATACCCATCGCGATCCGCGTGACCTTCAGACCCAGCGGCTTCAGCAGGCGCGCCAGATAGACCGCCGTCGCCTCTCCTTCCACGTTCGGATTCGTCGCCAGGATCACTTCCCGCACGTTGCCCCCGGCGATCCTCTCCAGTAGCGGCTGAATCTTCAACTGCTCCGGACCGATCCCGCGCAACGGCGAAAGCGAGCCTTGCAGCACGTGGTAGTGGCCCTCAAAGCTCCGCGTCGTCTCAATCGGCAGGATGTTGTGCGGCTCCTCCACCACGCAGATCACGCCCGCGTCGCGGTGGGAGTCCTTGCAGTACGGGCAAAACTCGCCTTCACTGATGTTGTTGCAAATCGAGCAGAGCCCGAGGTTGTCCTTTACATCGACGATTGCCTCCGATAGCCGAACGGCATCTTCGCGCGAGGCGCGCAGCACATGGAAGGCGAGCCGCTGCGCCGACTTCTGCCCGATCCCGGGGAGCCGTTTGAATTCCTGGATCAGCCGCGCCAGCGGTTCGGCAAAGTCCGGCATTGCGGTTTAGAACAAACCGGGAGGCAAACCCATTCCGCCGAGCATGCCCGCCATCTTCCCCTTCGCCTCTTCATCCACCTTGCGGGAGGCCTCGTTGAAGGCGCCCATCACCATGTCCTGCAGCATCTCCACGTCGGAGGTCACCTCGGGCTCGATCTTCACCCCGATCACGTTCTTCTGGCCGTCCATCTTCACGCTGACCATGCCGCCGCCGGTGGAGGCCTCGACGCGAATCAGCGCGATCTCCTCTTGTAAGCGCTGTTGCATCTGCTGCGCCTGCTTCATCATGTTCTGCATGTTGCCGGGCATTTTCATAGTACTGATCCTTATTGTTTCAAATTCCTGACCGTGCGCACCTGGCTGCCGGGAAACATCTCCTGAAAGTGCAGCACCTCCGGGTGGGACAGCGCGCGCCGGGACAGCTCCTCATCTTCCGCCATCGCCGCCGCCGCTGGCTTGGGCGCCGCCGCGGCCGCCGCCGCTTCCCCGGCCTGCACCACGATCTTCACCGCACGTCCGGCCGTCTTGGTGACTGCCGTCCGCAGATCGGCCGAGCGCAACGCCATGAGGAACTCCTTCGGCGCCGTGAAGGTGATCTGCGAAGGCGACTCGGTGACTTCGGCGTGCTCCACCGCGTCGGCGACAAAGGTCAATCCCGTTTCCGCCAAACTCGCCTGCAGGCGCTGCTTCAAGCTTCCAGGCTGACCGGCCGAGGCAGGCTTGGATTCCACTACCGGCGCCGGTTTCGGCGGGGTCCCGCGCGATGAGGGAGGCGCAGGCGGTGGCGGTTGGCCGGACGGCAGTCCCGCCAGCAGATCCTCAATCGAGCGGATCCGTCCCGCGTGCAAAAGCCGCAGCAATCCCAATTCCATGTGCAGACGCGGCTGAAGGGAATACTGCAGCTCACGGTACAGCTCCAGCGTGAGCTGAAGGTAACGCGTCAGGTCGGGCTCGGAAAACTTCCCCGCCGTATCCGCCAGCCGCACCAACTCGCCGGCCGATGCCGCCACGAGCCTGCTGCCGCTTCCGGCGATCTTCGTGACCAGCAGATTCCGGAAGAAGCGCGCCAGTTCCCGGCAAAAATGTTGCAGGTTGTGGCCGTTGGACTCCAGCTCCTGCACGATCTCGAGCAGCCGCCGCGAATCGGCGGCCTCCAGCGCGCGCGTCACCTCGCCGAGCGTATCGAGCGAGAAAAGTCCCAGCAGCCGCCGCACTTCCCCGGCGTCGAGTTCGGCGCCGCAGCAGGCGATGGCCTGGTCCAGCGCCGAGAGCGAATCGCGCACGCTGCCATCGCCGGCCTGGGCCAGCACGGCCAGCGTCTCGGCGTCCGCCTTAATCCCTTCCTCGCCGCAAATCCACTCCATGCGCGAGACCACTTCGGTGAAATCGACGGAGCGAAAACTGAACTGCTGGCAGCGCGAGCTGATGGTGTGCGGGATCTTGTGCGCCTCGGTGGTGCAGAGGACAAAGACCACCCATTCCGGCGGCTCCTCCAGCGTCTTCAGCAGGGCGTTGAAGGCCTCGCTGGTGATCTGGTGGGCTTCGTCGATGATGAACACTTTGTAGCGGTCGCGCGCCGGGCGGTAGCGCACGTTCTCCCGCAGCTCTCTCATCTCGTTGATGCCGCGGTTGGAGGCCGCGTCGATTTCGATCACGTCGACGCATCCGCCGGAAGCGATTTCACGGCACGCAACGCATTCCGTGCAGGGCTCGGCAGCCGGTCCTTTTTCACAGTTGAGGCAGCGCGCCAGAATACGGGCCACCGTCGTTTTGCCCGTGCCGCGCTGGCCGGAAAAAATGTAGCCGTGGGCGATGCGTCCCTGCGAGATGGCGTTGCCGAGCGTGGTCCGCACGTGTTCCTGGCCGATCAGCCCGGCGAAGGTCTGCGGACGGTATTTTCTGGCGATGACCTGGTACATGGCGGGCGGTTAGCGCGTGTGAGCTTGCCAGACCCCGGGTGATCCGCGGCACACAGAGTTGACCACTACCGTTGCTTCCTTCCGGACCTGGCGGGGTTTGCGGCTCTCCATTGCACGGAGCCCGGAGCCTGACAATTGACCAGCTTAACATGCGCGCCTGGAGTGAGGTTTCCGTGCGAATTTCCGGGCGCGATGCGCACTAAGAGGGTATGGCGCACAGGTTTGCGATTCTCCTTGTTCTGCTGGCCGCCGCGCCGGCTCTTCCGCGCACCTCTCCAGCGACGCTCGAAGATGCCGTCAAGACCGCCGAGCAGGAGATGGGCCGCAGCCACCAACGGGTGGCCGAGGCTTTGGAGAATCTAGCGGAAGCGCATCGGCTTCAGGGACGCATGCCGGAAGCGGAGAAAAGCCTACGGCGCGCGCTGGAGATTCGCCGCGCAGGGCTTGGGAAGGATCACCGTCTGACCCGGCAGACCGAGCGGCTGCTGCTGGAAGTAATCCGTCCCTGATCGCTTTTTCCCGCGAAAGTCGTATCACTTAGCGAGATGACAATTGCGGGAATGGACGGCGAGGAGCAACGTGACTTGGATCACGATTACCGCCGGGTTGAGCGGATCGGGCAATGGCAGCGTCAGCTACTCCGTTGCGGTCAATCCGAACCCGGCGCAGCGGGTAGGCACCATGCTCATCGCGGGCATTACATTCACGGTCACGCAAAGTGAGACCGGCGCCGAAGCGGATCCGCATGTCGATCCGGGTGGAGCCGTCAACTCCGCCAGCAAGAGAAACTTCATCGAATGACTGCTTACTTCAGCGGATTTTCGTACCAGATGACGCCGAGGTTGGCGGTCTCCTCGCAGGTGATGATGTCGAGGTCACCGTCGAGGTCAAGATCGACCAGCTCGATCAGATCGTACTTGACGCCCTCGGGGCCGGAGATATCGGTCCATTGACCCGTGGCTCCGGAATACCAAAGCAGACCGCTGAGCTTGCCAGTGGCATTCTCGCAGCTGAGAACGATATCAGGCTTGCCGTCGTTGTCGATGTCGCCGACGCGGACGGCCTTGGCTGTTGCCGACCATTCCGGAAGATCGATGGTCCGGGTGGCCCCACGTGAGAAGATCTGGATCGAGCGCGGGCGGGCGGCGGCGACGATGTCGCGGATGCCGTCGCCATCAAAGTCGGCATGGTCGATGAACATGACCTCCTGGCCCTGGGCGCCGACCTTGTGCTCTCTCCAGGAGGGGTTCTCCAGCCAGAAGATGCCGGTTGCGGCGCCTTTCCGGTCACTGGCGAGAATATCGAGGTCGCCATCGCCGTCCATGTCGGCGGTGTAGATCGACATGGTCCAGCCAACTGGGCGGATCGGATGCCATTTCCAGGCAGCGAGGTCGCGCGGGTTGGCGGGCGCCTCAAGCCAGCCGATGGCGGCGCCTTCGTCCTTGCCGCCGGCGATCAAATCGACGCCGTGCTTGCCGTCGACTTGCATCGGAACGGTGAACATCCATCGGATGCCACTTGTGGCGGGAATGAGCTCGGTTTGCCAGGCTGAATCATCCCAGTAATGATCAAGGTTCTTCGGCGCCCAGTGCACGAACATGGCGCGCTGCTCGCCTTCGCAGGAGCTGACGATATCGATGCGGCCGTCGGCATCGAGGTCGACGAAGACGGCGTCTTCGGGCGAGCGTAGGCGGCCCACCGTAACGGTGCGCCATGGCAGGCGCGCGCCGACGCGCGACGGGTTCAGGTAGGCGCGGATGACGCCGCCTTCCTCCCAGCCGGTGACAATGTCGTGCTTGTCATCACCGTTAACGTCCATGAGGCGGACGCCGTCGGCGCCGCGGGAGGTGTTGTCAATCACGTGGCGTTGCCATGGCGCGGCGGCCAATAGCAAGCAGAGGGGGAGGAGCAAGCTTAGAAGATGAAACTCAGGCCACCGCGGATGGCGCGGGGGGACTGGATGAGATAGAGGCTGCGGCCATCGGCGGTAGTGATGGGGAGATAGCCCTGTGCGAGGAGGTTTCGAAGCTCGGCGGTTGCTTCCAGGCGTCCGGAGAAGACGCCGTTTAAGCCGGGGACGGGCTGGCGGAGGCTGAGGTTCAGACCGGGATCGAGAGTAGAACGCTGGGTGAGGGAGAGATGGACGGGCTGTAGGACGTCGTAGTCGGTGAATTGATAGGTGGCGATGTAGCGCGTGCCGGCGCCCGGGGCGGTACCGGCAAGCCGCATGGTGATGGAGGAACGGCTGGCGCGGCGAAGGAGGTTGCGCAGCTCGGTGGGGTTGTTGGAGAAGAGGTTGGGGGCTCCGGCGGCGAGGACGCCGGAGATGCCGTAGGTGAGGCCGGCGGTAAGAGAATCGGAGAGCTTACGGGAAAGAGCGGCGGAGTAGCCGGTGCGGCGGAAGCTGCCGATGGAGGCAAGATCGGGCATCAGCTCGCGGCCGCTGTAGAAGCCGGCGGGGGCAGCCATGGTCATGGCGGCATTAGAGACCGATTCGCGCCAGGCGGCCGCGGCGAAGGTGTTGTCGCCGAAGGAGCGGCGGTAGCCAAGTTCGAAGTTCTCGGTGCGCTGAACCTGGACCTCGCCGCGGCGTAACGAGACGCGGGGGAAGATGGCGAGAGTGGAGAGCTGATGCTGGAGTTCGGTTCCGGAGAGTGCGCCTGGAGAGAGCAGCTCGGTGGCGGGCGCGCCGGAGGAGAAGGCGATTTCGAAGGCTCCTGTTTCGAGCGTGCCGACTTTGACCCGCGCAAAGGGGCTGATGTAGTTCAAGCGGTTGAGAAAGGAGACCGATTCCATCGAGGAGCCATACTCGATTTCGAGGAAGTCACCCAACTGGCGGCGGTCGGCAAAGGAGAGCGCCATGCTCTGCAAGGCGGGCGTTCCGGTGTTGGAGCCGGTGGAAAGGGCGGAGCCGACGCGGGCGGGCAGGAAGATCTGCCGCATGGTGAGGTTGACTTCCGGGCCATGTCCGTCGCGGGCGGCATCGCGGGAAAAGCTGGTGCGGAAGCCGGCGGTAGGGATGCCGGCGGCGGAGCCGTAGCCGAGATTGCCGCTGAACTCGAGTTCATGCGAGCCGAACAGGGAGGTGGCGAGAGCAAAGGCGGTGCCGAGATCGGCCTGACTGCCGACGGAGGAAAGCGAGCCGCCGTCGCCGGCCGAGACGCGGAGCAGGCCGCGCGTGTCGGTGAAGAGAGCGGCGCGGCGGCGGCGCGAGAAGGCCGGATCCGAGATATCGATGCCGGGCATGATGCGCAAGATGGGTCGAGTGGCGCCGGCCGAGCGCAGGACCCATTTCCACTCCTCGCTCATGAGCGGGGTCTCGCCGGGCGTCATGTAGACGAGCTCGACGGAGCTGAACATGGAAGTGAGGTTGATGGCGAGGAAGCTGCGTGCACCGGGGAGGATGGCGATGTTGCGCTTAAGGGCGGGAACAAAGCTTTGCAGATTGACGCGGACAGAATAGGTTTCCGGCAGCAGGGAATCGAAGAGAAAAGCGCCGCGCTCGTTGGTAATGACGCGGTCCAGGAGCCGCTCGAAGCGATTGAAGAGCATAACGGTGGCTCCCATTTGCGGGACACCGGCGGCGTCGGTGACGCGGCCGACAATGGCTCCTGTGAGCTTGGCCGGCTCGATGGCCGGGGAAGCGGCTGGGAACATCACGAGTGCTATGCACAGCGCGGCGGAACTGGACGCGGCGGTTTTCACCCCATCTACATCACCTTGAAGGTGGCCGAAGGCGTGAGCACGTTATTGTTGCTGCGATCGGTGACCTTCATCTTGAGAGTATACTCACCGGACGAGAAATTGGCGAGCGGGAGAATCTTCTCGACGGTGTACTGTTGCGCGGAAGCGCCTTCGATCTTGGCGACCTCCTCGCTGAACTCGAAGATCTTCTCATTGGTGCCGTTCCTGGTCACTTCGTACTCTACCACGGCATCGGGTTTTTGAGACTTCTCGTCGGCTTCAAAGTTGTAAAACTGCACATAGATGCCCATCTTTTCGTCTTTGCGGAATGTTCCGGTGACGCGCGGGCGGACTTTGGAGGCTCCGATGACGAACTGGCCGGTGCCGAGTGAGCGGGTGGGGACCTTTTCAATGAGGTCGGCGAGGATGAGGCTGCTCATGGCGAGGGCTTCCTCGTCGTAGCGCGGAACGGTAAGGGCCATCTCGTAGTTGGTCATATTGCCGCCGACGACATCCTTGACGACGAGGTTGAGGCGATAGGTGCCGGGGGCGAGCGGAATGGATTTCTGGAAGATGGAGGCACCCTTGACGGCTTCGGCTAGCAGCTCGGTGGGCTGCTCCATGGTGACCACTTCCTCGAAGACGTTGGCGACGCGGCGGGTCATCGTGGTGATGCGGCCATAGATGTTGACGATGGCCTTGGAGATGCCTTCCTTGTCCTGGAACTGGAGGTCCTTCTTCTGCATCTGGGCGGTGATGTTGGTCATCACGGTGGAGTTGGTGATGCGGAGGTAGTCGGCGCGGACATCCAGTGGAATGAGGTTGTACTTGATGGAGGAGGAGACGGCGGCTTCCAGATCCTTGAACTTGATGGACGGCGGCTTCTGGAGGAGCGCGAACTGCTGGAGACGCTCGAATTGATTCATGCGCGCGGGCAGCGGCTGGTTGCCGGTGCCGAGGCGGGTGCCGTCGGTGCGGGAGAAGCGGTCGGCCTTGTCGGCCATGCCGAGCTGCTCAAACAGGGTGAGGCCGGCGTTGGGGACGTAGAGGAGGGCGTCTTTTTCCGAAGGGTCCATGGTCATGCGGTATTCGCCGGTCATGGTGGGGTCAACGAATTCGATGATGATGTCGGTGCCGATGCCCTCGATCCAGCGGTAGCGCCACTTCTCGAAAGGATAGGTGGAGGTGGTGCCGCCGCCCTCTTCAATGGGGCGCTCATAGGTACCGCCGGAGGGACGCGATTCAATTTCATCGGCGGGACCGAAGGCGATGTAGATGCGGCCGCGGTCAGACTTCCAGCCGGGGATACCGGAGGCGAAGCGCTCATTGGCGTAAGCAATGCGGCGATAGTGTTCTTCGCGGAACTCATTTTCCTGGGAGTCAGGGGTGGGGTCGCGGCGGAGCCAAAACTGTTCGATGAACTGCTCGCGCTCGTCGTCGGTGCCAAGGCGCTTGAAAGCGGCGCGTTCCTCATCGGTGATGATGTAGGCGACGTCCTCATTGAGCCACTTGCGGAAAGGAGTTTCCAGCTCCTTGCGGAGGCGCTCCTCGCGGCGGCGCTTTTCCTTTTCGCTAAGGGGCTTGGCAACGGTCTCCCGCTGCTGGTTGTTCTGTTGAGCCTTCTTGTCGGCGGCCTGCGTGAGAGGCAGGGTGGTGGCAAGCAGGCCGGCTAGGGCGCAGGCAAGAACTGCTTTTAGATTCATCGTTTTCACCATGGTCTGGCTACACTATGAGCTATCCTAATTTTAATGGCATGTCCCGGGCGGGTCAAGCCTGGATTGCGGTACCCCAACATTCGATCCTTCATTTAGATGCTCGGGCGGTTAAGGCGGTTACGTTGGCGGGCGGGGTACACTGATTGCATGAGTCGAAGAGAGTGGCTGTGGAGTTTGCCGTTTTTTGCGGCGTTGTGGCTCGCGGGGTGCGGGGATGGACCGCATGTGGTGAAGACGCCCGTGCCGCCACCGGCGCCGAGGCCGCAGCGGTAGTTTGAGGGGAGCCGATTATCGGCCACTGATGAACGCGGATGAACGCCGATTCCGCAGGAAGTTCTTGAGCGGGTTGAGGTTGTGGTGGTGTCGGGTTCGTTTCGATCACGTCGCGGGAGAATACCCGAGCCAGCGCTCGCTTTCCATAACAGCCGTCATCGCAGCCACTTCGACGAGCTACCTGGCCAGCGGGTCCGACAAAGGGCTTGCGGCAAGCTTACGGATGAGCGGTGCAACCAAACAGCCCCTTCGGCGGAAGTTTTTGAATGAGTTGGGGTTGCGGCGGTAGAGGATGGAGAGGGAGATGGGATTTGATCGTGGGAGTTGTTGAACGCGGCGTTGCGAGCGTTCGCAGGTGAGGTAACTGGAGTAAAATATTCGCCATGAAGCTGGTACTGGGAATCCTGGCGGCGGCGGTGGTGATGGCGGGAGAACTCACGCTGCATATCGCGGGGCTGAGTCTGACGCCGGATCGGTGGAATAAGGAGGCCAACTTCGCGAAGCTGGACCGCTATGCGCGGCAAGCGGCGGCACAGGGCGCGCAACTGGTGGTGACGCCGGAAGGGTTCCTGGAAGGCTACGTCGGCAATGATAAAGCGAACAAGGATTTGACGCGGGAGAAGTACTTCGCGATTGGAGAGAAGATCGACGGACCACTGATGACGCGGGCGCGGAATCTGGCTCGTGAATTGAAGATTTATTTGCTGGTGGGGTTCGCGGAGCGGCGCGGGGAGAGAATGTACAACTCCGCAGTGATTTTCTCACCCGAAGGAGGCATCGCGCTGCAATTCTCGAAAGCACACAATGCCGACGATGAGCCGTACAACACGACGGGAACGGAGTTCCCGGTGAAAGAGACACCGTTAGGGCGATGGGGCGCGCTGATCTGCTACGACCGGCAACTGCCGGAGACCTCGCGTATTCTTGCGATCAAGGGGGCGCAACTGATCCTGGTGCCGGCATGGGGCAACTACGGGGAGATGAACGATGTGATGATGCGCACGCGCGCATACGAGAACGGTGTTTACGTGGCGTTTGTGCATCCCAAGCGGGCTTTGATTATTTCGCCGGGCGGGAGGATCCTGGCACAGAGTGAGGGGGAGCGGGATCAGATCGTGTCAGCGCGAATCGATCTGAGCGAAGGCGCGGGACGGTCGGCGATCAGGAGCCGGAAGCCGGAGATTTATAGAGAGCTGCTGCTTCCGAACCCGCGCAGTGGCGCCGGCTCCGGACGTTGATAGGTACAGAGAATAGGGCTTATGGTGAGCTGAGCGGCTAGTGGATAGCGATGGGGCGCATGGCGGTGCCTGCGACGGCGCCGCGGATGCGGTTGGTGACGGCCATGTAGAGGAAGCGGTAGACCTTGTCGCGGGCGAGCGCTTCGAGATTGTGGAACTCGCCGATATGGACGCCTTGTTCAACGAGCAGGTATTGGTGGACGGGATTGGGATAGCCGACCTTGGGGTCGTTGCCGACCTCGACACCGCTGGTGTCGGCGCCGATGAGGACGGCGCCCTTTTGCTCGACGAGCCACTTGGCGCCCTCGAGGGTGAGGCCGGCGGAATCATGCTCGGCGATCTTGGCGTGGTCGGCTCCTGAGGCGCCCCAGTAGCGGAGGGTTCCGGTGCGGATCATGACGATGTCGCCGGGTTCGACGTCGACCTTTTGGCGGGCGAGGGCGTCCTGGAGTTCCTTGGAGGTGATGGGGAAATTGGAAGGGAGGGCGTCGACGCCCATGAGCGCGGCCACGTCGATGAGGACGGCGCGGGCGATGATAGGCGGGATCTTGTCGGCGTCGGCTTTGCGGATGCCGAAGTTGCCGCCGTGGTCCTTTTCCTTAAAGCCATTGTACCAGTGATCGTCGGCGCCGACGGTGATGTGGCCGAGGCCGTCGATTTGGGTGCCGAGGTTGTCGGAGATGAACAGGGCGCAGCTGTGCCAGGCCATGGCGGAGGGATGATTGGCGAAGGGGGCGACGTCTTTCTGGGTTTTGACGCCGAAGGGGGTGCGGAAGCTGATGACGGAGGTGGGCGAGTGGCCGGGCCATTTGTAGGAGGTGGCGTCAAGGGGAACTCCGAGGTCATAGACTTTTCCGGTCTTGACGGTTTTGAGGGCGGCGAGCACCTGGGCGGGGTCCTTGACGGCGTTGAGAGCGCCGACTTCATCCTCGGGTCCGTAGACCCAGCCGAAGCCCTTGCCCTTGGTCCAGCCCTTAGGGGTTTGCGCCGGCAGGGGCGTCAATAAGCAGAGTGCGAGCAGGAGTCTGACCATGAGGAGAATTGTACAATAGCGGCATGCCGCATCCCCGCCGTGACTTCCTCGCCGCTTCTCTGGGAGCAGCGGCCGCGACCGCTGCCAACAAATTGCCCGATGCCGGACCACGGTTTCTGGTTGCGGCGCTGACGATGATCGACAAGCGCGGGCAGTTCGACGAGGGACTGCAGCGCGACTATTTGGCGCATCTGCAAAAAGGGGGCGCTGATGGGGCGCTGATCCTGGGGACGACGGGCGAGTTTCCGTCGTTTTCAATCCGCGAGCGGAAGCAGGTGCTGGAGAGTTCGATCAAACACAAGGGGAAGCTGGAGATCATGGCGCACGTGGGGACGTCGAATCTCCCGGAGACGCTGGAGTTGATCGAGCACGCGGCGAAGGCGGGGGCGGGTTCGGCACTGGTTCTGCCGCCTTATTATTTCAAGAACCCGACGATTGACGGACTGGCGGCCTTCTATGAACCGGTGCTGCGCGGGGCGCGAGTGCCGGTGCTGCTCTACAACATCCCGCAACTGAGCGGGGCGGCGATCACGCCGGAGCTGATTACGCGGCTTTCGACGTTTGAGAATCTGGCGGGGATGAAGGATTCCTTTTCGAAGATTCCGGAGATGACGGAGTTTATCCGGAGATTCCCGAAGATGCGGGTGCTGACGGGTGTGCCGGGCAACATGGCGGCGAACCTTGCGGCGGGCGGAGCGGGGGCGATCACGGGCAACGGCAGTGTGCTGCTGGGGGAGACAAGCGCTGTTTTCGCGGCGCACGCCAAGGGCGGTGACGTGGCGGGGGCGCAGCGGCGGTTCGATGAAGCGGCGCGAGCTTTCCGTGGTTATGCAGGGGTACCGGCGATGAAGTTCGCACTGAGTTTGAAAGGGCTGCGGGAGAGCGGGTACCGGCCGCCGCTTCTTTCGTTGACGGAGGCGCAGAAGAGTTCGCTGCGGGCGCAGCTAGGGCACTGAGATGGCACTGAGCTTCAATCACGCGATGATCTATTCGCGCGACGTGGCGAAGGCGCTGTGGTTTTACGTTGACCTGCTGGGGTTCCGGCTGATTGAGACTTACGAGCATGGGGGAAAGGCGGTCTATGCGCGGCTGCGTGCTCCGGTTGGGGAATCGACGATCGCGCTGCACGCGCTGGAGCGCGGGCAAACAATGGGCGACGGAGGGCTGCGGCTTTACTTTGAGGTGAGGAATTTGGATAGGTTTTGCGCGAAGTTAGCTTCGGCGGGAGTGAAGTTTATGCAGCTGCCGAAGCTGATGCGGTGGGGATGGAAGCATGCTTATCTGAAGGATCCAGACGGGCATGAGTTGAGCCTTTATTGGGCGGGGAAGGCGAGGCTGAAGCCTCGCGCAGGCTGACACTGAAGCTCGCCCCACAGGGTGAGTTACTTGGTACCGAGTTCGGCGGTTAGTACTTCTACTGCTTTTTCGATTTGGCGATCGTGGCCGGCGAGGAAGTCTGCCGGGGTGTTGTCGATGTAGACGTCGGGCGGGACACCGTAGTTTTCCATGTTTTCGCCCTTGGAGGTGTAGACACCGACGCCGGGGGTGCGGATGCTGGAGCCGTCGAGCAGACGGTAGGAGCCGGTTCCGATGACGGCGCCGCTGGTGGGAACGCCGATCACCTTGCCTAGGCCGAGGCGGCGGAAACCGTCGGGGAACATCTCGGCGTTGCTGGCGGAGCGCTCATTTTGCATGACGACCATGGGGCCGTAGAAGGCCTGGACGGGCCTGGGCAGCTCGACTGAATCGCGGCCGCGGTAGGTTTGATAGGCGGTGCGTTGGCCGAGGATCTGGAGCAGCTCCTGATCGATGCCGCCGCCGCCGTTGAAGCGCTGATCGATGACGAGGGCTTTTTTGTACTGGTTGTCGAGCAGGTCGCGCTGGAAGCGGCGGAGCGAGGGGGAGTCCATGGCGCGGATGTGGAGATAGCCGATCTTGCCGCCGGAGAGTTTGTCGACCATCTGCTTGCGGCTTTCGACCCAGCGCTCGTATTCGAGGTCGGCGTGTGCGGAGCCGCTGAGTGGTTCGAGACTGACGGTCCAGCTGCCTTCCTGGTGGGGCTTGGAATTGACCTGGAACTCGAATTTGCGGCCGGTCAGGAGATTGAAGTGGCGCCAGTAGTTTTCGGTAGTCTTGAGGGGCTTGCCGTTCAGGGAGAGGATGTAGTGGCCGGGCTCGATCTTGACGTAGTCGTGATCGGCGGGACCGCGCTTGTAGATGTGGCCGACGCGGAAGTAGCCGGAAGGGTCGGGATCGAGGGTGAAGCCGGGATAGCGGGTCTGCGCGCCGCCGCCGCCGGGGCCGCCGGGGCCGGTGACGCCGGTGTGGGATGCGTTGAGTTCGCCGATCATCTGCATGATGACTGAGCGGAGTTCATCGGAATCGCCGACGTGGGCGAGCAGAGGCTGGTAGGTGTCCTTCATGGCGGCCCAGTTGACGCCGTGCATGGCGGGATCGTAGAAGCGGTACTTCATGACGCGCCATGCCTCTTCGAAGACCTGACGGCGCTGGGAGGCATGATCGATCTCCATGCGGATGGTGAAGGCGACACGGCGGGGAGTGGAGGAGGCGGGGGCCGCGGAAGGTGCGGCGGGGGCGCCGGGGAAACGTCCGCCACCACCCCGAGGGGTGGATGCGGCGGAAGGTCCGCTGTCGGCGGCTGGCGCGGCGGGGACGGCAACGGAGTAGAGGCCGCCGCCCTGCATGTAGTAGATGTTGCGTCCGTCGCGGGACCATTGCGGATCGAGGCCGCCGCCACCGAAACCGCCGCGGCCGCGCGGGCCTTCGGAGGATTCACGGCCGGCATCGGTCGAGATGCGGGTGAGTCTGGAGCCATCCTCGCCGATGATGTAGAGGGCGGGGCCGGAGAAACCTTCCTCGCCGCCGCCGATGGTGACGAAGGCGTAGGTGCGGCTGTCGGGGGAGGGCACGATGGCGATGACGGAATCGGAACTGCGGCTGATCTGCTGGAAGCGGCGCTCCATGCCGTTCCAGTCGATCTTGACTTCGACCTTCGGGGCTTGGGCGGCGGGGCCGCCGGGACCGCGGCGGGCGCCATCGGAGGAGGATGACTGGGCCTGCTCCTCGGTGTCGATGTCACGGGAATCGGGGCGGGTTTCTACGGGAGTGAGGGCGATGCTGTAGAGCTGCGTGGAGGTGCGGTTGAGAGCGGCCATGGCGGGGGCACCGACGCCGCCGATGACGAGCAGCTTCTTGCCGTCGGGGGTCCACTTGGCTCCGGTGGAGGTGAGGAAGCGGTCGGATTCGAGCATTCGTTCGGTACCGGTGGCGAGTTCCTTGATGTGGACGTGGGAGCGGAGGAGGCGGTCGGGCTTGGAATAGGAGATGTAGTTGGCGTCGGGGGAGAACTGGACGCCGGAAATCTGGCCGTGCTCGCTCGAGGCGATCTCGGTGGTGGTGGCGTTGCCGATGTCAACGCGGCGCAGCTTGCGGTCCGAGCCGGACCAGAGGAGGGATTTGGAATCGGGCGCCCAGACAAGAGCACCCTTGGTGCAGTCGGCATCGCTCAATTGTTTGAGGCCGCGGCCGCGCTCATCGGCGATCCAGACTTCTTCGCGGCCGGAGCGGTCCGAGATAAAGGCGATCCATTTGCCATCGGGGGACCAGGAGGGGTTCTGGTCGCGCCAGAAGGAGTCGGTGACGCGCTGCACTTCGCCGCGCTCGGTGGCGATGGTGAAGATCTCGCCGTGGGTGGAGATGGCGGCGCGGCGGGTGGAGGGAGAGAGATGATATCCTTCGGCTTCGCTTTGGATGGTGCGCAGCTCGAGTTCGTTTTCCTTTAAGTCGGAGCTGATCTCGATGCGGATTTCGGAGGACTTGCCGGAGGAGGTGTCGAGTTTCCAGAGGCCGAAGTTTTCTTCATAGACGATGGTCTTGCCGTCGGCGGAGATGGAAGGGAAGAAGAGATTGCCGCTGGTGTGGCGGGTGACCTGTGAGGGGGCGCCGCCGCGCTCGGAGATTTTCCAGATGTTGTTGACGCTCTTCATGACCTCGGGGCCGCCGAACTTAATGTTCTTCTCATTGGGGAGGCGGTCGGAGACGAAGTAGACTTCCCCGCCCCGGGCGTACATGGGCCAGAGGTAGTTGCCCTTGTAATCGTTGTCGCCGAGCCGGGTGAATTTTTTGGCGGCGACGTCCATCAGCCAGAGGTCGGCGTTGTAGCTGCCGCGGTAATGTTTGCGGGACCAGGAGGCGGGATGGCGGGTGAGGGCGAGGCGCGCGCCATCGGCGGAATAGCTGCCGCCGGAGCCCCAGTCGGTGGGGACGGGCTCTTCCAGGCCGCCGTCGACAGAGACGAGAAACAAGGTGGCGACGGTGGGGAAGGCTCCCTTGGCACGGCCACTTTGGAAGAGGATTTTCTTGCCGTCAGGGGTCCAGCCGAGGACGTTGTCGTCGGCAGAGTGGAAGGTGAGCTGCGTAGGCTTACCTCCGGCGGCGGGCATGACGTAGACGTCATAGTTGCCGTCGCGGTTGGAGCTGAAGGCGATGGAAGCGCCGTCGGGGGAAAAGCGCGGATAGATGTCGCGCGAGCGGTGGACGGTGAGCCGTTCGACACCGGTGCCGTTCTCCTTGGCGCTCCAGATGTCGCCAAGGTAGCTGAAGGCGACTCTGCCCTTGCTGTAGGTGGGGTGGCGAAGCACCTTGACCTGCGCGTGGACGGCCGCGGGCAGCAGAATGACAGCGAAGGCGAACAGAGACTTCCTCAACATGTTTATAGACCTCCCCTGGGGAACAATGTGATCTTAGCCGTTCGGGCGTGGCAAGGGCAACAGGAGGGGCGAATATAATTACGTGCATGAGATGTGGTTACCGAACCAGGACGGTGAGGGTATAACCAGCTGGAGCAGGCGCGGGTTTCTCGGAGCGGTGGTGTTGGCGGGATGCCGCCGTCAGCCGCGGCGCAGGAGTCCGAACATCTTGTTTGCCATCGCCGATGATCATTCGTGGCCGCATGCCGGAGCGTACGGTGATCCGGTGGTGAAGACGCCGGCCTTTGACCGCGTCGCGCGCGAGGGGGTGCTGTTCCGGAATTCGTTCTGCTGCGCGCCATCATGCACGCCATCGCGCAGCACGGTATTGACAGGGCGTCCACTGTGGGAGGTGGGAGAAGGCGGATTGCTCTATGGCACGCTGCCGTCCAGCTATCCTCTCTTCACGCATCAACTGGAGGATGCCGGCTACCATACGGGCTACACGGGCAAGGGGTGGGGACCTGGAGACTGGCGCGCCGGCGGTCTCACCCGCAACCCAACGGGCGCCGAGTATAACAGCCGCCTTCTGGCGGCGCCGCCGGGAATCGATACACGCGATTACGCGGGCAACTTCGAGGATTTTCTCGCCGGCCGCCGCCCCGGCCAGCCCTTCTGTTTCTGGTATGGCGGAACCGAGCCGCATCGGATCTATGGAAAGAACTCCGGATTGCAGGCCGGAAAGCGGCTGGAGGCGGTTCGTGTGCCGGAGTATTGGCCGGACACGCCGGAGATCCGTGCCGACATTCTCGACTATTACCAGGAGATCGAGTGGTTCGACTCACATCTGGGCCGGATGATGGCGCGGCTGGAGAAGACGGGCGAGCTAGATGACACGCTGATCGTGGTGACCAGCGACAACGGCATGCCGTTCCCGCGGGCCAAGGTGAACCTCTATGACGGCGGCGTGCGCATGCCGCTGGCGATCCGCTGGCCGGCAGCCGTTCCGGGAGGGCGCGTTGTGGAGGAGATGGTCAGCCACGCCGATTTCGCCCCAACCTTTTTGGAGGCGGCCGGCATCGCGAAACAGGAGATGACCACGGGCCGCAGCCTTCTTCCGATGCTTACCGCCTCCAGAGCGGGGCCGGTGATCCCGGAGTTTGATTACGTCATCACGGCCCTGGAGCGTCACACCTGGTGCAGGCCGGACGGCGCGACGTACCCGATGCGGGCCATCCGGACACGGCAATTTCTCTACATCTGCAATTTCGAGCCGGACCGCTGGCCGACAGGAGGGCCCGATTTCGTTTCCTCCAATAAGACACTCCACGGCGACGTGGACGGCTGTCCGACCAAGGATTTCCTGCTGGACACTGGGAATCGGAAAAGATTTCCCCGCCAATTCGAGATGTGCTTCGGGAAGCGTCCGGCCGAGGAACTGTACGAGTTGGCCTCCGATCCGGACCAGGTGAATAACCTTGCTGGTGCAGCCGCCTTTCAGGAGGTCAAGCGCGCGCACCGCGAGCGGCTGGAGGCAAGATTGAAACAGACCGGCGATCCGAGGATCGAAGGACGCGATCCGTGGCAAGGTTATGTCTACCGGCAAACCAGCGGTTTTGGCGCGGTGTTCAACCGCTCCCTTCCGGAACAGGATAGACAAAAAGCAGGCGGGGGTGGCGCGCACAAGCCTGAGTAGCGCCCGAGGAAGGCGCCTCCAGCTCCGCAATGATGACCCGACGAGGATTCACGCAAGCAATCGCCGGAGGGCTATGCCAGTCAGGCGCAGCATGTATCTCACATTCAGAGTAGTTTGGCCGCGGTGTTCGGGAAGCTGACGTGGGAGAACGCGCTGAAGACGTACCGGTTGAAGGTCCTATGATTTCTTTTGGAGCTTTGCCCAAGTGTCGCGCAGCTCCACGGTGCGGTTGAACAGGAGCCGCCCGGCGGTTGAGGATTTGTCGGCGCAGAAATAGCCGAGCCGTTCGAATTGAAAGCGGCTGCCGGGCTGGGCATTAGCGAGCGATGGTTCCGCTTTCGCGGGCACGGTTTCGAGGGAGTTCGGGTTGATGTGGGTGGTGAAGTCCTGGCCCTCGGGCACGTCATTGGGATTCTCGACGGTGAAGAGCTTGTCGTAGAGCCGGACTTCGAGCGGGATGGCGGTGGCGGCGGCGACCCAGTGGATGGTTGACTTCACTTTGCGCGTCTGCTGGCCGCTGCGCGTGTCGGGATCGTAGGTGCAGTGGATTTCGGTGATCCGGCCTGTTGCCGGGTCCTTCAGGGCGTTTTGGCACTTGATGATGTAACCGTAGCGGAGGCGTACTTCATTGCCGGGATAGAGGCGGTGGTAGCCTTTGGGCGGCTCCTCGCGGAAGTCGTCCTGCTCAATCCAGAGTTCGCGGCTGAAGGGGACCTGGCGCGTGCCGGCATTTGCATCCTCGGGGTTGTTGACGGCTTCCAGCATTTCGGTCTGGCCTTCGGGATAGTTGGTGAGGACGAGCTTGAGCGGGCGCAAGACGGTCATCACGCGCAGGGCGGTCCTGTTGAGATCCTCGCGAACGTAGTATTCGAGTTTCTCGAATTCCGTGATTCCGTTGGTTTTCGAGACGCCGAGATTGCGCGCGAAATTGCGCAGACCTTCGGGCGAATAACCGCGGCGGCGCATGCCACTGAGGGTGGGGATCCGGGGATCATCCCAGCCATCGACGATGCCTTGCTGCACCAGCTGAAGCAGTTTGCGCTTGCTCATCAGAGTGTAGGTGAGGTTGAGGCGGTCGAATTCGATCTGCTGCGGGTGGAAGACGCCGAGTTGGTCAAGATACCAGTCATAAAGCGGGCGATGGTCTTCGAACTCGAGCGTGCAAATGGAATGGGTAATGCCTTCGATGGAATCGCATTGGCCGTGGGCCCAGTCGTACATGGGATAGATGCACCACTGGTCGCCGGTGCGGTGATGCTCGGCGTGCAGGATGCGGTACATGACGGGGTCGCGCATGTTGAGATTGGGCGAGGCCATGTCGACTTTGGCGCGCAGGGTTCGCGAGCCGTCGGGAAATTCACCGGCTTTCATGCGCGCGAAAAGGTCGAGGTTCTCCTCGACGCTGCGATCGCGGTAGGGGCTGTTTTTTCCGGGCTCGGTGAGGGTGCCGCGTGTTTCGCGAACCTGGTCGCTGCTCAGATCGCAGACGTAGGCTACACCCTTGTTGATGAGCACGACGGCCCAATCGTAGAGCTGTTGAAAATAGTCGGATGCGTAGAAGACGCGGCCGCCGAAATCGCCGCCGAGCCACCGGACGTCTTCAATGATCGACTCGACGTACTCGGTCTCTTCCTTGGTGGGGTTGGTGTCGTCAAAGCGGAGGTTGCACTTGCCGCCAAATTCCTCGGCGAGCCCGAAGTTGAGCGTGATGCTCTTGGCGTGGCCGACGTGGAGATAGCCGTTGGGTTCGGGAGGAAAGCGTGTGTGGACGCGGCCGCCATGCTTGCCGCTGGCATTGTCTTCGAGAATGATGTCGCGGATGAAATGAGAAGGTCGTGAATCGGTATCGTTCATTACAGGAGTCCTAAGGCGAAGTCGATGCGGGCAAGGACGGTGTCGCGCCCGAGCGCTTCCAGCGTTTCAAACAGCGGCGGCGCGTTCTTGCGCCCGCAGACGGCGACGCGGACGGGTTGGAACATTTGTCCGGTTTTCAGTTTGACGTCCGCGGCAGCGGCGCGGAGGGCCGATTCCAAGGTGGCGTGATCGAAGGCGGGCAGGTCCGATAGAATTTCCTTGGATTTGCGGAGCGCGCCGGCGGCCATGGCGGCGTCGCCTTTCTGGGGGATCAATTCGCCGGGATCGTAGGAGCGCGGCTCGAGAAAGAAGAAATCGGCGACGGTGGCAACTTCGCCGAGCAGGCGCATGCGCTCCTGGATCAGCGGAGCGATGGCGCGGAGTTTGTCCGGTGTGGCGCCGGCGAAGCCGGCCTTTTCGGCATAGGGCATCAGGCGTTGCGAGAGTTCAGCGTGATGGAGGGAGCGGAGATGCTCGGCGTTCAGCCAGAGGGCTTTGGGATCGAACGGCTCCTCAGCGGTGAAATTGATGATGGCGTTGCTGCGGTTGATGCCATCGAGTGAGAAGAGCTCGACCAGTTCCTCGCGCGACATCTTCTCGCGGTCATTTTTCGGCGACCAGCCGAGCAGGGAGAGGAAATTCACGAAGGCATGGGGCAGGAAGCCGGCGTCGCGATAGGTGGTGACGCTGACGACAGGGCCATGAATGCGCTTGGAGAGTTTCGCGCCGTCGGGCGCCATGAGCAGCGGCAGGTGGGCGGTGCGCGGCGTCTCGACGCCGAGCGATTCGAAGATGAGGACGTGCTTGAAGGTGTTGGCCAAATGTTCCTGGCCGCGCAGGATTTCGGTGATGCGCAGGTCGGCGTCGTCGGCGCAGGATGCCATGTGATAGGTAGGCATTCCATTGGAGCGCAGCAGGGCGAAATCCTCGATGTCGCCGGTTGCCTTGCTCACCGTCCCGTAGACGTGATCCTGGACAACGACCTCTTGCCGCGACTCGCGCGGTACCCGGAAACGCAGGACGAAGGGTTCGCCGGCGCCGGCCCGGCGATCGCTCTCCGCGCGGGTGAGCTCGCGCATGCCCGGATTAAACAACCATGGTCCCGTTGGATTCTCGACGGCCTCGGAGGCGGGGGTGAAGTCGCGGTAGGCGTGGCCCTTTTCGAAGATGGCCCAAGCGGCCTTGCGATGCAGCTCGAGGCGTTCTGACTGGCGGTAGAATTCGTCCCAGCCGAGTTCGAGCCACCGGAGACCTTCGTAGATGGAGTCGAGCGAGGCCTGGGTGTTGCGCACGACGTCGGTGTCGTCGATGCGGAGAATCATTGTTCCGCCGCGGCGGCGGGCGTAGAGCCAATTGAAGATGAATGTTCGGGCGCCCCCGATGTGAAGGTAGCCAGTCGGGGAGGGCGCAAAGCGGACGCGCGTCATGATTAGAAACTTAAAGGATAGCGTAGTGGAGGGAAGTTGCCGAAGAACGGGACCGATTTGGCCTCGCGGCAATGCTGGCGGGAGCTGGACCACGAGAGTGGGCGCAGTGTGGCTGCGGTTGTTCGCGATCTGATCGAATCGGCGCCACGAGATGACGATACGGTCTACGCGGTCAGCGCCGACCTCGCCGGCAGCCTTGCCTGCAGGTACTTCCCCACGGTCCGCGGCGAAACCCGGATGCCAAGTTTCAGCTGCAGTTCGTCGGCAATGCGTTCCTCGCCCCAGGTGGCATTTTCGACGGCCATCTCGCGGATCAGCCGACGAAGGTCCTTCGGCAGCGGTGGTCTTCCCGCGGGGTTGGACTTCCAGCGCCAAAAGAGACGAAACCTCTTGCGGTGCCAACGGGTCAGCGTTTCGGGCTTCACAGCCACCAGCGCACCGCGCCGTGGGAAGAACCGGCTCAAGGTGGCCATCAGCCAGCGGGTGGAGTCGTCAGCGCGGTGGGGCTTGGTCTTCCACTCCTGAAACAGCGCCAGTTGTTTTGCGAACAAAGAGGTTCTCAGCGACCAAGGCACTATGCGAGCGCACGGCCAGGACGGGGGCGCAGGCCAAGTCGAGCGAGACGCGAATGACGGTTCGCAGACAGCGGGCGACGGCGGAGACGAGCTTTGAATGCAGCATGAGCGCTCAGGATCGCACGTTACGAACTTTTCCAGTGTGCGATTTCGGCTCGGTCGACGTTTTTGCGGACTACAGCCCCTCGGCAGCGCCATCGAACGGTTCCACCGAGGCGATCACGCCCCGTCGATTGCGGACCTTCGCTAGCATGCCGACCCGCGGCGTCTTGTTGTGGACTGCTGACTCGACGGCCATTCCTCTTCACTTCCGCAGACGTACCAGAACCCTTGCCACCCCGCAATATCACTGGTCTGGGTGATCGCAGGACTGGGCCGGCCGATGGCAATCGGCTTTCGCCGATCACACCTGCCAAGATTCTCCATTCTATGCCGGTAAGGTGTTGATCTGCTTGCACAAGATCACGTCCGACCGACCTCAGCGGTGTCATCGCCAGTTGTCAGCGTTCCTCAGGGTGGACTACCGTGCCACGGCTGCTGGCGCTCCGAAGGGTTCCAGCGACTGCAGTTGGTTCGGCGGGCAGTCGCGAAAATTCTCAACGTAATCAGGTGGCTCTCGCCAAGCCGCCATCGAACGCGAACTCGCGATTTTTCATTTACTTCCACTCAGCGAACTCGTGGTCGCTCCAATGACGGCTGCCGTTTTGATCAACTCATTTTGCGGATTTCCGATCAAGCCTTACAAAAAGAACATGCGCGAACGCCTCCCCCGTCTCACCAAGCAACTTCCGGTGTCGGACGTGTCGGACCGGCTTTCCGTGAACGCCCGCGGCGACGCTCCGGGCTCCAGATCGCTTACGAACGGGAGCTAAAGAACCAACAGGAGGTCAGGTATGCCTGACGACAGCAACGTCCTAATGACGGTAGAAGAAACCGCCGCATACTTGCGGCTTGGACCCTGGACGATCCGGCATTGGGTCTGCCAGAAGAAAATTCCCTACGTGAGGCTCGGACGAAGCGTTCGATTCCGACGCAAGGATATGGAGCGTTTCGTGACCCAGAACCTGCACGGAAAGACCGACGAGCGCAACGGCAGCGGCGCGACGGCGGTGGCCAGGCCCAGCGCAACTGCGAACTGAGGAAACGAGCTAACTCATGAACCGAGGCCTGTATGGCGCGCAGTCCGAAAAAAGACTACTCTGAGGGCCCCGTCTGGGACGAGAAGCTCAAGAGATGGGTCGCGGAGGTCGTATACCCAGACCAGACGCGGGGCGGCGACGATTCCGCCGTCAGCGGGACGCACAGATCTGGTGGGCGGCCCATCAGAAGGCAATCGAGGACGGTTCCTGGGAGGCGGTCACCAAGCCGACTCGATCCTCGTTAGGCGATGCCCTAAAGCAATACCGGGAGCACTCCAAGGCGCATCATCGGTCCTTCTCAACCTACGTCGAGAACGGTCTGACGGTTCTCGAACAGGCACTCGGTACGGGAACCGCGCTGAAGAACGTCACGGCCGCGGACATCGAACGTCTGAAGTTGCAGCGCCTCGAGAAAGACAAGGTCGCCAAGTCAACCGTGGACAAGAACGTCGCGGTAGCGAAGTCGTTCTTCAATTGGTGCATCCATCAGGGCTTGACGAAGGCGAATCCTGTGAAGAAGGTCAAGCTCTTTCACGAGGACAATGAGCGGGTCCGGTTTCTCGATCCTGACACAGAGTACCCGAAGCTACTGGAACAGGCCCGGAACGGCCCGTGGTACCTCGAACCTATCATCGTGATCGATGTGAACACGGGTCTGAGGCGTCGGAACATCCTCGGCCTGCGCTGGGATCAGGTCGATTTCAAGCGCCGGATCATTCGCATCGAGAGCCGCACGAAGAGTGGGCGCCCCCACAACTTGCCGTTGAATGACACTGCCTTTCAGAAGCTCAACGAAGTCCATCTGAAGACGTCGTCGCACCCGTACGCCTTCGTGCACCTGGATGGAAAATTCGAGGGCCAACCCATCACCGACATCAAGAACGCGTTCAATGCGGCCGTCGATCGCGCGAAGATCAAGAACTTCCGGTTCCACGATCTCCGGCACACGTTCTGCTCCTGGCTCGCGATCCGCGGCGTACCCCTCCCTGCAATCCAAAAGCTTGCGGGCCACGCATCCATAAAAATGACGCTTCGCTACGCTCACCTCAGCCCTCGTTACCTTGCTGACGAGGTCAAGGCTCTGGACGCCATTCAGCGAGAGCTGAAGAAGGACGCCGGTTCGTCGAGGAAAGCCGACGAGGAGCAGACGCGTGGGGAGTTGGCGAGCACCGCGGCCACGACCGACCCGGCTACATCCGACGGCAGCGCGCCCCAGAAGGGACGTCGTCGGTCGGCACAGAACCAACAGCCGGTCAATGCCGGCCAACCGGGGCAGCCGATGCATGGAATAGGCAAGAAATAGGCAAAGTGCTGAAACGGGCTCGAGTGGGGATCGCTAAGTTGTTGAAGAATTGGCTCCTCAGGTAGGACTCGAACCTACAACCCTTCGGTTAACAGCCGAATGCTCTACCATTGAGCTACTGAGGAGCAGGCGGGTAAAGACTCTTCATCTAATAGAACAAATCCGGTGCATCAGTGTCAAATTTTCAGGCGGGATTGTGGTGGCGGAGGTGCGCGGCAAGGCGCTCAATTTCAGGCGTCAGAGTGCGGTCGCCGGCGCCGGTTTCGGCGGCGCGGCGGATGGTGGAGCGCGCTGCTTCGATGACGGGGCTGCTTCGCAAGGGGGCGCGGAGTTCGAGGGCGCGTTCGGCGGAGAGGGCTTCGATGGCCAGTACGCGGGCGGTGTGTTCGACGGAGTCCTCGAGCTTCAAGGCGGCGGTCATGCCCATGCTGACGAAGTCCTCTTTGTTGCCGTCTGTGGTGATGGAGCCGGGCGTGGCAGGGGTGGCGAGGACGCGCAGCTCGGCTACCAGGGCGGCGGCAGTGATCTGCGCCATCATGTAGCCGGATTCGAGACCTGGATCGGCGGCGAGGAATGGGGGGAGATCCTCGTTGAGAGCGGGGTTCAGCACGCGGTCAATACGGCGTTCGCTGATACCGGCCAGGGCGGCGAGGGCGATGGCAAGGTAGTCCATCTCCAGTGCGATTGGCTGGCCGTGGAAGTTGCCGCCGGAAAGGATTTCGTTTCCAAAGACGAGAGGGTTGTCGGTGGCGGAGTTGAGTTCGGTGTCGAAGATGCGGGTGGCGCGGTCCAGGGCTGTGGCGATGGCGCCGTGAACCTGCGGGGCGCAGCGGAGAGAGTAGGCATCTTGCACGCGCGGGCAGTCGCGGTGCGACTCGCGGATTTCGCTGCCCTCAAGGGCGGCGAGGATTCGCGCGGCGCTCTCGCGCTGTCCTGGCTGCGGACGGGCATCGTGAATGCGCGGGTCGAAGGCTTCCGGGGTTCCCTTGAGCGCATCAACGGTCATGGCGCAGAGGAGATCGGCCCAGCGGGCCAGGCGCTGCGCCTGCGCGATCGCCAGGCCGCCGACAGATACCATCGCCTGCGTGCCATTGATGAGGGAGACGGCTTCCTTAGCTACCAGGACAACGGGAGCGATGCCGGCGCGGCGCAGGGCTTCTGCTCCGGGCAGGATGGGGCCATCGAATTCGGCTTCACCTTCGCCGATCAGAACGGCGGCCATGTGAGATAGCGGCGCGAGATCGCCACTGGCGCCGACGCTGCCACGGGAGGGGACCAGCGGGGTGACAGCGCGGTTGAGCAGCTGGCAGAGCGTTTCCGCGATGAGGGGCCGGACGCCGGAGAGGCCTAGCGCAAAGAGGTTGACTCGAGCGGCCATCATGGCGCGGACCTGTTGGCGCTTGAGCGGTTCGCCGACACCGCAGCTGTGGGAGCGGATGAGGTTCCGCTGCATGAGGGCGATCTGTTCGGGCTTGATTCTGACATCGGCGAGAAGGCCGACGCCGGTGTTGACGGCGTAGACAGGCTCGTCGCCGGAGGCCATGCGCTCGACGACGTTGCGGGAGGCGGCGATCCTCTCGCGGGAAGCGGGGGAGAGTTCCACCGGCTCACCGGCGGCGATGCGTTCCAAAGCATCGAGCGTAAGCGTAGCGCCATCAAGCACCATGTCTTGAGTTTCGCAGAGTTGCTACGCTGGCTGAAGCGTATGGAGCGGACGCCTTTTCTTGCCACGCATGCGGCGAAGCCTTATGAAGCGATTCGGACATTGCCGGTGACGATTCTGCTCGACAATGTCCGCAGCATGTACAACGTGGGGGCGTTTTTCCGGACCGCGGATGCGGCGGGAGTGGAAAAGCTGCTGCTCGGCGGGATTACGGCACAGCCACCCAAGCATCAGATCAGCAAGACGGGGCTGGGGGCTGAGGAGCGGGTGGGATGGAAGCACAGCTGGGAGCCGGCCGGTTTGCTGCGCGAGCTACGCGAGCACCAGTACGAGATCGCGGCGATTGAAACGAATCCGCGGTCGGTGGATCTCTATGACTGGCGGCCGCGATTTCCGGTTTGCGTGGTGTTCGGGCACGAGGTGGATGGCATACAGGCAGGGCTGCTGGAGATGGCCGACACGTTTGTGCGGATCCCGATGCTCGGGCAGAAGCATTCACTCAACGTGGCGACGGCTGGCGGCGTGGTGATTTATGAGCTGCTACGCAAGTATCGCGTGTTGATGGAAGCGCGTTGAAACGCTGTGATGCGCGATAATAAAAGAAGAAGTGTATGTCGTCATAGCCATTTTCCTCCGCGCTATCGCTGCCTCGCCGCAAGCGAGGACGACTCCGTTTACGCCGCACAATGGACAGCTATACCTTCTCGGAATAGTGGTGGGCCCGACAGAACTCGAATCTGTGACCTCTACCGTGTCAAGGTAGCGCTCTAACCAACTGAGCTACGGGCCCTTGGAATCACTCGATTTTAACACACCCATCAGCCTCGCTAAACACCGAGCGATTCCTCCAGCAACGCATACGCACGCACTCCGTTCCACGAGTGGCCGCCGTCAAATTACTCGATCTCCAGCCGCTCCTGCACCGCGTACGCCTTCCAAGCCGGCCCTCCGTGCCACTGGGTCATGCCCGTAAGGTCCGTGGCCACGCAGCGCCAGAATGCACGGCCGCTTTCCAGTCAAGCGATCCGGACGGAGCAGGTAAACAGGCAGCGCCCGCACACCTCGCGGACGTGATGATCGAGCTGCACCGTCCGTTCTACGGTAGTTTCCCACTTCGCCGGAGCGCTGTAATCCCCAACATCTGGCTCAGTTTCGGCGCGAAGTTCTTCTGCCACCGGCTACCGCACCGCGATATTCACCGTATTCGACACCGCCGGCCCGATGCGCACAATCACGGGCGCCGTTCCCGCCGCGATACCTGCCGGCATTCGCACCGCCACCTGGTTCAATCCGACAAAACCCGGCGACGCGATGGAGTAGATCACCTCCGCGGTGGCGCCGCCGATGGTCACCGCCGGTTGCGCCGTCACCGGCAGCGGCGTCGCGGGGCCCACCAGCCTGCCTGTGAAAATCGGCGGCGCGGTCTGGCCCATGCCGGTCATGTAGATCACCAGAATCTCACCCGCTGATGCCGCGTTATCCGCCGTCACCAGCGAGAAGTCGGCGTTCTTCACCACAATGCCGCCGCCCGGATGAAAGAAGATCGAAGGAGCGTTGGCGGCGATCTGCATGTTGAAAGGCGCGCTGGCCTGACCGCCCGCCGTGACCACGATCGGCCGCATTCCGGAAACCACGTCCAGTGGAACCTGGAGATTGATCTGGCCGCTGGAGACAAACAACAGCGGCGCAGGGCGGCCGCCAACGGTGACGCTCACGCCGTTCAGGCTGGAAGGGATCACGGCGCCTTGCCATGCGCTTAAGCCCGCCGCAACGGAGGCCAGGTTGATGCCGTAAATCGACACCAGTCCACCGGGCGCGCCCGTGGTGCCCGCCGGATCATTGGTCGCCGCCACCGCCGCGCCTAACACCGGACGACCCAGCGCCGTGCCCGTCTGCGCACGCACCGCGCCGCCTCGATTCACCGCCGTGTGCAGGTTGAGGTAATGCCGTTCGGGATTCGCGAGCATCGAATTCACGGTCGCAAGGCCCGCGTCGTCACTCACTGTCGTTCTCAGGAAAATGTTGCCGAACCCCGTCGCCGAGGTGATCGTCGAACCAGCCGCGATGCCGCTATCGATCCGCACGGGCCCGTTCTCTCCGGCGACGCCGTTGTGAACATGGAGTCCGGTGAACTCCGTCTCGCCGGGGAAGCGGTGATTCACGTCGAACACGACATGCGCGGCCAGCACGGAACCATCCTCGTTGCGGAGCGTGTGAACCTGAACCGCGGAAGCCGCGCTGGCATCCAGCCCGGCAATCGGCGGCACCTCATTGGCGGGAGTCTGGTTCACCGTCAGCCGCGTCATGTCGGTGGGCCGAAGCTGGGAACGGATGGCGCCGCCGGTATTATCGGTCGTGTGCAGGTTGATGTAGTAGCTCGCCGGATTGCGGAACAGTCCCTCCAAAGCGTCGATCGATGCCGCGTTCAGCGCGATTTCCGCCGCGATGTTGACCCTTCCGCGGCCGTTCTCGGCCGATGTTGTCCGGGCCAGCGCCGAATTCAGCGTTACGCCCGCGTTCACTCCCGCCGGGCCGCTGTGCACGTGCAGCCCCGTGAAGGTCACCTGCGCCGGGAAACTGTAGTTGACGTCAAAGACGACCTCGCCGGAGGTGATCGCCCCGTCGTCACCCCGCGTCACCACGCCAACCACCGTTCCCACGCCGCTGGCGTTCAGTCCCTGGATCGGCGGCACCTCGTTCGCCGGGCTCATCATCCCCATGACCACCACCGACTCGGCGGCAACCAACTGCCCCCGGATCGCTCCTGCCGTGTTCACGGTCGTGTGGAGATTCACGTAGAACTGGCTGGGATCCCGGAACATGCCGTTCAGCGTATCCAGCCCGGCTTGGTTGTTGACCAGCACTTGCCCCTGCCGCTCTATCCGGCCGCGCCCGGTGGAATCCACAATCGGAGACGCTCCCAGAATTCCGGAATTGATCGTGACGCCGGCGTTCACGCCCGCCGGGCCGTTATGAATGTGGAGCCCGGTGAAACTCACTTCTCCGGGGAACGAGTAGTTCACATGGAAGTCCACCGACCCTGACACGATCTGTCCGGCGGCGTTCCGGATCACGTGAGCCCAAACCGTGGCCGTGCCGGAGGCGTTCAGCCCCGTGATCGGCGGCACCTCGTTGGCAGGCGACAGGATCGCCCGGAACACGCGCGTCTCCGCCGTCTGGCTCCAACCCGCAACCGTCAACGTGAGCAGCAGAAAACCGAGTTTTTTCATGAATGACCTCTCGGGTTCAAGGTACGAGAGCGGCGGCGGTATTGGCAAGCTATTCGGGTATGAATTAACAACTTTCCCGGCGGATTAAACCACCGGCGGCACGACAAAGGGCACCCGGTAATCACGAGCCACCAGCAGGTTGGCCTCGTAATCCGCACGGAAGTTCTCGCCCGCCGCGTCGAAGCTCAGCTTACGGCCCAGGCGGTAGCTAATGTTGGCCATGTGGCACAGGGCGGCCGACAGGTGCCCCTCTTCGACATCGCAGTTCAGATCCTTCTCGTTCCGGCTGCGCACCGCCTTGAGGAAATTCTCCATGTGCGGGTTGGTGTCCCAGATCTTGGCCTCTACCGGCTTCATCGATTGCGCCAGCTCGCGCTTCTCGCCCAAGTAAATCTGAAACCCGTTCGAGTCAATCGACATGTAGCCATCGCTGCCATAAAACAGGTTACCGATGAAATTAGACCCGTCGTAGTGGATGCTGGACTCGCCGCCGGTCAGCAGCCCGCGCACCTCGAACATCATCTGGCAGTCGCCGTAGTCGAACGTCGCCATCTGGGTGTTCGGCGTCTCCTGGTCGTCGTCGTAGATAAACTTGCCGCCGCTGGAATAAACCGACTGCGGCAGCGTCGTCTTGCCCAATCCCCAGCGGCAGATATCCATCTCGTGCACGCCCTGGTTACCGATATCGCCGTTGCCGGTGTCCCAGAACCAGTGCCAGTTGTAGTGGAACCGGTTGGGGTTGAACGGGCGCATCGGCGCCGGACCGACCCACGTGTTGTAATCGATGCCCGGCGGAACCGGCCCGTCAGGCGACTTTTCAATGGACTTGCGCCGCTTGAAACACAGCCCCTTGGCCAGATACAGCTTCCCGATGACGCCGTCGCGCAGCAGCTGCATGGCGCGGCGCTTATGCTCAATGGAGCGGCTCTGCATCCCCACCTGGACGATGCGCTTGTACTTGCGCGCCGCCTCCACCATCTTGCGCCCTTCCCAGATGTTGTGGCTTGCCGGCTTCTCGCAATAGACATCCTTGCCCGCCTGGCAGGCCCAGATTGCGCCGAGCGCATGCCAGTGGTTGCAGGTGGCAAGCGACACTGCGTCGATGTCCTTGTCCTCCAGCATCCGCCGGTAGTCCTGGTAGATCTTCGGCTTCGCCGACTGCGCCTTTTCGGCCAGCGACAACGACCTCTCCGTCTGCGCCGTATCGATGTCGCACACCGCAACCACGCGCGAGCCCGTCTGGCGCGCGAAGATATCGACATGTTCGCGCCCGCGGCTGCGCACCCCGGCCACGCCGATCTGCACGCGGTCGTTGGCGCCCGCGGCGCGTTGCGTCGCCAACGCCGTGGCGCCGGAAGTGAGGATGAAGGTTCGCCGGTCCATATCCCCCTGTTGTACCGCTTTTCAGGGCCCGGCGGAAACTCAGCGCCGCCCGGAAGCCGATGCCGCGGGTGGGGGCGCCTCCTCCACCGGAGCCGGCTTGCGGATCCGCCCGTCGAGCTTCGCCACGATGTAGTCCCGCTTTGCCTCGGCGAATTTCTTTTCACCCGGCTCCACCCCTCTGTGCTGCGCCACGTCGCGGTCGGTCACCTCCTGGACGGCCGGAAGTGACTTCTGCAAGTACGTCTTGATCCGGTCATGGACCAGCCGCTGCGGCGACCGCATGTAGAGGAACAGAATCTCGTCCCCAGGTGTCTTCTGCAGCAGGTCGTATATGAGCGACGCCTTCTTGAGCTTCGCCGACTTCAACGTCTGCTGGAGTTTCTTAGCGCGTCCCTCCAGCTTCTGCCAAATCGTCACATCCGACTTCGGCATCTTCAGCCGCAAGATCAGCTGCGACCTCTCCTTTGCGGTGAACTTCTCGGTCAGCAAGAACAGAAACAGCCCCAGCCGCTCCAGTGGAAACGGCGCCCCGAAGGGAATCGCCTGCAATGCCTGCTGAAACTTGGAGAAACCCGCCTGGTTGATCTTGGCTCCCGTCAGCGCCGGGGAAAACAGGCTCAGCAGTCCTTCCCTGTCCAGCACCTCCAGCAGCGCGCCGGGATTGGGCTCGTCGGCCATTTTGCGCAGTTCCTCCAGCAGCGCCTTGGTGGGGATCTTCTTCTCCAGCCCCGCCTCGCGGACATTCTCATACTGGCTGCGCGTGCGATCCTCGATGCTGAGATCCATGCGAACGGCCAGCCGCCAGAGCCGCAAGATGCGTGACGGATCATCATAAAGCGTGTAATTGGAATTGGCCCGCAGTTCGCGCCGCTCCAGGTCCCCGAGCCCGTTGCTCGGATCCAGCAGCAGCCCGCGCGAGCCCGGGTTCAGCGACAGCGCCACCGAATTGATGGTGAAGTCGCGGCTCCGCAGATCCTCGTGGATGGTCACCGGCACCACCTTCGGCTTGCTCCCGGCCTTGCCGTAGCGCGCCTCCTGCGCCATGGCAATCTCGGACTCCACGCCGTTGGCGAACCTGAGCGAGGCGGCTTTGCGCGTATCGTCCTTGCTCACCACCTTGGCCGCCTTCTGGTCGGTCAGCAGCTTGGCGACCTTCAATGCATTGCCTTCCACGGTGAAATCCAGGTCGCGGATCGGAAAGCCCCCCATCATGTCGCGCAGCGCGCCACCGCTGACAAATGCGGTGACTCCCGCCTTCTCGGCGGCCGCCGCCACTTGCGACACCACCTGGTTCTGCTCCGGGCTCAGGTGGCTCTCCAACATGAACATGTAATCGCTCATCGGGTCCCTTTCCACCCATCCCGTGCCGCCGAACGCATGGTCTCAGGCGCGCGGATGATGTTCGTCAACTGTTTTCCGCAGTCGTGTCCGCAAGACATGGGTGTAAATCTGGGTCGTCGAAATATCGGCGTGGCCCAGCATGGTTTGCACACTCCGCAAATCGGCGCCGCCTTCCAGAAGGTGCGTCGCGAAGCTGTGCCGAACTAAGTGAGGCGTCAGCGGCTGGCGAATGCCCGCCTGACGCCCGTAACCGCGGATCGTCGTCCAGAATGCCTGCCGCGTCAGCGGCCCCCCGCGCGCCGTTACAAACAGATAAGGGCTTACCCTTCCCTTCAACAGCGGCCCTCTGCCGCACTCCAGGTACCTCCTCACCGCCTCCAGTGCCGACTTACCCGCCGGCACCAGACGCTGCTTTCTTCCTTTGCCCGTGATCCGTACCACGCCCAGCTCAAGGTTGATGTCCTTCAGCTGAATCCCGCACAGTTCCGATACGCGGGGTCCAGAGGCATATAGCAGCTCCAGCATGGCGCGGTCGCGCAGCCCCTTGGGAGTACCGGCGTCGGGGGCGGCGAGCAGGCTTCCGGCCTGTTCGGCGGAAAGCTGCTTGGGAATCTGGCGCCATTGCCTGGGCAGCGGTACCGTGCCCACCGGATCGCTGTCGATCAGTCCTTCGCGAAGCTGAAACCGGTAGAAGTTCCTGAGGGTGGTCAAATGGCGCGCGATGGAGCGGCTGGAGAGCCCTTCCTTATACAAATGATCGAGATATGACCGCACAAGTAGTTGATCTGTTTCGGCTTGCATCTTGCTGGCGAACTCGGCATAGCGCTCCAGATCCCGGCTGTAAGCGGCCACGGTATTCACCGTCAGCCCCTTCTCGACGCGGCAAAAGCTCAGGAAGGCCTGAGCTCGCACATGGAGCGCATCGACGTGCTGCATTGGACCAATGATACAATATCCTCGAATTTGTTTTAAACATTTTCAAAAAAAGGATTTCGCCGCCTTGCCCGGCTCCACCTCCAAGAAGGTCGTCATTCACCGTTTCCAGCGGGAAGCCCTGACCGGTTTCATCAACCCCCAGTCCTGGCTCCAGCCGGCCGGGATCGAAATGATCACCCCTTCCGGCGCACTCCTGTTTACCCCGTACGAAGAGATAAAAGTCGTTTCTTTTGTTATAAATTTCGACGGTCCCACGCCTTTCCAGGAGCGCCGCCGTTTCCAGACACGACCCAAGCACGAGGGCCTGTGGGTGCGCGCCCAATTCCACGACAATGACTTTCAGGAAGGCATCCTCCCCAACGACCTGCTCGCCGCCTCCCCCTACGGCTTCCAGCTCTCCCCGCCGGACCCGAACTCCAACAACCAGAGCCTGTTTCTGCCCAAGGCATCATTAAAAGAGGTTCACGTTCTCGCCGTTTCCGGCGCCTCCGGCCGCCGCAAGAAGCAGCCCCCGACCGAAGAGCAGATCGGCCTGTTCGACTAGGCCCGATTGTTCCGCGCGTGTCCTTAGCAAGTCGTGCAGAAGCAAGTCCACAACTTCACGTTATGGCAGGAGCAGCGTGATAGTATAAGGATGTACACTATTCTCTGCCATGCCCCTCTCTGCCCGCTCCATCGTCCATTGGGACGGCGATGGCTTCTTCGCCTCCATTGAACAGGCTTCCGACCGCAAGCTCAGAAACCGTCCTGTCGCCGTCGGCGGACGGGGCCGCGGCGTCGTGCTGTCGGCCTCGCGCGAGGCGGCACGCTTCGGCGTACGCGCCGGACTGCCGGTAACGCGCGCACGGCGGCTGTGCCCGGCGCTGGTGACCGTGCCGGCCCATTTCGAGCTTTATGAGCAGTTCTCCAGCCAGATCCTCGGCCTGTGCCAGGAACGGACGCCGCTGGTGGAACCGGTCAGCGTCGGCGCGGCATACCTTGATCTAACCGGCACCGGCTCGCTGCATGGCGAGGCGGCGGCGGTCGTGCACCAGCTGCGCCGGACGGTGGGCCAGTGGCTGCGCGTGTCGCTTTCCACCGGCATGGGGTCGAGCAAATCGGTGGCGCGGATCGCGGCGCGGATCAAGAAGCCCGGCGCCGAGGTTGTTGTGCCCGCCGGGCAGGAGGCCGCGTTCCTCCATTCCCTGCCCCTGGGATGGCTGCCGGGTGTCGGCGGCGAGACACTGGCGCTGCTGCAAGTGGCGGGCATGGCGCGGATCGGAGAAATGGCGCGCGCGCCGCTGGACGCGCTGGAGCTGGTGCTGGGGCGCCGCGCACTGAAACTGCAGCGGCTGGCGCAGGGGATCGACTTTGACCCGGTGCGCGCTCCCTCCTCCGGGGCGGGAGAGCCCCGCTGGCGCGAACAGATCGACTTCGCCGAAGACGCCTGGGAGGAGCCGCTCCTGCTGCGGGAACTGCGGCGGATGCTGGAGCGGCTGATGGCTCAAATCCGCGCGGCCGGCTGCGAAGTGCGGCGGCTGACGCTGGAGCTGCGCTACACCGACCGCGCCGAATCGGAGCGATCGGTGACCGTACCCGAGCCGACCTCGGTGGAGAATGATTTCTTCCCCCTGCTTCCCGGCCTGCTCCGCGCGGCCTGGCAGCGCCGCGTGCGCCTGCGCGGGATGCGGCTGGCGGCCAGCCGCGTCTATGCGCCGTCGCCGCAGATGAACCTGTTCGCCGGACCCGCGCCGCGCTCGCCCGTGGCGCTGGCCGCGGCCATCGATGCTCTGCGGCGGCAGTACGGGGAAAAGGTAGTGGTGCGGGGCTATGAGTTTCTTATGCACCCTATAGTGTAAAAATGTACACTATAGGGTGCCATGCCCTACGTGGCCCTGCATAACCATTCCTGGCACTCCCTGCTCGACTCGACGCTCCCCGTTCCGCAGATCGTCGAGGCGGCCGCCGCTTGCCGCATGCCGGCCGTTGGGCTTATCGATACCGAAGGCCTGAGCGGCGCGGTGGAGTTCTATCGCAAGGCAAAAGAGGCCGGCGTGCACCCGGTAATCGGGAGCATGGTGCGGACACCGGAAGGCGAGTGGCTCAGCCTGCTCGTGGAAAACGCAACCGGCTACAGCAACCTCTGCCGGCTGCTCACAAGAGGCGTGACGCACGAGCGGTTGAACGAACTCCGTAAGGGATTGGTGTGCCTCTACGGACCGCGTAATGCGGCGGCGCAGGCGGCAATGGCGCCCTACCGTGAGATCTACGGCGCGAACTTCGTGCTCGAGATTTCTCCGCACAATGAAGGGGACTGGAAAAAGGCGCGGTCGTTTGTGGAGGCCGGGCGGCGGATGAAGACGCCGGTAGCGGCCACCGCGGAGACGCACTATCTGACACCGGCCGACCGCCGGCTCTACGACATGGTGGCCGCCATGCGGACGCTGACGCTGCTCGACCAGGAGCATGAGGAAAAGCTGCCGCGCCAGGGGCAGTATCACTTCCACACGCCGGAAGAAATGGAGCGGCACTTCGGTGAGATGAAGCAGGCTCTGGCCAATACGCTGCGCATCGCCGAGCGCTGCCGGTTCGATTATCCGCTGGGGGAGATCCATTTCCCGGAGTTCGCCTGCGGAGAGGAAGATGCCGCGGCGATGCTGCAGCGGCTGAGCGAGGAGGGATTGCGAAGACGCTACGGCGCGCGTCCGAAAGCGGAGCAGCGCGAGCGTCTGCAACGGGAGTTGGAGATGATCGAGCAGGTGGGCTACGCCGGCTACTTCCTGATCTTCGCCGACATCGTGCGCTGGGCCAATGAAAACGGCATCGCAACGCTGGCGCGCGGCAGCGCCGCCGGCAGCCTGGTCTGCTACGCGCTGGGCATCAGCAACGTCTGCCCGTTCCGCTTCGGACTCAGCTTCGAGCGCTTTCTGAACCGCGAGCGGATGCAATTCGCCAAGCTCGCCGATATTGACCTCGACCTGCCCTGGGACAAGCGCGATGACGTTGTGAAGTATGTTTTCGAAAAATACGGCGAGGGGCGCGTGGCGATGATCGGCGCGCTGAACACTTTTCAGGGCCGCGCGGCGGTGGCGGATCTGGCGAAGGTGTACGGGATTCCGGAGCGCGAGGTGCGGCGCTTCACCGAACACCTGCCGCACTTTCACGGCGACGCGGCGGCGGTGGTGGAGCGGGCGCCGGAATGCCGGCATCTGCCGGTCGAGCAGGAGCCGTACAAGACGGTGCTCGAAACCGCGTGGAAGCTGGAAGGGGCGCCGCGGCACCGGATGATGCATCCCTGCGGGCTGGTGATCAGCGCCACGGCGATTGAGGACCGCATGCCGCTGTTCGTGAGCGCGAAGGGAATTCCCACCACGCAGTACACGATGGACGATGTGGAAGATCTGGGCCTGCTGAAGATGGACCTATTGGGCCAGGCGGGCCTGAGCGTGCTGCGCGACGCCGCCGCGAACATCCAGGCCAACCGCGGCATCGCGATCGATGTCGAGAGGATCGATGAGGAAGATCCACACACCTGGGAGCAAATCGCCACCGGGCGCGCGCGCGGTGTTTTTCACATTGAGTCGCCGGCCATGACCGGACTGCTGCAAATGTCGGACTGCCGCGACATTTACTGCCTGACGGCGGTGGAATCCATCATCCGGCCCGGCGCGGCCAACGAGGGCAAGAAGCGCGCCTTCGCACGGCGGCATCAGGGGCTGGAACCGGTGAGTTACGTGCATCCATCGCTGCAGCCGCTGCTGGCCGACACCTACGGGCTGATGGCGTATGAAGAACACATTCTCCTGGTGGCCAACGGATTCGCGGGCATGAACTGGGGCCGCGCCGATATGCTGCGGCGGGCGCTGGTGAAGAACAAGGACCGCGAGCGCATTGCGCGCTTCGGCGATGAGTTCCGCGAGTGCGCGCACGGGCGCGGCCACACGGCGGAGGAGATCGAAGCGGTGTGGGGAATGGTTGAGGATTTCGCCGGATACATGTTCAACAAAGCGCATTCGGCGGCCTATGCGGTGGAGGCCTACCAGGGAGCATGGCTGAAGTCGCGCTACCCGGTGGAGTTCCTGGCGGCGGTGATTTCCAACCAGCGCGGCTTCTACGCAACCATCGTCTACGTACTGGAGGCGCTGCGCAACGGCGCGCGGTTTCTGCCGCCGGACGTGAATCTGTCGGAAGAGCGCTGCCTGGTGAGCGGTGACACGGTGCGGCTGCCGCTATCGCAGATCAAGGGGCTGCGCGAGGAGACGGTGAAGCGGTTGATGGAAGAGCAGCCGTTCTCCGATGCCGGCGATCTGTTCCGGCGCGGCAAGCCGAAGCCGGCCGAGTGGCTGTCGCTGCTGAAGGCCGGGGCTCTCGATTCCCTCGGCGAGCCGCGGAGCAGGCTGTTCTGGCGACTGGCGCGTCTGGAGGCGGTGGCCGGATCAGGCGGACTGGTGGAGCCGGTGGAGCCGGAACTCGGCGCCGGCAAAATGCAGGTGGAGCGCTGGGAGCATGAGCTGCTGGGCTTTCCGGTAAGCTGCCATCCGCTGGATTACTACGCCGCCGGAGTGGACTGGAGCCGTTACGTTCCGGCGGCGCGCATCACCGACCACATGGACAAACAGGTGGAAGTATGCGGGCTGATTGTTTGCGACCGCCAGCATCCCACCGACCGCGGGACGATGAAATTTCTCACGCTGGCCGATTATTCCGGCTTCGCCGAGGTGGCGCTGTTCGCCGAGGCGTACCGCAACTTCGGCCATCTGACGACGCGGCCCGTGGTGGCGGTGCGCGCGGAGGTGGACCCGTTCGACAACCGCAAGGGCGCGGTGCTGAACGCCACGCGCGTCATGGCGCCGCACAAGCTTCAGGCGCTGCGCGGATAGGAACCGAGCACGCGATGAAAATCGGCCAGTTCGCGCAAATGCGTCAGAGCATTACGCACGTTGGGATCGTTTTCGCGCCCCAGCAGGTCAAGATAGAACAGATACTCCCACGGCTTGCCGCGCAGCGGGCGCGATTCGATCTTCGACAGGCTCACGTCCCGCAACGCAAATGCCGACAGCGCCCGGAACAGCGCTCCCGGAACATTGCGCGTAGTGAAAACAAGCGAAGTCTTATATCCACGCTTTACGGGCAGCTTCAGCATCACCTTCTTGCCTGGGCGGCCGAGCAGGAAGAAGCGCGTAAAGTTGCGGTGATCGTCTTCAATCGACCGTTTCAAAATGCGGCAGCCGTAGAGATCGGCGGCAAGCTGGCTGGCAATGGCGGCTGAATAGGTCAGCTCATCCTCCTTCAACATCTTCACGCTTCCCGCCGTGTCATAGTAAGGCACCTTTTCCATCTGCGGATTAGCGGCGAAAAAGTCCAGGCACTGGTTCAGCGCCACCGGATGCGAGAAGACGCGCCGGATGTTGCGCGAACGCACTCCCGGAAGGGTGATGAGATTGTGCACGATACGCACGCTGGTCTCGCCGATAATCGGCAGATTGAAGTGCAGCAGATGGTCATAGTTTTCGTGAACAGAGCCATGCAGCGTGTTCTCGATGGGAATGATGGCGGCAGGGGCCTTTTTGTCCACCACGCTGCGGAAAACCTGCTCAAACTGCTGGCAAGGCAGCACCTCCACATTAGCGCCAAGCAACTGGTTGGCGGCAATATGGGAAAAGGCGCCGAGTTCGCCTTGAAACGCAACACGGAAGGGACGGCTTGATCTTCTAGGCATGAATTCCTATCTTAACCCGCATCCCAGCGGCTGGCATCCGGGGACGGGATGCCTAGCAGGTCGAGAATGCGGTCCAGAGTATGGTCCACTAATTCCTCAATGGTCTGCGGCTTGTGGTAGAACGCCGGGACCGGCGGCGCCACGATGGCTCCCATTTCCGTCACTGCGGCCATGGATCGGAGATGCCCCAGGTGAAGAGGAGTTTCACGAACCATCAAGATCAGCCTGCGGCGCTCCTTGAGGGTGACATCGGCGGCCCGGACCAGGAGATTGGAGCTGATGCCGGCGGCGATGGCGGACATGGAATGGATGGAACACGGGGCGACAACCATGGCATGAATGGGGAACGAGCCACTGGCGAGGCGGCAACCTATATCTTCAGGAGAGTAGGAGAAATCGGCTAAGCCCTTTAGATCATTGCCCTTAAGACCTGTTTCGAGAAAAACGGTGCGCTCACCGCTGCGGGTGAGGATGAGGTGAGTCTCTACGTCTTTTATTTTCTTTAGCTTAGAGAGAAGGCGGATTCCAAAAATGGAACCGCTCGCCCCCGAGATCCCGACAACGATTCGCAAACTTGTCCTCCCCTTTGAAAATCTTGTTCTGAATTCAGAACAAAAAGTGAGATAATCTAAGCTGCTGTAGTATCAATGTTGAGCAAGCCGAAAACGTCAGCGAGGTCGTCCTGCTACGCAAGAAAACCACAACGGCTCCAATCCCCGGCGCTGACTCGGCTGGAACCGAGCTCACGCCCGGCAGAGATCATACCATGGAGGATGGCGGTCAGAAACTGAAACGAGTCCGCGACCGGTTGGGACTCAGATATCGGGACGTGGAGCAAGCCAGTCTCATCATCGCCGAGCGCCAGCAAAGCGACGAGTTCGTGATTGCATTAAGCCGGCTCGCGGATATCGAGAACAAAGGCACGGTTCCGACCGTGTACCGGCTCTATTCTCTGTGTGTGATCTACCGGCTGGACATGGCGGAGGTGCTGCAGTGGTATGGAGTGCATATCCAGCAGATGGCAGCCGATGCGGCAGCCATCCCGATTGAGCGGACGCACCTGATCGGGCTTACGACGCCCGATCACGGTTCCCTGCAAGTTCCGTTGTCTCTCGACCCGGGTCTGAATTTGACCAAAACCACCTTCCTCAGCCGCTGGATCCAGAAATGGGGCAGCCTGCCGCTGATGCTGCTGAACGGGTTGGATCTGAAAAACCACCGCTACGCCTTCATCGGGCTGGATGACTGGTGGATGTATCCGATCATGCACCCCGGTTCGCTAATCCTGATTGACGAAAGCAAGCGCAAAATTGCCTCTGGCGGCTGGACGACCGAATTCGACCGGCCGATTTTTTTCCTGGAGCATAGGGATGGTTACGCCTGTTCCTGGTGCAATCTGCAGGACGGCAACCTGATTCTGCAGCCGCATCCGTCGGCACAGGAGGCGCCGATGGTCTTCGACTACCCCAACGAAATTGACGTGATTGGCCAGGTCACCGGGGTGGCTATGATCCTGGGACCGGCCCGTCAGCGCGGCACTCGTTCTTGAGCATCCACAGCAGCGACTCCAGATCGGCCAGGTATAGTTCGCGCTCCTGCGGCCGCACCGAGGTCGGCACCATGTTGCGGTAGGGGGCCAGCCGGATCCAGGTCTCGACGAGGTTCACCTTGTCGTTGGAGAATGCCGAGAGGTAGAGATCAAGATCGGCCTTTTGCTGTTCGATGCCGAAGTTCAGCCACTCCTGGAAAGTCCGCTCGTGCGATTCCCGCAGCGCGGTGTCGGACTCCGTCTCGCCATGGATCAGCGCAAGCCCATGGTGCTCGTAACGTCCGGTATTAGAATTCCGCAGAGAGGCCAAGTAAACCAGCCTTCCGAAGATGGTCGGAACCTGCGACAGCGTCTGACGCCAGAGGTCAGCCGGCAACCCGCGTTGCAGAGGTCGTGTTCTCATGACAGAGGCACGCAAACACAGCGCACTCAAGAATTGTAGTACAGATTGGGGATAACAATTCCCATCTAATCGCATCCGGGAACAATTGAGACTTATCTCACATTTGTTCTGATTTTCGAAAACTTTTCGCCTCATCTCCCGCTCAGGGTCAGGATCTAGTACTCTCAGCACTGTCTTCCGACACACAACTTAACCTTGAGGGAGGTTCCTGTGGTCCACAGAACTCTGCTGGCTTTTCTGCTAGCTTTGCAGTTTGCCGCCGTCGCCAATGTTTCGGTCAGCGTTGCCACTGCCGAAATCCCGTTCCCACAATGCTGGCCCTGCCCGGATGACGTCCGCTAGTTAAAGGAAAAAGGAGAACACAGAAATGTTGAAGAGATTTGCTATCGCCCTGATCCTGGCGC
>VFZE01000007.1 GCA_016871315.1 Acidimicrobiia bacterium | reverse complement strand
GACGCCCGCCAGGGAAGCGGATGCAAGTAGCCTCCGACGCAGCATGAATTGACGATGCTACTGGCCGCGGCAAGCCGTTGTCAACCCAGCAGCAACAGCTTGACCGGCAATGAATTCGGCATTATGCTGGCGGGCAACAGGAGGGGCCCCTGCTCGATTCCGTCAACAAGATCCTCGAACTGGATCAAGCGCAGCGGTTCCGGAAGTATTTCCGCGCCGCGGCTTACGGGCTGCTTGCCCTGCACCCGCTGGCGTTTCTGCTGCCATTAGCCCTGCCCGACACCTATGCAACGAAGATGAAACACTTGACCGATTTCTCGTACAACCTGTATGGAGTGACCGGCGCCCTGCTGTTATTGGTCCTGCTGGACGCGGCACTGCGGGCGATGGTGGAGGTTCAAGTCGCAGCCGGCAGCAGCGCAATCGGCCACCGCACAAAGGAGCGTCGCGCAAGGATGAAGGAGTGAAGGGCGCAAGCTGCTGCTGTTTGAAGTCAGGCGACGGGATTGCGCCAACGGAGGCCGGGGAAGCGGGCAAAGTCGTTGTCCGTGGAATATAGCTCCGCGCCGTGTTCGATTGCCAGGGCCGCCAGGTGTGCGTCGGAGGTGATGTTGCCGCCGGCGCCAAGTGGCAATACAAGATCGCGGAGAACCCGCAAGTGACGAGGAGTGGGTTCTAAAAGGACAACCGAGGGCTGTTGCAACCACGCCTGCACCAGATCGAATGCTGTCCCCACGCGAAGCGGATGGTGAAACAGGCCGTGGCGAGTCGTTAATCGCAGGAAAGCTAGAAGGACAGTCCACGCCAGTCCCACTGTTTCCGTTCCTGAGACAACCGATTCCCACCAGGACTTTGCTCCCTGATGGAGAGGTGAGTTCTGGTTCACGGCGTGGATGAGCAGGTTGACGTCGACGACGATCATTTTCGCAACGAGAGTTTCCGGCTCAACTCTTCGTCTTCCATGGCTCCGGCAACCTCCAGGGCCTTGTCCCAGCGAAACAGCTGCTCATGGCCCATGGGAAAGGTTTGCTGTGTAAAGCCTCGCTTCCTTTGCCTGGACTGAGTCAGGCCGGCTCTGATGGCAGAATTGACAGCCTCCTTGAAGGAGAGCCCGCGTTCTTTCATCACGGCGCGGAGGAGGGCCTGGACGTCCGGCTCCAGCGTGATGGTGGTTCTCATATTTGCATCATAGCATCAAGTTATTTGCAGTCATGATGCACAGGATCCTGTTGTTGGAAAAGCGCCGTTGCGTGAGAATGAACATGTGAGGGCCCTATGCCTGCTGCTATCTGCCAGCCTGATGCTTCCCGCTCAGCAGGCCGAGCTTGCGCGGGGCTTTGATCATTTCTATAACCTTGAATTCGACCAGGCGATTGCGGTGTTTGGGGGGCTGGCGGCGAAGTATCCGGAAGAGGCGCGATATCACAACAACCTGGCGCAGTCGATCCTGTTCCGGGCGATGCTGCGGGCCGGGGCGCTGGAAAGCGAGCTGGTGACGGGCGGGAACAGTTTTCTGAGGCGGGAGAAGATGAACCCGCCGGAGGAGGAGCAGCGGCGGTTCGAGAATGCTGTTGCCACGGCGATGTCGCTGTCGCAGAGGCGGCTGGAGAAAAACAAGGACGACCGCACGGGGCTGTACGCTCTGGGCGTGGTGCACGGGATGCGCGCCAACTACAATTTCCTGGTTCGCAAGGCGTGGATGGACGCGTTGCGCGACGCGACGGCGGGGCGGAAGCTGCATAACCGGCTGACGGAGCTGGAACCGGCGATGATCGACGCGCAGCTGATGCAGGGCGCGCACGATTACGTGGTGGGGAGCCTGCCCTGGTATTACAAGATCCTGGGATTTCTGGCGGGATTCCGCGGGGATAAGGAGAAGGGGATCGCGACGCTGCAAGAAGTGGCGAGCGAGGGAGACAGAAACAAGGCCGATGCGGCGATTCTGTTGGCGGCGATCTACCGGCGGGAGCGGCGTGCGGATGACGCGATTCCCCTGCTGCTGGATCTGATCCGGGAGTTCCCGCGCAATTATCTGTTGCGGCTGGAACTGGCACAGATGTACAGCGATATTGGGGACAAGGATCAGGCTTTGGAGGCGATTTCGAAAGTGGAAGCGATGAAGATGCAGGGACTGCCACCGGAGAAGATTTATTACTTCCGTGGGAATCTGTTGTTCTGGTACGACGATTGGAAGGAGGCGGAGGCGAATCTGAGGAAAGCGACGGCGAACGCGGAAGCGCTGGATCCGAACACGGGCGTGCTGAGCTGGATGCGGCTGGGGCAGACCAGCGATTTGCTGGGCAAAAGGCAGCAGGCGGTGGCGGCATACCGGAGAGCGATGGCGTACGCGCCGGGCTCTGTGGTGGCGCGGGAGTCGGAAGGCTATATGCGGTCGGCCTATCGGAGAAAGAAGTGACGCGGCAGGCTTGGTTGGTGGCGGCGGTGGTGGTTGGGCTGTATGGCGGGTTGGTGGCTGCGCCGTTTGCCTACGACGATCACGGGCTGCCGGGCAGCGGGCTGACGCGGCCGCTGACGTACTGGAGTTTCTTGGGAAATGCGGCGCTGGATGAGGGTCCGGCGGGATACCATGCGGTGAACATCGCGCTGCACCTTGCATGTTCGTTGCTGTTGTTTGCGGTGTTGCGGCGGCTTGTGCCGGAGGCGGCGCTGGTGGCGGCGCTGTTGTTCGCGGTGCATCCGCTGAGCGTGGAGCCTGTGGCGTATGTGTTCGCGCGGGGGACGCCGCTTGCGGCGATGTTCTGCCTGGTAGCTTTACTGCTATGGGTGAAGGGGAGGCACTGGTGGGCGGTAGGCGCGTTCGCGCTGGCGCTGCTGGGCAAGGAGGAGTGCGCGGCGTTTCCGGCATTTCTGGCGATGCTGCACTTGTCGGTATCGAGGAACGTGAAGGAGCGGTGGCCAATTGCGGCGATGTTCGCGCTGGCCGTGGCGGCGGTGGGACGGGTTGCGGTGGTGGCGTCGATGACGGAAGGTTCGGGCGCGGGGGCTCAGGCGGGCGTGGGGTGGTGGGAATATTTTCTGACGCAGGGGACGGTGATTCCGCGGTATCTGCGGATGCTGGCAGCGCCGTACGGGCTGAGCGTTGATCCGCCAGTGGTGGTTTCGACGGGATGGATGAGCTGGGCGGGATGGCTGGGAGTCCTGGGCGCGTGTGCGGCGGCGGCATGTTGTTTCGATAAAGCGCGGGAAGGATTCTGGTTTTTGGGCGGGATGGTGCTGCTGTTGCCAACGTCGTCGATATTCCCGGCGGCGGACCTTGCGGCGGACCGGAGGATGTATCTGCCGATGGTGGCGTTCAGCGTGCTGTGCGCGATGCTGGTGAAGAAGAGGCAGCTCGGTTTTGCGTGTGTGGCGGTGCTAGCGGTGGTGAGCTATCAGCGGACTCAGGTTTGGAAGAGCGAGCGGGCGCTGTGGGAGGATGCGCTGGAGAAAGCTCCGGGAAAGCCGCGGCCGCGGCTGCAACTGGCGAGAGTGAGCGAGCCGGCGCGTGCGCTCCAACTGCTGGAGGAGGCGCAGCGCATGGCGCCGGAGAACGCGCAGGTTGCCAGTGAGAGGGGGCGTCACTTTCTGGCGCAGGGAGATGCGGCGCGCGCGCTGCAGGCGTTTGGAAGAGCGGTGGCGCTGACACCGAGCGAGGCGGCGGCGTACGGCAATCGGGGAGTCGCGTTATGGGCGCTGGGTCTGAAGCAAGAGGCTTTGGCCGATTTTGAGCGGGCGATAGAACTGGATCCGTGCCAGCGGGAGGCTCGAGAGAATCTGCGGAAGCTGGGTATTGAGCCCGGGAAACCGTGTCAGCGGTAGCCGAATAACAGCTGGCAGAGCACGGCGCCGACAAAAGCCATGGACCAACCCCAGAGAAGGAGGCGGCGGAAGAGGCGGTCCTTGTCTTCATGCTCGGGCGCGGCGGCCAGGCACATGGCTCCCAGCGTGGAGAGCGGCGAGACATCAACCAAGTGCGAGCCGACATTGATGGAGTAGGCGATCATCAGCGGGTTGCCTGCACCGAGGCGTGAGATGAGACCGGGGATGGTGGGAAGGAAGGCGGGAAGCACAACGCCGGAGGAGCTGCTATAGACGGAGATGATGCCGGTGACCAGGGCCATGGCGGCGGGAATGTAGCGCGGGCCGGAGATGCCGGCCAGGAAATCAGTGAACAGGTCCATGCCGCCGGTCTTGTCCATCACGTAGATGAGCATGGTGACGCCGCAGACGAGCAGGATGACGTTCCAGGGCACGGCGCGCAGGGTTGCCTTTTCGTCGGCGGCGCGGAAGATAGAGAGCAGCGCGGCGGCGAGAAAGGAGGCCATGCCGACATCAACACCGAACAGGATGACGGCGAGCACGAGGCCGGCGATGACGGCGACGGTGAGCCGCTGCTTTGGATGGAGAGGTTCGACGGCGTCAACGGCGAGGGTGGCGCGGCCGGAGCGCAGCAGCCGGAGGCCGCCAAAAGCGGCGTAGGCGGCGAGGGCGATGATGGTTTGCGCGGCGAGCGTGTTCCAGAAATTAGGCCACTCCATGCCGGAGAGTCCGATGCCGGCCATGAGATTGTTGGCGATGATGCCGGAGGGGGCGATGGGGGAGAAGGTGCCGGCGTTGGCTCCGTTGGCGACCATGAGAGTCATGAGGAAAGCGCCGATGCCGGTTTGGGCGGCGATGTTCATGGCAACGGGAGCAAGCAGGGCGCAGGCGGCGATGTTGCCCGGTCCGCAAGCGCCGAGGACAATGGCGAAGACATAGAAGATGAGCGGGATGACGCCGCGATTACCGCGGGCCAAACGGATGGAGTAGCGCGCCAGTTTGTCGAGCGTTCCGTTGGTGGAGGCTTGCGAGAAAAGCAGCATGACGCCGAGCAGAGTGAGGAAGAGCGAGGTGGGGAATCCGGCGACGATGGCGGCTAGTTTCCAGCCGGCGGAGAAGTAACCAATGAGGAACGCAAGCGCGATGGAAAGCAGGCCGACGTTAACTGGTGTGAAGCAGGACAGGACAATGGCGGCGAGGAGACCGGCCAGGGAGAGGAAGGCTGGGGTCACGAGAAGGCCGGATCAGCGGAGTTGGATATCGGCGCGAAGGAATTGCCAGTCGGGCATCTCATAGGCGCGGAGGCCGGTTTTGAGCGGCGCGGCGATTTCGACGGAGGCGTTAGCGGCGAGGGCGGAGAGCTTCAGGTCAATGGTGGAGATGGGCGCGGAGTCGGCGGCAGCCTTGGTGGAGCGGAGCGTGACGACGGCATTGAGGTCGGGGAAGTCGGCGTTGGAATGGTTGACGACGAGGAAGCGGACCATGGGGCGGCGGTTTTCTTCAAGGATGCGAATGCCAACCACTTCCAGATGCCTGGCGAGATTGGCGGAGCCCGAAGGCGCGCTTTTGGCCTGTTCGGCGGGAGTTTCCATTTTAACTTCGGGTTCGGCAGAGGTGGAGCGGGTGGCGCGAACAGAGGGAAGGAAGTAGTAAGCGCCGGCGCCGATGGCGACGAGTCCAAGTGCAACGGCGAGGGTGACCAGCCAGGCGGGCTGCTTGCGTTGCACGTATACGTATTGGACGGGGGGCTGGGGCGGCGCTGCCTGGGGCGGTGGTGCTGGCTGCGCTTGTTCGGGAGGAGGAGCAGCGGCCTGGGCGGGCCGTTCCGGCTGCGGTTCACTGGGGGCTGCCGCGGCGGGTTGTTCCTTGGCGGCGCAGTCGGGGCATTCGGAGTAGGAAGGAGGCACCTCGCGGCCGCATTTAGGACAGATCCAGGTGAACATGTTGTCTTAGTTTATCTCTTTGTTTGGATTCTTACCGGGCAGGCCGGCGGGGTTTTCGTGAACTCGTTCGCGGAAGCGTCCGCGGAGTCCGGCGGCGAGCGAGACGGCCGATTCGCCGAACTTGTCGCGCAGTTTGTCGGCGGTGGAGAGGGCTTTGTCCCAGCGCTCGGTGGAATCATTTTCGAGCAGGTTCAGTTGGCCTTGGCTTTGTTCGAAGGAGGAGGTTTGGACGCCGATGAGGCGGACGGGCTTGCCGGTCCAGTGGGCGCGGAAGAGGTTGCGGGCTTCGGCGTGGACGACGGTGTCGAGCCGCGTTGGTTCGGCGAGGGTGTGCGCGCGGGTGAAGGTGGCGAAGTCCGAGTAGCGGAGCTTGAGCTGCACGGTGCGCGCCCAGAGGTTGTGCTCGCGAAGGCGGCGGCAGACCATCTCCGCCATGCGGGCCAGAAGTGATTCGATGCGTTCCTGATCGGCGGTGTCCTGGTCGAAGGTGTGTTCGTGGCTGATGGACTTTGGATCGTCCGAGGCTCCGACGTCGTTGTCGAACCAGCCACCAGCGTCGAGACCTTTCGACTTGCCGGCCATGGCGAGGCCCCACTTACCGAATTTCTCTTCGAGGAAGGCTTCGTCCCGACGCGCCAAGTCGCCGACCTTGCGGATGCCAAGCGCGTGGAGGCTCTTCTCGGTTGCCTTGCCGACGCCGGGGATTCTGCGGACATCGAGCGGAGCGAGGAAGCGGGCTTCCATGCCGGGCACGACGTAAAGGATGCCGTTGGGCTTGGCCTGATCGGAGCTGATCTTTGCGAGCAGGCGGGAGGTGGCGATGCCGATGGAGCAGTTGAGCTGCGTGTGGTGCTTGATGGTTTCATGCAGACGGTGCGCGGCCTTGAGCGGCGGGCCGTGGAGGCGTTCGGTGCCGGTGAGATCGAGGTAGGCTTCATCGATCGACGCCATTTCGACGGCGGGAGTGAAGGTGCGGAGGATGTCGTGAACGCGGCGGGAGTATTCGCGGTATTGGCGCGGATGGCCTTCGAGAAAGATGGCGTGCGGGCAGAGCTTGTAGGCGGTGCGCAGCGGCATGGCGGAGTGAATGCCGAACTGGCGGGCGGCGTAGGATGCGGCGGAGACGACGCCGCGCTGGTTGGCCTTGCCGCCGACGACGACGGGTTTGCCTTTCAGCGTGGGGTCGGACAATTCCTCGACGCTGACGAAGAAGGCGTCCATGTCGAGATGGAAGATGACGCGCATCCTTAGCTAAGGAGAGTAGCAGGCGGAAACGACGCGTGGCCAGCCGGCGAGGTCGTGATCGACTTCAAAGCCGGTGAAATGAGGATCGAGCATGGCGCGGACGCGTTCCTGCGCTTGGTAGCCGATTTCCATGACGAGTGAACCGCCGGGGCGGAGGATACGCGCGGCGTCGGCTATGAGCGGCTGATAGATTTCGACGCCGGTGGGGCCGCCGTAGAGAGCGACAGGGGGTTCGTGGTCGCGGACTTCGCGCTGAAGCGATTCGCGTTCGGTGTCGGGGATGTAGGGGGGGTTGGAGAGGACGAGGTCGAAGGAGGCGGGTTGGAGAGCGGAGGCGAGGTGGGTGGCGAGGAAGTGTACGGGGGCGTGGAGGGCTTGGGCGTTTTCGCGGGCGATAGTGAGGGCGGGAAGAGAAATGTCGGTGGCGAAGACTTTTGCAGTGGTTTCCAGTGCCCATGTGACGGCGAGTGCGCCGGAGCCGCAGCCGATGTCGATGGCGCGCCTGGCGTTGGGGGCGCGGCGGAGGGCCACCTCAATGACGTGCTCGGTTTCCGGACGCGGGATGAGGACGTCGGGGGTGACGCGGAACTGGCGGCCGTAGAATTCCTGGCGGTGCGTGATGTGCTGGAGGGGTTTGCCGTTGAGACGCTCGTGGAGATAGCGGCCGAAATGAATCCAGGCGACCTCCGACAGCGGCTCATCGGAATGGGCGTGGAGCCATGCACGGTCGCGGCTGAGGGCGTGGCAGAGGAGAAGTTCGGCGGTGAGGCGGGGGGAGGCGATGGCGCCTTGTTCGAGGAGCTGTGTGGCTTGGAGGAGGGCTGATTTCAGCTGCATGACCGCTCCCTGTGGTCGCGGCTCAGGCGGCGTCTTGCTGTTTGAGGCGCTCGGTTTGATAGTGGGTGGTGAGCGCATCGATCAGCGGGTTGATTCTGCCTTCGATCACCTGATCGAGCTGGTGGAGAGTGAGGCCGATGCGGTGATCGGTGACGCGGTTCTGGGGGAAATTGTAGGTGCGGATTTTCTCGCTGCGGTCGCCGGAGCCGACCATGGAGCGTCGCTCGGCGCCGATCTGGGCGCGCTGCTTTTCGAGTTCGATTTCATAGAGGCGCGAGCGGAGGACGCGCTCGGCCTTAGCACGGTTCTTGATCTGCGATTTTTCGTCCTGGCAGCTGACGATCAAGCCCGTGGGAATGTGCGTGAGACGGACGGCGGAGTAAGTGGTGTTGACGGACTGGCCGCCGGGTCCTGAGGAACAGAAGGTGTCGACACGGACATCCTTGGGGTCGAGCTTGATTTCCACCTCATCCGCTTCCGGCAGCACGGCGACGGTGATGGCGGAGGTGTGGATGCGGCCCTGGGTCTCCGTTTGCGGGACGCGCTGCACGCGATGAACGCCGCTCTCATACTTCAGCTTGCTGAATACCTTGTCGCCGCTGACCAGCGCGATGACTTCCTTCAGGCCGCCGACGGTGGATTCGCTCGACGAGGTGATTTCCACGCGGAGGCGCTCGGCTTCGGCGTAGCGGCAGTACATGCGGAAGATCTCGGCGGCAAACAGCGTGGCTTCATCACCACCGGTGCCGGCGCGGATTTCGAGCACCACGTTCTTGTCGTCGTTGGGATCCTTGGGCAGGAGGAGGATCTTGATCTCCTGCTCGAGCTCGGCCATGAGCGGCTCGAGGCGTGCGATATCCTCGGCGGCCATGGCGCGGAGGTCGGGGTCTGAGTCCTCCATCATCTGGCGGGCACCATCCAGGTCGGCGTGGGCTTTTTTCCAGTCGCGATACCTGCCGACCACGTCCTCTAAGTCGGTGCGGGTCTTGGCGGTTTTGCGATAGAGGTCGGCCTGGCCGATGACTTCCGGGTCGGCCATCTGCGCGGTGAGGGTCTCGAAGCGCTTCTCGATGTCTTCCAGTTTCTGGCGGTATTGCATGCAGAAGGGATTTCAGGCGATGACGAGCTGGCCGCCTTGGGATTCCTCAAGGGCCATGGCTCCCTGCAAGGCGACGATGGCGACTTCGGTCTGCTGCGGCTCGGCGGGCTGGGTAGTGATGCGCTGGAGCCATAGGCCGGGCGCCGTGAAGGCGTTCAGCAGGCTGCCCTGGCGTTTGGCGGCGAAGCGGATGATCTCATAGCTGACGCCGGCGATAACGGGCAGGAGCACGACGCGGGCGAGCATTTTTTCGGCGAAGGAGTCGCCGGGCACGATGGCGTAAAGGATCATCGAGATCAGCATGACGACGATCAGGAAGCTGGTGCCGCAGCGGGGGTGGAACGTGGGGTAGCTCTGCGCGCGGCCGACGGTGACCTCTTCGCCGGATTCGTAATTGAAAACGACGCGGTGCTCGGCGCCGTGGTACTCGAAAACGCGGCGGATGTCTTTCCAGCGCGACATTGTGTAGACGACGGTGACGAGGATGGCGATACGGATGAGGCCGTCGGTGAGATTGAAGGCGATGCGGCCCTGGAATCCGGGATAGTATTCGCCGAGCCAGGTTGTGAGCTTGAGCGGGACGTACTTATAAAGGAAAAAGAAAAATACGAGTGAGAAGGCGAGATTGAGCCCCATCATCCATCCCGAAATGGGCTTGCCTTTTTTGGGTTTGGCGGAGGGGTTTTTCTCTTCCTCGGCTTCAGCGGCGATGTTGGCGGAAAAGGAAAGCGCCTTGAAGCCGAGCTTCATGGCCTGGCCGAGAGTGCCGAGGCCGCGCAGGAGCGGGTATTTAAAGATGGGGTAGCGTTCACTGACCTTGGCCAGCGGCTGCGTGTCGGTAATGATCTCGCCGGAAGGCTTACGGACGGCGACGCAATAGCTGTGCGGGGCGCGCATCATGACGCCTTCCATGACGGCTTGGCCGCCGATGAGGGTCTCCTCACCGCTTTCGAGCACGGGCAACAGATGCGTGTGGGCGGCCATGCGCAGAAATCTACGAATAGACACGAAGTGGACCAGCCTCCTCTATAAAAACAGTATAGCGCGGGGAAATCGCTGTAGCGGGTGGCAGGGACTGAGCCACAGCTTTGAGTTCCGAGCTACGACGATCGTTTCGGCTAAAATACGAATGTGGCCAAAGTTGTGGTCGATCCGAAAGGCTTGCCAGTACGCACGGTATCTATTCCGGGCGCAAAGCCTCCCGTGTATTCGCTTCCCTACAAGGACCTTGGGAGCCCAGACGAGGTGGATGCGTTCCGCAAGCTGGTTCGAGAAATCCGCCGTCAATCCCCGACCCGGCCGAAATGAGCCTTCTGCTGCTCGACACGAATGTCGTGTCGCTTCTGTTTAAGCCGGACCATTCTCTCCACCGGCAGAGCTTCGGAATTGTTGCCGGTCATCAGTGGTTCATTTCATTCATGACTCGCGGGAACTTCTGTTGTGGCCCAAGGTGAACCACTGGGGCTCGACGCGCCGCGAGGAATTGACAAGGCATATTGATCTTTGCACTACGCTGTTTCCAGACGAGAGTACTTGTGTCGTCTGGGCCGATGTCATGTCAGAGAGCCGTGCCGCGGGACGCCCGATCACAGCAACCGATGCATGGGTGGCCGCCGCCGCCCGTCAGTGGGAACTCCCGCTCGTAACCGCGGACTATCGCGATTTTGAGCATCTCAATGGTTTAACGCTGATTCCGGTGGCGCCTTAGGTTCCTTGCGAGAAGCAGGGCCGTCGGGAGCGGAGTATAGCGCGGGGCATCGGGGGTAGCATCAGCGCCGGCCGCTGGCAACTTCCTCCCAGCTGCCTTTGATTTGCCCGCCCGTGAGCCGGCATTGGTGCGGGAATGGCAAGTTGCATTCTCCGACCGGCTTACGCAGAGCCGGGTTCATCAGCTCGTGGATATCCAGCTTCATCTCTTCACGCGAGTATGCGGCCACGTCGAGGATGCCGGAATCCATCCGGATGGCGTCCTCCGGGCAGACCTCCACGCAGTAGCCGCAATAGACGCACACGCCGAGGTCGATATCGAAGCGGACCGGATACTTTTCGACGTTCGGGTCGGGGTGTTCGCCGGCCAGGATCGTGATGCACTTGGCAGGACAGACGGTTTCACAGAGCATGCAGCCGACGCAGCGAGGCGTGCCCTCGTCACGGACGGTGAGCCGGTGGCGGCTTCGGAAGCGCGACATGAGGGGCCGTGGCTCTTCCGGGTATTGATAAGTCACCGAGGCCCGCAAGTGTTTCAGCAGCCCCAGCCGGTGCGCAATGTGAAGCAAAAGGTTCCGGAAGAAATGCTTCGAAGTGATCTTGAGGCCGCTGAGGATCTGCGGAATGTACAGCTTCTCCCAGAATGTCAGTTCACGCCGCCGGACCACTTTGACGGCCATCAGTTCCGCCCTCCCAACCAGTACAACACGCTGGCCGTAACCACGACGTTGGCCACGGCCACCGGAAAGAGGCCCAGCCAGCCCAGTTTCATCAACTGATCGTATCGGAAGCGCGGCAACGTCCATCGAAGCTGCATGAAGAGCCAGCAGAAGAAAAGCACCTTGAGGGAGAAACTGGCGACGCCCATTAGCACGTAAGTCCAGTGAGAAACCGCGAAGGAGCCGCCCCAAGGGAAGTGGAAGCCATCGGGCATGAGGTAAGGGACCTGCCAGCCGCCGAAAAAGAGCGTTGCCGCCAGGCAGGCGACCATGATCGTCTCGAGGAAATCGGTGAGGAAAAACATGCCGAACTTCATGCCGCTGTACTCGACAAAATAGCCGATAATTTCCGACTCACCCTCGGGAAGGTCGAACGGAATCCTCTTGGTTTCCGCCAAGGCCGCGGTCACAAAAACGAAAAAAGCCACCGGCTGCACTACGATGCCCCAGAGCGGGATCCATCCTCCGAGCAATTTGCCCTGGGCGCGAACCAGGTCCTGCAAGTCCAAAGTCTGATAAACGAGGATGAGTCCAATGATCGCGATGCCGAGGGCGATTTCGTAGGAGATCATCTGCGCGGTGGCGCGCAGGCCGCCCAGCAGCGCATAGTTGTTGCGGGATGCGAATCCGGCCAGAATCACACCGTAGACACCGAGGGAAAGCATCGCGAATATGTACAGCAGGGCGACGTCAAGCTTAGCGACCTGGAGCTCGATCACGCGACCGCCCAGCATCAGCCGGTCGCCAAAAGGGATGGCGGCGAAGGCGGCGAGCGCGAAGAATACGGAGAAGGCGGGGGCGAGTGTATGAAGCACCTTGTCCCCCCGCGCCGGGATGATGTCCTCTTTGGTGAACATCTTGACCGCGTCGGCTAAGGGATGGAACAACCCAAGCAGCTTGAAGCCGAAGATGCTGGCGCGATTCGCCCCGATCCTGTCCTGGATGATGGCCGACTGTTTGCGCTCGATCCAGGTGTGCAGCCCCGCAAGATTCAAGACTCCGAAGAAGACAACCATGGCGAGGCCGAGCTTGATGGCGACGTCAATCATGGAGAGGGAACCCCTGAGTTCCGATGGCTTCGTAGTTCAGGTTCTTGAACCGCACTTCGGTCGCGGCCAATCCGAGGAAAATCTCCTGAGGATTGCGATAGTGCCGCGGCCGATTGATCTGGCGGGCCAAGTCGAGAAGCAAACGCCAGTCTTCGCGGGAGTCTAGCAGCGGCGGGAAGGCCTGTCGAACGCGCTGGATTCGGCCGTGGCAATTCACGAAAGTTCCCTCCTTCTCGAGATAGGCGGCGGCCGGCAGCGCCCATGTAGCAGAGGAGGAAGTGGGGTTTTCGTTGGTTCCTGAATAAACGAACAGACGAAGCTTGCTGGAAAGCTCCTGAAGCGTTTCCTCTCCGAAGAGTTTCGCCAGGTCGTGGCCGAACACCCAAAGGGCGTCGATGCGGCCTTGTAGTGCATCGTGGACGATGTCGCGCTGGGCGAATCCCAGCCAGGCGGCACCGAGTGTATTCGGATTCTTGTCCGCCTGGATAAGAAAGTCATCACTCGATCCAGGCGCCTCCGGGACCGATGCCGTAATCTGAGCATCGTGAAAGACCTCTCGAATCAAGAACAACTCCTCGACGGTGAGCTGGGCTGAGGCGATCACACCGAGCCGCAACTGCGGCAGAGAGGAAGCGATGGCCGCCATGGCCTCGTCCCATGCCGACTGCACGCCATGATGAAGCACCTTCGTCAGCCGGCCGCGGTCGATCCAGCCGAAGCCGAAGCGGCCCTCGTCGCACATCCACCACTGGTTGACATCCGGGTTGTAGCGCGGCTTCAGACGCATGATGCGTGCACCGTCATTCAAGTGCGGCCGGTTGAGAACGAAATGAACGTCGATATTGCAGCCCTGCGCGCAGCCGTTGCACACCGAAGGAGCGCTCGAAAGGTACCAGACTCTTGCCTTGAAACGGAAATCCATTTCCGTAAGCGCGCCGACAGGGCAAATGTCTATGACGTTGGCTGAATAGGCATTGTCGAGGGTCTGGCCGGGAAAGAGCCCCAGCTCGGCCTTGTCGCCGCGATTGAAAATGCCGAACTCGCCGGTCTTGGTGATCTCGTCAGTGAATCGCACGCAGCGGGAACACAGGATGCAGCGCTCCTGATCCAGCATGACGTGAGGGCCGATCGCGACGGCCTTCTTCTTTTTGACCTTCTGCTCCTCAAATCGCGGGTCATAGAGCCCGAAGTTCATATAGAAGTTTTGCAGGTCGCATTCCCCGGATTGGTCGCAGACCGGGCAGTCGAGCGGATGGTTGGCCAGCAGAAACTCCAGCACGGCGCGGCGTCCGTCCTCGGCCTTGCCGCTGTTGGTGTGCACCACCATACCTTCCATCACGGGGGTATTGCAGGCGATCTGCAGCTTCGGGTTCTTCTCCACTTCAACCAGACAGATGCGGCAGTTCCCGGCGATCGAAAGCCCTGGATGATAGCAGTAACGCGCGATGAAAATTCCGGCTTGTTCGGCCGCCTGAATGACGGTGGAGCCATCAGGCGCGTCGATGCGGCGGCCGTCGATGGTCAAGGCCGGCATGCCACGGCCTCCCGGCTGGCTGGGCATCGGCCGGTGTGAACATGTTCCTCAAACTCCGAGCGGAACTTGGTGATGTAGGACTGGACGGGCCAAGCAGCGGCGTCGGCAAAAACGCAGATCGTCTTGCCTTCCATATCGCCCGCGATGGCAAGCAGATGATCCAGGTCCTGCGGCTTTCCCTTCCCTGCCCAGATACGCCGAACAATGCGATGGATCCAGCCCGTTCCCTCGCGGCAGGGTGAGCACTGGCCGCAGGATTCGTGAGCAAAGAAACGCGATGCGGCCAGCAGAGCCTCCAGCATGCATGTGCTCTCGTCCATGACAATGACGCCCGCGGAGCCGGCCATTGTGCCGGCTGCCGTCAGGGAGTCGAAATCCATGGCAACGTCGATCTCTTCCGCAGTAAGCACTTTCGCGGAAATACCGCCCGGAATCACCGCCTTCAGCCTCTGGCCATTTCGGATGCCTTGAGCGTGGTTGTAGATCAATTCTCGCAAGGACACGCCCGCGGGCGCTTCGTAGAGTCCCGGCCGGCTGACATGGCCGCCGACGGAAAAGAGCCTGGTCCCGCCTTGGCGCAGCGTACCAAGCGCGGCGAATCTCTCGGGGCCGTGGCGCAGGATGAAGGGAAGGCAGGCGAGCGTTTCGACGTTGTTCACGATGGTCGGGGACTGAAAAAGTCCGGAGATGGCCGGGAATGGAGGTTTCAGTCTGGGAAAGCCCTTGCCGCCTTCAAGAGAAGTGAGCAGAGCCGTCTCCTCGCCGCAGATGTAGGCTCCGGCTCCGCGATGGATGACGACGTCGAGGTCGAAACTGCTCCCCTGAATGTTCTTGCCCAGCCATCCGTTTGCGTAGGCTTCCTCCACGGCACGTGCAAATCGCCTGGCCGGCCTGATGTACTCGCCGCGAATGTAGACATAGGCCTTGTGGCTCCCGATGGCGCGCGCCGCGATCAGCATCCCTTCCAGCAGCGCGTGCGGATCGCGTTCCAGAATGTAGCGATCCTTGAACGTCCCGGGTTCGCCTTCATCGGCATTAACCACAAGATAGCGGGGCTTAGGGCTGGACTTGGGAACGAAGGACCACTTTCTGCCGGCGGGGAAGCCGGCGCCACCCAAGCCGCGAAGGTTGGCGGCGGATACTTGCTCGATAATCTGGTCCGGCGTCATGTGAAGCAGGGCCTTGCCGGCGGACTGGTAGCCACCATCGGCGAGATAAGTCTCGAACCAGGCGCCGTCGGGGTAGCGGAAGCGGGAAGAGATCACCGGTCCGCCGGTGGAAAGGAAGGGTTGGGGATCCGGAATCCGGCTTCCCCGTAGCAGCAGCCCCAGCGTATCGCCGTCCAGCGGCCCGATGAAGTGTTCATCAAGCTGGGCCATCGGCGCCAACTCGCAGGCGCACAGGCACTCGACTTCTGAAAGGGTGAGCTCGCCGTCTGGCGTGGTTTCTCCTGGGCGAATCTTGAAATGAGTCTCGATTCTTGCCAGGACATCGCGCGCGCCGCGCAGTTGGCAGGGGAGGCTGGTGCAAACGCGCAACTCGCGCCTGCCGGCGGGCTTCATACGGAACATGGTGTAAAAGGAAACCAGCTCGCGGACGTGAGCGACCGACATCGCCAACTGCTTCCCTATCCAGAACTCGGCTTCCGAAGAGATGTGGCCGAGGTTATCCTGCACCAACCATAGGAGGGGCAGCGCGGCGGCGCGCGGTTGCTCGTAGCGCCCGATCATCTCCCGCGCTTTCGGCTCCAGTTCCTCGAGCGTCACCGGTCCAGCTCCCCTCCAATCATGTTCACCGAGCCGAAGGTGGGAATCAGGTCCGCCACCAAATCGCCGATGAGCAGCTTCGGCAGCGCCGACATGATGGCAAAACAAGGCGGACGGACGCGGACGCGGTACGGTTTATCGGCGCCGTCACTGACGATGTAGAATCCCAATTCGCCGTTTGCCCCCTCGACAGGAAAATAGACTTCGCCCTTGGGCGGCCGTATGCCGTGGCCGTGCATCACGAGCTTGAAATGCTGCATCAACCCTTCGATGTTTCCGTACGTGTCCTCCTTTGAGGGCAGGAAGACGCGCTTCTCATCGGCGGCAATTGCGGGATGGTGCGGCTTGCCGGAGCCTTCCAGCGTCGGGTCCGTCACGGCGCGGACCCCCGCGATGGCCACAATGTTGCCGACTTTCCCTTCGTCCACCATCTCGGCCGCGGGGATTGGACGGCCGGTCTCCGGATTGGTTTGGACCGGGCCGGGCGGAATGTCCCGAAGAGCCAGCTCGATGATACGCATCGACTGCTCCATCTCTTCCATGCGAACCAGGTAGCGGTCGTAGTTGTCGCCACGCGTTCCTACCGGCACATCGAAATCAAGCCTGTCGTAGACCGAGTACGGACAATCTTTGCGCACGTCGTAGGCGGCGCCGGTTGCCCGCAGGAAGGGTCCAGTAATGCCGTAGGAGATGGCATCTTCGGCGGAAATCGTTCCGGTGCCCGACATCCTGTCGACGAAGATGCGGTTGCGCGTGAGCAGCGCATGTGATTCGGCCAGCACCTTTCGGGTCTCCTGGAGAGCGAACTTGCAGCGGGCGGCGAAGCCTTCCGGCAGATCTCCTTTCACTCCGCCGACGCGGCAGTAGGAAACCGTCAACCGCGCGCCGGTGACCATCTCCACCAATTCCCACAGATACTCCCGCGCCTTGATCATGTAGAGAAAGACCGTGAAGGCGCCGAGCTCCATCGCGCTGGCGCCGACGCAGGTGAGATGATCGGTGATGCGCGAGATCTCGGAAACGATGACGCGGATGTAGTGGCAGCGCTCGGGGACGGAGATTCCAAGTAGCTTCTCCACGGCCATGCAGTAGCCCATGTTATTGATGAGGGGAGAAACATAATTCAGGCGGTCCGTATAGGGAATGACGCCGTTGTAGTCCACGGTCTCCGACATCTTTTCGAAGCCGCGGTGGAGGTAACCGATCTCGACGTCGACGTCCGTTACCCGTTCCCCATCCAGCTTAGTGACGATGCGGATAATGCCGTGCATTGCCGGGTGGGCGGGACCGACGTTGAGGAGCATCTCCCTGGTTTGCAGGCCGGCTCCGTTGTCCACTAGTTGACGGGCCCCAGGAGAGGTTGCCGCTTGTTGACCGGGTAGTCCTTCCGGAGCGGGTGTCCGGAAAACTCCTCATACATCAGGATGCGCTTCAGGTTCCCGTGACCCCGGAAGCGGATCCCGAACATGTCCCACACTTCCCGTTCCAGCCAGTCTGCGCCGGGCCACAGCGAAGTGAGCGAATCCAGTTCCGCTTCCTGTTCCTCGACCGGAACTTCCATTCGAATGCGGTGCTTCCGCAGGGAAGAAAAGAAGTGGTAGACGAGGGCAAACCGCGCTGGTGATGGCGGACCGGGCCACGGCTCCGGGTCGGGAATTTGCGGCGGCGGCCGAACCGGCACGCCGGAGGAGGCGAAAAACGCGCGGTCCGGTTTCTTGCCGAACGCCGAGTAGTCCACCGCAGTCAGGTCCATCAGAAAGTTCATGCGGAAGGCCGGATCTTGCTTGAGCGTCCGCGCCACCTCCAACAAAGGCGGGCTATGAATGATGACGGTGGCGTCGCCGCGGTAGTCGTGTGAGCCAATCACCGCATCCGGGAAACGACCGCGTACAGCCTGAATCAAATCCGCGGCCGTCATGTGGTGCACTCCGGCCTAGGTTCGGGCGCGGGCCTTTCCCCCGTGGTGTGCTGTTTCTGGATCTTGGCTTGCAACTTCACCAAACCGTCCAGCACATACTCCGGCCTCGGCGGACAGCCCGGGATGTAGACATCCACGGGCATGATGGTGTCGATGCCCATGACGGTGGCGTAGTTGTCGTAAAAGCCTCCGGTGCAGGTGCAGACGCCGAAAGAGACTACCCACTTCGGCTCGGCCATTTGGTCATAGATGCGCTTGAGGATAGGCGCCATCTTGTGGCTAATGGTGCCGACGACGAAGAGAACGTCGGCTTGGCGCGGCGAGAATCGGGGCAAGCCTGCGCCGAAGCGGTCGACATCATAATGGGAGCAGGCGGTGGCCATGTACTCCATGCCACAGCAGGCCGTGACAAACGGATACTGGAAGATGGAGTATTTGCGCGCCCATCCAATGGCTTCCTCGATCCGGCTGGTTAAGAATCCTGCTTGCGCATGCATCTCATTGCCACTCAAACGCCCCGTTATCCCAAGCGTAGAAGAATCCTATCATGAGGATCCCAAGAAAAAGGACCATTTCCACCAATCCCAAACCGCCGAGCTTTTGATAAACGACGGCCCACGGGTAGAGGAACACGATTTCGACATCGAAGATGACGAAGAGAATAGCGGTGAGGTAGAACTTGACGGGCAGACGCCCGGCAGGGAGCTCAAAAGGGTCCTGTCCGCACTCAAAAGGCGCGGCTTTCACCGCGGTTGGCACTTTCGGCCCGAGCGCGGAAGAAAGGGCGATGAACGCTCCGGCGACCGTAGCCGCCATGGCGGCGAAGATCACGATCCCGATGTATTCGTTCACGTTCTTACCCAGTTGCTTCTGATTGTACCCAATTGGCCGCGGGCGCTCACATGCGGCGCGAGAAACGCCAAGGAAGCGTGGGCCCCGCAGCAGCGCTTGTATTTCCTGCCGCTACCGCAGGGGCAAGGGGAGTTGCGCGGCGCCGTTGGATGTTTTCGCTCGCCCTGTTCGAGAGTTTGGGAGGCGCGGAGGTAGTCGAGTTCAGCGGCGAGAGCAGCCATGCGGGAGCGTGAAGCTGCTGTTCGGTGGATTCGACAGGATTGGGAGGGTCCAAGTCTTGCCAGGGAAGGCAGGACGGTTCAAGACCGCGAGGGAGGCTCGGAGCCGGACCGAGGGCGGGGTTTCCGGATTATCCAGAAGCTGTCGAATTGTCATTGATTCGCATGCTGCTTAGGAGCCACGGCCTAGTTCGTTACGAGCTAGCACGTTGGACAGGGCGCGCACCAGTTGCGGCAGGTCTGAAACGACAGTACTCCAGATCAGATCGACGTTGACATCGGAATAGGCATGGATCAGACGGTTGCGCATGCCCTTGATTTTCGCCCATGGTATCTCGGGGGAGCTGCCCCGCAATTCCTCGGAAATCTGTGTAGCCGCTTCTCCGATAATCTCGATTTCCTTTACGAGCGCCAGCAACAGCATTCGGTCACTGGAGAGATCTTCCGCGGCCCGGCCGTCAATGAAGGCTGCCACTTCCGATGCCGCGTCCAATATATGCTGGATGCGAATGCGATCAGCGTCGTTCATACTGCGTAAGAGCGGAAGAGACGACCTGAGCGCGGAAATATCTGCTCAGGTCTTCCGGCGTCCTCAGATCCACTTTCCGGCCAAGCTTCTCCGACAACTCAAGTTCCATCCCAGCCAAAGTCACTAAGCCAGGGACGTGGCCGGTATCGAACTCCACAAGGATGTCCAGATCGCTATCTGGCCGAAAGCGTGGCGTCAGCGCGGAGCCGAACAAAGAAAGCTTTCGTATGTGGTGCCGCTCGCAGAACTCTTTGATGAACTGCTTGGGAATCGCGGGCGGAAGGGCGGGCATTGGCTGGTTCCTCTTTCAGTATGGTGGTTCAGCCATTCAGCCCGCAAGCTGCATGCTCACCGGTTGACGCGGAAGCAGTTTGACATTGCCCTCGCCGGACTCGGCGAAACGATGCAGGGCCGACAAGATGCGGATAGCTGTGTGCTTTTCCATGGCGCGAATGTCGGCTCTGGGCTGCCCTGTCCAGCCGATGAGCTTCACGCAGGTCCCCTGTAGTTCTCAATTTCTTCCTGCGTGATGTTCAGGTCAGCCAGCACCTGCTCATGCGGAAGTGTGGCCGTAAAAATCTACCCCAACCACCTGAAGCGTGACAAGGAAGACCGGACTTTGGCAGACACAGAATGGCCAAGTCTCTACGGCCCTGCCGCCCATCCGTCGAATCCTCCGGGGAAGATCCCGCCGGCCACGGTCACCAAAGCCGCAACGGCCAGCGCGGCAAGGACCGCGATGGGGAATCGCTGCGGTGGCTCTCCTTCCGGATCGCGCATGTACATGAGCACGGCCACGCGCATGTAGAAGTAGGCCGATACCACGCTGCACAACACTGCCACGACCGCAAGAGCGACATAACCTGCCCTCACGGCGGCCAGGATCACGGCGAACTTGGCGGCGAAGCCGGCGGTCGGGGGGATTCCGGTGAGGGAAAGCAGAAACAGGAACATGAAGCCGGAGGCGCGGGGATCGGTTTTCGCGAGGCCTTGAAAGCCGGTCAACTGCTCGGCGCGCTCACCGAGGCCGATCAGGACGCCGAATGCGCCGAGTGTCATGAAGGCGTAGATGAAGGCGTAGATCATGGTGGCGCTGGCTCCCTCCGGCGTGCCCGCGATGAGGCCAAGCAAGGCATAACCGGCATGGGCGATGGAAGAATAAGCGAGCAGACGCTTCATATCGGATTGGGAGACTGCCAGCAGGCTGCCGATGGTCATCGAAAGCACCGCCAGAGCCACAAGGATTCCACGCCACATGCCCGGCTCCGGGCCGAAGCCTGAGAGGCAGAGACGCACCAGCGCGGCCAGGCCTGCAGCTTTGGATCCGGCGGCCAGGAAGGCCGCCACGGGTGGGCTGGCTCCCTGATATGCGTCCGGCGCCCAAGCGTGAAACGGCGCCGCGGCGATCTTGAAGCCGAGCCCGCCGATCACCAGCGCGACGCCCGCCAGCAGAAGCGGCGATTGTCCAAGCGAGACGGCTGCGGATATGGCGGCGAAGTCCGTGGCTCCGGTGGCGCCGTAGACAAGCGCGATTCCGTACAGCAGCACAGCGGAGGCGAAGGAGCCGAGCAGGAAATACTTGATGGCCGCCTCGTTGGACATCGGATTGTCGCGCGTAATCCCCACCAGGAAGTACGAGCAGAGGGTCATCAATTCCAGTCCGAGGTAGAGGATCAACACATCGACGGCTGAACCTGCCAGCATCATGCCGGTGGTGGCCAGCAGGAGCAGAGCATGGTACTCGGCGGGCCGGACTCGCTCGGCATTTAGATGCCTGACGGAAAGAAGCGTTACCAAGGCCAGGTTGGCCGTGAACACGACGTTAAAGAATCGCGCATAGCCGTCGCGTACGATGATTCCTTCAAACGCCACGGCGAATTCTTGCAGCGGGACGGTGACGCCAAAACCCGCCGCCCCTACCGCCGCCACCAGCGCGACCACGGCCGCCGGCTGGGCGCGCCGAACATGACGCGCCGTCAGGATCAGTGTCAATGCCGCGCCGACAAGGATTAACTCCGGAGCCAGCAGGATCAGATCGGTCACAGGCTACCGCCCCTCCAGAAGATTCGCCACCGAGGCCCGGAGATAGCCGAGCACCGATTCCGGATAAAGGCCGAGCAGCAGGACAAGAAAGATCAGCGGGGCCAGCGTAATCACTTCGCGCGCGTTGAGTTCGAGCCGCAAACCCCGCAGTCCAGGATTCAACTCGCCCAGGACCACGCGATAGTACAGCCAAAGCAGGTAGGTGGTGCCCAGCAGCACTCCGAAGACTGCCAGGGCGCCCAGCCAGGCCCAGGTGCGGAATGCGCCGCCGATGATGAGGAATTCGCCGACAAAGGCGTTGAGGCCGGGGAATCCCGCGGCGGCAAGACAGAATAGCGCCAGCAGCGTGGAGTAGACAGGCGCGGCTTTCGACAGCCCGCCGTAATCGGCGATCTCTCGGGTATGGGTGCGTTCATAAATCATTCCGACACACAGGAACAGCGCTCCGGTGATGATCCCGTGATTGATCATCTGGAGAATCGCGCCCTCGACGCCCGCGCGGTTGAGAGTGAAAATCCCCAAGGTGACGAAGCCCATGTGGCTGATGCTGGAATAGGCGATCAGCCGCTTGACGTCAGTCTGCGCGAGAGTTACGTAGGCGCCGTAGACGATGGCGATGATGGAGAGCGCCAGCATCGGTTTCAAGAAAAGCTGGACCGCGTCGGGCAGGATCGGCAGGGCCACGCGCAGCAACCCGTAGCCGCCCATCTTGAGCAGGATGCCGGCCAGGATCACGCTGCCCGCGGTCGGCGCCTCCGTGTGGGCATCGGGCAGCCAGGTGTGCACGGGGAACATCGGAACCTTCACGGCGAAGGCAGCGGTAAATGCGATGAAAAGCCATGCCTGCAACTGAGGGTTCAGCTTTGTACCAGTAGTGAGCGCCTGAAAGTCCAGCGTCCCGGTGGTGTGCAGCAGCCCGACCAGGCCCACCAGCATCAACAAGCTCCCCGCCAAAGTGAACAGCAAGAACTTGAACGCGGCGAAGATCCGCGCTGCCCCGCCCCAGACGCCGATCAGCAGGAACATGGGGACGATCATGATCTCCCAGAAAACGTAAAAGAGAAAAAGATTGGTGGCAGCGAACAGCCCGATCATCGCGGTTTCGGCCACCAGCAGGGCGGAGTAGAACTCCCTGGGCCGCTCCTGAATCGCCGTCCAGGAGGCGGCTACGCACAAAACGCACAGCACGACGGAAAGGAAGATGAAGGGCAGGCTGATTCCGTCCACGCCCATCCCGTAAACAACGCTCCACGCGGGAATCCAGGGTCTGGATTCGGCGAACTGCATCGCGCCGGAACTCTTGTCGAAGGCTTGATAGAGAGGCATTGACAACCCAAGGGTGGCGACGGTGGTCACCAGCGCGATCCAGCGGGCGGGCCGCTGGCCTGTCAGCAGGATGACCGCCGCTCCCGCCAATGGCAGGAAAGTGATCACGGACAGGATGGGGTACGCGCTCACTTGATCAGCACCGCCATCGCAATCGCGGCCAGAATGCCCGCCGCCATCAGCAGGGCGTAGTGCTGGGCATGGCCGCTTACCTTGGTTCGAGCCTCCTGGCTCAGCGTCTTCGTCAATTGCGCGACACCGACCGCCGAGGCGTCGATGACGCGCGCGTCCAGTTTACTCAGCAGCGCGGCTGTTCCCAGCACCGGGCGCCGCAGCAGGAAATCGGAAATCCGCGCCACCAGATCCTCCAGCCTGACGAGCCAGGCGTGAGCCAACGCGAGAGAAGACGAAGGGCCTCGGCGGTAGATCCAGTCCGTATCCAGGCTGAGCGTAGGGTCCGGGTCCAAGTGCTTCAGCAACAGAAAGAAGCCCAAAGCGGTGAAGCCCAGCAGGGTGAGCGTAGAGGTGACGTGCCTGACGGTGTAGGGCGCATAGTCCGCGGCAAACGGCAGATGGCGGTAGAGCAGGCCCGGGAAAACTCCGATGAAAACGCAGGCAGCCGCGGCCAGGCCCATTGCTGCAAGCATGTTCCTTGGCGGCTCCTGCGCACGCAACGCGCGATCCGGTCCGAAGAACATGTAATAGGGAAGCTTCAGCCCCGTATGCAGAAAGGTGCCCGCGGAGGCCAGCGTCAGCAGGAGGAAGATGGCGGTGAGGTGCGATTCGGCCGCCGCGGATACCACCATCGCCTTGCTTACAAAGCCGCTGAACAGCGGCACCGCGGAAATCGCGAAGGCGCCGATCATGTAGAGGCTGAGCGTGAGGGGCATTGTCCGGTACAGTCCGCCCATCTCATTCAACTTGCGCAAGCCGGTGACGTGCAGAACCGCTCCCGCTCCCATGAACAGCAGAGCCTTATAAAGGATATGGGCGAAAGCGTGGGATGCGGCGCCGTTCAAAGCCAGGTCGGTTCCAATTCCCACGCCGCAGACCATGTAGCCGACTTGGCTGATAATGTGATAGGCAAGGAGTCTTCGGGCGTCATTCTCGAGCACTGCGTACACGACGCCGTAGACCGCCATCGCAGCTCCCAGCCACACCAGCATTTCCGTGCCCGCGTATCCCCGGATGAGCGCGTACACCGCGGACTTTGTGGTGAATGCCGTAAGGAACACCGCTCCTGTAGCGGTCGCCTCCGGATAAGCGTCCGGAAGCCAGGCGCCCAACGGCGGAACAGCGGCGTTGAGCAGGAATGCCGCCAGGATCAAAACAAACCCCGCGCCGCCGGCATGAGGCGACATGTCCGCGAAGGCGATCGATCCTGTCTGCGAGCAATGCATCACGATTCCTCCCAGCAGGCACAGTCCTCCGAACAAGTGAACCAGCAGATAGCGAAAGCCCGCAGCGACAGCGCGCGGCTCGCGGCGAAGCCAGACCAGCAGGGCAGCGGCAACAGCCGTCAACTCCCAGAACAGGAACAGCGACAAGAAGTCCCCGGCGAACACAACTCCCAGCGCGCCTCCGGCATAGGTGAGCGCGGTCGCATGCTCCGCGGCGTCACCGGTGTGCAGTGAGTAAACCATACCGACAAAAGCCAGCAGAGAGAACACGTAGGCAAACACGAGGCTCAGCTTGTCGACGCGTCCGAAGACCAACTCCTGGCCAAGGAAGCTCACCACGCCATAAGTTCCGGGCTTCATCGCTGCACAGATCAGGAATGCCGCAGCAGGCAGCAGCAAAATCGCAAGGCGCCTGGCGCGGCCCTTCAGCAACGGCACAAGGCAGGCGCCGGCGATCAGCAAGAGGCCCGGATGAACCCACTCAGGAGTCATAGTAGTCCTCCCGGCGCGTCAGCCACAGCTTGCCAAGCAGCTTGGAGATCACAATGATCGCCACGCAGGAGACGAGGCCGTAGATTGCTCCCCAGGCCGGCAGATCCTCAAACCAGAAATGGGCCTTCTCCGGGGCCAACAGGCGCGGTATCGCGATCTCGCCCAAGGCGAGCGCAGCCAGACCCGCATAAAGCCAGCGCTTCGGTTTCACCACGTCACTCTCGCAGCCAGCTTCAAGAAAGCGTCCGGGTACAAGCCGAGGAGCAAGCTGGCGGCCGCGCTGAACACCAGCGGAATAACCATCCAGGGCACTTCACGAATCTCGTCATGGCCGGAATCGGCTGCTTGCTCGAAATAGGCCTTGTAGAGGACCGGCCCCAAGTAAGCGGCGGTCAGCAGCGAACTGACCAGCAGGACCCCGAGCAGCCAGCCATTGCCCCGTTCGACCGCGCCCACGGCCAGGTACCACTTGGAGACGAATCCACTTGCGGGTGGAATTCCCACGAGGCTGAACGATGCAAGCGAGAATGCACCCATAGTCCACGGCATCCGCCTAGCGATTCCGGACAGCTGGCTTACTTGAGTCTTATGAGCCGAAACATAAATCGAACCGGCGCAGAGGAACAGAGTGATCTTAGTAAACGCGTGACTGGTGATATGAGCAACGCCGCCCAGCAGTCCGCTGGAACTCAGCAGCGCCGTCCCCAGAACAATATAAGAAAGCTGGCTGACGGTGGAAAAGGCAAGACGGGCCTTCAAGTTGTCCTGGCGTAGCGCCAGCAGCCCGCCGCCAAGAATGGTGAGCGCGGAAACACCCAGCGCCAGTTGATCCACGCCGAGAGTTCCCATCGCACCTCCTCCGAAGACGAAAACAAAAACCCTGACAGTGGAGAAGACGCCCGTCTTCACGACGGCCACCGCATGCAGGAGCGCGCTGACAGGGGTCGGGGCAACCATCGCTGCAGGCAGCCAGCTATGGAGCGGCATCAAGGCATTCTTGGCGAAACCGTACAGGAACAACGCGAACACAACCCACAGCAGCGTGGGCTGATTGTGCACGACCGTTTCCGGAAAGATTCCCTCGCCGCGAAATTGCAGAGTTCCCGCCAGGTTGTAGGTGAGAATAATCGCGGTCAGCAGGAACAACTTGGCCGAGCCCAGCAGATAAATAATGTACTTGCGCGCGCCCGCCTTGGCTTCGGCGGTCTGCTTATGAGCCACAAGCGGATAAGTGGCCAAAGTCAACGCTTCATAGAAGAGGAACAAGGTGAACAGATTCGCGGAGAAGGCCACTCCCAGAGTGGCGGAAAGCGCAAGGGAAAAGCAGGCGAAGTAACGTGTTTGGGCGTGCTCTCCGAGCTTGCGCATGTAGCCGATGGAGTAAAGCGAAGTCGCGATCCAGAGAACCGAAGCGCCGAGAGCGAAGAGCAGGCCCAACGCGTCCACGCGAAATGCCAGATCCATGCCCGGCAGGATTTCAAACAAGAGGCATTGGGGCGCCCTTCCCCCTACCACGTCGGGAATCATCGAGCCGACAAGGGCCAGTTTCAGCACGCCCGCCGCCACCGACCAAAACTCCCGCAGGTTGGCCCTGGCCTCTCCGGTACGGGCGATTAGCAGCGCGCCAGCCAACGAAACCAGAATCGCCAACACTGGTTTGATTGAGTATGCGGCTGCCGGCGCCATGGCCTCGTCACCACTTCAACTGAGTCAGCTCTTCGACTTGCACTCCCGGCCGGTTGCGAGTCAGCGCGATCATGAGCGCCAACCCCGCCGCCAGTTCGGCGGCTGCCACGGCGATGACGAAGAGTGCGAGAATCTGTCCGCGGTGATCCTGCATCTGGTGGCTGAAGCCGGCCAGACTAACATTGACCGCGTTCAGCATGATCTCAGCCGAGACCAGCATAAGGATAATATTGCGGCGCGAGAGAAAGCCGATCATGCCAATGGCAAACAGGACGGCGCTAACCACCAGATAGGCACCGGGAGGAGCCATTCAGGCCTCCGTCCTTCTCCTGCCGACAACTACAGCGCCGACGATAGCCGCCAAAAGCACCAGGGAGAGGATCTCGAACGGGAGTACGAACTGCTTGAATAACGCGGATCCAAAACTCTCGACGCTTCCGGTATTGGGGGCAGCTGCCGGCGCCGGCGCCGCCGTCTGCAGCCCCGGTACGCGAACCCACAAGGCGATGGCTGCGAATCCGAGTCCTACCATCAGGCAGAGAGGCCAGTGCGCACCGAATCGAGGGCCGGCCTCTTCCTTGGGAAGGTCAACCAGCATGAGAAAGAACACGTACACGACCAGAATGGCTCCGGCGTACACAATGATCTGCACGGCTGCGAGGAATTCGGCACCGGCAAGAAGGAAAAGCCCCGCAACGTGCAGGAAGAGAGAGAGCACCCAAAGGACGCTATGCACCGGATTGCGTCGTGTCACCGCGAGAATTGCGCTCGCAATGCCGGCGGCCGCAAGATAATAAAAGACAATCTGACCGGCGGAGATTGCCATAGGGCACTGATTGTATCAACAATTCCAGGACGCAAAGGGTGGGTCTTCAGAGGGCGGTTCTCAGGCAGGGTATTTGCCGGAGATGTAATCCTCGAGCTGGCGGATCGTCTGATCCTGCACGGTGATAATCCAATGCACTAGGTCGCCGATGGAGACCACGCCGACAACTCGGCCCCCCTCGACGACCGGCAGGTGACGGCATCGCCTTTCCGTCATCATTTGCATGCAGGCATCCACAGTAATCGCCGGAGTAACGGTCACCGCCGGACTGGTCATCAGTTCCCGGACTTTCATTTCTTTTGAGGAGCGCCCGGCCAGAATCACCTTGCGGGCATAGTCGCGCTCAGAGACCATCCCAACGAGTTCGTTTCCGTCCATCACCAACAGAGCGCCGACGCCCAGGTCCGCCATCTTCTGGAGCGCGTCGTAGACGGTCAATTGAGGAGCGATCGCATGAACCTGCGAGCCCTTCTGTTTCACAATGAGCTCGACTGGGTCGTGGAGTTTCACTGAGCGTCCCCAAACTGCGGGTATTGTAGCACAGGGCGAAACGACCTCCAGATGCCGATGACGATCCTGCCCGGCCCCTTCGGCCACGACGATGACGGCGTGGCCGCGGGTTTCAATGCGCCTGCGGAGGTGGGCGAGGAGGCCGGCTTCGCCATCAAGGTCGAAGGGGACTTCGGGAACGAGGCAGTAGTTGACGTCGCCGGAGGCGAGCGTGGCGCCGGCGGCGACGAATCCGGCCTCGCGGCCCATGAGCTTTACGAGCCCGATGCCATTGCGGTGGCCGATAGCCTCGTTGTGGGCGCACTCGACAACTTCGCGGGATTTTTCGAGCGCGGTTTCATAACCGAAGGAGCGCCAGACGAAGGGGATGTCGTTATCGATGGTCTTGGGGATGCCGATGACCGAGAGCGGGTGGTTCTGGCGGGCGGCCTCCTGGCCAAGGGCGTGCGCGCCGCGCTGGGTGCCGTCGCCGCCAATAGTGAAGAGGATTTGGATGCGGTTGTTGCGGAGGAAATTGACCATCGAGGGGAGGTCAGCGGGTCCACGCGAGGTGCCGAGCATGGTGCCGCCGAGCTAGTGAATATCGGCGACGTGCTGCGGGCGGAGCGGGATGGGATGGATGCCGCTGGCCGGGTCGAGGCCTTTGTAGCCGTAGCGGATGCCGACGACGTCTTGGACGCCAAAGCCGTGATAGAGCTGCATGACGATAGAGCGGATGACGTTGTGGAGGCCGGGGCAGAGGCCGCCGCAGGTGACGATGGCGGGTTGAGGCGGGGTCGAAGTAGATGCGCTCGAGCGGGCCGGCTTTTTGAAAGGAGAGTTCGGGGCGGTAGGGGCGGCCGGGGACGACTTCGATTTCGAGAGGAATGCGGGTGTCGTCGGAGATGAAGCGAACGCCTGCGCCGTCGGCGGCCGACTGGCGGGAGAGCGGGTTGACAAAACGCGGCTCGCCGAGCTGGGTGACAAGGAAGTCCTCGGGTTTGGGCATGAAGCTACCATTGTCTCGCGTTACAATTCGGAATTGGAGGTCGAATGGCGGCAATTGCGCGCCGGAAATCAATCGTAGCGGAGGTAGGCGGCGTGAAGGTGGGCGGGACTCATCCGATCGTCGTGCAGTCGATGACAAACACGGACACGGCGGATGTGACCGGAACGGTGAACCAGGTGATGGCGCTGGCGCAGGCCGGCTCCGAGCTGGTGCGTGTGACGGTGAACACGGAAGAAGCAGCGGCGGCAGTGCCGAAGATCGTTGCGGCGCTCCAGATGTTCGGGGTGGAGGTTCCGATCGTGGGCGACTTTCACTACAACGGGCATTTGTTGCTGAAGAAGTATCCGGAGTGCGCTCGAGCGCTGGCTAAATACCGGATCAATCCTGGCAACGTGAATATCGGCAAGAAGCACGATGATAATTTCCGGACGATGATCGAATGCGCGATTGAGTATGACAAGCCGGTGCGGATCGGCGTGAACTGGGGGTCGCTCGACCAGGCGCTGCTAACGCGGATGATGGACGAGAATTCGGCGCTGAGCGAACCGCTGGACGCGAACGAAGTGACGCGGAACGCGATTGTGGCGAGCGCGCTGCTGTCGGCGGAGGCGGCGGTGAGTTACGGATTGCGGCCGGACCAGATCATCCTGAGCGCGAAGGTGAGCAAGGTGCAGGACCTGATCGCGGTGTATCGCGACCTGGCGGCGCGGTGCGAGTATCCGCTGCATGTGGGGCTAACCGAGGCGGGGATGGGTTCGAAGGGAATCGTGGCGACGACGGCGGCGCTGGCGGTGCTATTGCAGGAAGGGATCGGCGATACGATCCGCGCTTCGCTGACGCCGATGCCGAACGGGGACCGCACGGAGGAAGTGATCGTGTGCCAGCAGGTGCTGCAATCGCTGGGGCTGCGGAGCTTCACGCCGCAGGTGACGGCGTGTCCGGGCTGCGGGCGCACGACGAGCACGTTCTTCCAGGAGATGGCGGATCAGATCCAGCGGTATTTGAAAGAGCAGATGCCGGTGTGGAAGGAAAGCCACGCGGGCGTGGAGGAGATGACGGTGGCGGTGATGGGCTGCGTGGTGAACGGGCCGGGTGAATCGAAACACTCCAACATCGGGATTTCGTTGCCGGGGACGTTCGAGGAGCCGGTGGCGCCGGTGTATGTGGATGGGCGGTTGACGCGCACGCTGCGCGGGGAGCGGATTGTGGAAGAGTTCATCGCGATCCTGAACGACTACGTGACGGCGCGGTACGGGCGGCGCGAAGCGGCGGTTTCCTAGAGCGCGCGCCACACCGCGTAAGCGACTCGGACAATCAGAAGATAAAGGACCAGCAGGGGCCTTATTCTCATGGTGCGTTCCTCAATGACTAAGAGCTTTCCGGAAACGGAACTGCCACGGCGCGGAGATTAAAAGTGGAAGCCGAACGAGAATTGTAAGGAGCGCGGAGCGCCGATCTGGAGCATGGGAGCGAGACCGGAACCGGCAGTGCCGCTGCCGAGCAGCAGGTTGAGCATGGAGGCTGATTCGCCGAACAAGGGACTGGTGAGGAAGCGGACCGGGTCGGCGAAGTTTGCCTGATTGAAGACGTTAAAAACTTCCAGGCGGAAGCGGAGGGCGGTGCGTTCGGTGAGGGGAAACTCGCGGCGTAGGGAAAGATCGAGCTGTGACATGCCGAAGCCGGGGACGGAGTTGCGGCCGAGGTTGCCTTGTTCCAGCGGGGGTCGCGAGAGGAAAGCGTTGCGATGGAGGCGGCGGCCGCCTGGGGCGGAAGCATCAGGGGACCAGAGAGGAACGCCGGGGGCGCGGTCAGGCCGGAAGACGTTGGCGAAGGCGACGCCCATGGCATGCTCGGCGTGAAGCACGTTGATGGGGAATCCGGTGCGGGCGCGATAGATGCCGTCGAGCGACCAGCGTCGGAGGGGAAGAGAGAAGGCGAGGTTGAGGGAATGGCGGACGTCGAAATCGGAGTTGCCGCGATCGATGAGCGACCAGTGGTTGTGGCCGAGCCAGTGGAGGGCGGAATCGGAAGAGCCGGTGTCGATGGAATGGGACCAGGTATAGGTGGCGAGCATCTGCAGGCGGCGGGCCATGCGGCGGCGGTATTGGAGTTGCAGAGCGTGATAGTCGGAGACGGCGTGATTGGCGGTGAGCGCGACGCGGATGAGGCTGTTGTAGGCGTCGCCGGAGATTTCGCGGCGGAGGAGAGAGCGGCCGGCGGAACCGAGGTAGGTGGCGGTGAAGGAATCGGCGCCGGACAGTGGCTGTTCAAGCGAGAGGTTCCAGTGGCGCACGACAGGCCAGTGCAGTTCGGGGGAGAAGCCGAAGTTGAGAATGGTGCGTATGGGCCCGGTGGCGGGAGAGGCGGGACTGCCGAGCTGCCAGATGTTGAATGGGCCGCCGTTGACGAGATCGGTGGCGGCGGCGAGGCTGGAGTCGTAATAGACACCGATGCCGGCACGGAGAATCGTGGCCGTGTGGTTGTGGAGGCGATAGGCGAAACCGGCGCGTGGGGCAAGGTTGGAATAAGCGGCGCGCCAGATGGGAATGCCCTTGGAAGGCGAGAAAACGCTGCCGGTGGGCTCGAGGCCGAAGACTGGTTTAAAGGAAATGGGTGAGGGGTTGAACTCCCAGCGCAGACCGTAGGTGAGAGTGAGCTTGCTGCTGGCGCGGAAGCTATCCATCGCATAGGCGGAGTATTCCGACATCAGGATGCGGCCTTGCTCGGGGGCGGTGGTGACGACCCAGACATTACGGCCGGCCTGAAAATCGGCGAGGTTTTCGGCCATCACCTGGACGTTCCAAACGGGGCGTGTGCGTTCGGGTGTGATTCTGCGGTAGTCGACCCCGAAGCGGAGGTGATGAGAGCCCCGGGTGAGGGCGACGGACTCGAGCAGTTGCCATTGAACCTGCCTGTTCTGGCTTTCGCGGCCGGAGATCAGGCGTTCCAGCCCGGCAATGGAAATCTGAAAGAAGGAATCACAGGAGACGCCGCGAGTGGATTCGAGGAAAGGAATCGTGGGGAGGTAGCAGTCCGGGAGCGGACGATCAATGCGCCAGGTGGAGTCGCCGCGGGTGCGGTTGAAGCCGAAGCGGAAATCGTTGATGAATTGCGGCCCGAGGGTGGCATTGAGGCCGCCGGAAAGATTGGCGGAACGAATGATGAGGCGATTGACCTGGGTATTGCCGAACTCGGAGCGTGAAGGAGCTTCGGTGATGCGCGAGAAGAGGGTGATGCGGGAAGTGAGGGCGTAATCGAGCCGGGCGGCGCGGGTATCGAGGCGGGAGGGACGCTGGCTCAGTCCGGCCCAATCGTTCAAGCCATCCCCAAGAGCCGCGCCGGAGGAAGGAGGGAAGAGATCAAATAACGGCCCGACCCAAGCCGGCGCCCGATTCCTGGTGTCGGCCGACGGCACCGGGGAGCGCCACAGAAGCGGCTGGCGGAGGCGCAGCCGTTCATAGGAGAGGAAGAAGAAAGCGCGGTTTCTGGCGAGCGGGCCGCCGAGGGTGGCTCCGGAATCATTGAAACGGGAGCCGGTGTCGCGCAGACCGGCGCGGTTGGCGAACCAGTCATTGGCGTCGAGCTGGTGCTGGCGGCGGAAATGGTAGAAGGAGCCGTGGAACTGATTGGCGCCGGCGCGGCTGCTGAGGGAAACCTGGGCGCCGGGGAGTTTGCCGAAGTCGGGAGCGAAGGTGGAGGTTTGGATGCGGAACTCGTCGAGGGCTTCGGTGGAGAGCAAGTGGTGAAAGCTTCCGAAGGCGGTAAGTCCGGGCAGGGAGCCGCCGGTGGATTGCGCCTGCTGTCCGCCGCCGGTGACGCCGTTGTTGACGGTGAGGCCGTCGACAGTGAACGAGTGCGTATTGGGACGCTGGCCGTTGACGGTGAACTGGCCTGCTTCGCCGCGCGTGGCGGGGGTGATCAGTGCGCCTGGGGCGAGTTCGAGGAGTCCGAGCAAGCCTCTGCCGTTGAGAGGAAGGCGGTCAATCCAGTCGCGTCCGACGAGGGCGCCGGAAGCGGAGTCCTCATGAGGAAGGCTGATGGAGGAGCCGTCGACGGTGATCTGTTCCTGGAGGCTGCCGACTTGGAGCAAGAAATCGACGCGTGCGGAACTGGCGACGTCGAGTTTGACGCCGAGATGAACGACGGTGCGGAAACCGGGCTTACGGACGGTGATGCGATAGAGGCCCGGATGCAGCGAAGCGACGACATAGGCGCCGCTTGATTGGGACAGCGCGACGCGGCGGAAGCCGGTATCCTCGCTGACGACGGTGACGGTGGCGCCGGGCACGGAGGCGTCGGAAGGATCGCGGATCAAGCCTGAGATCTGGCTGAATTGCTGGGCGAGAAGCGGAATGGAGCAAAGCAGGCCCAGCAGCATCCAGAACTGCCTGCTGGAAGCGGTCACGGGCGCGGCTCCAGGGCTTGGCCGAGCTGGGTCAACTGATGGAGAGAAGCAAGCAACTCAGAGGGAAGGCCGGCTTCATCCGGTGCGCCGGAGTCGGCGGTGGCGCCGCCGAGCAGGATAGTAAAGAGCCGCTCCATCCGCCGCGCGGTTTCAAAGAAGCGCGAGGTGGAGGCCTGCCAGTCCTGTAGCTGCGGCGCGGGTGCAGGTGAGGGCTGAGCCGACAGAGCGCGAAGAACAGGACTGGCGTCGGCGTGAATGCGGGCGAGGAGTTCGCGCAGGGCCGCAGCGTGCTCACCGCGGAGCTTGTCGAGCAATGCGCGATCCTCCGGCGGCAGCGAGGTTTCCACGGCGCGCGGGAAGCGTTCGGCGAGGCGGCGCAGAGCGTGCGCCTGGGACATCATCTGGTCCGTGGCATCGAGAATCAGGTCGGTGAACTGATCCAGCGCGGGCCGGCCGCCGAGCTGCTGTTCCAGCTGTTGTTGGAAGGGAGAGGCTCGTCTGGTGGAAGAGATGCGCCGGGATGCCGACGGCAAGGAGGAGGAAGCGGCAGGCTCCTGGAACTGAAGCTCGACGAAAGGCATGGCGCCCACGGCCTCCTGGATCTGACGCCGTCGTTCGGCGGGAATACCGACACCAGTTATCAGGATACGCTCGAAAGAGCGCGCAATGTCGACGGGGTCACCCAGATCGGCGGAGATGCGGTGAAGCGCGGCGGTAACGCGAAGCTCATCGCCGGGGGACGGGGAAGCGGTTCTGGAGGGCGGCGCGGCAGGGGCGCCGGCGGCGGGCGGCGGAGGCGCGGCAGCCGTCGAGAGAGTCTCCGCGGCGGGTTCGGCGGCGAGTTCGCGAATCCGGATCAGTTCCTGGCCGCGGAACTGAAAGGTGCCTTCGAGCGCCTGCCAGTCATCGCGGCTAAGGAGGAGAGTGGCCTGGACAAGCTCACTGTGTCGGGTAGTGGTGCGGATGAGCCAGGCGGGGGCGGAAGCCGAATCGGGATCGGAGATGACCTCTTCCTGTTTTTGGGAAAGCTGATCGAACCAGTCCAGATAAGCTTTGGCGCTGAGCGGATTCCGCCAATCGTAATGAGCGGCGCGGAAGAGAGCTTCCACGGCGGCGGGCTCGGCGGGACGCCCGCCCTGGCGGATGTCGAGACGCTTTGCGGAAGCGGGCCGCACGGCGGCGGCGTCGACCGCCTTGCGAAGGATGACGGCTGCCTCGACACGGGGTGTATCCCAGAACTGATAAATGATGGCGGCCATGGCGAGCATGGCGACCGCGGCGGGCGCCCAGCGGGTGGGAGGGCGAAAGGTGGAAGAGAACCAGCCGGCGAGCCTGGTGAACAACGGCCGGTTTGCGAGGCCCGCATCGGCTTGCTGGAACCGCGGGCGCAGATCCGCCCAGGGCGCCGGAGGCGGAGGCGCGTAAGGCTGCCAGGCGGACTTGCGGTAGCGGATCAGTTCGCCGATGGAGGCTTGCAGTTCTTCGAAATCAGCGCGGCACTGCCAACAGGCTTCCAGGTGAGCACGCGCCTGGGCCGAGCCCGGCAGCTCTCCGTCGGCAAGCTTGAGCATCTCCTCCTGGGAAAGATGGCGCGTTTCAAGGCGACTCATGACAGACCTTTCTCAACCGCGCGATGGCGCGGCGCAAAAACTCCGCCACGGAGGAGGCGCTGATACCGAGCGCCTCGCCGATTTCCGGGTAGCGAAGCCCCTCCATGCGCAAAAACAGGCAGCGGCGTTGTTGTTCGGAAAGCGACTCGATGCCGCGGTGGAGGAGAATCCAACGTTCGCGTTCCAGCAGACTCTGCTCATGGCTGACGTCGGGGTCGCGCAGGCGGGCCTCGAGTTCGGGATCGAAGGGGAGCTGAGCAGAGTTTTTCGCGCGCAGCTTGAGGCCGAGATTATGGGCGACACGGAAGATCCAGCCGCGGGGGCTGTGGATTTCCTCTCCTTTACTGAGGGTGACGTAAAGGCGAAGAAAGACCTCCTGAGCGGCTTCCTGAGCTTGCGGAGGCGTCAGGCCGAGAAGTAACAGGTAGCGATAGACATCATCGCGGGCCTCTTCGTAGAGCCGGGTTACCTTATCCTGTAAGGTCACCTTCGCACGGTCCAGCCGCAGGACTTCATCCCATTGCTCCTCAGGTGCGTGGAAGTACATAGGCTTCGTGGCAGGGGCCACTAGATACGATCCTAAGACCACGCGGGGGCGGAAACAACGACAGGGGATGAAAATATTTTATTCAGGCGTCGTTGGCGTGGCCGGCGGCGGGTCTTAGAGGTTGTGACGGCCCCGACGGTAAGCGTAACGATAGTCAGTTATAACAGCCGGGCCTGGATTGGGCCGTGCCTGGATTCGGTGCTGGGCCAGGAAGGCGTTTCGCTGGAGGTAATTGTGGTGGACAACGCCTCCACCGACGGTACGCAGGAGGTTTTGGAGAAGTACCAGGACCGGGCGTGCGTGATTTATCACGGGCAGAACACCGGATTCGCAGCGGGGCAGAACCTGGCAATCCGTTCGAGCAGCGGGGACTGGGTGCTGACACTGAATCCCGACGTGCTGTTGACGCCGGAGTTCGCGCGAACACTGGTGGAGGCATGCCAAAGAGATCCGCGCGTCGGCGCCGGGTGCGGAAAGCTGCTGCGGATCCGGCCGGATTTTACTTTTTATCAGGAGCGGCGGATCGATTCGGTGGGCATATATTTCAGTCCGTCGCTGCGGCATTTCGACCGCGGGTGGAACGACCCCGACGACGGCCGATACGACCGCGAGGAATACGTATGCGGGGCGAGCGGCGCGGCGGCGCTGTACCGGCGGGCGATGATCGAGGATGTTTCGGTGAACGAAGAGTTCTTCGATGAGCAGTTTTTTTCCTACCGGGAAGATGCCGATGTGGCGTGGCGGGCGCAGCTTCTCGGGTGGCGTTGCCTGTATACGCCGGACGCGGTGGCATGGCATGTTCGCAGGCTGACGGCGGCGAATCGGCGAGGAGTTTCGCAGACCGTGAACATGCATTCGGTGAAGAACCGGTTCCTGATGCGGATCAAGAATGTGACGGGTGCGGTTTACCGGCGGCATTGGTGGCAGATCACAGGCCGCGACGTGGTGGTGATCGGGGCGTGCCTGTTCTGGGAGAGATCGTCGCTGCGCGCCTTCGGGCTGGTGTGGAGCGGCGTCCGGCGGGCGCTGGCCTGGCGCAAGGAGATCATGCGGCGGCGGCGGGTGAGTGATCCATATCTGGAACATTGGTTTGATTCGCCGTCGTTGCCGGGAGGCCTTCCCGGGTCTTAGTCCCCGGAATGAAAAGAATCTGGCCCGCCGCGGCGCTGCTTGGGATCTGCATCGGCTTTTTCCGGAAGTTCACGCTGACAAATCAGTACCGGGGGATGGATCATCCGGACGCGGCGTGGCAGGGGTTGCCGTGGATGCAGTTTCAGGCATCGGAACTACACAGCGGGCAGGCAACGTAGCTGACGTCGTTGATCGGCGCGGTGGTTCCCCTGCTTTCGGGCGACAACAGTGTCTTCTTCGGATGGACGATGGCGGGGTTGGCGTTTCTTGCCGTGGCTGTGCGGCCGCATCGGAAAGCCGAGCTAGCATATCAGGGTGGACACGATCAGGTTTGAGCCGGGGCAAGTGGCGTTGTTCGGCTACGGGTCACTACTGTCTGTGGCCGCGCTGGAGGAGACGCTGGGAAAGAGCTATCGCGGACCGTTCGTGATGAGCCAGCTGCGGGGATGGCGGCGGAAGTGGGAGGCGGCGATGCCGAACCAGAGCTACTACACGGAGACGGCGGCAGGGCGGATGTATCCGGAGAGCATACTGTATCTGAACATCGCGCCGGATACGGGGACCGTCCTCAACGGATCCGTGTTTGCGGTGAGCGCGGAGGAACTGTGCCGGATCGATGAGGATGAGTCGATTTACGATCGTGTCGAGGTGGGATCGAGCCTGGAGACTCGCGTCGAGGGAGGCCCTGTGTACGCGTACGTTTGCCGGCCGCACTATCGGAAGAGCGAAGTGAGCGGTCCGCGGGAAGCGGCCATCCGGTCCACGTATCTCGACTCCGTGAATCACGGATTGGCGGCGTTGGGCGAGGAGTTTCGCACTGCCTACGAAAGATCGACGGATCCTGTCCCTAAGCACCTCGTGATTGCGGATCAGAAGTAGAGAAAGAAGTCGTGGACGGTGCGGGCGATTTCGGCAATGGCGCGCTCGCGCTCGGCGGCGGGTTTGTCGGAGGATTTGAGGAAAACGGCGATGGCCACATGGCCAGCTTGCGCGGGTAGCGACATAATGCCAACGTCGTTGGTTGAGCCGCCGATGGTGCCGGTTTTGTGAGCGACGACGGTGCCGGCAGGGAGAATTCCCTTGAGCCGCGCCTGACCGGTCTGACAACGGCGGAGGATGTCCAACAAGAGTTCCGCCGTGTCCGGCCTGAGGATCTCCTTCTTGTGGATGCGGACAAGCAAACGGGCCATGGCGTCCGGTGTCGCCGTGTCGCGCGGGTCACGGTCGAAGCGTGCCGCGGCGGCCCTGCGGTCCGCCTCGGGAACTTCGCGCATCAGCTTGCGGAACAGATCGGGGCTCCAGTCCTGCTGCCGCGGAAGATTGGTTGCGCCGGCCCAGTCGGCAATGAGCAGGGCGGTGGGCCGATCGACGCGGATGCCATCGATGGAGATGGCGCGGAGGCGGGCGTTGACGGCATCAGGACCACCTGCGAGGCGAAGCAGGACGTCGGTGGCGGAGTTGTCGCTGATGAGCAGCATCAGCTCCAGCAAATTGCGGACGGAGAGGGCGACGCCTGGTTTGTTGAAGAGCTCGGTGAGCGTGCCGGAGCCTGGGTGAAGATCGGATGGCAGCAGCGTGACCATGCGGTCGAGCCGCTCGGCTCCTTGATCGACGAGATGAAGCAGCTGAACGGCGATGGGCACCTTATAGGTGCTGGCCATGGGGAATGGTTCGGAGGCGCGCAGGGAGGCAGTGCGGGCGGACTCGATGTGAATGGCGGTGGCGCCGGCGATACCTCCGCCGACCGTGGCGACCCGCGCCATCTCGGCTTCCAGCTTGGCTAGTGATTGGTCGGCGGAGAAGGCGGCAGAGGCAGCCAGGAGGAGAACAACGATGCGCATCATGACACCTCAGAATTCGCGTTCGGTGATGAGATCGGTTAACGTGAGCAGGGCACGCTGATAGGGGGATTCGGGAAAATCGGCTATGATCTCGCGGGCCTTGTCGGTGAAGACTTGCGCGCGCTGGCGCGCCCGTTCCACACCCTGATGACGCTCGATCATGGCGAGGATACGGTCGAGTCCGACGCGGCCGTAGTTGGCGTCGCGAAGAACGGTTTCCACCTGCTGGCGCTCATCGGGCGCGGCATCGGAAAGTGCGTAGATGAGCGAGAGAGTAACCTTGCCTTCGCGGAGATCGTTTCCGACGGGCTTGCCGAGCACGGATTCGCGCGAGGTGAAATCGAGCACATCGTCGATCAACTGAAAGGCCATGCCGAGGTTCCATGCGAAGTCGGAAAGATTGGATTCGGTGTTTTCGTCAGCGCCGGCGATCAATGCGCCGAGCCGGGCGCAGGCAGAAAACAGGCTGGCGGTTTTGCGGTCGACCAGTTCCATGTAGTCGCCTTCGGTGATGTCGATCTTACCGATACGCTCCAATTGCAGCAGCTCGCCTTCCACCATCATCTGGGTGAGCGAAATAAGAATGTCAAGGATGCGGAAATTGCGCTCGCGCAGGGCGATCTGAAAGGCCTGCATGTAGAGCCAGTCGCCGGCCAGCACGCAGGTATGGTTGCCCCACAGGACGTTGGCGGAGGGTTTGCCGCGGCGCGTCTGCGAGTAGTCAATGACATCGTCGTGAACGAGAGTTGCCGTGTGGATCATCTCGACGACGGCGGCGAGGCGGATGGCGCCGGGAGTGGTTTCGCCGATCAGCTTGTTGCAAAGCAGGAGCAGCGTCGGCCGCAGGCGTTTGCCGCCGTTGCCATGAAGGTACTTGGAGATGGCGGTAACGGCGTCCACGGAAGCGATGGACTCCAGATGGATTTCGCTTTCGACCTTTTCCAGGTCGGCGGAGACGAGGTCGCGGATTTCCCTGGCGGAGAGGGCCCGCCCGATGCGGCTAAAAGCCATGGAAGTGAACCAGTTTACCTGTTGGAAGCCGGTGATGGCAATGTAAGGAAGCGGCTCAGCGTTTGCTGAGATCGCGAATATAGATGTCCTTGAAGCGCATGTTGCCTTGGCCGCCGGAGTGCAGCTGCAGCGCGATGGCGCCGTCGTGCGAGCGCGGGCTGGGATCGGTAAAGTCGACCATGAGCACGCCGTTGAGGCGGCTGACGTAGCGGTTGCCTTCCACTTTCACCTGCATGTCGTTCCAGTCGTTCTGCCGGACGACGCCTTCATTTTCCGGTGAGGGCCAGACGATCCACTGGCGGCCGTCGCCATAGATGCCGCCGGTGTGGCGGTTGATGCTGCAGTCGATTTCAAACTGGAGACCCTGGCTGACGTTGGGAGTTCCCGGCTTGAAATCGACGTGGAAGAAGAGGCCGCTGTTGCCGTCGCCTTCGCACTTGAAGCGGATGGAGAGGTGGAAATCCTTGTAGTTCTTATCCGTCTTCAGGTAGCCATACTCTTTGCTGATGGCTTGGCCGTGAATGGAGCCATCCGCGACAACCCACTTCTCCTTGCCCACCTCCACCCATCCGGTGAGATCCTTTCCGTTGAACAAGGCCACCCAGTCTTCGCCGGGCTTGGTGGAGCGCTGGGCGAAGGCGGAACTCACGGCCAGAAAAAGCAGCAACAGTTTGGTTCGAGCCATGGAACCCATTATAGTTGGGCGTTCAGCCGCCGATTTCGGACTGGATGGCGGAGGCGATTTGCGCAGTAAGCTGGTCCACGGTTTCCGTTGTCGGGCCTTCCACCATGACGCGGGCAAGAGGTTCGGTGCCGGAGAAGCGCACGAGCACGCGGCCGTCGGCGCCGAGCGTCTTTTCGGCGAGCTGGATCTGCACGGCGACGGAAGGAAGCTCGGCGAGCGGCTTGCGCGCCTTGATGCGCACGTTGACCAGCTTCTGAGGAAAGAGGTTCATACCGGAGGCGAGCTCTTCCAGGGGCGCGGCGGTGTGTGCCATGACTTCGAGTACGCGAAGCGCCGTAAGCAGGCCGTCCCCCGTGGTGGCATGCTGGCTGAAGATCAGGTGGCCGGACTGCTCACCGCCGATGGGAGATTGAATGCGGAGCATCTCTTCGAGCACGTACTTGTCTCCGACGGCGGTGCGAACCATGCGGATACCGGATTCGGCAAGCGCTATTTCCAGGCCGAGATTCGACATGACGGTGGAGACCAGAGTGGGCGGGCCGTCCGTGCGAGGCCAGGCGCCGGTGGCCCGCATATGCCTGGCGCAGATGAGCATCAGGAAATCGCCATCCAGCACGCGGCCGGACGCGGTGACGGCGATGCAGCGGTCGGCGTCGCCATCGAAGGCGAAGCCGGCCGCGGCGCCGGTTTCCAGGACAAAACGGCTGAGCGTCTCCAGGTGAAGGGCGCCACAATCGAGATTGATGTTGCGCCCATTCGGGAAGCAGCCGATCCGGGAGACGCGCGCGCCAAGGCGCTCAAGCACAGCAGGCGCGAGATGAGTTGCCGCGCCGTGCCCACAGTCCACGGCAAGGTGCATACCATCGAGGCGGGCCGGAAAGGTTGAGGCCAGATGATCCAGGTAGCGCTCGGCCCAGTCCCATTCGGATTTCATGTTTTCGGGCGATGGACCCAACTGCCCGCGCAGGTGGAGGATCTCTTGTTCCAGCGCGTGCTCTTCCTGATCGGGCAGTTTGTAGCCGGAGTGGCTGAACAGCTTGAGTCCGTTGTCCTGGTAGGGATTGTGGGATGCGGAGATCATGACCCCGGCGGCGAAATCGCCTTCCTTGGTGAGATGGGCGACGCCGGGCGTAGAGATGAGTCCGGCAAAGCGGGTACGCACGCCTTGGAGCGCGAGGCCGGCAGCCACCTGAGCGGCGATGGCCGAGCCAGATTCGCGGGTGTCCATGCCGATGAGGACCTGTGAGGAGGGCGTATGGCTCTTGCACCACCGGCCGAGAGCGGCGCCAAAGGCATGAACGGTTTGGGGATCGAGGGGGTATTCGCCGGCGACACCGCGGATGCCGTCAGTGCCGAAGAGTTGTTTGGCCACGTTAAATCAGTCCTCCGGTGGCTCCGACTTTCTCACCTCAATGATGGCGGTGACGCGGCCACTCGTCTCGAAACGCACGCGGGGGTCGGAGATATAGGCATGAACAGAAAAGCGGGCGGAGCCGACGACGCCGCCGAGGTCGAGAGGATCTGTTTCCACCACGGAAAGTTCGCCGACGCGGCGTTCGGGGCCGACGACGCGGAGCCGGGGCGGCTCGACACGCTGGGAGAAGACGACGTATCCGGGCGGCGGCGGCGTTCCGATGCGGATTTCCACGGGGACGTCGCGCACCAGCCGCTTTTCGAAGAAAAGCCGTATTTGATTAGGGACGGATCGCTGGAGGGTGACTCCGGGCGGAAGCAGGATCTGGGCCTCCTGCACAGGAAAAGTTCTTTCGCCGGGCTGGGCGACGGTGGAGAGATCGAGCACGACGGCGGTGTCGGCGAGGCTGGCCTGGCTGAGGCGGCCGGAAGGGCCGCGGACCTCCAGTTGCACTCTGTCAACGGCGTCTTCGCTCCTCTCCAGCTCGCGCGGGATGTTGCGGTATTGCACGGGGACGGCAATGGAAGTGGCCACGGGCGGATCGATGTGCATGGCGACGTAGATAAGGCTGGCGAGGGCAAGCGAGGAGAGTTTCCAGCCGAAGTTCCGCGTGACCCAGGACATCAGGGCCGCTCCTGGGTTCGCAGTTTCTGCCGCGGTGGCTCGGCCGGCTCAGCGTCGGCGACCGGCGGGGAAGAAATGGAATGACGCTCGGCGCCGCCAAGGTGAGCCGAGATGCGGAATCCGGCCTTCTCCAAACTGACGTCGCCTTCAATTTCTCCGAAACTGGCTATGGAGATCTTGCCGGTCTCTTCACTGACGACGATGGAAAGGCAATCCGTCTCTTCGGTGATGCCAATGGCGGCACGGTGCCGGGTTCCGAGCGTGTTCATCAGCGCGGGGTTCATGCTGAGAGGAAGGAAGCAGGCGGCGGCAGCGGCACGGTCGCCAATGATAATGACGGCGCCGTCGTGGAGGGCATTACCGGGATGAAAGATGGAGACCAGCAGGTCGCGGCTGACCACGGCTTCCAGCAGGACGCCGCTTTCGACGAAGGTGCGCAGCCCGATATCGCGCTCAAGCACGATGAGCGCGCCGGTGCGGGTCCTGGATAGCTGATCAAGCGCGAGCAGGATCTCTTCAATGAATTCCCGGCGCTTGAGGCGGGTTCCGAGCCCCATCCAGTTGCGGCGGCCCATGCGGGCAAGCATGCGGCGGATTTCCGATTGGAACAGGACGATGAGGGCGAAGGCGGTGTAGGGGGCGAGGGTGGCCATCAGGGTGGGGAGCATCTCGAGGCCTGCGTAGAGGGAGGCAAGATAGATGGCGATGAGGACAAAGACGCCGCTGAGGATATTGGCCGCGCGGCGGCCGCGAATGATGATGAGGAATTGATAGATGAGAAAGGCGGTTACGAGGATGTCAATGACGGCAAGAAGGGTGAGTTTGGGCCAGGATGGAAACAGCGGAGCCGTCAATAGATTCATGCCAAAACTCACCGGGTGCACGCACGAGAGGTCTATTCATAATTCTAGCCGAAACCCTAAGCCAAGTTCCAGGAGATAGAACAGAAACGGCTGGTTTTGTGAGAATCTGCGGACGCGGCCGGTTAGAAAACGATTTGGTCTTTTCTGGCGGCGATTTTTTCCGGGTCGAGTCCGGGGATGCTCTTCAGGTCTTCGAGGTCTTTGATCTTGCCCTGCTTGGCACGGTAGGCAAGGACCGCGGCTGCCTGAGAGCGCCGAAGCGAGAGGCGGCTTTCCAGTTCAATGGCGGTGGCTTTGTTGATGTTGAGGGGCGCGAGTTCTCCCGCGGGGAAGTGCTTGGCGAGGTAATCAAGGACGGCACCGAATTCCGCATCGGTACCGCGCGTGCCGAGCGCCTTCATCTTGGCAAGCGTGGCTTCCCACGCCTGGCGGTCCTGCCGGAGGGAGACCGACTTCTCGATCTCGTGGCAGTTCTTGCAGAGTTTTTCCGTTTCCGGCCTGCCCGGCCCGGCGGGCAACTCCGCGCGCAGAGGCAAGGAAGCAAGCAGGGCGAGCGGCAGGACGATTCCGAACAGGCTTTTCATGATCTTTCCTGCATTGTAGCGAAGCGGGGAGGAGTGGCGAGCCGTTACAACGAGGGTCTGGCCGAATACTACGCCACTTTGGAGCGCCAGTCTGCCGAATCCGGAAGCGGGACAGAAGTTCTACGCGCAGGCGGGACTGTACGTGCATATGATGCGGCTTTCGCCCACATATCGGGACAAATTCGAGGAATTCAGCGCCGCGATGGCAGGCGGCGTGCCGACGGAAAAGGCGCTGCGGGAGATTTACGGGAAAACGGCACCACAGTTCGGCGATGACGCGCGTGCCTGGTACAGGCAAAGGAAGTTTCCGACCGAGATGTTGAAGCCGCCGGGCGAGGTGAATCAAAAAGTGGAGTCGCGCAAGATCCCGGTGATCGAGCAGGAGCTGGCGCGGCTGACGATCGCGGTTTCCGGCCCGGCGCGGCCGCAGGCGGCCAGGGAGTACGCGCGGTTATCGAAACTGGCGGGCAGCCGCAGAAGCGGGCGGTGGTGGTTGGCTACCAGGAGTCGGCGGAACTGGCGGGCGTCAAGGGGCGGATCCGCTATATTGAGTTTCGATGATGATCCGGGCTGAGATTGCCGTGGATGAGGCGTCCATCCGCAAGGTGAACGAGGCAGCGTTTGGGGGACGAGATGAGGCTGACTTGATGGAGCGGCTGCGGGCGGAGGGCGCCGTGCTTCTATCGCTTGTGGCGGTGGAGGATGGAGAGATTCGCGGACACATTCTGTTCAGCAGGATGTGGATTGACACGGAGGCTGGGGCGTTGGAGGCGGCTGCGCTAGCGCCCATGGCGGTGCTGCCGGAATATCAGCGGAGCGGCATCGGGGGAAAACTGATTCGAGAAGGACTGCGGCTACTCCAAGACGAGCGGATCGTGATTGTAGTGGGGCATGCGAACTACTATCCGCGGTTTGGGTTTTCAACGGCACTTGCGAGTGGACTTGAAAGTCCGTTTCCGCGGGAGGGTTTCATGGCGCTGGAGCTTCAGCCCGGGGCGTTGGAGGGTGTGCGCGGGAAGGTCAGATATGCGGAGGCGTTTGGGATTGGGTGAGTCCCTTGCTGCCCGTTTCGAGGTGCCGCCGACCGTCCTCTGTGCGGCCGAGGCGTAAGTAGACTTTGCCAAGCAGCGCATGTGCGGCCCAGTGGCGGGGATCGATGGCGATGGATTTTTCGAGCGCGGCGGCGGATTCGGGATTGCGGCCTAATTCCTGAAGCATGCGGCCGAGTTCAAACCAGGCGCGGGTGGATTGAGGGGCTTTTTCGACGGCGGTCCGCAACACTCTCTCGGCACCGGCGGTACGGCCCTGACGGCCGAGCAGAACGCCGAGGTTGATGAGCGGATGCTCGTTGGGGTGTGAGGAGGGGTTGAGAGAAGCCGACTTGCGGTAGCGGGCTTCGGCGTCTTCGGCCTTACCGAGCGCTTCGAGCGCGAGGCCAAGACCGTTCTCTATGCGCCACGGCTGGGGGTCAGAGGCTAGCAGCGACTCGAAGAGCTTGCGGGACTCCTCAAAGCGGTTCACCAGATACAGGTTTCGGGCGTGGTAGAAGCAGGCGTCGGGGAGCTTGGGGTTGAGCGCGCATGCCTTGCGCAGCGGCTCGCGCGCCTGTTCGTGATCACCAAGGGCGGCGAAGGAGGTGCCGAGCAGCTTCCAAGCGAGCGCGTTTTCCGGCTCCTGTTCGGCGGCGCGCTGGAACTGCGCGGCGGCTTGCTGGAGCTGGCCGGCCTGGAATAGCTTGATGCCTTCCTCGATGAATCCTTGAGCCGCCAGCAGGAGCAGGCACGCGAGCATGGTTACTTCCAATCGGGCAGCGACACGGTGGCGCGGTAGTTGGAGTCGTTGAAATCGGGATTGCGGCGGGGCGAGTAGATGCGCTGCCCGGTGAACGGGCGGTCCTGCGTGTAGATCCAGACGCGGTCGCGATCCCAGAGGATGATCTCATCGCGTGCATCGCCGGTGACGTTGGCAACGTGATAGGCGAGGTCGGGATGGCCGTCGCCGGGGAACATGACGACGCGGCGCAGTTGGCCGTCGATCATGCCGCCATCGCGCGTGTTGGCGCTGAGCAGGGCGAACTCATTGCCGTCGCCGCGCCAGTTAACGGGCGCGAGATGGGTGGAGCCGGGAGCCATCTCTTTTTGGGCGAGGATATTGGCTTCCCAATCAAACAGCGTGACGATGCCCGGGCTGCGCCAGAAGTTGGCGATGAAGATCTGCAAGCCGGGCGTTTCCGGGCGAAACTTGCCGACGCTCTGCGTCTGCGCATGGCCGAGCAGGACGTGCTTGAGGATGCCACCATCGGCGTTGAAGACGACGAAGCCTTCATCGGAGGAACAGGCATAGAAGCGTACGGGCGCTTTCGGATCGGGGCCGAAGCTGCCGGCCGATATCGCATCGGCGTGGTCTTTCAGGGTTTGATCGTGGCTCCAGAGGCGCTTGCCCAAGTGGCTCCAAAGCGAGAAGCCGATGATGAACTCCTGCTTGCCGTCGTTGTCGGTGTCGACCGGATAGGGATAGTGGCCGGTCTGGCCTTCGCCCTGCCACTTCAGCTTGAGATCCTTGTCGAAGAGCCAGAACCAGCGGTAGCGGTCCTTGATGAGGATTTCGCCGTTGACGAAAGCGATGGAGTCACCGTTGTTGCGCTCATAGGGACGCTCCTTATTATCGGGAGCAGCGCGCGGCATCCAGGTCCACTGCTTCAGCTTGCCGGTTGCGCCTTCGAGCACCTGGAGCTTGAAGTCGCGGACGAGCACGACTTCGTTCCTGCCGTCGCCGTCGAGGTCGTAAATCTGAAACGGAGTGTCGTTGGTGAGCAGCCCGTTGCGCGGATCGGGTTTGCCGAGCTGCCAGAGGATGCGGCCGTCGAGCGTGACGGCGGTGAGGCAGCTGATGTGATCGAATGCGTCGCCGCGGACGCGCGGAATGTTCTGCGCGATCAGCATGTCGAGCCGGCCGTCGCCGTCGAGATCGCCGAAGCGCGTGTTGCGCCCGGCGCCGAAGAGGGGGGTGTGGAAGCGGCGCCAGAGGACGGGCTTGGGATTGGCGCCGCGCAGGCTCTTGAGTTCGGCTTCGCGCTGAGTGATGCGGGCGTCGATTGCTTTCTTTGCATCGTCCGATGCAGTGACGGCGAAGCTCATGAAACGGGCGGGAACGTTGGCCATGAGTCCCGCCTGGCCCTTGGTAAGTTCGGCGTCGGTTGCTTCGAGCACGAGCTGGCCGTCGATGTAGGCGCGGATCTTCTCGCCTTCGTTTTCCACCTTCAGGCGGTAGTACTGCTCGGTCGAATAGGCGAAATCGGCAGCGGCGATGCTCCGCCATTCGGCTTGACGGAGGACCTTTTCGATGGGCTGCCGGACTTCGAGCACGGCTTGCTTGCCGGAGGTGAGGGCGAACAGAAAGTAGTGGCGCGAAGTGTGATAGCGGAAGGCGATGCCGGCGCGCTCGGCGAGCGAGAGCGGCTTCATGCTGACTTCCGCGGTGTAGGATGACCATTCCTCGTCGCCGGTGACGAACAGCGGCGTGGTGCGGCCAGGCATGTCGTTGACCAGGTGCTGTTCGATGTAGGGCTTGCCGTCTTCCTCGCTGACGACCCAGCTATCGAGGTGGACAATGGGGTTGCGCCATGGATGCGTGCGCACGCCGCGATGCTCGATGTAATGATATTCCTGGATGGCGCCGTTCAGCTGGCCGATGGGATTCGAGAGCCAGCCGGCGGGAAAACGCGAGAAGTCATCGCGGAACAGATCGGCGGAGAAGCAGAGCGAGGCTGTGAGGAGGAGGCAAGCGGTGCGCATCAGAGGCGCGCTCCTTGAATCCAGCGGAGGATGGTCAAGAATTCGGGGCTGCGCCTGGCGTCGGACCAGCGGATGCCGCCGCCGTGGGAGAGGGCCTGGCTGTCGCCGATGCCAGCATCATCGAGCGGGGCAAGGGGCTTGTTGAGCAGCAGGCTTTGCTCGGGGTCCTGGACGTTGATCATGGAAAGGATGGCGTTGTAGTTGGCGCGTGACTGGGCGAGAGTGACGACGCCGTACTCGTCGGCGTCCTGGAGCTTAAGCAGCGTGTGGTTGGCGTGGCAGGCGGCGCAGGACTGGCCGTCGGCGGCCTTCTTGAGCAGGATGGGCTCGACGTGTTCCTTGAAGTAGAAGTAGTCGGCGATGTCGGCGGCGCGCGCTCCGCGGCCGGAGCGGGCCATTTTCGAGGTTTCAAAAGCGAGCGCGGAGGCGCGGACGGCGGCTTCCGGATCGCGCTTCAGCGCACGGACGCGATCGAGGATGGCGGCGTCCTGATGAAGCGGCTGAATGCTGCGCAACACGGTGAGGGCCTGGGCGCGGAGAGTGTGGATTTCGCTATTGAGTCCGGCGAGCAGGATGCGGCGGATCTCGGGCATCGAATCCTTGTAGCGGCCGGCGGAGTAATCGAGAGAACCGATGACCGAAAGGGCGCCGCCGATGGGGAACGGGCCTTGCGCCTCCGGATAGTCGTCCGGCACGGGCAGCTTGTTGGCGAGATGGAAGCGCAGAGCGGACTGCTGCGGCTGCGGACGCTTACTGTAGAAGCCGGCGCGGACGAATTCGGCCTGCGAGGGGGCGGCGAGGGAGACCAGGTTCGGGAAGGCGCGGTCTTCGACAGGCGTGCGGGCGAGGCGCTCGGAGACATCGACTTTTGCGCCGAGTGCGGCGAGGACATCGAGCGTGATGGCGTCGCCTTCGGCGGCCATGTGTGCCAGGCGGGTGGTGTCGAGCTTCTTGCCGCGCAACTGCGACTTTGCGACTTGGGCGACGTCGGATCGTACATCGGCGGGAGCTTCGGTGACCAGTGCCAGGATGCGATCGGCAAGCTGCGTGCCGATTTCGATCCCGCGGAGGAAGGAGAGGGCGCGCATGGCGCCGCGGATGTGTTCGGGCGCCGGTTGATCGAGCGCGGCGAGGAAAGCCTCGTTCATGATGGGGCCGGAGTCGGCATAGAAGACGGGTGGTTCGGCGTCGTTGCCGATAGAGGTGAAGCCGGCCGAGCCGCCAGTGAGCGGATCATAGAGCGCGGCGAAGCGGTAGCCGTTGACCCAGTGGCCTTCGACGGTGTCGGGCGGCGCGGCGGAGGAGAGGGCGGAAATATCGGGCAGACCTTCGCGGATGTGGTGCGTGTAGAGGGCGCGGAGCAGGCCGTCGCGGCCGAGGGGATTGGCTTTGCGCATGGCGTCGCGGTAGCGCAGGGCTTGCAGGCGGACGTTTTCCTTGTGGCCCTGCTCGATGGCATGCTTGTCCTCGGCGCGCTTGACGCGGGGGATCCAGGAGCCGTAGAGGTAGCGTGTGTTGTCATCGAGGACAAGGTAGTAGGCTTCGATGAAGTTGCGGCGGACGATAGGGTGTTCTTCGCGGCCGAGGCCATCGAGGAGGGCGAGTTCGATGGCTTCCTTGTGCGAGGCGTCGCGATCCCAGTACCACCATTGATAGAGCGCCTGGACGGCGGCCGTCTTGACGGCGGGGGAAGGGTCGGCGGAGGCGATGTGGATGAGACGGCGGCCAAGCGACCACTCCTCGCTCAGGTACTTGAAGTGCTGATTGAAGATGCGCGTTGCGCCCCAGCGGGTGCGCTCGTGGGGGGAGTCGAGCGCCTTGGCGATGGATGCGATGGCAGCCTCGCGGGCGGCGCTGTTGCGGGAGCCGATCTGGCGGAGCGCCCAGGCTGCGGCGCGCTGGACGAGTTTGCTGTCGTCGGCGAGGCGGGCGGTAAGGGCATCGAGGGAGCCGGCGTCGGCGAAGCGGCCGAGGGTCACGGCGGCCTGATAGCGGACGAGGACGAAGCGGGAGTCGAGTTGCTTGCGGATGCGGGCGGTGATTGGATCGGCAGGACGGTCCCAGTGTTGATCGAGAGCGGCGATGGTTTCGACGGCGCTGGATTCGTTGAACCGGGATGGGGGAGCGGGCAAGCCACGGCCCTTGGGATCTTCGTAGAGGGTAGAGAGGGCCATGAGGGCGTACTGGGTGTCGCGGAAGGGCGTGTCGAAGTTCTTGTAGTCGGGATTGCCTTGCCAGGCGCCGCTGGGGGTTTGCTTGGAGAGGCAGAGCTTGACGGCCTTGGCGAGGCGCGGGTCGTCGAGCGTGACGCCGGCGCGGGCGAGGGCGTAGATGGCGTGCCAGGTCTGGAAGTCGGAAGCGCGCGGGCCGCTCTGGCCGGCAAGGGTGGGGAGCTTGCGGACTTGGACCTTCCGGGAGCGGAAGTCGTACTGGATCTCTTCCATGCCGAAGGGCATGGGCCAGCGGCCGTCGGGCTGCTGGTGGGAGAAGATCTGATCGCGAAGCTCGGCGATCTGGGCGGCGTAGTTGTCGCGGCCGAGCCAGACGAGCAGGTCAAGCTTCCAGCAAAGGTCGAGCATGTCGACGGGTTTGCCGGCGAGGGCGACGCGTTCGATCTGGCCGCGCAGGTCCTTGTATTTGGGTTCGCCGGTGCGCTTGTGCAGATCCTCAAAGAGCATGGCGTTGTGGAGAGCGACTTCGAAGCCGGAGATGCGGGGGAGGTTGCCGTTGGATTCATGCGACGGCTCTGTCATGCCGGGCCAGTACATTTCGAGGTAGGCGGCGATGCCGCGGTAGAGTTCTTCGCGGCGTTCGGAGTTGAGCAGGCGGTCATAGGCGGATGTGAGATAGGCGAGGCGGCTGAAGACGTTGCCGGGAGCGTGAATCATGCGCGCCCAGGAGGCATCGGGCTTGCCGTAGATGGGGCGGGGGTTGTTGTAGAGACGCTCTGCGAGGAACTGGACGGAGGAGCGTGCATGGACAGGATAGCCGGCTTCAAGGGCGAACATCGCGCCACGCATGGAGAAGTGGGTGGGATGGCAGCTGATGCAAAGCTTGGTTTCCTGGAGTGGATTGGAATCGCGGCGGGCGACGGCGCCTTTGCGGGGGACGTTGGCGTGCCAGCTGTCGCCCTTGCGGACGATGTAGTCCATGGCGGCGCGAATGGCGAGGCGGGGATCGTCGTAGGGCGGGGGCGGATAGTTGGGGGTTTCAAGCTTAAAGAAAGGATGGTTGCCCATGACGCGGATGTAGTAGGCGCCGGGGACGAGGATGCGCGGTTCGAACTTCTGGAGGCCGTGGAAATTGGTGGAGCGCTCTGTTTCGTAGCGTTCGCGGCCGCGGGTGTATTCGACGGGCTTACCATCGGCGACGGTGAAGATGGCGATGCCGGCGGGGACGTCACGGTCAAGGATGTCGATGTTGAAGTGGACGAGGCGGTCGGCGGGGCCTTTGTAGTCGAGCTTGTACCAGTGGATGCCGGCCATGAGTTGAGTGAACTGTTGCTTGGGTTCGGAGGGCGCGGGGATGTAAGGGCGGTCGTCGGCGGAGGCGTAGACGGTGCGGCCTAGCTGGATGGGTTCGGCGGTCAGCCAGGAGTTGTGACCGGCGGAGGCGAGCTGGGCGTATTCAGAGGCGGCGGGTCCGGCGTGGATCCAGGTGACTTTGAGCTGCGGGGAAGGGGGCTTCAAATCGACGACTACTTTGCCGGCGGCGCGTGGCTGGAGGATGGCGAAGAGGTCGCCATCAGCCTTGTGAAGAGGCTTGGAGAGCAGGGGGCCATGGGAATCGCTGACGGTGACCTGGACGGTATCCGGCAGGGTGGCAGGGTCAGTGGCGGTGACGAGCAACTGATAGAGCTGACCAGGCTGCGCGTGGAACTCGCGGCGGGCTTCGCCTCCCTTGAGCAGAAGCAGCAGACAGAAGGTGAACCACGTAACCCTAGGGAGCATGTTGTCCCTATGGTATCGAAAGTTATTCGACAGGCAAGAGTACGGTGTTGGAGCGGTGGCCGTCGACCTGAATGATGAGCTGCAAGTTGGCGCCAGCGCTCATGTCATCGCCTACGCGGAAGCGGACAACGTCCATGCCGACGAAACCGGTGGCGGCTCCGGCCCAGAGCGATTCAGGGCGAGCGTCGCCGGCTTCAATGAGAACGGCGTGGTCAAGAGTGAAGGCGGGTGAGGACGGGATAGCGAAGCCTTCCGGCGCGTTGAGCGTGTAGCGTCCGAAGCCTGTGCCGAAGAGGGTGACGAGCTCGCCGCGGCGCGCGGGGCTGGAGGGCGTAATCGGCGAGCCGTCCTCATGCTGTGCGAGGGCGAAAGCCTGGGAGTCATGAGTCTGGCTGAAGAGGCCCGGAGCGCAGACGGCGACGGTGAACTTTCCGGAGACATCGGGTTGGCCGACGCGCTTGATGACGAGCGTGTGTTCGCCGGGGGCGAGATCGCGCGGCAGTTGAGCATTGATCTGATCCGGAGAGACGAAGAGAAGAGGCAGAATGCGATTGCCGACAGTGATGGAAACGCCCGCCAGAGATTGGGAGAGCGGCGAGGAGGGCCCAACCTCATAGCGCGAGGCGAGGTTGGCGCCGAAGACGGTGATCAAGGAGCCGGGCGCGACAAGGCCGTCGGGAGTTTCTGCAGCGGCGTTGCGGATGCCGGCGGGAGAGACGAAGGGAACCTGATCATAACGGGCAAGAATGGTGCGGGGCTTGGACATGTGGAGGGTGGAGGTGCGGGAAGTGCCCTCGATGTCAATGTCCCAGCGGCGGAACTTGAAGCCCGGCGCCTCGCCGGCGGTGACGGTGAGGAAGCTGCCTTCGGGGAAGTAGCCGTCCGGAGAGGGCGGATCGAAGGTGAAGCGGGCGGCCTCCGGCGGATCAGCGGCGGCAAGCAACCTAAAGGCGGTGACAAAGTTCATGGTGGCCGAGGAGGAGTTGGGCCCGGCGAGCTTGAGGGTGCGTTCGCGCGGACTGTTGTCGGACCAGGAGACGAACTGCATGCGGTGGACGTCGGAGAGCGAGTGAATGGATGGAGCGGCGAGCCTTACGTCAGTGCCGTCGGTGCGGTCAATGCGGCAGGGAGTGGGGCAAGCAGCGCCATCGACGGTGACGGGTACACCGGCGGGCTGGGAGCGGATCACGACCTGGCTGAGCAGGTCGTATTCGGCGGTGATCTGAAGTGTCGGAGCATCCGGCGTATTGGGAACGGCGATCTCCTGGGTCTGTGAGCCGCCATTGGACCAGCGGCGGAAGACGTATTTGCGGCCTTGGAACTCCTGTTCGGAGGGCGCCGAGGCGGTTTGCCTGGAGCCGGGAGCGTAGAAGAAGTGCAGGGAGGGCCAATTGTCGCGGCCGTTCACATTGATCTTGAGGCCTGGAGGATTGGTGGCAAAGCTGACACCGACGCCGCGCGAAAAGCGGGCGATGATCAACTCGGCGGAGTTGGTATTGGTTGGAGTGACGTAAATGTCGTTATTGCCGAGTCCGTTGCTGAAGCCATCGAAGATCCAGGTTCTGCCGGCCTGATCCTGCTGCGGCGAGGGAGCGCCGATCAAGTGAGAAGAACCGGGCAGGAAGTCGAACTCACCCAGGCAAAGGGGCTTGACGCCGAGAGGGGCGACGTAAGGAGGCAGGATTTCGGCGGGGATGCAGGGTTCGGTATCGGTGGTAGAGATCTCGGCGCGATCGACACGCACCTTGAACCCTGGAGGGTTAGTGCGGAAAGTGACCCGCTTGGCTGGTGAGAAGCGTGGGTGAATGACCATGGCACGGTTGATGCGCAGGGTCCTCAAGAAGGGATCGGGGGGCCTGGTATCGGCAGCCCAGCCGACGAAGACGAAGCCCGGGAAAGGAAAGGCGTTGAGTGTCACTTCGCCCTCATCCACCCACAAATCGACACTGCCCCAATAGCAAACGCCGTTAACAAAGACGAGACCGGGACGGAATTCCGAGCCGTTGCCCGGCGTGCCACAAGCGGCCGGGGAGACGGTTGGAATAGGGTTGCCGGAGGGACTCTGGATTTCATTGAAGAAGTTGATCAGTACGCGGTACTCGGTGGTGACGGTAAGGTTATAGGTTGTGATCTCGGGATCGGCCGTGACGGTGACCACGCGGGAACCGCTGCTGGCAAGGAGGCCCTTGTTATCGTTCCAGGCATTGAAGCGGTAGCGCGTGTTGAAAAGAGCGTTCAACTGCCTGCCTTCCTCGTCGGCGGGAAACTCGAGAATGTGTTTGCTGCCGCGTGGCCAGAGGAAACTGGCGGTACCCCAGAATTCGGTGCCATCGACGCGGAAACGGGCGCCAGGGTTGCTGGCGATGACGCGGACGCTGGAGACCTGCGCGGCAACCGGCTGTGCCCAAAGCAGCAAGATTGCGAACACCAATAGGGAGATCACTATGACCCGTTTCATCTGTCCTCCAGCCAAGTTAGGCAAACACGTTGACTATGCATGAACCCAGCACGTTAATCGGCCGGGGTTGCCGTTATCTTTAGATGGCAATATAGTTGTGAACATGAAGAGAAGAAGCTTCCTTGCGGCGGGGGCGGGACTGGCAGCGCAGGTTCCGGCTAACCCTCAATCGAATCTTCCATTTAGCGGGGAGAAGTCGAAACTGAAGATCCGCGGCGTGCGGCTGGTGCGGACGCGGGCGAAGCGGCCCGTTCCGAGCTATCAGCCGGCACCGGGGTCATGGTCGACGGGCGGGGTGGAAGTGGCCAACCCGATGTCGATTTACCCGGAGTACAAGGCGACGCGAAGCCTGTTTTACCCGGACCCGGGCGGGCTGGGTTCGTTCACGGTGGAGATCCAGACGGATAAAGGAGTGAGCGGGCTGGGTAGCGGCGGGATGGCGGGCGGACCGATTGTGGAGGGGCATCTGAAGAAGCTGCTGATGGGAGAGGACCCGTTCAACGTGGAGCGTATCTGGGACATCCTGTGGCGGTCGACGATGTATTACGGGCGGAAGGGGGCGGTGATTAACGCGATCAGCGGAGTGGACATCGCGGTGTGGGACATCGTGGGAAAGGCGCTGGGCATGCCGGTGTATAAGTTGTTGGGCGGGGAGACGAAGGCGCGGATTCCCTGCTACTGCACGGGGAACGACCTGGAGCAGCATATTGAGTTCGGCTATAAGAGGTTGAAGCTGGCGATGCCGCATGGTCCGGCGGATGGGAAGGAGGGGCAGCGGAAGAACGTGGAGCTGGTGAAGAGGACGCGTTCGCTTTTGGGCGCCGATGGGGACATCATGCTCGACTGCTGGATGGCGTGGACAGAGCGGTACACGCTGGAGATGGCGGAGCTGCTGGAGCCATACAAGGTGTACTGGATGGAGGAGTGCTTGCAGCCGCATGACTACGAAGGGTTCGGGCGGTTGCGGCAGCAGATCAAATCGACGCGGATCGTGACGGGCGAGCATGAGTACACGCGCTACGGGTTCCGGCAGCTGCTGGCGCACAACGCGGCGGAGATCTGGCAGCCGGACATTAAATGGTGCGGCGGCCTGACGGAGCTGCGGCGGATTGGCGCGCTGGCGTCGGCATACGATATTCCTGTGATTCCGCATAGCGGCGGGCAGCGGGACAGCGTGCACTGGATCATGGCGGCGACGAACAGTCCGTGGGCGGAGATGTTCATGCCGGCGCCGGGTGGACCGGCCGTAGTGTATGAGCGGTACCAGGAGGATAACAACCTGACGAAGGGGCCGGAGGGGATTTACACGCGGCCTTCGGAGCAGCCAGGGTTCGGGTTCGATTTTGAGGCGGCGGGACCGGCGTAGGCGGCTCATGCGGCGCGGGGAGCGCCGAGTACGGGAGCGGCATGGACGCCGCAGCAGCGCTTGTACTTTCTGCCGCTGCCGCAGGGGCAGGGCGCGTTGCGAGGGGCGTTTTCGATGGCCTTTTCACGCTGTTCGAGCGAATCGGATGCGCGGAGATAGTCGATTTCCGCGGTGTGTCGAATTCTGTCGAGGGGACGGTTGCATTCTAGGTCTCCTTGGGAAAAAGAAAAACGCCGGAAGGGAGCCGCAGGCGAGCGGCCCATTTCGGCGCGTGGGGGGCCGTTTTCGGTGGCCCGGGGGCCTGTCCAGAGACTGGCGCAACGGAACTTTGAGCTGGTGAAGGAAACCCAGCGCACCCCCTCGCTGCACTTCAAGAAGATCGGAACAGATGGGCACGAATCCGGAAGGCCGCGGAGCTATACTAAGGCGTGCGCCTGTTCCGTGTTGTTGTCGCGTTGCTCTGCCTGGTCGGATGCCGTGGCAGAGGTGTGAAAGTATCTGAAGTGCGAGCCTCCGGCGGAGCCCAACAGGCGCGCATCACCGGAGGCATCTATGCGGGCACTTCCGATTGGTTGTGGACCGGCCCCCAATTCGCCTTTCGCCTCGATCCGCCGTCGATAAAGCCGGTTTATTTGGAACTCGAGTTCACGATTCCGGATGAATTGATGGCCGACGCCAAGGGCCCTGGCACTCTCATCGCGCGCGTGAACGAAGTGGAAGCGATGCGCCACTCCTTCGACAAGCCAGGGCCGCAATTGGTATCCGCGCAAGTTCCGGCGGAAGCGTTGCGGCACCTGCCAGTCGAGGTGAGCGTCTCGACAGACCTCCACTTCGAAGCCGATGGCAAAACAAAATCCCTTATCTTCGTTTCGATTGGATTAAAACCGTACGAGCAGACGGCAGCGTTCGGGAAAGCGCAGCTCGAGGTGGCGCAAACGGCGTATCAGGAAGTCCTGAAGCAGCGCGATCTGAAATTCCCGATCGAGCGCCAGAAGGAGCTCATGCGGCTGTTCCATGAACTCCCGATCTGGGAATCGCTCACGTTTCACGGCGTGCGGATCATCAAGAATCCGCTCGATCTGTGGATGCTGCAACAGATCGCCTGGGAAGTGAAGCCGGATTACATCGTAGAGACGGGCACGTGGCAAGGCGGCTCGGCTTTGTGGTGGGCGCAAACGCTCGATGGCGCGGGCCTTGAGAATTCGCGTGTGTTGACGGTCGACATCCAGAATCTGACGGCAGCGGCGTCGAAGCAGGCCCTTTGGAGGAAGTACGTGACGTTTTCGCTCGGCTCATCGACGGATCCCAAAATAGTAGCTGCGACTCTTGAGCGGGTGAAAGGCAAGCGGGTGATCGTCAACCTCGACTCGGATCACTCGATGCCCCACGTGCTCGAGGAACTGAAAATGTACGCGCCTATGGTATCGAAGGGCAGCTACATCCTGGTCGAGGACACCCACCTCGATGGGGTGCCGACGCATCCGGAGCAAGGCCCTGGACCCATGGCGGCCGTGCGCCAGTTCCTGAAGGAAGGCGGCTCGAACGACTTCGAGCAGGACTTCAGCCGCGAGGCCCTGGTAATGACGTCGTATCCAGGCGGATGGCTTCGCAGGAAATGATCAGCGGCGCTTAATGGACGACATGCTCGGCGAGGGCTAACTTCCTGATGGCCCGTTTTCCAGCCACAATGGCGGGCGAGGCCACATCTCCGTGCGATCATGACGCCAGCCGATACGCTTCAGCGCGGCGAAGACACGCCGCGCTTTTGCCGATGGCCCAGAGCTCATGCAGCGACGTCGAAGATGGGATTGACAGCCGTAGCCTAACACCGTCGCAATTCGACCGGGGCTCGCCTCGGCGGGGTCGACTTAGGATGGCGCGTCATCCGCTCAGAGTATTGCTGATCACACTGGTGGTCAGTGTTACCGGCTCCAGACGCGCGACCGGGTTGCCCCGGTGTGTGAGGAGAAGACGCGGAACTGGTGAAGCGGACGCGATCGCTGCTGGGCGCGGATGGGGACATACATGCTGGCCTGCTGGATGGCCCTGGACGGAGTTGGTGGGGCTGGTGGCGGCAGCTTTGGACGCCCGAGGGCGGGCTGGAGAGGTGCGATTTCCTGGGCCAGCGATGACGGGTGCGTGAGTTGGGTCAGTCCGGTTTGTGCGTGATACAGCCAAGTAGCGGCGTGCATATCCACTTTCGGCAGGCGGAAATGGAAGCGGCTGACCTTGCCGGCCTGCCCACTTTAAGCGGGCGAGGCTGAAGGCCCGCCCCACGCGGATTCCGGCGCTACGCTACCCTATACGCCCGAGGGCGGGCGGGAGAGTGCGATTTCCTCGCCGGAGGAGAGGCCGGAGATGACGCGTGCGTGAGTGGCGTTCTTGGCGCCGAGGGTTACGGGGCGCTTCTGGAACTTGCCGGCGGACTTGACGAAGACAACGTCCTGGCTGCCATCCTGGAAGACCGCGCCGAGCGGGACTCTGGTGACGTTTTCCTCGCGCTTGAGAAGGATGTCGACGGAGGCGGAGAGGTCGGGGATGAGGCGTGGGTCAGAGCCATCGATGGAGATGCGGACGGGGATACTGCGGATATAGTTGTTCTGGCGGAAGCCGCCGGTGGCGAGAGCGCCAATGGTGTAGATCTTGCCGGGGAACTTCATGCCGGCGAAGGCGTCGAACTGGATGCTGGTTTTCTGGGAAATGCGGACGAGGTCGCTTTCAGACTGATTCATGAGGGCCTCGACCTGCATGTTGGCAGGATTGACGACCTTCATGAAGAGTTGGCCGGGGAAGAGCTGATCGCCCTGCTGGATGAGATTCCATTCCCCGCCGCGGAAGGTGGCTTGGACGACGGCGAGGCCGTCCATGGGAGAGCGAATTGTGAACCGGACGAGGTCAATCCTGTGGCGTTCTCGATGGTTTTCGTGACGCCACTTGGTGATTTCGAGGATGCGGATTTCGGACTTGTAGCCGACGAGTTTGTGCTCGACGTCGGACTGCGCCTGCTTGTAGCGGGCGGCGGCTTCATCGACGGCGAGCTTGAGCAACTCCTGATCGATGGGAGTGCGGACTTCACTGGGCTTGGCATCGAGAGTAGCGCGTTCGAGGTCGGACTTGGCGACGCGGATGGTCTGATTGAGATTCTCGAGATCGACGGCCTGCTCGGCCTTGCGCTTGCGGATATCGGCCTCGGCGTTGGTGATGTCGGCGGCGATGTCGTCGACGTGGTCCTCGAGCGACTTGGAATCGATCTGTGCGAGCAGGTCGCCCTTCTTGACCTGTTTACCGGATTGGATGAGAAACAGAAGGATCATCTCGCGGCCAGCATCGGGGCCGCGCATGATGGACGCGGTGATGTTCTGGTATTCGCGGGAGGAGGTTTGACCGGAGATGCGGAGAGTGTGGTCGAGATTGGCGGTAGCGACACGGGTGGTACGGATGAGAGAAATCGCGGCGGTGGCGGGGTCTGGGGCGGCGGGCTTGAGCCAGGATTGCCAGGCAGCGAGAGCGCCGGCGAGGATGAGCAGAGAGAGGAGCGAGAGTTTCCGAGGGAACTTGCCGCCGGGAGTGGGCTGAGCGGCGGGAGCGCTGTGGGAAGGGGGAGCCTCAACGGGTGAAATTCGCGGATTGCCGATAGCGGACATAGTTGACCTCTCTCCGTGTGAAAACCGCTCCCTACGGTCGCGGCTCAGAAACGCGGTACAGGCTTCCCATAGGATAGCGGAAGAGCGCGTCGATTGAAAAGGCGTAGTTTAGGGTGGAGGGGTTACTTTTTTTCGTTATACTTGCCGGGTTGATGAAGAGCGAGCCAAAGTGGATGGCGCTGTGGGCGGCGACGGTTGGGTTCTTGCTGGATGCCTGCGATGTGCTGCTTTATGTGTTTGCGATTCAGTCGATTAGGGAGGAGTTCGGGCTGAGCGCGGCGCAGGCGGGGCTGGTGAGCGGGTTCACACTGGTCGCCTCCTCCGTGGGAGGAGTGGGCGCGGGGATGCTGGCGGACCGGATCGGGAGGAGGCGGACGCTGATTCTGACGATTCTGGTTTATTCGCTGGCGTCGGGCGGGACGGCGCTGTCGACGGGATTGGGATCGCTGCTGGCGTGGCGTTTTTTGGGGGGGCGGGGGCGGGGGGGGGAATGGTCGGCGGGGGCGGTGTTGGTGGCGGAATGGTGGCCGGCGCATCAGCGGGCGAGGGCGATCGGTGTGATGCAGTCTGGGTGGGCGCTGGGCTACATGCTGGCGGCGGTGCTGGCGGCGTTGATTCTGCCGACGTGGGGGTGGCGGGCGTTGTTTCTGGTGGGAGTGCTGCCGGCGCTGGTGACGGTGGGAATCCGGCGGAAGGTGTCGGAGCCGGAGGCGTGGCTGAAGCAGGAGAAGGCGGCTCCGCTGAGCGCATTGTTCCGGGAACCGCTGAGGAGGAACACGCTGCTGGGGACGTCGGTGGCGACGGCGGTGCTGCTGGGATATTGGGGGCTGTTCACGTGGCTGCCGAGTTTTCTTTCGGCGCCGCGGGAGGCGGGGGGAGCGGGACTGGGGCTGTCGGCGGGAAGCGCGTGGATGTTCGCGATGCAGTGCGGGGCGCTGGCGGGATACCTGACGTTCGGGTGGATGGCGGACCGGTTCGGGAGGCGGCCGGTGTTCCTGTTTTATATGGGCGCGGCGGCGGCGCTAACGCCGGTGTATGGACTGGCTCCGCAGTGGGCGGGAGACTCGGCCGCGGCGGCGTTGCTGGTGCTGGCTCCGCTGATGGGATTTTTCGGGTCGGGATACTTTTCGCTGTTCGGCGCGATGCTGGCGGAGCTGTTTCCGACGGCGAGCCGGGGGGCGGGGATGGGGTTCGCTTACAACTTCGGGCGGGCGATATCGGCGGCGGCGCCGTGGGCGGTGGGCGCGGTGGCCGACGCGCACGGGCTGAGTCATGGGCTGCTGATCAACTCGGCGTTCTTTGCGGTGGCGGCAGCGCTGATGATGGCGCTGCCGGAGACGGGGCGGCGGGAGTTGAGCTAATTGGCAGGGGTGAGCCTGTTGTATTTTTTGAGGATGTCGCGAAGGCGGTTGTGGGGAAGTCCGAGGACTTTGCGGCCGTTGACGCCGGTCATGGTATCGGAGGCGGCCATGGCGTTGATGATGGCTTCCTCGGTGGCCTGGATGGTGGCTTCAAAAAGCGGGTCCATGTTTTCGTTGGGGAGCATGCGGAGGGTGGCGGCGGAGGCTGCGCCGGGGTTGGCTGTGGAGAAAGCGAGCAGGAGATCGCCGGAGCTGTTGCCGGCGACGCTGCCGTTGCGTGCGAGTCCCATGGCGGCGCGGCGTGCGAGGCGCTTGAGCTGGTGCGGGAGAAGCGGAGCGTCGGTGGCGACCAGGATAATAATGGAGCCTTGTTCGGTTCCGCGCCAACTGCCTTCGGTGATTTCGCGGCCGACGGGGAGGCCGGCAACGCGAAGCTGGCTTCTGCGGCCGTAGTTGCATTGGACGAGTACGCCGACGGTGTAGGGGCCGGCGATTCGGGAAGAGGCGCCGATGCCGCCCTTGAATTCATGGCAGATCATGCCGGTGCCACCGCCGACGCTGCCTTCGGCGACCGCTTCGCCGCGGGCGGAGTCAAGAGCTTGAAAGGCGTGTTGCGGGCGGACATGAAATCCGTTGATGTCGTTCAGGTAGCCGTCGTAGGTTTCGGCGACGACGGGGAGGGCGAACCAGCCGCGTGCGGGATCGCGAAGGCCGCGGCGGATCTGCCATTCAATGACGGCGTCGCGGACGACGCCGACGCTGTGGGTGTTGGTGATGAGGACCGGGCCTTCGAGGAAGCCGCTTTCCTCGAGCCAGGCGGTTCCGGTGATTTCCCCGTTGCCGTTGAGCGGGAACCATCCGGCGAAGACGGGGTCCATGACGCCGCCGCGGCCGCGTGGGAGCACGGCGGTGACGCCAGTGCGGACTGGTCCTTTGCCGACTGGGAGAGGGCCGTCGCCCTGGATGATGGTGCTGTGGCCGACCTCGACGCCGGCGACGTCGGTGATGGCGTTGAAGCGGCCGGGCTGGCCGTCGAAAGGGATACCGAGATCGCGCGCGCGTGAGCGTGGTTGGGCGCAGAGAGAAAGCGCGGCGGCAAGGGCGAGCGGGAGAGCGCGGCTAAAAGCCGACATATTGGACCTCCTCTTCGAGATCGAAGCCGAAACGGGCGCGGACTTTTTGCTTGAGTTCGGCGATGAGTGCGCAGAGGTCGGCGGCGGCGCCAGCGCCGGCGTTGTAGACGAGATTGGCGTGGTAATCGGCGACGTGGATGTGGCCGCGCCGCATGCCCTTGGCTCCTACCTGTTCGAGGAACCAGGCGGAGGGGACCTTGCCTTCGCGGACCACGTGCGGAGGAACTTCGGCGGCGGCGGCGGCGGGCAACTGGGCAAAGAGACAGTTTTTGAAAATGCTGCCGGCGCATTTCATGGAGGGGGGATACTTGGCATCGCGGATCTGGCGGATCTCCTCGGCGATGCGGCGGAGGTCGGATGGATCGGCGCGATCCATGAGGAGCTCGGCGGAGAAGATGATCCAGGCTTTGTGGCGCTTGAAGATGCTTTCGCGGTAGGCGAACTGGCATTCGGCGTTCGGGAATTCGCGGATGGATTCGCCGTCCCAGAAGCGTATGTGGTGGACGCGCTCGGAGATGGAATGGCCGTAGGCCCCTGCGTTGCCGTAGATGGCTGCGCCGACCCAGCCGGGAATGCCGGTCATGGTTTCCAGGCCCTTGAGGCCCTGGGCGATGGAGAAGTCGACGAGGGTTTGCAGCTCAGCTCCGGCATCGGCGTGGAGGTGGAGGCCATCGGCGCGGATGGATTCGGCGCGGTAGCGGATGACAACGCCGTCTAAACCCTTATCGGAGACGACAAGATTGGAGCCGCCGCCAATGACGGTGAGCGGGATTTGGGCGAGAGAGGCGGCACGCATGGCGGTGGCGAAGGCATCTTCGGTGGCGCAGTCGGCGAACAGGGCGGCGGGACCGCCGATGCCGAAACGGGTGTGGAGCCGGAGGGGCTCATTTTCCCGCACGAGAAGATCGGGGATAGCGCGGAGCTGAGCGGCAATCTGGTCCAAGGCGGGAGACGGACGGTAAGATGGAGGAACGCTGGCCGGCAAGCACCGATTATAGCGAGAGAAGAGGAGGAACCGATGGCACGATTCACAAGACCCATATCGCGGCGACGTTCCGGCACCGTAGCCTGGGCAAGCATGCCCGGCGACACGCTGAAGTACAGCCCTGCGCTGGGGGGTGTATATACCGGGGCCCGATGAACTGCGGATCCTGCGCGGGATGCTGGCCGAGGAGCATGAGGAGTTTGAGCGGTTGACGGGTGCGAAGGCGGTGAAGCATCTGATGGGTGAGTTGCATGGGGAGCAACTGCGGAGAGTCCCGAAAGGATTTGCCGCGGAGCATCCGGCGGAGGAATTGCTGCGGCGGAAGCAGTGGTATTTTTATGTGACGCTGGAAGGAAAGCTGGCGGGACAGGCGGGCTTGTATGGGGAATTGTGGACGCGGTTCGAAGTAATGATGCCATTTCTAGATTTCATGAACGAGCCATTGCAAGCTGGGAGGAAGAAGGAGAGGAAGGCGGCGGCGTTCCGGCGGTGATACACACCGGGGTGGTGCCTGTGGTGAATTACAGCAGAGAGTGGCGGGGTGTAAAATCTTGTTGCGCGGACAGCAATTGGGAATTATGATTGCAGGTGTATTAGAACCCGAGGACGTCTCCGCGCGGAACATTGGATGGTTGGGGAAAGGGTGCTCGCGCGGAGACGTTTTTTCCTCGATTAATTAGACGTACGTGTCAGGCGTCTGTTTTGTTCCGCTGAATAACTATTTTCTTCGAGCGTAGCAGGGGCGCACCGAGAGACGCGAAGACTACTGTTTGGCTTCTTGGCCGAGGTGTAGTCCTTTATGGATGGCGTAGAGTGCGAGTTCCAGGCGGTCTGAAACGCCGAGCTTATCAAAGATGTTGTGCAGATGGTTCTTCACGGTCTGCTCACTGATGAACATCTTCTCGGCCATTTCCTTGTTCTTGTAGCCTTGCGCGACCAGAGCGACGATTTCCCGTTCGCGGTTGGAGAGCGGGGAACGTTCTCGGCCCTTAGGACCGGCGGCGGCAAGATGATCGGCGGGTGAGGCGAACTGGCGCATGACGGCGGCGGTGGTGTGAGAATCGAGCCAGATCTCACCGGTTTGGACCTTGCGGATGCTCTTTACGATGAGATCCGGTTGTGTCTGCTTGATGACGATCCCGGAACAGCCGAGCTTCATGGCCTGCACCCATTCGTTCTTATCTTCAGAGGCGGTGAGCACGATGATGCGGGTCTTGTGCGGGGTGTGCTGCAGGCTTTGCAGCGCGGTTAGACCGTCGACGCCGGGCATTTTCAGATCAAGCAGCATGACGTCCGGTTGAAGGTCTTCAATGATCTCCAGCGCCTGGCGGCCGTTGTCGCCCTCGGCGACGACCTGGAAGTCGTCCTCCAGTTCAAGCAGCTTGCGCAGGCCGTCGCGGACGATAGGATGATCGTCGATGATGGCAATGCGGATCTTAACCGGCGCGGCAGCCTCGTCCTGAGATGCGGGCTGGTCCTCAGAGACCAGCGCCGTGGAGGAAGCCAACTCAGCCAGGCCGGCAACCTCGGTATTGGATTTCAGATTCATTTCCTCCCTCATACAACTCCTGGTACCACGACCAAATTGTATAGGCGTCCTAGTACCAGGTCAATGCAAGGCGCCCTTAGTTTTCCAAAAGAATACTCTTATGCCAATGTAAACCTATTTGGCTGATTCAGCGCAACTTCATCCCGTTTGAGGGGGCTAGCGCCTTAGGCTATGCGGCAATCCGCCCAAAGACAACAAGCAGAGGGGAAGTACCAGCGTAACCTGGGGACTGGCCAAACGGATGTAGGATGGAGGTACCAATGGAATCGATCTACTACGTAATGAGCTGGCTGTGTCACCGGCGATGTGCGCATTGCTATGAAGACCGGTTCCGGCCGTATCACGGGGAGGAACTGGTGCAGGTAGTGGAGGAGTCGCGGGCAAACTACGCGCGGGTGATCGGGAATTTTCCGGAGCGGATGACGTATTTGGACGTGGAGCACGGCGGCGAGGAAAAGGCGGGGAGCGTGATTCTGGCAGGCGGGGAGATACTGCTGGAGCCAGTGCGGGAGACGGTATTGTACCCAGCGCTGAGACTGCTGCAAGACAAGTACCGGGAGCGGGGCGGGGTGAAGCTGATTGTGCAGACGACGGGAGATGTGCTGACGGCGCCAGTGCTGAAGGATCTGATCGAGAGGAAAGTATGGATGATCTCTGTGTCGGGGATCGACGAATATCACGCCGGGCTGGAGGAGGAGAGCGCGCGGGAGGAGCTGGTACAAAAGCTGACGGAGATGTTTGAAGAGCAGGGAGTACGGCATTTCGCACCGGTGGCCGGAGAGGCGCGTGACGCGGCCGGAGAGGGACCCTTCTATCATTTTTTCGGGGCGACGCCGGACAGCTGGATCGGGAAGCTTTGGCCGCGGGGGAGGGCGTGGGAGAACGAGCTGAGCGTGGCCGGGATCAGGGACAATTTCTGCAACCGGTGGTCGGGCGGGCTGAATTTTCTGGATCACCGGCATTCGGGATCGGAGGTGTCGGTGGATCCGGCGGGGAACGTGTATCCGTGCTGCGTGAAGACGAAGCTGCCGGTGGGGAATCTGCTGGAGGAGCCGCTGGAAGAGATTCTGGAGCGGCTGCGGGGGAACCCGGTGTATGAGGCGATTTCCATGGGGCATCCGGAGCGGATGGGGATCAGCCGCGGTTGGAGCGTGGAGAGATTCTTGAAGGAGTCGGAGAAGGTGCTGGAATCGGGGCGTGTGTACCGGAATCTGTGCATCGGGTGCGACCGGTTTCACGAAGAGGTTCTGGCGGAACAACCGCTGGTGCGGATCGGGATGCCGGCGCCTACAAGGTAAGCCGCAGCAGGCGAGCCGCGTTGGCGTAAAGGATCTTGCGGGCCACATCGGCGGAAGCCAGGCGTCTGACGGCGGCGATTTGTTTGGAGCCGCTGCACTTGTCGCCGGCGCCGAGCGAATCATTGCAATCGCTTCCGTAGAGCAGTTTGTTCTGGTGGCGCTCAAGAAACCCACGGGCGTGGTCTTCATCGCGCAACAGCGCGTTGAGTCCGGAACCGGCCGACAGGTCGCCGAACATGTTTCCGTAGTCGCGCAGATAGCGGTCGGTGATGCCGCCCGGGGTCACCTTCGTGTTGGGATACATGACCTCCTGCCGGTGGTTGCGGTCAATGTTGCCCCACCAAGTCTGGGCGTGACCGATGAAATTCACCTGGGGGAATCGCTCGAGCAGTTTGTGGAAGCCGTCGAAGTTGACGTTGTAGCGCTCGTGCTGAAAGTGCAAGAGAACCGGAACGCGGTAGTCGCGAGCAAGACCGCAGATGGCGTCGAGCGTGGAGGCGGAGGAATCGACAAAGAACTTTTGCTCGCCGATGCCGATAGCGCCCAGCTTCAAGTATTTTTCGATGACCGCGGGCGCCTCCGGCAGCCAGGTGACTTCGTTGGCGAAGAAAAGAAACTTGCCGGGATGGAGGCGTGCCAGTTGCAGGACGGAGTCATTTCCATGGGCCTGCGCTTCCAGGCCGAAGCGCGAGCCGGCCGGCAGCAGGACGGTCTTTGTGATGCCCATCGTCTGCTGGTGCGCGAGAAGCGCTTCATCGGAGCGGCCGGAATAGTTGGTGTGCTGATGAATGTCGATGACCGGCTCGGCGGCGTGCAGAGCCGCCGCGGCGAGCCCGGACAAGAACTGGCGGCGCGTGGTATCCATCTTGAGCATCATATGTTAAAGGAGATTGGTGTCAAGGATGCAGTCCTGGAAATCCTACGATTCGGTGGCCGCGACGCACGAGCGGCTCTCGGCGGGCTTGCTTTTTGAGCCGCCAGCGCGGGAGATGATCGGGGCGCTGGAGATCCCTCCGGGTGCGCGGACGCTGGACGTGGGAACAGGAACCGGCGTGGCGGCATTGATCGCAAAGGAAAAGGTTGGGGAGGCAGGCATCGTCGCGGCGATTGACCCGTCGCTTGTGATGCTGCGTGTGGCCCGCGGGAAAGGGATCGACCGCGTGGTGCACGCCGTGGCGCCGGGAATTCCGTTCCGCGACGGGCTGTTTGACCGGGTGTTTGCCAACTTTGTGATTTCTCATATCGCCGACGCCGAATCGGCGCTTCTCGATATGGTGCGGGTGTTGCGGCCGGGCGGACGTCTGGGAGTGACCGCCTGGACCGATGAGCAGGATCCGCCGCGCAAGCTGTGGCAGGAGGTGGCCGATTCGTTCGTCCAGCCGGATCGGTGGAGGGAGGCTTTGCAGGCGGCGCTGCCGTCGGAGGATCGATATACCGATCCGGTGCAGTTGGAGCAGGCGTTGGCGGGAGCCGGGCTGGACTCGGTCACCGTGCGGCGGGTGGAAAACATCATGAGAGTGGACCGGGAGGATTTTCTCGCGATGCGCGAAGCTTCCACGCAAACGCGATTTCTCCGCAGCAACCTGGACGAGGACCAGTGGAATCGCTTCCGCGAACAGGCGCGAGAGGCGCTGGCAAAGAATTTTCCGGAGAGGATGGAGCACCGGCGCAGCGCATGGATCGCGGTTGGCGTAAAGAGAGTAGGATAAGGGCATGAACCGCAGAAACTTTGTTCCCACGCTGGCGGCGCTGCCATTGGCGGCGCAGCAGACCCGGGCGCAACGGAAAGGCCGGCTGAAGCAGGCCGTGACGCGCGGCTGTTTCCGCGGCACCAATTTTTCACTCGATGAGATGGCGCATCATGCGGCGCGGCTCGGCGCCACCGGCTTCGACCTGATCGGGGAGGCCGACTGGCCCACGCTGAAAAAACATGGACTGGTGCCGACCATGGCGCCTGGAGCCGGTTCCATCCGGGATGCGCTGAACCGGAAGGAGAATCACGAAAAACTGGAGGCGGTGATGCGCTCGAACCTCGACAAGGCCGCCGCCAATGGGGTTCCGAACGTCATCACCTTTTCCGGCAATCGTGCCGGCATCTCCGATGAGGAGGCGATCGACAACTGCGCCGCCTTTTTGAACAAGGTGAAGGCGCACGCCGAGGACAAGGGCGTCAACATCTGCATGGAGTACCTGAACTCGAAGGTGAACCATCCGGACTACCAGTTTGACCGGATGAAATTCGGCGTGGAGATCTGCAAGCGCGTGAATTCACCGCGAGTGAAGATTCTCTATGACATCTATCATGCGCAGATCATGGAAGGCGACATCATCCGGACGATCCGCGACAATTTCCAGCACATCGCGCACTTTCATACTGCCGGCAATCCGGGGCGGCACGAGTTCGACGACACGCAGGAGATGAACTATCTGGGGATCGCGCGGTCCATCGCCGAATTGAAGTTCAGCGGATGGGTGGCGCATGAGTACACGCCGCTCAAGGACGCCCTCACGTCGCTCGACGAGGCGCTGCGCATCTGCGACGTATAATGCAAAGCTGAACTTCCACACATGGAACAGATGCCGCAAGAGACCAGCTGGAGCGGGCGGCCGGTGGGCAAACGTCCGAGCCGGCGCGCCTACCTTCTCATCACGGGAATCGCGGTGGCGATGGTGGCGCTGCCGTTCTGGTTCTGGTATGACTCCTGGTTCGGCCGGCGGCTGACCGACGCCGCGATGGAAGAGTACCTGGCCAACGAGCAGCGGCCGCGGCGCATGCAGCAGGCGCTGGTGCAGATCGGTGAGAAGATGGCGCGCAGCGACCGCTCCGCGCGGCGGTACTATCCGCGCATTGCCGAGCTGGCCGGCCACTCCAATCCGGAGCTGCGGCAGAGCGTTGCCTGGATCATGGGCCAGGACCGCACGCATGAGCCGTTCCGCGCGGCGCTGCATGGACTGCTGAAGGATGAGGTCCCGCTGGTGCGGCGCAACGCGGCGCTGGCTCTGGCCGCGTTCCGCGACGATGCCGGGGTTGATGAAATCCGGGCGATGCTGGAGCCATCCGAGGTGAAGGCGCCACGTTCGGGGCGCGTAAAGTTCCGCCTGCAGGAAGGCGAATACACGAATGCCGGAACGTTGGTGGCGCGGATCGATGATGCCGAGGTTCGATGCGAACTGCCCGGCGCGATTCGCTCCCGGCTGGTTCCCGATGAATCGGCAGTGGATGCCGGGCAGCCGCTGATGGAACTGGCCGCCGACGACCAGCACGCCTGGGAGGCTTTGCGCGCGCTGTTTCTTGTCGGGAGGCGCGAGGACGCCGATGCCGTCCGCCGCTTTCTACGCAACCCGAACGATCAGATCCAGCAACAGGCGCAACTCACGCTGCGGCGGCTGGAGTCGAGATAGCCGGACTAAGCGCGGTAGGCTTCGTCCAGCAATTCCACGACGTGTGCCACGCGCTGGCCGTCCCCATGCAGGCAGGCGCCGGCGCGGAGTTGCAGCATGCAGCCGGGATTGGCGGTGGCGATGACGGCAGCGCCGGTGCGGTTGACGTTCGCCATTTTCTTTTCCAGCACGGCCATCGACATCTCGTTCTGCACGACGTTGTAGATGCCTGCGCTGCCGCAGCAGATGTCGGCGGCCATCATCTCCTTCAGCTGCAGTCCGGGAATGGCGCGGAGCAGCTGGCGCGGAGCGGCCTTAACCTTCTGGCCGTGGGCGAGGTGGCAGGAGTCCTGGTAGGTGACCTTGACGTTCAGTTTGCCGCGAGGCGGCGTCAATTCCATGGACGCGAGGAATTCGGTGACATCCTTTACCTTGCGGGAGAATTCCTGCGCCGCCGCGGCGGAACCGTTGTCATGTTCGAGCAGCTCGCCGTATTCCTTCAGCGTGGAGCCGCAGCCGGCGGCGTTGGTGATGATCGCGTCGTAGTTGCCTTGCATCAGGGCGGCGATGTTCTGGCGGGCCAGTTCGCGGGCCTGATCGCGGATTCCGGAGTGCATGTGCAAAGCGCCGCAGCAGGTCTGGCCGTCTGGGACGGTGACCTCGCAGCCGTTCTTTTGCAGCACGCGGACGGTGGCCTCATTCAGGCGGGCGAAGCTGATGTTGGCGATGCAGCCTCCCAGCAGCGCGACACGGTAGCGGCGGCCGCCTTCGGCGGGGAACACCTTTCCATACTGCGAGAAGAAGGTTGGCAATTCGGCATCGGGAGCCAACTGCTCCAGTTCGCCCAGTTTTCCGAACAATCGCAGCAGTCCAACCGACCGCACCAGCGCCTGGATACCCAGTTTGCGATAGGCCCACAACATGCCCGCGGCCATGCGCAAACCGGTGCGCGAAGGAAGCAGCCAGCCGAAGACGACGGAGCGCGCCAGGCGCACGGTCCAGGGTCTGTGAACGCGTTGCTCAATCTCGGCGCGGGCGGCTTCCATGAGACGGCCGTATTGGACGCCGCTAGGACAGGCGGTTTCGCAGGCGCGGCAGGCGAGGCACAGCTCGATGTGTTCGAGATAGCTGGGGCCGATTTCGGCGCCGCCGGCGACAAGGTTCATCTGATAGATACGCCCGCGCGGGGAATCCATTTCGAGGCCATTCTCGCGATAGGTGGGGCAGGCGTTGAGGCAGAGACCGCAATGCACGCAGCGGTCGAGGTCTTTCTGCTGCGGGCGGTCCAACTGGAGCAGTTCAGATGCGTCCATACAATCGCCCCTTGTTGAGCAGCCCCTTCGGGTCCATCATATTCTTGATCTTTTCCATTACGGCAAAATCATCGCCCGGCGCCGGCCATTGCTCTTCGGCGGTAATCGAGCGGTTCGGCAAGTGCTCCACCACGCCGCGCCAGCCTTTCTGCACGCATTCGCCCAGACAGCTCACGGCCGACTCGGCGTCGGGGAAGTAGCCATAACCCACACCATTGCCCGCGCGCGCCACGAAGGGCACCTTCGCGTCCTCGCAGATCTGGCGCAACTGATCGAGGGCTCCCGAAAGCCTGACGACGGCGCCATCTTCCCGTTCCGCCAGGAAGCTTGGGGTGAATTCGCGGATCGACTCCCAGAGGGTGGATTCCGGACTGCCTTCCCATTCGCGCCAGCCGGCCAAATCGCGCCGGTAACGTTCCACCACCTTTTCGCTGCCCACGGCCTGTACGGCCAGCGTGTAGCCTTCCAGACCAAGCTGCGCGGCGGCATGCGGGTTCAACAAATCCACGGCGCATGGTTGCAGGACTCCGCGGAGGATCTCATCGCGGCGATCGACGGCCTCATCGGCGGAATCGGACTGGAACAGAAAAGTGCGGCTGGCCGGAGGCATCGGGGTGAGCTTGAAATTCACTACGGCGAGGGCAGCGAGCGTGCCGAAGCTGCCGATCATGAGCTTGCCCATGTCGAGGCCGGCGACGTTTTTCACCACCATGCCGCCGCTTTGAATGATCTTGCCCTCGAGTGTGACAAACTGCATGCCGATGACGTGATCGCGAGCGCTGCCGTACAGCCTGCGCCGGGGGCCACAGGTGTTGGAAGCCACAACGCCGCCGACGGTTGCTTGTTCGAAATAGGGAGGGTCAAGCGGGATCATCTGGCGTTCGGCGGCGAGCATGCGTTGCAGCCGACTCCACGGCAGGCCCGCCTCGACGCTGATGGTGAGATCCTTCGGCTCGTATTGAAGAACTTTGTTGAGCGCCGCCGTGGTGATCTGGATGTCGGCTTCGAGCACGGGGCCGCCCATGCGGCGCTTGCTGCCGGCCCCGGAAAGCCGTAAGCGGCTTCCCGCGTCGCTCGATTGGCGAAGTTGGTGTGCGAGCGCCTCCTTCGAATCTGGGTGAGCTTGCGTCATGCCTTGTAGGAGACGACAACGCTCTGCGGACTGGGGTCAAGGCCGGCCCACTCGGAACGGGCAAAACCGGCTTGAGACGCCATGCTGTCGAGCTCGGCGAAAGTATAGGCGTCGCCCTTGGCGGTGGTGCCGAGCATCATCATGGCGAATGCCGCGGGGACGGCGGGCGTCACGCGGTCCTCGTTGGGCACGAATTCCAGCGTGGCGCAGACGCCGCCGGGGTTCAGCGATCCATGGATCTTCCGCAGGATGCCGACGCAGGTTTCGAAATCGAAGTGATGAAGGAAATTGGTGAGCAGCACGACGTCGTAGCCATTGCCGAACTCCACTTGAAAGGCGTCGCCTTCCATGGTGCTGTAGCGGTTGGAGATTCCGGCGGCGCCGGCGTTCTGCCTGGCGACTTCCAGCACCTTGGGCCAGTCGAGTGCATGGATAAAAGCCTGCGGATTCTTCTTCGCGAAGGCGATGCCGAACAGCCCGTGTCCGGCGGCAATGTCGAGAATCTTCTGCGGCTTGTCCTGTGCGGCGAGGCGGGAGGCGATCAGATCGGCCGGCAGCGCCATCATCGGCGCCATGGAGCGGGCGAATTCCCGCCAGACCGGGTGATCGGGTTCCACGGTGCCCTGGCCGTCGAGCACGGTCTTGCCGGTTCGCACGACACGCGCGAGATCGCCGAAGGCCTCCAACACGGTGGGGGATAGCAGGAACAATGCGGCTCCGCCCATGTAGGCCGGGGATTTCTTGTCGAGGAAGAGGGCGGAATCCCCGGTCAGCTCGTACCGGTCTCCGTTCTTCAAAAGAAGGCCGATGACGACAAGGTAATCGCACAAGATCCGTGTTGCGCGCACGGTACCGCCGACTTGGCCGGCAATCGCTTCGGCGGTGGACGCGTCGGCGCCAATGGCCGTGAAAACCTCCAATTCAATGGCGGCTTTCAATGCCGCGGTGCGCTGGTAGGAGTTGACGGTCTCAAAAAACAAAGCGGGTGAAGGGCCCTGCGTGGGCGCGCCTGTGGAAGACATCTATCCACTATATACAATGCGAGCCGGAAAACGACCGATGAACACCGCATTCGCGCTGCTGCTGCTGTCGGCCGCCTACTTTCCGCCGCCGGAATCCGAAGGTGGCTGGAGAAGCGGAGCGGCGGAGGCAGGTTTCGATCGCGCCCGGCTGGAAGAAGCGTGGCGCTACTGCCTGCGGTTTGAGGGCCCGCACAGCGTGCTGATCATCCGTAACGGCTGGATTGCCGCGGAGTGGCTCAACTTCGAGGATCCGCGCGGCATCGCTTCCTGCACCAAGTCGCTGACCGGCGTTGCGCTGGCGAAACTGTTCACGTCCGGCCGCCTCACGCCCGACGATTTCGCGTGGCGGCACCTTTATGTCCGGCTATGGGATGCAGGCATGCTGGATCATTCCCAGCCTGGACATGGTCGTGGTGCGGCTGGGCTCGCAAAGGGCTTTGAATTCGAACCTGGATTTCTATCCGGAATTCTTGCGGCGGGTCGTTGAGGCTATCACCGGGGGCGTTGCCCGGTGATACAATAAAGGGGTCTTTGCCCGCATGCGTTTATCCGCGAATGCTTTCCGGCCGGTAGTTCCTACCTACGACTACAGTCTGACAGAGACGCCCATTTTTGAAAGGATCAACCGATGACGAATATTTTCGTAGGAAACCTCAGCTACCAAGTCACTCAGGATGAGTTGCTGGCGGCATTTTCGGCTTATGGCGCCGTCGAGCGCGTGCATATTGTGACAGACCGCGACACGGGCCAGCCCCGCGGTTTTGCGTTTGTGGAAATGTCCAACCGCAATGAAGCCGAAGCGGCGATCAACGGACTGAACGGCAGCGACATGAAGGGCCGCGCCATCAATGTGAACGAAGCCAGGCCGAAGCCGGCCGGGGGCGGTGGCGGCGGCGGCGGCCGTGGCGGGCGCGGCGGCGGACGCGGTTCCCGCTGGTAATCTCCAGACTCTAGTCGACGAATTTGTAGCCGATCCCGCGCACTGTAACCAAGTGGCGCGGGAACTTCGGATTCTGTTCCAGCTTCTGACGAAGCCAGGCCATGTGCACGTCCACCGTGCGCGTGTTCATCGCCGCCTCGTATCCCCAGACTTCGCTCAGCAATTTCTCGCGCGAATGCGCCTCGCCCTTGTTCTCGACAAGAAAGCGAAGCAGCTGGAATTCCTTCGCCGATAGGGCCACCTGTGTTCCGTCGCGAGTCACCTCCGCGGCGCGGAAGTCGGCCTTCACCTCACCGAACTCAAAGCTCCCCGCGGCCGGATCCGGCTTGGCCGGGGAGCGGCGCAGCAGCGCCTCCACGCGCGCCAACAGCTCCATCATGTCGAACGGCTTGGTGACGTAATCATCGGCGCCGAGCTTCAAGCCCACCACCTTGTCCACCGTCTGGTCGCGCGCGGTGAGCATCAGAATGGGCGTCTCGATGCCCTTTTGACGCAAGTCCCGGCAGACGTCAAAGCCGCTGCGCTTGGGCATCATCACGTCGAGCAGAATCAGGTCGTAGGGCTGTGCGCAGGCCTGGTTGTAGCCGGATTCGCCGTCGCCGCAGCTGTCGACGGCGTACCCTTCCCGCTGCAAGCGGTCGGTCATCGTCATCACCAGGCCTTTTTCGTCTTCGATCAGGAGAATTCTTTGTCCCATGGGATCTGTTCGTCGGTCGCGGCGGGAATGCGGAGGCGGAAGCAGGCGCCTTGGCCGGGCGCGCTCTCCACCCCGATGGAACCGGAATGCGCCTCCACGATTCTCTTCACCAGGCTCAGCCCCATGCCGGCGCCTTGTATCTGGTCCGAGATGGCCCGCCCACCGCGGTAGAAAGGCTCGAAGATATGCTGCAGGTCGTCGCCTTCGATGCCGCGGCCGCGGTCGCGCACGCGGATCTCCACCTGCCGCCGGCCGCCGGCCTCCTCCGCCAAGCGCGCATCCACCCCCACCCAGCCTCCTTCACTTCCATACTTCAGTGCGTTACCTATCAGGTTGCTGAGGCAGTGGGTCAGCGCCGTCGGGTCGGCCATCACCATCGGCAGGCTTGGATCAATATCCTGTTCCAGCCGGCAGCCGGACTGTTGCAGCGCCGGGCCGCAGACATTGATCGCACGCTTCACCACGTCTTCCACCTCGACGGCCTGCACGTCATAACGCACGCGTCCGGACTGGATGCCGGCGAAACGCAGGATCTGCTCCACCATGTCCGACAGCCGGCGGCCTTCATCGCGGATCACGGAGCCGTAGCGCTGCACTTGCTCCTCCCCGCCCACCACGCCGTCGGCGAGGTTGTCGGCGGCCGAGCAGATGACGGTCAGCGGCGTACGCAGCTCATGGGATACGCCGGCCACAAACTCCATCTGCAATCGAGCCAGTTTCTGCGCGCGCCGCGTCGTGATCGTCAGCATCGCGATGCTGCCTGCCATCAGCAGCAGGATGGCGCCGCTGATCGCCATGTTGCGGTGGCGTATCGCGGCAACCGCCGCATCCAATGATCCGGCGCGGTGCTTGACGCGAACCTCCCAGCGCCCGCCTTCTTCCGGACGGCCGCCGCCGCGTCCGGGGCCGGGGCCCTTGGGCTCGCCTTCAAGGCCGCCGCGGAAGGCCATCGGCGGAGGGCCGCCGGGACCGAGTCCGCGGAAAAGACCGGTGGTCGCGTCCGGTTCATCGATGGGAGGCGATTGAGGATCAGAGCGGTAGATCACCTTCCCGTCAACCACGCGGCTGACAATATCCACCTGGTAGTCCCCGCGGTAGTGGCGCCGCACCAACCGGGGCAGCATCTGGCGCGTGACATAGTCTTCATCGAACTCGACGATCACCCATCCGGAAAGTTGAAAGGAGAATGGGCCTGGCGGGCGCATCATGCCCATCCTCTGGCCCATCCTCTGGCCCATCCTCTGGCCCATCCGGCCTTGGCCGGCTCCTTCCGGCGGCGCCTCCGGAGGTCCGTCACCCGGACGCCGGAAAACCGGCTGCCCGCGTGGCACAACGATGGTGGACCAGCTGGCATCGGGCGGCATGCCCGCCCGGAAACCGGTCCGGATGCGGTTTTGGATTCCCTCCCGTACGCGCTCCATATGCTCGGGGGATTGCTCGGGCTCGAAGTAGCCGGTGTCCTTGGAGAAGCGGAGGATCTCCTCGATGCCGGCGGGGCCGCCGCGAGAGAGGTAAAAGTCGCGAACAAGGTTGCGGTCGGGGCTATTCTCGCGCCAATCGTGGATGCGTTCGGCGATGGCATCCGCGTCGTTTTCCGCGCCAGCGCGGCCACCCGCAACGGCGCGGAAAATCCCGCCGATCTCGTTATTGAAGTCTTGCGAAAAACGCACTCCGGCCGAGCGTAAGCCATCCAGCATGCGCTGGCGCTCGGCTTCGCTGACTTGACCGATCCAGCGGTACTGCAAGTAGGCCAGCGCGGGCAGCATAGCCGTCAAGGCAATGATGAGGCCAACCGTTACCCCTTTTCGCTCGCCCATGCCGCCTGACATTCGCCGCTTCATAAAGGCTCCATCAATCCACGTTCAGATTAGCATAGAAAGCAGCGGGTTCCGGCGATTGTTAAGAACGTAAAGCTCTGTTTTTCATAATCTTAACCAACCCCGCGGGTATCGCGGGGTTTACACAAGCAGCCAGGGAAAACATCCCGGCCACAGTGAAACGAAAAGGAGACCCAAAACATGAAACTCGCGACTTTTTTCGCCATTGCCGGACTGGCCACATGTCTGGCACAAGGCCCGCGACCGGGTAACCGCCCCGGAGGCGAAGGCCGGCAGCCGAACTTTGATTCCTTGAAATCCTACTTGGCGTTGAGCGATACTCAGCTTCAGTCCCTGCAGCAGCTCCACCAACAGCATTCCCAGGCCAACCAGCCTCTGTTCGACCAGATCCGGCAGAAGCAGCAGGAACTGCGCCAGCTGCAGCGGTCTGCCAATCCCGATCCTGCCGCTGTCGGCCGGCTCGTTCAAGAGATCCAGGCTTTGCACAACCGGCTGCGGGATTCCCGCTCGGCTTTGCCTGCGCAAACAACCAATGTCCTTACTCCGGACCAAAAAACAAAGTTAAAGGCGCTGGAGGAGGCGGCCAAACTGCAGGATGAGATCCGGCAAGCGATGGCGCTCGCTTTGTTGGCGCCGCCGGAACGCGGGGAAGGCGCGCCCGGCATGATGGGGATGCCCGGTGGAGGCCCCCGATTTGGCCGCGGTCCCCGGTAAGCGCTACTAAGTGGAATTCGGGTGCGGTATATTCTAGGAATGACCCGCACCCGATTTTTCTGTGTTGTCTTGGCCGCGGCCCTCTCCACCGGGATGGCGCTGGCCAAACCGAACTTTTCCGGCGACTGGAAGATGGACCCGGCCAAGAGCGATTTCGGCCCGATGCCGCCGCCGGAAACCCTGACGATGAAGATCAAGCATGAGGAACCGGCTGTCGAGGTGAAATCGCACCAGGTGAGCGTGCAGGGGGAAATGGAAGGCGATTCCAAGTACACCACCGACGGCAAGGAATGCGTCAACACGATCCGGAGCACGGAAGTGAAAAGCACCGTCACCTGGGAAGGCGAAGTGCTGCGCATGGTCAGCAAGCTGAACTTCCAGGGCAACGACGTCACCCTTGACGACAAGTGGACGCTATCGGAAGACGGCAAAACGCTCACCATCGACCGTAACATCTCCAGCGCGCAGGGTGAGTTCCCCATGAAGACCGTGCTGGTGAAGCAGTAAAACCAAGGAGTATCCAATCCATGTTTCGCAGAACCATTTTGATTGCTCTTGCCGCGGCTCTTCCTTGCGCCGCCGCGCCCAACTTCGGCGGCAAGTGGAAGCTGGATCCGGCAAAGAGCGACTTCGGCCCGCTGCCGGTGCCGGAAGTCTTCAAGCGCTCCATCAACCACGAGGAGCCGAATCTGGAAGTGGACACGACGCAGTCGGGCCGCCAGGGCGAGGTGACTTCGAAGATGAAGTACACCACCGACGGCAAAGAGTCGGTGAACACGCTACGCGGCGCGGAAGTGAAAAGCGTCGTGAAGTGGGATGGCGATACGCTTGTCGTGACCTATAAGCGCGAAACGCAGCAGGGCGAAATCAACGTGGAAGAGCGCTGGGCGTTGTCCGAGGATGGCAAGGTGACCACGATCAACTCCAAGATCAGCGGCTCCTTCGGCGATCTCGACATGAAGACCGTCCTCAACAAGGAGTAGCGCCTTATCATTGAGGTGTGTCCGCACATCCTCACCAAAAGCATGATGCCCACATGGGCTTGGTGCGCCGCCTTCGTGAGCTGGCCGCCGATGTCGAAAGGCTGACCCGGGGACTATCCGAAGAGGGTCTTTCGCGCCGCGTCCAGCACGCGCTACGGTCCCGATTGGGGCCAGCCCTGGCTATGGGGCAAACGGCCGCCCGGAGGGGAAAGCATGGAGGATGTGGCGGTCCGGCTGCAGCCGTTTTTGGAACAGCACCTCTACCCTGACCTTCGCGGCTCACGGCGCCCACTGGTGGTGGCGCATGGGAACACGATCCGGGCGCTGGACGAGATCCTGCGCCGCGGGGAAGGCGAGAGGCTGGAGGATCCCCACCGCCACGCCTTTGCTGTTCCGCCTGGATCCGGCAACGCTCGACGTGCTCGATCGGGCTTTTCTGGATAAGTAAGCTAGCGCTTGGCGGCCGGAATCGCGTCGCCCAGATTCATCGATCCGCCGCCTTCGCTCACGTAGTTGCGGTTCCAGTCGGGGATTTCCACCACGACGTCGCCCGTCACGACCACCTGGCAGCCGAGGCGCGAACCGAGTTGAAGATCGGCTGCCTCCTCGACGCGGTCCATCTCGTCGTCTTCCATCTCGCTTGTGTTGGATTCGCCTTGTTTGACCACGACGTGGCAGGTCGTGCAGGCGCAATTGCCCCCACAGGCATGTTCCAGGTGAAAGCCGTGGTGCATGCAGATGTCAAGGATGGAATGCGGCTTACCATGCTCGGAATAAAGCAGTGTGTCCGGGTCCCAGTCGATGGTGACGTTGGCCGGGAGAAAGGTAAGCTTGGGCACGACCTCATTATAGCTTGGGGGGAGAGGAGTGCGAATCACCCTAATGTTGATCGAGATTGTTGTGTTACACTGCCCTCATGGAGACGCGCGCCCGCTCCCTCGCTAAAGCCATCTCCTACCGCTTCTTCGGCTCCCTTTCCACCGCCGCGCTGGTATTGTTCTTTACCTCCGATTTCACGATTTCTCTCGGCGCCGGTCTGCTCGATTCTCTGATCAAGATCCTCCTTTACTTTATCCACGAGCGCGCCTGGCAGAACATCTCCTATGGCCGGCCGAAAGCTCCCGAGTACGAAATTTAGCCACCCAGCGCGCCGTAACCTCGGCGGCTGTGCGTGGCGTCTTGTACTGACGGCGGCTGTGCCGCTACACAGGAGAACACCATGAAATTTTTGCAAGTTACGGCGGTTGCCCTGCTGCTGGCCGCATCTGCCCTCGCGGGCGATGTCACTGGCAAGTGGAAAGGCACGGTCGAGACTCCGCAGGGCTCGCGCGAAACCACCCTCACCCTGAAGGCCGAAGGCGCCAACCTCACCGGTTCCATCAGCGGCCGGCAGGGCGAAACCCCGATCCAGGAAGGCAAAGTGGATGGCGACAATGTCAGCTTCGCCGTCGTGCGCAACTTCCAGGGCAATGAGGTCAAGATGCAGTACAAAGGCAAGCTGGAAGGCACTGAGTTGAAGCTCACCTATTCGATGGGTGAGCGCTCGATGCAGCTGAACCTGAAGCGAGCTGAATAACCCGATCTTCAAAAAGCGACGGGCGGCTCTCCTAGCAGGGCCGCCCGTTCTGTTTTGAAATGTCCGGTGGTCAGAACTCCAGCCGGAGACCCATCGTCACCAGCCGCGCCCCAACCTGCGGACCGGTGGGCCGGCCGAAGTTGGCGTTGCCCACGGTGCCGACAATGCCGCCGAACCGGGTGCGGTTGAACAGGTTGAAAGCATCCACGCGATACGTGAGCACGATCGGGTTGTGGTCATTCGGGAACAGCGTAGTGCGCTTGACCAGGGAGATGTTCTCCTGGTAGACCGCCGGCTGCCGGAAGTCGGAATCAAAGAATGCCGCGGTTCCCAGCGTGAATGCGGGCGTGGCGGTGTAGGCGCCGGGCGTGAAGAATCGGGTGCTCGGATTGTTCGGGTCCAGCGTCGAGGTGTCGATGCCGGTGCGAATGGGAAGGTTGCTCCGCATCGCCTTGGTCTGCGGGGCAAACAGAACGCCGTTGCCCAGCGGGTTGCCTGGGGTCACGGCCTGAATGAGAGTGCCCTTCCGGTATACCTGCGCGGTGGAGAAGGTCCAGCCGCTGGCGACGACGTTCAGAGCCTTGTTGTTGGTGTTGAGGAAGCGCTTGCCCTTGCCGAAGGGAAGGTCGAACGTGGACAGGATGTTGAACACGTGCGGGATATCGAAGGGCATATAGCTCTTTGCTTCGGCCACATTGTGGAAGTCCTGCGGTGCGGCAAGACCGCCCTGGGAGAAGACTTGCCGGAAGTGACCGTAGCTGAGACTCTTCGACCAAGTGTAGTTGGCCATCAGCTGATAGGCTCCGAAGCGGCGTTCCACCTTGGCCTGAAGAGCGTCGTACCAGCTGGTGCCGAAGCCGGCGAAGAGGCTGTTCACCGACAGGTACTGCGGGAACGGACGCAACGACTGGGCCACGCTGAGATTGCCGGGGAAGCCGGTGAACGGAGCGCGGAAGCCTGCGGCGGCGGCGGCCGGGGAGTCAATACGCGACTGAAGAACGGAACCGCGGCTCAGCATGCTGGTGGGCAGCTGGTTCAGATCCATCGTCGAGTTCAAGCGCCTGCCGCGATTGCCCTGGTAGGCAACATCCAGCAGGAAGTTTCTGATCTCATGCTGGACATTGAAACTCCAGTTGTAGATCCGCCCCGGCTGTCCGGCCGTCGGTCCCTGGTAGGAGACGGTCTGGAAATTCACGATCGTCGGGTCGATGATCGGCGGCGGACGGTAGCCGGCCTGCAGCGGAATGCCGCCGTCCCAATTGAGCACCGGATTCAGGCCGTCGCTCTGCAAATCGTTCGAGCCGGCGAAGCCGAACCGGCAGCCGCAGCCGCCGCTCGACAGGCCCTGGTAGTAAATCGACCAGCCGCCGCGCAGAATCGTCTTCGGCGTAAGCTGATAGGCAAAGCCAAGACGAGGCCCGATGGCGGAGAAGTCGGTGGGGTAGAAGCGTCTCACTCCTGTGCGGCCCGGTCCGGTTCCCGAGAAGACAAGCGCGCCGGGACGCCCGCCCGCAGCGGGGTTGGCCACGTTGATGTCGACGTGCGAATAGCCGTTGCCTCCGGGCACGTGCCAGCCGATCGGCACTTCGTAGCGAAGCCCAAGATTCAGCGAGAGTTTGGCGTTGACGCGCCAGTTGTCCTGGAAATAGACGGCCGTGTCGTGATAGTAGGTAGTGTCAAACAGCACCGGCGGCACCACGTTGGAAGCGACGTCGGCCGTGCCCAGCAGCATGCTGGCGAACTCGTGACCGGTGGATGTCAGGGCCGTGGGCAGAGCCGTCTGGTTGCGGTTGAACACATAACGGCCATTCGTGCCGGCCAGATCTTCCCCGCGCGTCGAGTATTTCCGGTAGTTGAATCCGAACTTGTATTCGTGCTTGCCGCTGAGCCAGGTGTAGCCCTGGCTGATCCACCATTGCCGGTTGAACTGCGCGCCATTGGCCACCTTGCCGTCCTGCACTCCGTAAGGCGACAGCGAAGCGGGACCGCTGAATTGGATGCGTGGTGTGGCGTCGGAATCGCCGGAAAGGTTGAAGCCTATCCGGCTGCCCGCGCCCTTCTGATAGGGATTGTCCCAGGTCTGGCGGGTGATCGAAAAGGAATAGGTGGTGTGCATCAGCAGGTTCGGCCGGATATTGTAGTCGTGGTTGATGCGGTAGTTGTATGGTTTTTGATTGTTCTGGAGTCCATTGCCGAGCGCGCCGTCGAATCCGGTCAGGTCATTCTGTGTTTGCACTTCGTTGGAGAAAAAGAACGACACACGGTTGCTGGCAGTGATCGCATGATCGAATTTCATGCTCCAAATGGTGCGCTCAAAGACGCTTTGGTTGACGAAGTCGAAATTCTGGATGAGGCTCGAGCGGGTAGGGTCGGGGATCAGGGGAACGACGTTGCGCGATCGGGCGCTGAACCGCGACTGCGGGATGATATTGCCCGCGAAAGGCTGCCGGACATTTCCAGAAGTGGTGGCGGGGTCATAAATCAGCGGCACCCCGGCCTGAGAGAAATTGCCCTGTTTCATCGCCGCCGTCGGCACCGTCATCACCGGGAAGCTGATTGTCGCTGGGCGGATGTCCTTGGTGTAGGTGAAAAACCAGAAAGTCCTGTTGCGGCCGTCGTATGCCTTGGGCACAAAAACCGGACCACCGATGGAACCGCCGGTTTCGTTGAAACGTTCCTTCGGCCGGAAGTTCAGCGCGGGATTCGGGTTCGCGTTCCGCGCCCAGGCGTTGGCGTTCCAGATGTCGCGGCGCATGTTGTGGAAGGCCGCGCCATGCAGCAGGTTGGTGCCCGATTTGGCGACATAGATTTCGATGCCGCCGCCGACGCGGCCGTACTCGGCCGAGTAGTTCGATTGCAGCATTTTGAATTCACTGAACATTTCCGCGGAGGGGAAGTTGAACACAGCGCTGGATTCGACGTTCAGCGCGCTGGCGCCGTCAATCAACACCTCCTGTGCACGGCCTCCGGAACCGGACACGCTCTGCTCGCCGTTGTTGGTGACGCCGGGCATGTAGTTGATGAAGGCGCGCGGATTGCGGATTCCTCCGGTGAACAGAGGCAGGTTGTCCATCATCTTCGTCGAAAGGTTTTGTCCCCGCTCCGCGGTGGTGGATTCCAGCAGCGGCGCCGAATCGGTCACCGTAATGGTCTGCTGGACATCGCCCACTTCCAACCGCAAGTTCAGATCCAGCCGCTGCGCGATGCGGATCTCGATATTCCCACGGGACATCTTCTTGAACCCAGGCTTCTCCACGGTCACCGTGTACATTCCGGTGGCCAGGTTCGGGAATAGGTAGAGTCCCGCCTCCGACGACTGGACCTTGGTTTCCTGTCCAGTGGCTTCGTTTCTGGCCGCCACCGCGGCGGCGGGAATCGAGGCGCCATTGGAATCGGAAATCAAACCAGCCAATGAACCGGTAGATACCTGCGCCAGACTCGCGGAAGCGGTGAAACACGCCAACAACACGGTTGCTCGAAAATGTTTCATATTTCTCCTTCCAGCCCCTGAGGCTTTTCCTGAGTATATAGCTGCTTGATCGGCATCGTCAATCGCCCCCGGAAACCACTATTTCATGAAGGAAACGAAACCTCCGAGCCTCCTGCACGTTCCATCGCCGGGCGGTGTATACTGCGCGTTCATATGACGATACGGTCATTGCTCTTCCTCTCGCTGGCTTGCTTTGCACAACAATCCAAGGACTTCCGCTTCGCCCTCACCGGCGACTCCATCCTCAACCGCAGCCTCTCGGTTCACGGTGAGCCGGCGTATCTCTCTATGATCGAGCGTATCCGCGCCGCCGACGCCGCCTTCACGAATCTGGAAACGCTCATTCACAATTTCGAAATGCCGGCCGCCGCTCAGTCAGGGGGCACCTACATGGCCTCGCCGCCATCCACATTGAGGCAGCTGCAGTGGGCCGGATTCGACTTCGTGAGTTTGGCGAACAATCACGTAATGGACTACGGTCCGGAAGGTCTGCTCACCACTTTGAGGCACCTGCGGGAGTCCGGCCTGGTGCATGCGGGCGCCGGCCGCAACCTGGCGCTTGCCCGCGCGCCTGCCTACCTGGAAACCGCCAAGGGTCGCGTGGCGCTGATTTCCTGCGCCTCCACGTTTCCGCCAGGCTCCAACGCCGGCGAACAGCGCCGCGATCTCATCGGCCGTCCCGGCTTGAACCCGCTCCGCTACAGCACCACGATCACTATAGACAAGACAGGGCTCGAGTCTCTCCGCAAGGCTGTTCCAGCATCGCCCGCCGACGGCCCTGACCGGCTACGCATGCCCGGATTCCTGTTCGTCGCCGGCGACACGCCAGGCATACGGCGCGAACTCTACCAGCCGGACCTGAACGCCATCACTGCATCGATCAAGGAAGCCCGCCGCCAAGCCGATTGGGTGGTGGTTTCCATTCACGCGCACGAAGGCGCGCCGCGCAACCGCGAAGAGCCCGCCGATTTCCTCATCGAGTTCGCGCGAGCCTCCATCGATGCGGGGGCAGACCTGTTCGTCGGCCACGGCCCTCACGTGCTCCGCGCTGTCGAAATCTACAAAGGCAAGCCCATCTTCTACAGCCTTGCGAACTTCATCTTCGAGAACGAGACCGTACTCTATCAGCCGGCGGAGAACTACGAGCAATACCAGCTGCCTCCCGACGCGCTCCCCGCCGACTTCTACGACGCGCGCTCCCGCAACGACACTCGCGGCTTCCCCGCCGATCCTCTCAACTGGGAAAGCGTGATCGCGGAGGTCAGCTTCGCCGGGGACCGGACGTTGAAAGGCGTGACGCTGCTCCCCATCACTCTCGCCGGCCCTTCACGCACGCAGCGTGGCCGCCCCCGTCCGGCGGCCGAACCGCAAGCCCAATCGATCATCGGCAGATTGGCGAAGCTGTCAGAGCCCTACCAAACCGTAATCCAGTATCAGAACGGCGCAGGTGTTGTGAAGCTTTCGCCGCGCTAATAGAAGAACTTGATCCCGATCTGCACCTGCCGCGGATAGCCGTTCTGCGTGGACGCCTGGCTCGGGAACATCGTGCCGAAATTCGGATCGTTCGGGTTGGTGTTGAAGCTTTCATTGCGCCCGAAGAAGAAGTAGTTGGTGGCGTTGAAAGCCTCCAACCGGAACTGCACGCGCACGCGCTCGGTGATCTGCGTCATCTTGGCCAGTGCCATATCCATGTGGAATAGCCCCTGTTTGCGGATCTGCCCGCTGCGGGACGGGGTCATGCGAGCCGCGTAGTCGGCGGTCATTAGCCAGACGTAGGCGGAGGGGTCTGTCCCGCACCCGCGCGAGACACGGAACGCCTGAGGCCGCACAGAGCCATCGTTGAACTGCCGCAACACGCACGGATTGTAGGCGCGGATCGGGTCGCCATTGGCGGCGTGGCCGACTTGCAGCGTGATGTTCTCGCGGTGGAACTGCTTGAACCCGGATGCGACCACCGAGATGCGGTAGCTGCCTTAAAATTCTTAAAGGTTAGTATATGTTAATCATCGTCGGGATGAAAGGGCCTTCATCTCCATGCGGGCAAAAAAATCGGGGTGGCGGGCAATCGCCTCCACCCCGGTTTCTTAGGAACAGCTAACTTCTTTTAGAAGAACACCTTAAAGCCAAGCTGCACCTGCCGCGGATACCCGTTCTGCGTAGATGCCTGGCTCGGGAACAGAGAGCCAAAGTTCGGATCGTTCAGGTTGGTGATGAAGCTCTCGTTGCGTCCAAAGAAGAAGTAGTTGGTCGCATTGAAAGCCTCCAGCCGGAACTGGAAGCGGACTCGCTCGCTGATCTGGGTCATCTTCGACAGGCCCATGTCCATGTTGAACAGGCTTTGCTTGCGGATCTGGCCGCTGCGTGACGGGTTCACGCCAGGCGCGAAGGTGGTCGTTTGCAGCCAAACATAGTTGGACGGATCGGTGCCGCAGCCTCGCGTAATGCTGAAGGGCTGGGGAGAAACCGTGCCGTTGTCGAACATGCGCAGCACGCAAGGGTTGTAGGCCCTCACCTGATGCGCGTTGAAGTTGATCGTGCCGGTCCAGTCACCGCCCACTGTGCGCGGGTCCTTCAACAGGATCCCGTTGCTCGGCAGGTTGGTCGGTTCGCCGGAGGCAAACTGGGAGTTGGTGGTGATCTGCCACCCGCTGATCAGCTTGTTCAGAGCGCCGCTGGAATTGCCGGCAAGCGCCTTGCCACGGCCGATCGGCAGGTCATAAACGGCCGAGAACTTGAAGAAATGCGGCCGGTCATTGAAGTACAGACCTTGCTGCATCACGTTGGCGACGGCGTCGTTGTAGCCCCACCGTTCCACCATCTTCGACAGCGTGTAATTGGTCAGCAGCGTCAGGTCATTCCCCATCCGGACGTTGTAGTTGATCTGGAGCGAGTTGTACCAGATGTTGGATTCTCCGCGTCCGCGCTCCTGGAGGTTGCCGTTGAATTGGGGAAACGGCCGGTTGAGCTGGAATCGGCTCAGGTTCGCCGCCGTAAAGTGTGTCGTTCCCCGGAATGCTTCAATCCCTTGGAACGGATTCGGGATCTGCTGGTTGCAGAAGATGGGATCGCCACCTTCCAGGAGGTTGCACGTCCTGCGGAATGCCAGCGTCGGAATGTTGAAGTCGCGCTCCGAGTTGGCGCCAACGGTGCGGCTGCCCACGTAGGAAACATCGATTGTGGAGGAGTTGCTCATCTGGTACTGATAGCCAAAGGAGAACTGATGCACATAGGGCGTCCGCATCGTCGGGTTGTACCAGTTGTAGTTCTGGCCCACGAACGTCAGCGCGCCGCCAGCGGCGCCGCGCGGCACGTTGATGCCGCCCGGATAGGGATTGGTCAGCAGGTTCGGCAGCAGCGTGCGCCCACCATCCAGTGTATTCACGAGCGGCGTGTTGGTGGAGAAACCGATCGTCTCCAGGAAGTTGTTATTCGGGTTCAGGTTGTACAACCCGTATCCTCCACGCATCACCAGCTTTGAGGTCAGCTGGAACGCCGCTCCGATGCGCGGCTGCCAGTTGTTCAAATCATGGTCGCCGACAACACTCGGGTTGCCGCCCACCCCGGCAAACTCCAAACCGCCCTTCAGGTTCCGCAGTTCCGGATAGTGGGTCAGCATCGCCGCCGGGATCTGTTGCGCGATCGGAGTCGCGGCCGACGCGTTGAAGCCGCGGTTGATCCGGTTGTACTTCTCACTCGGCGCCGGGGTCCAGTCCCAGCGAAGGCCGATGTTCAACGTCAGCTTCCTCGACACCTTCCAATCGTCCTGGAAGTAAGGAGACATGTACCACTGGCGGAAGAAAGGATAGAGGGGATAGTTCGAGCTTCCGCCGACGCCGCCCAGCAGGAACGACGCATAGCCGTCGCCCGAGATCGGTTCTCCCTGATTCCACAACCGCTGCGTCCACCGCGTCTCGCCCGTGAAGGACAGAATGTTTCCGCTGTTCTGGTTGATATAGTGCGTGCGGCGCAAGTCCACGCCGAACTTGATCGTATGCGCACCGGCGATCTTGGTCACGTTGCCAGCCAGGTTGTAGCTGTTGGTGATGTTGATCGATTGGCCACGGCCCAGCGAGCTGTACCCGTTGAACGCCCAGGCGCCGAAATAGACCGGGCTCGGCAGCGTGCTCAGCAGCGAGGCCGGCAGACCCAGCTTCGTCAGATCGAAGTTCTCGTTCCCGCGCCCGAAGCCCTTCTCGATGAACCGGTTGTTCGAAGCGCGCACGTTCAGCACCATCGTCGGCGACATCGTCCCTACCCAGTCCAGCACGTAGGCGTCGTTGATCCGCTGGAACGGCTGCTGGCCGCTCATCGCCGGCCCTTCGCAGACGCCGTTGGTGCAGCGGTCTTCAGTGCGGTCGTTGGATGCGTGCCGGAAGAACATCCGGTTCCTGTCGCCGAGGTTGAAATCGAACTTCAGAATCAGGTTGTAAAAGTCGTCGGTCGCCGGATACTCGGGATTCAAAAGGTTCTGCACCGAATAGCGCTGGCCTGCCGTCGTCGCGTTCGGCGTCGGCATGAACTGCGTCACCGCGCGCGCCACAGGATCGATCCGGCTGGTGGGAATGCGGTTGCCGGGGAATGGCGTGCGGATCGGATCTCCGTTGGCCGCGAAGTTGGTAGTGCTGGGATCGTAAATCGTCACCGGCTGCCCGTTGGCGGCCGTTAGCCGGCTGAAGTCGCCGCCGCGCATTTCCGTCGCCGGAAAGGAGTTCCGCAGGAACTGCGGCCACAACTCGTAGTAGCCTTCGTAGGTCCCCATGTAGAACGCTCGCAGCTTGCCATCCTTCTTGAAAATTCCGGGAATCGTCAGCGGGCCTTCCACCATGAACCCGTACTGGTCCAGCCGGTGTGCCGGCCGTTCCGCGCCGACCGATTTGTTCTGGAACGTGTTCGCGTCCAGAAACTTCCGCCTCATGAACTCCCATGCCGTCAAGTGATGCTCGTTGCCGCCGCTCTTCAGCACCACGTTGAACACGCCGCCGCCCGTCTTGCCGTATTGCGCGTCATAGGAGTTTTGCTGCACGCTGAACTCCTGCACCGCGTCCACAACGGGCACATAGGCGATGTTGTTGTTGCCCATCTGCGCGTTGTTCGGCGCGCCATCCATCAGGAACTCGTTGTTGGACTGCCGCCCGCCGTTGACCGACCATTCCGCGATCGCCCCGTTGTCAAACGGCCGCTGCCAGATCGCCGCTCCGCGGAACGTCACGCCCGACATCATGGCGCCGAGCATGAACGGATTGCGCGCGTTCAGCGGCATCTCTGAGACCTGCTTCGTGTTCACCACGCCGACGCGGCTCGCCGTCTGCGTCTGCAGCAGCGCCGCCTCGGCCGTCACGTTGATCGACTCGGTCACCGCGCCCACTTCCAGCGTCACGTCGATGCCGGCGATTTGGCCCACCTGCAGCGTGATGTTCTCGCGGTTGAACGTCTTGAACCCCGCCGCGGTGACCGACAGCTTGTAGCTGCCTGGCCGGAGAAAAGGAATCGAGTAGACGCCCGATGCGTCCGTGCCCGCGTTCGACGTTTCACTGTTGGCGGCGTTCACAACCTGGATCTTCGCGTTCGCCACCGCGCCGCCGCTGGAATCCAGCACGCGCCCCGATATCGTCGCCCGGAACTCCTGCGCCATCATCGTTGCGCACAGCGTTGCCGCAAGCAGAAACAGTTTTCTGGTCATGAAAGACTCCTGTCGCTTCGTTACGTTTAGACCCCAACCCTGTGGGTTGATTAAAAATAGTATATGCGCAACAGGAGCCGGATGAGCGGACTTTGAGATTAATCTTTGTTAACTTTGAGCCTCCCGTCAAAAGGAAACCGGGGCGGCGGGCCCTTCGGCCCGGCCACCCCGGTTTCCGGTTCTTGCGTGCTTCTAGTAGAGGAACTTGATCCCGATTTGCACCTGCCTCGGATAACCATTTTGCGTCGAGGCCTGGTTCGGGAACAGCGTGCCGAAGTTCGGATCGTTTCCGTTTCCGTTGTAGCTTTCGTTGCGGCCGAAGTAGTAGTAGTTGGTCGCATTGAAGGCTTCCAGCCGGAACTGGATGCGCATCCGCTCGGTGATGTGGGTGGTCTTCGACAGCGCCATGTCCATGTTGAACAGGCTCTGCTTGCGGATCTGGCCGCTGCGGGAGGGCGTCACGCGAGGTGCGTAGTCCGCTGGGAGCAGCCATGCGTAGTTGGCCGGGTCCGTGCCGCAGCCGCGGTTGATGGAGAACTGCTGCGGGGTGGTGGTGCCGTCGTTGAACTGGCGCAGCACGCAGGGATTCCAGGCGCGGACCTGGTGCGCCTTGTAGTCGATCGAGCCCGTCCAATCGCCGCCGACCGTACGAGGATCCCTCAACGGAATCAGGCCGGGAAGATTCGTGGGCTCGCCGGAAGCGATCTGCGAGTAGGTGGAGAAAGTCCATCCGCCGATGAACTTGTTCAGGACACCGCCGGCGTTTCCGGCAAGCGCCTTCCCCCGCCCGATGGGCAGGTCATAGACGGTGGAGAATTTGATGAAGTGCGGGCGGTCGTTAAAGTACAACCCCTGCTGCATCACATTGGCGTAGGGATCGTTGTAGCCCCAGCGCTCGACCATCTTCGAAAGTGTGTAGTTGGCCAGCAGCGTGAGGTTCTTGCCCATCCGCACGTTGTAGTTGATCTGGAGCGAGTTGTACCAGATGTTGGATTCGCCGCGGCCGCGCTCTTGCAGATTGCCGTTGAACTGGGAGAAGGGGCGGTTGAGCTGGAAGCGCGAGAGGTTGGCGGCGGTGAAATGCGCCGTGCCCCGGAAGGCTTCGATTCCACGGAAGGGGTTCGGCATCTGCGCATTGCAGAAGTTCGGGTTGCCGCCTTCCAGCAGATTGCAGGTTTTGCGGAAATCGAGCGACGGGATGTTGAAGTCCCGCTCCGTGTTGGCGCCCACCGTGCGGCTGCCGACATAGGAGATGTCCAGCGTGCTGCCGTTGCTGAGCTGCCGCTGGAATCCGAAGGAGAACTGGTGCACGTAGGGCGTTCTCATTGTCGGGTTATACCAGTTGAAATTCTGGCCGACGAAGGTGAGCGCGCCGCGCGAGGATCCGACCGGCTGGTTGATCCCGCTCGGATAGGGATTGGCGAGCAGGTTCGGGATCAGCGTCCGTCCGTCATCCAGGCTGTTGACAAGCGGAGTGCTTGTGGAGAAGCCGATCGTCTCCAGGAAGTTGTTGTTCGGGTTCAGATTGTAGAGGCCGTATCCGCCACGCATGACCAGGCTTTGGGTCAACTGGTAGGCGACGCCGACGCGCGGTTGCCAGTTGTTCCAGTCATTGTCTCCGACCACGGTCGGGTTCCCATCAACCCCGGCGAACTGCAACGCGCCGGTCAGGTTCCTCAGGTTCGGATACTGCGCCAGCATCGCCGCGGGGATTTGCTGCGCCAGCGGAGTAGGCGCGGAGGCATTGTATCCGCGGTTGATGCGATTGTACTTTTCATCCGGCGACGGCGTCCAATCCCACCGCAAGCCGAGGTTCAGGGTCAGCTTTCGGGAGACTTTCCAGTCGTCCTGGAAATAGGGTGAAAAATACCACTGACGGAAGAATGGGTACAGCGGGAAGTTGGAAGAACCACCGACGCCGCCGATGAGGAACGACGCATAACCGTCCCCGGCAGTCGGCTCGCCCTGGTTCCACAATCTCTGCGTCCAGCGGGTTTCCCCGGTGAAGGAGAGAATGTCGCCGCTGTTCTGCTGAATGAAATGGGTCCGCCGCAAATCCACGCCAAACTTGATCGTATGCGCGCCCCGGATCTTGGTGACGTTGCCGGCGAGATTGAAGCTGTTGGTGATGTTGATCGATTGACCGCGGCCAAGGGAGCTGTAGCCGTTGATATTCCAACGGCCAAAGTAGACGGGACTCGGCAAGGTGCCGAGCAGCGCCGAGGAAATGCCCAGCTTGGTCACGTCGAAGCCTTCGTTTGCACGCCCGAAGCCTTTCTCGATGAACCGGTTGTTGGAGGCGCGCACGTTCAGCACGGTATTCGGCGATACCGTTCTCACCCAGTCCAACACGTAGGCGTCGTTGATCCGTTGGAACGGCTGCTGACCGTCGGTGCCCGGCCCCGTGCACACTCCATTCACGCAGCGGTCTTCAGTGCGGTCGTTGGAGGCGTGCCGGAAGAAGGCGCGGTCCTTATCGCCCAGATTGAAATCGAACTTCAGGATCAGATTGTAGAAGTTGTCCACCGCCGGATACTCGGGATTCAGCAGGTTTTGCGTCGCATGGCGCACTCCCGGGGTGACCGCATTGGGGGCCGGCATGAACTGAGTGACGGCCCGCGCAACGGGGTGAATCCGGCTTTCCGGAATCCGATTGCCCGGGAACGGAGCGCGGATCGGATCCCCGTTGGCCGCGAAGTTGGCCGTATTGGGGTCATAGATGGCCACCGGTTGTCCGTTGGCGGCCGTGAGCCGGCTGAAATCGCCGCCGCGCATTTCCGTCGTCGGGTAGGAATTGCGCAGGAATTGCGGCCACAACTCGTAGTAGTCCTCGATCGTGCCCAAATAGAATGCCCGGACCTTGCCGTCCTTCTTGAACAGCCCCGGTATCGTCAACGGACCGTCCACCATGAAGCCGTATTGATCCAGCCGGTGCGCCGGCCGCGCCGCGCCAACCGAGTTGTTCTGAAACGTGTTCGCATCCAGCCAAACACGCCGCAGAAACTCCCATCCCGTGACGTGGTGATCGTTGGTGCCGCTCTTCAGCACCACGTTAAACACGCCGCCGCCGGTCTTGCCGTACTGCGAATCATAGGAGTTCTGCTGCACGCTGAACTCCTGCACCGCGTCCACCACCGGCACATAGGCGATGTTGTTGTTGCCCATCTGCGCGTTGTTCGGTGCGCCGTCCATGAGGAACTCGTTGTTCGACTGACGGCCGCCGTTCACCGACCATTCCGCGATCGCGCCGTTATCGAATGGCCGCTGCCAGATCGCCGCGCCACGGAACGTGACACCCGACATCATCGCGCCCAGCATGAAAGGATTTCGCGCGTTCAGCGGAAGCTCGGAGACCTGTTTGGTGTTAATTACGCCGATTCGGCTGGCCGACTGCGTTTCCAGCAGCGCGCTCTCCGCCGTTACGTTAATCGACTCGGTGACCGCGCCCACTTCCAGTGTGATGTCGATACCCGCGATCTGACCCACTTGGAGAGTGATGTTTTCCCGATTGAACTGCTTGAACCCAGGGGCCGTCACCGACAGCTTAAAGCTTCCCGGCCGCAGAAACGGAATCGAATAGACACCGGAGGTGTCGGTATTCGCGTTGGAGGTTTCACTGTTGGCGGTATTGACCGCCTGGACCTTTGCGTTCGCCACGGCGCCGCCGCTGGAATCCAGCACACGGCCCGATATCGTTGCCCTGAACTCTTGTGCCACCATCGTGGAGCACAGCAGAACCGACAGCAGGAACAGCTTTTTTGTCATGTGTTCGCCTCTATCCTCGAACTTTGAGATTGACCCCGACCAAGAAGGTCGTTTAGCGTAGTATACGTTAGGTGCGCATGTAAGGCGATAGCGCTTTCAAATTAATGTTCCCTAAGCTCATCCCCTTTGTTTTCATTTCTTTAATAAATGCCCAGGTCCGCTTCTCCCAGGAACCCTCTAGGGCTTTAGAAACGTTCATTCTTCGCCATTCCTCCACTCCCGAACGCCACCAAATTGAGACAATGCCCGGTGGTCTTGCCGTCATTGACTACGACCGCGACGGCCTCCTTGACCTCTACTTTGTAAACGCTGCTCACTCCCCCACCCTCCACCGCCCGGACAACTCCTTCTCCAACCGCCTTTTCCGCAACCTAGGCAATTTGCGCTTCGAGGATGTCACCGCCAAGGCCGGAGTCGCCGGCGCAGGATACGGCATGGGGGCCGCCGCCGGCGACTATGACACCGATGGTTGGCCTGATCTGCTGGTCACAGGCGTACGCGGCAACCTCTTATATGGGAACCGCGGCGACGGCACCTTCGAGGACGCAACCGCCAAGGCCGGCCTGGCCGCCTCCCAGCGCTGGTCGATCGCGGCCGGGTGGTTCGACTACGACAATGACGGCGATCTGGATTTGTTCATCGTCAACTACGTCGTCTGGGACCCGGTGAAGGAGCCCTTCTGCGGCGACCCTAATCGCGCTTACCGAACCTACTGCCATCCACGCCACTACACCGGCGAGCCCAACCTCCTCTACCGCAACAACGGCGACGGTACCTTCACCGACGTCTCGGTTGCCTCCGGTATCGCCAGGCATATTGGGAAGGGCATGGGTGTCGCCTTTGCCGATTACGACTCAGACGGTCAGCTCGACGTCCTTGTCGCCAACGATACGGAGCCGAACTTCCTCTTCCGCAACCTCGGCAACGGCCGCTTTGAGGAATCGGCCCTCCAGGCAGGCGTTGCCTTCAACGACGATGGCCGCGCCGTCTCCTCCATGGGCGTCGACTTCCGCGATTACGACAACGACGGCCGCCCGGACATATTTGTCACCGCGCTGGCCAATGAAACTTTCCCTTTGTTCCGCAATCTCGGCAAGGGCCTCTTCCAGGACCTCACCTACCGCTCCGGCGTCGGCAAAGCAACGATGGCCTTTAGCGGCTGGGGCAACATCATCGCCGACTTCGACAACGACGGCTTCAAGGATCTGTTCGCCGCCAACGGCGATGTCAACTTCAATACCGAGCAGTTCTCGAGCCGCCTCTCCCGCCAGTCCTGCCTTATGCTCCGCAACGTGGATGGCAAAAGCTTCGCAGACGTCAGTTCCGCAGCCGGTGACTACTTCCGCCACCGCGCCTGGCACCGTGGCGCAGCCATCGCCGACCTCGACGGAGACGGCCTGCTCGATATCGTCCTCACGCGTCTTGGTGAATCACCCGTGATCCTGCGGAACACCTCTGCCTTGCCCGGCAACTGGCTCCGCATCGAGGCGCCCATCGGCTCGCAGGTCCGCCTGGTCACCGCCTCCGAGCAGTTCAACCACGCTACCACTTCCACCGGCTACGCCTCCTCCTCGGAACTCACCGTTCACTTTGGCCTAGGCAAGGAAACTTCCGCCCGCCTCGTCGAAATCCGCACGCCCGATGGTAAGCTTCGCAGGCTCGAGAATATCCAAGCCAACCGCTTCATTAAATGATGTAAACTCATTACCGACATGCCTCGCTGGGTCCTTTGTGGCGCGCTTGTTGCCGCGCAGTTGTTTGCCCAGTCCGCCATCACGCAGCGCGACCGCAACTGGTGGTCCTTCCGCAAGCTGACGCGCGCGGAAAACGGTTCTGTCGACACTTTCATCCAGGCCACACTTGCCGCCAAAGGCCTTTCTCCAGCCCCCGCCGCCGACAAGTCCACACTCGCCCGCCGCGCCTATCTTGACCTGACCGGTCTTCCGCCCTCTCCACGGGAACTCGACGCCTTCCTCGGCGACACTTCGCCCGGAGCCTACTCCAAACTGATCGAGCGCCTGCTTGCCTCCCCGCACTACGGCGAGCGCTGGGGCCGCCACTGGCTGGATGCGGCGCGCTACGCCGACAGCGGCGGCTACGAGCAGGACTTCACCTACCCCAACGCCTGGCGCTACCGCGACTACGTCATCCGCGCCTTCAATCAGGACAAGCCCTACGACCGGTTCATCCGCGAACAGATTGCCGGCGACGAGCTGCCCGGATCTGATTACGACGCGCTGATCGCCACCGGGTTCCATCGCGTCGGAGCCACCGTCGGCTTCCGCGAGAAGGACAATCCGCAGTACCGCTACACCTATCTCGACGACATGATCGGCACAACCTCGCGCGTGTTTCTCGGCCTGACCGTCAACTGCGCCCGCTGTCACGATCACAAGTTCGACCCTGTCCCGCAGCGCGACTACTATCGCCTCATGGCCGTCTTCTTCCCCTACATCAGCTACGACCATCCGCTCGCCTCGCCCGATCAAGTGGCCGCCTACGAGTCGCGCAAGGCTGAGGTTCAATCCAAGATCCAGCCGTTGCAAGACAAGCTCCGTGCCATTGAGGAGCCTTACCGCAAGCGAGCATTCGAGCAAAAACTGAACACCTTTCCCGAAGACATTCAAGTCGCCGTCCGCACGCCGCCCGAGCAACGCACGGAAGGCCAGAAGCTGCTCGCCACGCAAGTTCTTACGATTCGGCCTGCTACCTACCGCAACCTGATGAGCGCCGGCGACCGCGCCGCCGCCGATAGCCTGTCCAAGGAAATACGCGCGCTGCAAAACCAGCTTCCCAAGCCGCTGCCCGTGGCCATGGGCATCCGCGACGGCGACTATCGCCTGGCCCCGCTCGGCCCCGGCGATGATGAAGCCCCAGGCAAAGGTGTGAAATCGGACGAGGACGAACATCTCAACGAAACCTACGTCCCGGTTGCCGGGAAACCCTACAACCCGCCGAAATCCTATTTCCTTGAGCGTGGCGATTATCTCTCGCGCGCCGAAGAGACCGGTCCCGGTTTTCTGGAGGTGCTTTCTGACCTCGGCATTCCCAACGCCATCCCGCCGGCGGACGGCCGCATTTCCACGGGCCGCCGGCGCGCGCTTGCCGAATGGATCGCCTCGCCGGAGAATCCGCTCACCGCTCGCGTCATGGTTAACCGCATCTGGCATCACCACTTCGGACGCGGCCTCGTTTCTACTCCTTCCAACTTCGGACGCCTCGGCCGTCCGCCCTCCCATCCGCAACTGCTGGACTGGCTGGCCGATGAGTTCATCAAGTCCGGCTGGAGCGTCAAGCACATTCACCGGCTGATCATGAACTCGGCCACCTACCGCGCCGCCTCCGCCTTCCCCTCCGCGAAGGCTCTCGACGAGGATCCCAACAACATCTACCTCTGGCGCTTCCCCATCCGGCGCCTGGAAGCCGAAGCCATTCGCGATTCCATCCTCGCCGTCAGCGGCAATCTCAATCTGGAAGCCGGCGGCCCCGCCTACTTCCCCGTCGTTGCCGATCGCGTTCTTCAATCCGTCTCCAAGGGCATCTGGAACGTCGCCGAAGACGGTCCCGCCGTCTGGCGCCGCGGCGTTTATGCCTACTCGAAGCGCGGCATGAAGTACCCCATGTTCGAGGTCTTCGATCAGCCCGACCCCAACGTCACATGTGAAATGCGCGACACCTCCACGGTGCCCACCCAGGCCCTGACGCTCCTCAACAACGAATTCGTCCTCCGCCAAGCCCGCGCCTTCGCCGATCGAGTGCTCCAACTCGCGGGCCCTGAGCAGTCAGCCCAGGTCCGCGCCGCCTACCGCATCGCCCTCGCGCGTGACCCATCCGCGGCCGAACTCAGCTCCAACGTCCAATTCCTCAACCGCCGCATGTCGTCTCAGCCGGCGCTCGATGCCCTCACCGATCTCTGCGACGTCATGCTAAACCTCAACGAGTTTCTCTACATCCACTGACATGCCGAAAACCATCTCCCGCCGCGACATGCTCTTCCAGGCCGGTGGTGGCATCTCCGGCCTCGCCCTCGCCTCGCTGCTGGGCAACGACAACCTGCTCGCGCAATCCGCCAGCAAGCCGCACTTCAAACCCCGCGCCAAATCCGTCATCTCTCTCTTCATGACCGGCGGCGTCAGCCACATCGACACCTTCGACCCCAAGCCCGCCCTTCGCAAGCACCACGGTCAGCCACTCACCGGCTTCGGCGAAATCATCGTCCGCCAAGGGTATCCTGGCCCCATCATGGCCAGCCCCTACTCGTTCAAAAAGTACGGCCAGTCCGGTATCGAAGTTTCCGAGCTCTTCCCCAACATCGGCGGCATCGTCGACGACATCGCGCTCATACGCTCCGGCCACGGCATCTCGAACGATCACGTGCTGGCTCACTATGAATGGAACACCGGCTCGCTGCTGATGGGCTTCCCGAGCGTTGGCTCCTGGGTCACCTACGGCCTCGGTTCGGCGAACCAGAACCTGCCCGGCTACGTCGTCCTCTACGATCCGCGCGGCGGCCCCAACGCCGGCATCTCGAACTGGAACAGCGGATTCCTTCCCGCCGCCTATCAAGGCACCGTCTTCCGGCCCACGGGCGATCCGATCCTCGATCTCCATCCCCCCGCCGGCATTGCGCCGGAGCGCCAGCGGGCACGCCTGGATCATCTGGCTGCTCTCAATGAACAGCACGCCGCGCAGCATCCCGGCAGCACGGAACTCGCCGCCCGCATTGCCTCCTACGAACTCGCCTACCGCATGCAAACCGCCGCGCCGGAGGCTGTCGATATCTCCAAGGAGCCCGAATCCGTCACGCGCCTCTATGGCCTCGACAATCCCGTCACCGAGCCGTTCGGCCGCCAGTGCCTGCTCGCACGCCGTCTGGTGGAGCGCGGCGTCCGTTTCGTGCAGCTGTTCAACGGCGCCAAGGCCCGCGCCGATGTCGATGACTGGGACGCCCACTCCAACCTACACGACAACCACTCCGCCCACGCCCGCGAAATCGACAAACCGGTAGCCGGACTCATCACGGATCTGAAACAACGCGGCCTGCTCGACGATACTCTCGTGATCTGGCACTCCGAGTTTGGCCGCATGCCCATTTCACAGAAGGGTCTCGGCCGCGATCATAACCCCGGCGCGCTCTCTTTCTTCATGGCCGGCGCGAAGATCCGCGGCGGCCAGGTGATCGGCTCCACCGACGAATTCGGCTACAAGGCCGCAGAGCAGCCCATCTTCTACCACGACGTCCACGCCACTATCCTTCACTTGCTTGGCATGGACCACAAACGCCTCACCTACTTCTTCAACGGCCGCCATTACCGGCTCACTGACGTTCACGGAGAGCTGATTCCGCAGATCGTGGCGTGACAAACATCTCTGAAGATCAAACCGCCTGAAACAATTCTGACGGGCAAGTGGCTTGTCCAAAACGGCCCCGCTATTGGTGATGAAACCTGTCAGCGAATCCATGACTTGGTCGGCGCATGGCTTGTTCAACTGGGCTTCGATGTCAGTGGATGGGACACTCTCTTTCGCGACCCGTCTGACGGAAGGTATTGGGAAAGAATCTACCCTCAAAGCCACCTCCACGGAGGTCCTCCCGAACTGCGCTGCCTGACGGAGGAGAATGCCCTTCCTGGTAGCCGAGTGGAGCTTTCCTGTCCGCTTCGCCTCATTCTTCGCCATTCTGGGGCGTGGTGTCTCTACGCAGCTTCCAGCAGTTCCCGCACGCTCCACTGGTGACCAGCGATCCCGGCGGCCATGGCCGGAGTGATCCTCAGCGACTTGTGAATCCGGCAGAAGTTGTAGAAGAGTCACGCCGTCCGCAAATCTTTCACCGGCACAAACCTGATTTCTACCCGCCTGCCCAATACCTCGGCGATGCGCTTCAGCATCATTAAGGAATGTCCTTCGTAGTCAGCATCCTCCAGCCGGCAAATCACCGACGCAGCGGTGCCCACCTTTCGAGCAAGCTCCCGCTGGCTCAGACCGGCCTTTGTCCTGAGCTCATGAATCTTTCTGGCGATGTATGCGTTCAGCAGCTCCTCTTCGTACTGCTCGGCTAACTTAGGATCACGTCCGATAAAACGGTCATAGCTGTGTTGAAGGGCCGGGGAACCCAGTTTTCGTTTCTTCTTCACTCTTCACACCTGAGGCACAAAAGCGTGCCTCTCCGGCTGGCTCTCCTAGTTGGACTTCCGCCTGATTGCCAGATCCATCTCTCTTGACGGAACGGCTCTCTCCTTGACGATTCCATGGGAAACGACAACCGCTCTCCGTCCATGAAAAAAGTAGAGCATGCGGTAATGCACTCCCCGGTAGCTTGCGCGAAGCTCGTAGATTTCGTCGCGTAGGCAGTCGCCCCCTACAACCCCAGCCGCCGCAACGGAGCCGCGAACGCCTTCGCTGCCAGCGCCAGCTCCGGCACCTGCAGCATCCGGCACGTTCCGTAGAAGATCATCAGCCCCGTGGGAATGCATATCGCCAGCGACAACCCTGACGCCAGCCGCCCGTCCCCCAGGTACCGCTCCACGCCCAGGTTCAGCATCGACACCAACGCCCCCATCATCAGCGACGCCAAGCCGATCTTCATGGAGGACGCAAACAAATCCCGCCCATAAATGCCCCCGATCTTGTTCCGCAGAATCCCGAACAGCGTCACAAAACTCACCAGCGCCACCACCGATGTCGCCAGCGCGAGCCCGGCGTGCCCCAGTTGCGTGTGGGTCACCATGTAGGAAGCCGCCGCATAATTCACGACGATCGAGACCAGGCTCACCCACATCGGCGTCAGCGAATCCTTCCACGCGTAGAAGGCCGGGTTCAGAATCTTCGTCCCCGCATAACCCGCCAAACCAATCGCGTAAAAGCTCAGCGCCATCGCCGTCTGTTGTGAATCGTAGCGATCAAACTTTCCGCCCTCGTAAATCGCCGTGATCATCTCACGCCCAAGCACGACCAGCCCGATCGAGCTTGGCACGCACAGCAGAAACACAACCCCTAGCGAACGCGACAGCGTGCGCCGGAACTCGTCATGATTGTCGGAAGCCAACGACCTCGATATCGATGGCAGCGTAGCCGCCGCCATTGCCACGCCGAACAGCCCCAGCGGAAGCTGCATGAACCGGAACGACCAGGCCAGCCACGATACCGGCCCGTTCGGACCGCGGATCGGATCCTCGATGAACGACGCGAAGTTCGTGTTCACCAACACATTCACCTGAACAGCAGCCCCTCCCAGGACGGCCGGGCCCATCAGGCGCAGGATGTGCCGCAGTCCGGGATGATTCCAGTCAACCGCCAGCCCGAGCGGAAACCCCTGCTTCACCAGGCTCGGCATCTGCCAGATCAGTTGCAGCGCTCCGCCTAACACCACCCCCCATGCCATTCCTTCGATGGGGGAAAGTCCGACCACCGGCCCCGCCCAGAACCCTAACGCGATCCCGAACACCACCGAGCCGATGTTGAACATTGTCGAGGACAGCGCCGGCACGCCGAACTGGTTACACGCGTTCAGAATCCCCATCGCTTGCGCCGCCAGGGCCACCAGTAGCAGGAACGGGAACATGATCCGCGTCATTTGCACGGACAGTTCCACCTTTCCCGGCACCTGATCGAATCCTGGCGCGAACAGATACACCAACTGGGGCGCGAACACCATGCCCAACACGCACATCACCCCGACAACAAGGATGATCGCGGCGGAAACCAGGTTCGCCAGGTGCGCCGCCTCTTTGCGCCCCTTCGTTGCCAGGTACTCGGTGAAGGTCGGCACAAAGGCCGAACTCAGCGCCCCTTCCGCAAACAGATCGCGCGTCAAGTTAGGCAGCCGGAAACCCAGCAGGAACGCGTCGTAAAGCTGGCTCGCGCCGAACAGCCGCGCCATCACGATCTCGCGAACCAGACCCGTGATCCGGCTCAGCAGCACCGCCGCGGACATCACTCCCGCCGAACGCACCACTCCTTCGGCGGGCGATACATCCTTGGCCATAGTGCTCATGGTTGGCAGGCGCGCGGCCTGTTGTGGCTCATGCCGTCGCGCCGTATTGCTCCAGAAACCGGGCGATGGTCTTTATGCCAGTGTAGTAGTTTTCCAGCTTGAACTTTTCATTCGGCGAATGCAACCCGTCATCCGGCAATCCGAATCCCATCAGGATCGTCGGGATCCCCAGATGATGAGCAAACTCACCGACGATGGGAATCGAGCCGCCGGAGCGGATGAACACCGTCTCCCGCCCCAGTTCCGCCGCGAATGCCCGCGCCGCTACCTGGATCGCCGCATGCGAGGGATCCACCATCGTCGCCGGCCCCGCCGACAGCACCTTCAGGCTCGCTTCGATCCCCGCCGGGGCATTGGCCGCGATCCAGTCCCGCAACGCGGCGATCGCCTTCTCCGGATTCTGCCGCGGCACCAGCCGCATCGACACTTTCGCCGTTGCCCGCGCCGGTATCACTGTCTTCGCACCTGCGCCCGTGAAGCCTCCCGCGATGCCATGCACCTCCAGCGTCGGCCGCGACCAGACGCGCTCCAGCACGCTCCGGTCCGGCTCGCCGGTCAATTCCTTCGCCCCCACTTCGTGCTCCAGAAACTGGCGTTCGCTGAACGGCAGGCTCTTCCAGCTTGCCAACTCCTCCGCCGCGGGCTCCGCGACATCGTCGTAGATACCCGGGATCTGAATCCGCCCGTTGCTGTCCTTCGCCTTCGACAGCAGTTCCACCAACCCGAACACCGCGTTCGGCGCCGCGCCGCCATACAAGCCCGAATGCAGATCCTTGGCCGGACCTTTCGCCTCCACCTCCGTATAGACCAACCCCCGCAGCCCGATGCACAAGGTCGGAATCCCTTCCGCGTACAGCGCCGTATCCGACACCAGCGCCACATCCGCCTTCAGCTTCTCCTTGTTGTTGGGAACAAACTTCGCGATCGAGGCGCCGCCCACCTCCTCCTCGCCTTCAATCAGAAACTTCAGGTTCACCGGCAGTTTGCCGTAGATGGCGCGCAGCGTCTCCACCGCCTTCACATGCATCAGCATCTGCCCTTTGTCATCCACCGCTCCGCGCGCGTAGATGTTTCCGTTGCGCACGGCCGGCTCAAAGGGCGGCGATACCCACTCCTCCAGCGGGTCCGGCGGCTGCACGTCGTAGTGGCCGTAGCAGAGTACCGCCGGCTTGCCGGGCGCGTGCAGCCAGTCGGCGTAGATCAACGGATGGCCATCGGTGGGGATAATCTCCACGTTCTCCAAGCCCGCCGCCGAGAGACTGTCGGCGACAAACTTCGCCGCCCGCGCGACGTCGCCGCGGTGATCGGGCGACGTCGAAATCGACGGGATACGCAGCAGGTCGAACAGCTCCGCGAGAAACTTGTCGCGGTTGGAGTCTACGTAGGACGCGGTGGTGGCCATGCACATCTATTATGCCGCTTCAGGCCGTGATATCGTATGCGCCATGAAACACTGCCTCCTGGCCGCGCTGCTCTACTCCGCTGTTGCCGCCGAAACTCACCGCGTCTTTCCCCAGCACCATTCCCGCGTCTTTTCCGCCTATAAGGAACCCGTCGCCCGCATCAAGTCCGGCGACACCGTCATCACCCGTACGTGGGACTCCGGCGGTACAGACCATCAAGGCGTCTGGCACATCCCGCACCCTTACGTCTATCCGGAAAGCGGCAATCCGCTCATGGGACCTTTCTACATGGAAGAGGCCGAATACGGAGACTCACTCGAAGTCCATCTCGACAAGGTCAGGCTGAATCGCAACTATGGCTATTCCTCTTACCGTCTCAGTCCTGCCGTGCTGCACCCCAACTCCATCGAAGGACTCTACCGCAACTTTTACGGCCAGGACGCCGTTCGCAAAGGCAGCGCCTCGCTCATCCCGTGGGACCTCGACATCGAGCGCGGCGTCGCCCGGCCCCGCCTGCTTCAAAAAAGCGGCTACAACTTTGAAATCCCCGTCCGCCCCATGCTCGGTTGCATTGGCGTCGCCCCGCCCGGTGAGCGTGTGGAAACCTCCGGCCCCTCGGCCAGCCACGGCGGCAACATGGATTACAACGACGTGGTCGAAGGCGCCACCCTCTACTTTCCCGTCTACCACAAGGGCGCCTACTTCTACATCGGTGACGGCCACGCTGTGCAAGGCGACGGCGAAGGTCTAGGCAATGGCGTGGAAACCTCACTCGACGTGCAGTTCACCGTGAAAGTCCGCAAAGGCAGGCGCATTTCGATCCCGCGGCTGGAGAACGACCGTTACATCGTCTCCATCGCCAGCCAACCCGAGTTCAACTCCAGCATGGACATGGCCGTCCGCTCCGCGAACTCAGACATGATCCAGTGGCTGACTACGGACTACAAGCTCACCGCTCCGGAAGCCCACCTGCTGATGGGCACGGTGGTCGAGCACAAAATCGCCACATACTTCGGAACCGTCACCGCGATGATCGCCAAGAAGTATCTGCCGGCCGAGCGCTGACTACACCGCCGCGATCTGCGGAATCACCTCGCCATACACGTCCGTCAGCCGCATCCGCCGCCCCTGATAGGCGAACGTCAGTTTCGTATGGTCCATTCCAACCATGTGCAGAATGGTCGCGTGCAGGTCGTGCACGCTCACCACCTGCTGCTCGGCCTTGTAGCCGAACTCATCGGTGGCCCCGATCGCCTGCCCACCCTTGATCTTCGCACCCGCCACCCAGATCGACATCGCGCCGGGATTATGATCGCGCCCCAGCCCGCGCTGCGAAATCGGCATCCTTCCGAATTCGCTCTGCCAGATCACCAGCGTGTCATCCAGCAAGCCCCGCGCGCGCAGATCCGTCAGCAGCCCCGCCATCGGATAATCCACCTCGGCCGCATGTTGCGTGTGGTTCGACTTCACATCGCCGTGCGCATCCCAGGTATCGGTGTTCTGGTTGCCCAACCCGCCGTGATAAAGCTGGATGAAGCGCACGCCGCGCTCGGCCAGCCGCCGCGCGATTAGGCATTGCCGCCCGAACGGCTCCGTGATCGGGTTGTCCAACCCGTACAGCTTCTTCGTCGCTTCCGATTCCGAATCCAGTTCTACAGCCTCCGGCGCGCAAGCCTGCATACGGTAGGCCAGCTCATAGGCGCTGATCCGCGCCGTCAACTCCGTGTTGCCGGGGTTCTTTTGCTGATCCATCCGGTTCAGCTTCTCCAGCAAGTCCAGCCGCGCGCGAATCTGCTCCGGCGCCAGCCCGTCGGGCGGCGTCAGGTCGAAGATCGGATCGCCTTTGGAGCGGAAGATCGTACCCTGGTATGCCGCCGGCATGTAGCCCGCGCTCCAGTTGGCCGGCCCGCCGAACGGCCCGCCCCGCGCATCGTATATCACCACGAAGGCCGGCAGGTTCTGGTTCTCCGAGCCCAGCCCGTAGGTGACCCAGCTGCCCACGGACGGCGCGCCCATCCGCACCGTGCCCGAAGCCAGCTCATAATGAGCCATCACGTGATCGTTCGAACGTCCCATCACCGACCGCACCACGGCGAGCGAATCGGCATGCTTGGCCACATGCGGGAAAATCTCGGAGATCTCCAGTCCCGATTCCCCATGCCGGCTGAACTGAAAAGGCGTCGGCATCAGCGGACCCGGATGGCCCTGCCGCACCACGATATCGCCTTTGCCCGTCAAAGGCTGTCCGGCATACTTGGCCAGCGCCGGCTTCGGGTCAAAGGTGTCCATGTGGCTCACGCCGCCACTCATGAACAGCGAGATCACCCGCTTGGCGCGCGGCGCGAAATGCGGAGCTTTCGGCAGAAACGGAGAATTGGTGACGTTGGCCGAGGCGCAGCCGTCGGCCGCAAGCATCTTGTCCTGCCCCAGCAGGTGAGCCAGAGCCAGCCCGCTCAAGCCTCCGCCCGCCTCAAACAAAAAATCGCGCCGCGAAGTGAATTTCGGCATCGCTCACCTCAGATAAATGAACTCGTTCAGGTTCACCAGCACGTGCGCCAGGTCGGCCAGAGTTCGCTTTTGCAGGAACTCGATCCCGATCCGCCGCTCCTCATCGCTCGGCGGCCGTGACAGCGCCACCTGATAGGCCGCCTCCAGTTGCGCCTCCGCGCCCGCCGGCGCCATGGTCGCAATCCGGTCCGCGAACAGCCGCGACTGGTTCAGCACCCATTCGTTATGCAGCAGCGTCAGCGCCTGCGTCGGCACGGTAGACACATTCCGCCATGCACAGGTGATGTTCTGATCCGGCAGATCGAACACCTCAAAGAACGGCAGCGGCAGCCCGCGCTTGCGGTATACGTAAACGCTGCGCCGCCAGACATCCGGCCCGTCCGGCTGTTTCCGCCAGATGCCCTTGTCCATCGACGCCAGCACCTCTTCGGGCAGCTGAGGAAACACCGGCGGCCCGAATGATTTCAGATTCAGCGAACCGGAAGCGAACAGAATCGAATCCCGCACCACTTCCGCCTCCAGCCGCTGCGGCCGGAATCTCCACCAGTACAGGTTCTCCGCATCCGTCTTCCGGTTGCCCGCATGGTCAAAGCTGCCCGACAACCGGTAGGCGCGCGAGCTCATCAGCAGCCGGTGCATCTGCTTGATCGACCAGCCGCGCTCCATGAACTCCACCGCCAGCCAGTCCAGAAGTTCCGGATGTGTCGGCGGCTCGCCCGTCTTGCCGAAATTGTCCAGCGTTGTCACGATCCCGCGCCCGAAGTGGTGATGCCAGATGCGGTTCACCATCACCCGCGCGCTCAATGGATTCGCTTTCGATCCCAGCCACCGCGCCAGCGCCAGCCTGCGCCCGGAACTGCGTCCATGGGCCGGGGGCGCGGCCGTGGGCATCGTGCCGTCGTCAACCACCATCACAAACCCCGGCTGCATCTGCGAACCGCGCGAATGAACATCGCCGTGGTGCAGGAAATACGACGGCGGCACCTTGTACGGAGTCGTGCCATCCGGCAGATAACTCCCCTCGGTCACCTCCTGCTTCACGCCTTTCCCTGGCGCTGGCTCATCTCCAGGTCCGTCCGGCGTGAACCGGTAGTCGCCGTCGGTGATCCCCATCGCCACCGGAATCGCTTTCGGTTTCTCCGACTCGATCTTCTTGATCAGCGTCTCCAGCGCCCTGCGCTCGGTGCGCTTTTCCTCCGGCATCACTCGCTCGAGTTCAGCGGGAGAAACATTGGTCGTCCGGATGATCTGATTGGCCAGCAGAACCTGGCCCGGCGTGCGTTCGGCCTCCGGCGTGAAGACCGCCTTCTGGATGTTCGCCGGCCACTTTTTGTACTTCTCCACCAGAATCTGCTCCCGGTAGGGCTCTTCCAGCGACTTCATCTGCGCGCGCAGCGGCTTGACCTGCTCTTCGATCTCCTTCACCTTCGCCGCGTAGGCTTCAGCCTCTTCCTTCGGCGTCAGCGGATGATCCACCTCCACGTAGCCGTAAAGCGACGCCTGCATCCTGTAATAATCCTTCTGCGCGATCGGATCGAACTTATGGTTGTGGCACCGTGCGCACTGCACCGTCAGCCCCAGCACACCGCGCCCCAGCGTCGCGATCATGTCGTCCAGATAGTCGTAGCGGAACTGCGGGTTGTCCTTCTCGCGGAACCCTACCTTCGCGTACGACCGCAGGAACCCTGTCGCGATCAGACGGTCGTGCGTCACCTCTTCCATCTCATCGCCGGCGATCTGCTCCTCCAGGAACAGGTTGTATGGCGTGTCCTTGTTGAAGGCGCGGATCACGTAGTCGCGGTAGCGCCAGGCGTTCGGACGGTCAAAGTCGTGCTCGTATCCATTGGAATCGGCATACCGCGCCACATCCATCCAGTGACGCCCCCATCGCTCTCCGTAATGCGGCGATGCCAGCAGCCGCTCGATCAACTTCCCCCACGCGTCCGGCGAATCATCTTCCAGAAACTCCCGCGCCTGCTCCGGCGTCGGCGGCAGCCCGATCAGGTCCAGGTACGCACGCCGCAGCAGCGTCCTCTTGTCCACCGGCAGAGCCGCAACCAGCCCACGATCCCGCATTGTCTTCCGCAGGAAAGCATCCACAGGATGCGCATCCCATTCCGGCTCGCCGTTCTTCGGCACGGCCGCCTTCACCGGTTTCTTGAATGACCAGAACTCCCGTGCGCCGGCCGGCAGCTTCATCTCCTCGGTTGCGGCGAGATCCTCTTGGGGAGCGCCCGCGCCGATTTCTCCACCCCACGGCGCGCCCTGCGCGATCCAATCCTTGAGAATCCCGATCTCGGCGTCGCTCAGCTTGCCGTCCATCGGCATCAGCGGCTTTTCGAGTCCCGCCACTTTCCGGTACAGCGAGCTGATCTCCGGCTTGTGCGGTATGATCGACGGCCCCTTCTCTCCGCCCCGCAGCGCCGCTTCGCGCGTGCGCAGATCGAGCTTGGCCATCTGCATCTTCTCGCCGTGGCACTTGATGCAGCGCGCCTCGAGAATCGGCTGCACCTGGTTGGAAAAGGAAACGGTACTCTGCGCCGTGGCCGGAAGCGCAAACAGTGTGGCTAATCCCACAACGCAGATCTTCATGGTGCACACCTCTCCGCGCGGCTAACCGTTAAGGCCAGCCCCTTTTCTGGCTGTAATTATAGAACATTTCTCCGATGCTAGACTCTTCTTCATGGTCCGCTCCCTCTGCCTTTTCCTCTCCGCCCTCTGCCTTCTGGCCCAGGACAAAACCCCCATCACTCACCGCCACGTCTGGGAAGTCAACCGCGTGGGCGCGCCCGCCCTCAGCCCCGACGGCAAGTGGGTCGTCGTCCCCGTCACCGAGCCTTCCTACGACTCAGCTAAGCAGGTTTCCGACCTCTGGATCATTCCCGCCGCCGGCAGCCACGCGCCCCGCCGCCTCACCTTCACAAAGGGCGGGGAGTCCGGCGTTGCCTGGTCCCCGGATTCCACGCGCATCGCCTTCTCCGCCAAACGCGAAGGCGACGAAGCGCCACAGATCTACGTCCTGTCGCTTCAGGGAGGGGAAGCCTGGCGTCTTACCAGCCTCACCATGGGCGCCTCCGGCCCGCTCTGGCGTCCCGACGGCAAGGCCATCCTGTTTCAGAGCGAAGTATATCCCGGCGCCGCCGACGAAGCCGCCAACCAGAAGATCGCCGCCGAGCGCAAGGCGCGCAAATACAATGCTCTCGCCTTTGAAGAGTACCCCATCCGCCGCTGGGACAAATGGGTCCCCGATACCCACCCGCACCTCTTCGTTCAGTCCCTCGATCCCGATTCCGCCGCCCGCGACCTGCTTGCCGGAACCCGCCTCATTCAGTCAAGCGGTTTCGCCGGCGCCGGCACCGGCGATGGTGGCGAGGACCTGGAACCCGCTTGGTCCCCCGATGGCCAGTTCATCGTCTTCACGGCACTCATCGAACGCGACAAACTTGCCTACTACCAGCCGCAGTCCCATCTCTACCGCATCCCCGCCGCCGGAGGGGAGCCGCATGCCGTCACCTCCGGCCCCGACAGCTTTTCCAACGCCCAATTCCGCCCCGACGGCAAGGCCCTCTATGCCCTTCACTCCCGTGACGATAACAAGCACCTCTTCTCTCACGCCCGCATCGCCAGACTCGATTGGCCCTCCACGGCCGCCCCGCGCCTGCTTGCCCCTGCCTTCGATCAGCCCATTTCCTCCATCCGCCTTTCCTCCGACAGCCGCACTCTTTACCTCACCAGCGAGCGCCACGGTATCGATCGCATCTACCGCATGCCCGCCGACGGCGGCGACCCCATCCTGCTCACCACGCTTGAGGCCGGCGTCTATTCCGGCCTCGCCGCCGCCGGTGACTCCATCGTCGCCAACTGGCAGGCCATGGTTCAGCCCGCCGAAGTCGTACGCATCGAACCCTCAGGCTCCCACCGTGTGCTCTCCCACTTCACCCGCCCGCAAATCGAAAACATCGATTGGGCGCCGCCCCGCCAATTCTGGTTCACCTCCAAGACCGGCGCGCGCATTCACAGCTGGCTGGTTCTGCCGCCCGCCTTCGACTCAAACAAGAAATATCCGCTGCTCGTCTTCATGCACGGCGGCCCGCACCAGGCCTGGAAGGATCAGTTCTTCGTCCGCTGGAATTACCATCTGCTCGCCTCGCCCGGCTACGTCGTGCTCATGACCAACTACACCGGCTCGCCCGGTTACGGCGAAAAGTTCGCCGCCGCTATCAACGACGACGTGCTCGACGGACCCGCCAAGGAGATCAACGAAGCCGCCGATGAGGCCATCCGTCAGTTCCCCTTCATCGACGCCACGCGCCAGGCTGCCGGCGGCGCCAGCTATGGCGGCTACCTTTCCAATTGGATGCAGGCCACCACAACGCGCTACCGCACGCTGTTCAACCACGCCGGCCTCACCAACAATGAATCGATGTGGGGCACAACCGACGGAGGCTTTTTCTGGGAGCTGCGCTACGGCGGCCCTGTCTGGGAAGCCAAGGGCCAGTGGCAGAAACAGAACCCCCTCCGCTACGCCGCCAATTTCAAGACCCCGATGCTGGTCACGCACGGCGAACTCGACTACCGTGTCCCCGTCAGCCAGGGCCTGGAAATCTACAAGCTGCTCCAGCGCCGGCGCGTCCCCTCACGCCTGGTGATCTTCCCGCAGGAGAACCACTGGATCCTGAATGGCGAAAACGCCCGCTACTTCTTCGAGGAGCTGTTCAGCTGGCTGAACCGCTACCTCCAATAGGCGGGCGTTTCTGTCCTCCTCCGGGATAGCTCCGCTATCGCGCGTCCACGCGCCACACGATCCGGCACGCGGTGGCGCCCGTGCACTTCACCGCCACGTTCACTGCCTGATCATGACAGACCGAGATCGTACGGTTGCCGCTCGTAGGGTTGGTGGTTGCTCCTTGAATGAGTCCCTGTGCTGCGTTCAGCAGATTCAATTCCATCCCTTCGCCTGAAACCAACACCGCCGTGGCGCACACGTTGGTGGGAGTGGTCAGCTGCACCGCAATCTCTTGAATGTTTGGTATTCGGCCAAAGACGCCCGGACCGGCGATGGTTTTTCCGCCTGCCTTCAAGGCCTCCAGGGCAGTCGGCACATCGCTTTGCGAGATGGCCTTCTCCGTCAACGGTCCAGCCAGCAACAACGCCGCGGCCACGCTGAAAAACACACGTTTCCCTATTCCCGATTTCATTTCTTGTTCTCCTCGTTCCCTGCTTTTTCAGCCGGTTTGCCGGCTCACTATCATTCGCGACAATGGAGCTGAAAACTAGCCACCAAGGAGGAGAGAAATACGAATGACCGCTTCACGCCGTCGGCGGACGCCGCCGGTGCCAGTCCGTCTCGCTCTGATACCGCACCCCATACGCCAGCAGCGTATTCTCATTGAACGGCCGGCTCACCAGGCTCACCGCCACCGGCAGCTGACCCGCGAAACCACACGGCAGTGACAGCGCCGGCAGCCCAGCCAAGTTCCCCGCCGGAATCAGATCCCGCAATCCTCGCGAGGGCGGGGTGGGGCCGGAGGAGAGTGCCCCACCCCCGTCCAAGGGATCCGACACCTTCGATGCCGGACCCAAACGCGCGGGTGTCAATAATACGTCCACATCCACAAACAGCTTCCGGAATTCCTGCTGCACCAGGCTCCGGATGCGCATCGCCTTCAAATAATCGGCCGCCGTGATATCCAGCCCCGCCTTCAACCCCGCGATCTGCTTCTCGTCGGCAAGCTGATCCACCTTGCCGGAACGGATCAAATCCTCGAATATCGCCGAACCCTCCGCCGTGATGATCGTGTTCGTCATCGGCCCGTAGGGAAACTCTTCCAGCTTTACTTCCACGATCTTCGAGCCAAACCTCTTGAACACCTCCAGCGCTTGCTGCAATGCCGGCCGCGCTTCCGCCGCCGCCCACTCGGCGAAATCCACCGCAGCGTAACCGATGGTCAGGTCTTTAAACTCCCGCGCAAACTGCGGCGCGTAGTAAAAGCTCTTGCCCGCCGAACCCGGGTCGTCATTGTCCTTGCCCGAGATTACCTGCAAGACCTGGCCGCAATCTTCCGCCGACCGGCACATCGGCCCGATCTTGTCCATCGTCCAACTCAGCGCCATCGCTCCGTTCCGGCTCACCAGCCCGTAGGTCGGCCTTAGCCCCGTCACCCCGCAAAAGGCGCTCGGCGTCAAGATCGACCCTGACGTCTCCGAGCCCAGCGCGAACGGAACCAGCCCCGCCGCCACCGCCGAACCCGATCCGCTTGAGCTCCCGCCCGACCACCTCGAACGGTCCCACGGATTCAGTCCCGGCCCTTGCAGGGAGGCCGCCGCATACCGGTAGCCGCCTCCGCCGGCCAGCTCCACCATCGCCAGCTTCCCGCATAGCACCGCTTTTGCTTTGGACAGCTTCTTGATGACCATCGCTTCGTCTTCAAAAACCTGTCCGGCATACGGCTTGGCGCCCCACGTCGTCGGCCCGCCCTTCGCCGCCAGCAAATCCTTGGCGCCGTAAGGAATCCCTTGCAGCGGTCCGCGGAACCGTCCCCGCTTAAGCTCATCGTCCACGTCCTTGGCCTCGCGGATCGCCTGTTCCCGCAACCCCAGCGCCAGCGCGTTATAGCGCGGCCCCAGCTTCTCCAGCCTGTCACAGAAGCCACGCGTCAACTCCTCGGCGGAGAACTCCTTGGCGCGAAGCTTACCGTTCAACTCCGTGATCGTTGCGAAGAAGATGCTCTCGTCCACTCCAGACCCCCAGCCTACGCCTTGAACTGGAACGATGGCTCAACAGCCATCTTCAGCGGAAACTTGTCGAGCGTTTCGTGATTCCTTGCCACTTGTTTGCGGGCCGCTTCCAGCAATTGCTCCGCTGCATCCGCTTCCGGCTTCACGGTTTGCGCGGCCGCCAGCGATCCGGCCATCGCTGTCTGCGCCCAGCCTCTCCGAGTCAGCGGATTGCCCATGTGCTACTTATTATAGGCCCCGTTGGCCGTTTCACGCTGCAATAGCGCTTCAAGAGCCGCTTTCTCCATCACCGCCCGCGGCGCCGATTCTCCCGTCCATGTCTCAAACTGATGCGCGGCCTGCTCCAGAAACATCTGCAAACCGGGCACCACTTCCCTGCCTTGCTCAGACGCGCGCCGCGCCAGCACGGTTTCCATCGGGTTGTACACCATGTCAAAGACGATCTCCGCTGGAATCTTGCCGTCAAAGAAGCATTCCGACATGTGCGGATACATCCCCAGCGGCGTGCAATGCACCAGCGCATCGTAGTGCTGCGCCGCCAGCTGTTCCCGCATGACGGCCTGCGCCCCGCACGCCTTGGCCAGCGCGCGCACGCGGTCCGGATTCCGCCCCACCAGCGACACCTGCGCCCCCGCGTCTCCCAGTGCGAACGCCGCGCCCCTTGCCGCTCCCCCGTTACCCACCACAAGAATCGAACTTTTCGCCAGCTTCAGCCGCTTCTTCAGCGGCACAAGCACGCCCTCCACGTCCGTGTTTGATCCGCGCCACTTGCCTGCCTTGCGCCATACCGTGTTCACCGCGCCAATCCGCCGCGCCAGCGGATCCACCACGTCCAGATACCGGATCACACGCTGCTTATGCGGTATCGTTACGCTGAACCCCGCCAGCGGCAGCTTCTCCGCCATCGTGAAGAAATCCTTCAGCTGCGGCGGATGCACCAGAAACGGCAGATACACGGCATCCTGCCGCCGGCTCTGAAACGCGCGATTATGCACAGCCGGCGAGATCGAATGCCGCACCGGATCGGCGATCACACCGTACACTTTCGCCGATTTCGAGAGTTTTTCCACCCGGTACAGATTCCGCAGCAGCCGCGCGCTGATTTGCCCCGATGCCGTTGCCTCCGCCGCGTTCGGAGCCGCATAGGTGTACATCCCTCCATGGCAGGTCGATAGGATGCGCGTCGGCAATCCCATCTCCCCCATCGCCAGCAGCACCAGCGGCGTGCGTCCGTAGGTCTTCGCCAGTGAGAGTACGCGCAGGTTGTCCGACGGCTTCCGCGCCGTCGTTACCACTTTGTAGCCCGCCGCCGCGATCTTCATCATCCGCCGCAACACGAGATCCAGCGCCGGAGTCCCGCTGAAATTGTGAAAGGAAATGATCAGCGCGGACTTTGTGCGCAGTGTATCCAGCCCTCCGCGCGCATTCTCCGCGCTCTCAATCTCCACATCCACCGCGCGCGCGCCGGCATCCACCGCCGCCTCCAGAATCCGCAGCTGCTCCTCGATGCTTCCATTAAAACGTCCCTGATTCTGATGCCGCCGGCAGGTTGCCAACAGGCTCACCTCCGGATGTTTGTCCAGGAACTTCCGGATCGCCTTTACGCCGTCCGCCGGTTGTTTCAAATAGTCGAGCCGGAACTCCAGGAACGTCTCCCCCGATTCCACTTCCTGCGTCGCATGAGCCAGTAGCGCAGGCAACTCGGTAAATCCGAGCGCAATGCAGATTTTGGGCAGGGGAGTGCTCCGAGCCATGCGTTAGCGTCGAATCAGGATATCACGAGGAGGGTCCAGCCGGTGGGGCCGTTTTTTCCTTGGCTTTGGCCGCCTGCGCCAACCGGGCCTTCCACTCATCCAAAATGTACGCGGTCGCCGTCGCCCCGAACCGGTCCGCCCCGTTCTGATATGCCTCGAGCATCAGATCCAGCGTCCGCAATCCTCCGGCCGCCTTCACCTTTACCCGCGGATGACACTTCGCCGCCATCAGCCGCAGATCCGCCATGGTTGACCCGCCGGGCGCAAACCCCGTCGACGTTTTCACGAAATCCACTTCCGCCCGCTTGGCGATCTTGCACGCGATGATCTTCAGGTCCTCGCTCAGATACGCATTCTCCAGGATCACCTTCAGAATCGCACCCTCGCTCCGGCACGCCCCCGCCATCTGCACCAGCTCCGTCTCCACGTAGGGAAACTGCCGGCTGCGCAGCTTGCCGATGTTGATCACCATGTCGATCTCTTTCGCGCCGCGCCGGATCAGATCCCGCGCCTCGTACAGCTTCGCCGGCGTCGTCGAGCTGCCATGAGGGAAGCCCGTCACGCTGCCCACCCTTACCTCCGAGCTACGCAAATGCCGAACCGCCAGATCCACATCGCTCGGCCGCACGCTTACGCTGGCCACGCCGTATTCAGCCGCCAGCAGGCAGCCCTGCCGCACATCGTCATCGCTCAGCTCCGGCCTGACCAGTGAATGATCGATCATTTTCGCGAGCGCTTCGTAGCTTTCCAGCGGCTCGCGGGTTCCGATTTGCTCTCCGACATGATCCATAAGGTTCCCCAATGGCGCAGCTGCGTGCGCACGTTCTTTGCTCCCGCCCACCAATCCTCGTGGTGGAAGTTCCCGAAGTTCCCTGCCCCTTTTTCCTTCTCGTCCAGATCCCCTAGCGCGATATTCAGCCCCATCGCCCGGCTCCCCATTTTCGTCGTATAGTAACGTCCCGGCTCCACCTCAAGGCATGGGTCGAAACTCACCTCCCACTCAATCACGTATCCTTTCCCGCCAGGCTTCACACGCACCGCCGCCTTCTGCGCTCCCGTCTCGATCCAGCGCCGGTAAGTCGCCCACGCCTTCACATCTTTGCGCGGCTCTCCTTCCAGCAATCCGCCCTTGCCCACTCCCCCTTTACGCGATTTCGTCAGGTTGCACACCATCTGCCAGCTCTTCCCGTTGCCCGCCGCCGTCTCATTGCCCTTCCATTGGTTGCTGGCGTTGATCAGCAGTTCCATCTCATCGCCGAACCAGGGGAACCCCTCCGGCGTCAGATCATGCGCCTTCGGATTGTTGTCCGGCAGCCACCTCTCCGTATCGATCCCGTACAGCACGTCGTCGGTCACCTCGAAGGCAAAGTACAGCTTCTTTCCGTCATGTTTGACGAAGCCGTGCAGTGACAGGTCCCGCGCATCCGTGGTCGGAGTGAACTGCGCAATCCAATCCTCCACCCCGTAGAACTGCGTCGCGTCTCCCCATTCGCCCGCCGACAGCACGCCATCGATCTTCGGACTTTTCCCGGGGAACGCATGCAGTGTCCGCGGAAACTCCCCCGCATCCGCCGCCAGCCAAACCAGGCACAGCGCCAAGCCGGCGCGTACGCTCATTTGCGCCGTCTCGCCGGAGTCTCAGGCGTCGTCCGGAACCCCAGCAACTTTAGTTCCGTGTTCGCTTTCGACGCCCACTCCCCGGTCGGGTACCTCTTCAACATCTCCCGCAGCTCGGTTACCGCCGCCGTCCGCTGCCCCGCCTTGGCCAGCGTCTTTGCCTTCATGTATTGCGCATCCGCCTTCTTCACGCAGGTCGATGGATACTTCTCCAGCACCGCGTCAAAGGCCTGAATCGCCGCCTCCAGTTCGCTCCGCGCCGCATAAATCTCTCCGGCGAAATACTGCGCCTCGCATGCCTGCTCCGTCGCCCCAAACCACTTGATGTAATCATTGAACTGCTGCAGCGCCAGATCCGATTTCCCCGCCATCTTGTCCCGCACCGCGTTGTCAAACAGCGCCAGCGGACTGATTCCTGCCGGCGCTCCCCCGGGATTCGCCGCCTGACCCGAACCCGGTGGCGGAGGCAGCGGCGCGTTGATCGTCTTGATCGCCGTGTCCAGCTCCGTCATTTGTGTCTGGAGCCGGTTCAGCCGCGCGTTCATCTCCGTCACCGATTCCTTCACGAACCGGAACTCATCGGCCATTGCGTCCACTTTCGATCCCAAGCCCGCAACCGGCGCCACCACCGTCTTTTCCTGCTCCCGCAACCGCTCCCGCACTTCCCGCTCCAGCAGCGCCAGAGCCGTGTTGGCCTTGTTCGAGCTGTCCAGCGTCTGCTGCAAAAGCACGGTCAGCGCCGCGATCTTCTCATCGAATGACCGTTGCAGCGTCCGCACGTCCATCTGCAGCAGCCCGAAATCGCGTTGCAGATCCTGAATCTCCTTCTTCTGTCCCAGCATCGCCGCCGGGATCATCAAGGCGATCAGACTCGCCATCCGCAATCGTTTCATCCGTACCCCCTAACACAAAGCCGAGAGCGGCCGCCTTGCTGAAGGCGGCCCTCCCGGCCCGTTCTTCCTTACAACTTCAGACAATTACTGCCCTGCCGAGAAATGCGCCCGGCGGTTCTTCTGCCAGCAACTCTCGTCGCTGTCAGTGCACTGCGGCCGCTCCTTGCCGTAACTGACCGTCTTCAAACGGTCGGCGGGAACGCCGAGTTGCACCAGGAAGTCCCGCGCCGAGGTGGCGCGGCGGTCTCCCAGCCCGAGGTTGTACTCGGCGGAGCCGCGCTCGTCACAGTGACCTTCCATCGTGATCACCGCGCTCGGGAAATCGCGCAGGATCGCCTTCAGCGCATCCGAGTTCCGCGACAGCGTCGACCGCGCATCCTCGCGGATGTCGTACTTGTCGTAGTCGAAGTACGCATCCTGCACATCCGACGCCAGCCGTTCGCTCAAACTGCGCTTCGGCGCCGGCGCCGGCGGTGGTGGCGGTGCAGGCGGCGCCGTGACGTTCACGCTCGCCGTTGCAGAGCCGCTTCCTCCCGCGCCCTTGGCGGTCAACCGGTACGTCGTCGAATTGCTTGGGAACACCTGCCGATTGCCACTGGCCTGTACCGTTCCGACTCCCTGATCGATCGATACTTCGGTTGCGTTTTGCACTGACCAGCGCAGCGTCGCCGATTGTCCCCTCTGAATCGACGAAGGCTCCGCCGTGAATGTAATCCGCGGGGCGGGAGGCGGCGGAGCCGGCTCTGCCTTCGGCGGCGGCGGCGGCGGCGGTGGCGGCGGTGGCGCCTTCTTTTTGCACCCTGCCGCAAACAGTAGTAGCGAGAATGCCAACAGTGAAAGGCTGATGTTTCGTTTATTCATCCTGAACTTCCCTCTTTCCTTCTTGATCGTGTCTCATTTGCTCCATACAGGGGTTCCGTTACGGCCCTGGGTTGTTAACTGCCGAAGCTGTGTCCCGTTCGCCAGCATCGTCCAGATCTGGTTCGACCCGCTACGGTTTGACGAAAATACCAAATGCCGGCCGTCCGGAGCCCAGGTCGGGTTCTCGTTGCGGCCGGAGCCGTGCGTAAGCTGTGTATACTTCCGCGTTGCGACATCCATGATGAAGATGTTGTAATTACCGGGATCATATCCTTTCGTCCAGCTAAATGCAATGTGCTGGCCATCCGGATGCCACGACGGATTCACGGCATCTCCTTCCCCGGCGGACAGCCGGACGGCGTTTGCTCCATCCATATTCATTTTATATACTTGCGGCGGTCCAGAGCGACCCGAGGTGAAGATTATTTCAGAACCCGTCTTCGGGTTCACCTTCCCTTCCATGTCAATCGAGGAGGACGACGATAGCCGCCTCAAGCCGGAGCCATCCAGGTTGCACAGGTACAGTTGCGCTCCGCCTCCGGCGGCCGTCGAGGAGAAAACCACGCTCTGCCCGTCCGGTGTGAACGACGGCGTACCGTTTACCGACGCACGCTGGTTATAGAACGACAGAAACCTCCCCGATTCCAGCGACATCAGCATGATCGACGGATTCCCCTTCGCCCACGTGCTGAACGCCAGCCGCGTCCCGTCCGGCGACACTGCCGGAAACGTCGAGATGCTCCGCAGACTCGTCAGTTGCTTCTGGTTGCTACCGTCGTGATCCATCACCCAGATCTCCTTATTCCCCGTCCGCTCCGAGGTGAAGTAGATCTTTGTTCCGGACAGCGGTTTCGCCCCGAACTTCTCCAGAATGTCGGCGGCGAACTCCTGCGCGATCTTCCGTGCTCCCGCCTCATCCACCGTCCCGAAGTACAGTTTGCCGAACACTTGCGCATTCGCCAGATCGGCCAGCTTCACGTTGTAAAGCCACCCGAACAGTACAATCCGGTCGTTCTGCACCGCCGTGTAACCCATCGCCAGATAATCGGCGTTCACCGGTGGCGATGACCAGTCGGTCAGCCACGGTCCCTGGCTCACTGGTTTCGGCGGCTCTCCCCGCCGGGGAGGCGTTGCGGGCGCAAGTGGCGGCTTGAAGTCCTGCGGCTGTTGCGGCACTTGCAGCGGATACATGCTCTTCGGCGCCATCTTGAAATACCCGGAATCCTGCAAGCCGGAGAACAGCGTGCGGTTGAACACCGCCATGTGCCGCTGCGCCTCTCCCGCTCCCCGCAAATCGGGCACCGCGATCACCGTGTCTCCCTCGCCGACGATCTTGATCACCACATCGGCCTGCTGCGCGGTCAGCGTCGCCACCGCGATTATCGCCATCAGTAAGATTCGTGTTGTCATCGTTGCAATTGAAAATGGAACTCAATCAAGGCCGTGTTGTGCTCAAATCCCGCCGGCAGCGGCTGAAACGGCGCCGCATCCAGTATCGCGCGCTGGCAGGAATAATCCAGCGCCAGGTTCCCGCTACGCTGCAAAACCGTCACCTCCCGGATGGTACCGTTGCGCAAAATCTCAAACGTCACAATCACCGGCGGCGCCGTCTGCAGACGCGGATCGACATCGCTGGTTCGCCAGCTCCGCGCCACCTTTTCCCGTAGCAACTGCTCGTAGTATCCGAACCGGTTGCCGAACGGGCTCCCCGATCCCGTCCCCACTCCGCCGCTTCCCCGCACCCCGAACATCTGCGTGCTCGCCGCCGCCCCGCTCGTTGAGTACACCTGGTTCGGACGGTCCATCCCCGGCGCGCGGTACTTCTGCGCCGCCGCCGGACGCGCTTTCGGCGCCGCTTTCTTTTCCCGCCCCTTCAGCGCGATCGCGCTTGGATCATCTTCCCGGGCGCTCTTGCGCTCCGGCTTCGGCGCCTGCGGCGCACGCGACTCGGTGTCGTTGGCCACCGGATTCCTCGTGCCTCCCCGATTCGGCAGCGGAATCTGGCTCACCGGCGAGATCGCCACCGTGCCTCCCCCCATCGCGTTCGGACTGCCCCACCGGACTCTCTCCCCGCCCTGCTGCCACCCGTACAGCGCCACCACCCCCGCAAAGGCCGCATGCAGCCCCACCGAACCCAGCAGCGATCCCCGCAGCGGTTCCCGTTCGTCCAGCGTGTCGTGATGCGACGTCATCTTCCACTCGCTGTTTCTTCCTCCGGCTGCGTCACCGCCTGCACGCTCAGCTTCGCCTCCCCCAGCTCATTGAATACCTGCGCAACCATATCCCACGTCGTTCCTTTATCCGCCCTCACGAACACCGCCTGCTGGCCCGGAAACCGCCGCTTCACCTCGTCTCCCAGCGCATTGATGTTCACCGCCGCGTCGTTCAGCTGCAGTTCCCCTTCCCGCGTCACCGTCACCACCGGCAGCTCCTCCGCGCTCGTGCGCACCTGCTTCACCTTCGGCACTTCCACCTCCAGCCCGAACTCCATCACGTGCGCCGTCAGCATGAAGATGATCAGCAGCACCAGCACCACGTCCACCAGCGGAATGACGTTCATCTCCGACAGCGGCATCATCTGCCGGCCGCGCCTTCCGCCGCCTTGTGAGCTAAAGGAAAATGCCATCTCTCTCCTCTATCATACGTTACATTCTTTAAAACACTTCTAGATGTTTATGTTCCAGCACCAACCTCGATCAGCCTCACCCCGTTCTTCTCATACACTGTCCGCAGCCCCCATTTCTCCGCCTCCTTCATCGCCTCCTCCAGCCACTCATGGCGCTCCGCCGCCAGGATATGCGTCCAGCCGCGCCTCCTCAGCATCCGCGTCGTGCGAAGGCGGAAATCCAACGCCTCTTCTCCCCGGCAAGTCACCGCGGCCTCCACCGGATCACCGTCCAGTTCCACCTCAATCTCTCCTCCTTCATACACGCTCGTCAGCCATTCCATGCGGTCCAGCTTCGTTCCCGGTGGCATTTCCATCTCGATGCTCATCCCGGCTTGCATCGGCTCCCGGCTGCTCCACTCCGTCACCTTTGTGGTCGAAGCCGTGACTTCATAAACGGTCCACCGCCGGTTCTGGTTGCTTATTTTTTGCCTGAGCCCGGCCTTTCTCACCGTTCTCTCCCCGAACACCGCCTGGCACCGCACCGTAGGCCACAACCCGGGATCAGCCGCTCTCAGCAGCGCCTCTCGCGCCTCCAGTCCATATTCAGACGTGTACGGCGCCGCCATCCGCCGCGTCGTGAAGAACTGGTACTGCTCATCCAGCGCCAGGATCCGAGCCTCCTTACTCACTTTCGCCTCCGCCCACCGCAGCGCCTCATATGTCCGTATCTTCCGCTTCCAGTAGCCCTCCGGACTCTCAAGCCGCAGCGCTCCCCGCCAAGGAATCTCCTTCAATGCGATCACCCACTGCTTGTTCCATTTCTCAATCACCGGCGGAAAACACATCACCCCTTGCACGATAACCGCCACCGCCAGCGCATATCCGGCCGCGCGGCCCGATAGCAGCCGCGAAATCCCCGCCGCAACCGCCACCGCCAGAAACGGCATCATCGGAATCCCGAACCTCAAAATCGGCACGCCAAGAATCCACGGCAACGCCACAATTCCGGCCGCAACCAACATCCGGTTCCTTGCCGCCAGCGCCAGCGGCGACAGCAAAAAAAACGGGCCCGCGAACCCCATCGTCTTCACGCCCCGAATCGTCGCCTCCCACGGATAACTCCAGTCGAACTTCGCACCCCCGTAATTCCGGATGTTCGCGATCCAGGCCACCTCCGACGACGGCAGCAGGTGCGGATTCTCGAACCAAGCGTTCAAAAATGGATACACGGGATTGGAAAACCACATCCAGTTCCGCACCAGCCATGGCGCTGCCCACAAACCCGCCACCGCCGCCGCTATCGCCGCCGGTTTCCACCTCCCTACCATCACCACAAGCAGCACAACCGCGATGACCCCTGTGTACTTCACCGAGCAGGCAAACCCCGCCGCCACCGCCGCCGCCACTAGCCATCCTGCCGCACCTTCCTCCCTCCACCTCTGACACGCATGAAACACCAGCCACAGCGCCGCCGCCAGCCCCAGTTCCACACTTGCGCTCGCCGTCGTCGTCGCCACCACCGATGCCGCGCAGACCGCCGCCGCGCCGATCATCCCTTCCCGCCCCGCTGTCGCCCGCATCATCAGCGTCAGCGCCGCCAGAAAATTCCAGTGCATCAGATTCGCCGCCGCGAACCCTTCCAACTTCAACCCAGCCAGATAAAGCATTTCCATGCCCTGCGGAAACGCGGAATAGAAATCCTCCGGCATGGGAAACATCCGCCCCGCGTTCAAGTAAAGATGCGGCAGCCCCAGGTGATACCGGTACCCGTCGGAATCGTCACTCGGCGCCATCGCCGCCACCAAGATCACCGCCAGGAACACCGCCCCTATCACGCCCCCCACTCCCCACGGCGCCGCCTCCCTTCTCGAACCCCTGCCGGCCGGAATCAGCAACGCCCCCGCCACCACAACAAACGGCCACGTGTCCAGCAGCCCCATCGCCGCAATCGCGAACATCAAGTGGCTGAAGACCGCCGCGCCAAGCACCCACCCCACAGCCCAACGCTCTCCCCTCGCCATCTCCACGCCGCCCAGCCTCAACACCCTCTGCGCGCCCAATCCAATCCGCACGATCGCCCACGTCAGCAGCAGGTAAACCGCCAGCAGTTTCGCGACGTCGAAGGCTGGAATCGTCACAACCGCCGTCCAGGTTCAGTCTTCCACGCTTCGTTCCGCCACGTTCAGGAACTCCAGCGAAAAATCATCCATCCGCGCCGCAATCTCCCGGATCGTGTGCGAAAAGTGATTGTAGAAAACCGCCGCCGGAATCGCCGCCGCCAGTCCTAGCGCGGTGGCGATCAGCGCTTCCGAAATTCCCGGAGCCACCGCCCGCAGGCTCGCGCTCCCCGCCGCCCCCAGTGCCGTGAACGCGTCGATAATCCCCAGAACCGTTCCGAATAGCCCGATAAACGGCGATACCGCGGCCACCGTCGCCAGCCAGTTCATGTTCCGCTCCAGCTTCGTCAGCTCCTCGCTGATCCCCAGCTGCAGCGCCCGTTCGATCGGAAGCTTGCTCACCAGCGTTCCCCGCCTCTTCACCTGCCGGTCCACTTCCTCATACCCAAACTCAAACACCGACACCAGCGGAGCCAGGGGAAACTGCTCCACCGCCAGCGCCACCGCCTGCAATCCCTCCGCCTTGCGGAACGCGCGCAGAAAACGGTGATTGTGCATCCGCGCCCGCCGGAACGTGTTCCACTTCGCGAAAATGATGGTCCATGAGAGTATCGAGATCACCACCAGCAGCGCCATGACCGCCATCGGTACAGGTTCGGCCTGCATTACCAGGTCCCAATAACTGAGTTGCGCCAGTGCTACCAATCGTTCTCCTTTCCTGCCGCCAAGCATCCATCATACGCCACCTGCCTCGTTTTTCGATCCAAAACATAAAATTGCTGATTTGTTTGGGTCACCGCCCCCTCGTATAATCAGGACGAATGCTCCTGGAGCTCGTCGTCGAAAACTACGCCGTCGTCGAGCGGCTCCGCATTGGCTTCCATAAAGGTCTCCACCTGCTCACCGGCGAAACCGGCAGCGGCAAGTCCATCCTTGTGGACGCCCTCAGTCTCCTCTACGGTGGCCGCGCTTCGGCCGACATGGTCCGCACCGGAGCCGAAAAGGCCCGCATCGCAGGCATCTTTGAAGCCCCCCAAACCCCCGCCTTCCTCGATCTCATGGAAACCAACGGCATCGAAGTCGAAGACGGCGAGCTGCTGCTGGAACGCGAAGTCCAGTCCTCCGGCAAGTCCCGCGCCTTTCTCGGCAGCCGCCCCGTCACCGCCGCGCTTCTCAGGCAGCTCGCACCGCACCTCGGCGACATCCACGGCCAGCACGATCAGCAGGAACTCTTCCACGCCGACTCCCAGCTCGACATGCTCGATGCTTTCTGCTCACCGCCCCTCGATGAGGTCGCTTCCCTCTACTCTCAATGGCGTCAATGCGGCCTCGAACTCGCCGAACTCGACCGCGGCGAACAGGAGAACCTCCGCCTCGCCGACCTCTGGCGCTTCCAGAAAACCGAAATCCAGCAGGCAGGCATCAAGCCCGGCGAGGACGCCGAGCTCGAATCCGAGCGCCGCGTACTGGCCAACGTCACGCGCCTCCAGGAAAACTCCTCCGCCGCCATCGAGCTGCTCTACGACGCCCCCGCCGCCGCGCTCGCCCAGATCTCCCAGGCCCGCAAACGCATCGAGGAGCTCCTCCGCATCGACTCCTCTCTCTCGGAAACACTTGAAGCGCTGCGCCCCGCCGAAATCGCCGTCGAGGAAGCCTCCCACTCCCTCCGCCATTACCTCGGCACGCTCGAAGCCGATCCGCGCCGTCTCGATCACGTCGAAGCGCGCCTCGCCGAATTCGACAAGCTCAAACGCAAGTATGGCTCCTCGCTCGATGAGATCATCGCCTTCGGCAGCGACGTCGCCGCGAAACTCGAAGCCTTCCAGTCCACCGCCGAACGCCGCGCCCAACTCCAGAAGCAGCTCGACGATCTCGCCGCCTCTTACGAAAAGGCCGCCACGCGCCTCTCCCGCAAGCGCCGAGACGCCGCGCAGACACTGGAAAAATCGGTCCGCAAGGAACTCGCCTCCCTCGCCATGGAAGGCACCGATTTCCGCATTGATTTCTCCTCCGCCGAATGGGGCCCCCGCGGCATGGATCGCATCCAGTTCCTCATCTCCCCCAACCGCGGCGAGGAACTCCGTCCGCTCGACAAAATCGCCAGCGGCGGCGAACTCTCCCGCCTCGCCCTCGCTCTCAAAACCTGCGTCATGTCGGCTTCCTCGGAATCGCGCCGCGCGCAAACCCTGCGCACCCTTGTCTTCGATGAAGTCGACACCGGCATCGGCGGAGCCACCGCGGAAACCGTCGGCCGCCGCCTCAAGAAGCTCGCCGCATCCCACCAGCTTCTCTGCGTCACACACCTTCCGCAAGTCGCGGGCTTCGCCGATCACCACTACTTGGTCGAAAAAGCCGAAGTCAACAGCCGCACTCACGCCACCGTCAGGGAACTTGACGCCGCCGAACGCACCCGCGAAATCGGCCGCATGCTCTCCGGACAGAAAACCACCACCGAAGCCCTCAAGCAGGCCGAGCAGCTCATCAAGATGGCCTCACGGCCGTGAAGCTTCCAGGACCTTCCGCACCATCTGCGGCGGGATAAACACAACCCCTGTCCGGTCTCCCAGCACCACGTCCCCGGGCATCACCATCGCCGGCCCGATCCGCACCGGCACGTTAATCCCGATCACGCTTACCCCGCCTACCGCCGCCGGATGCGCGTCCCGGAAGTACACCTGCGAAGGCAGCTCGTAAATCCCTTCCAGGTCCCGGATCGTTCCTTCCACCACGGCCCCCGTTCCCGTCGCTCCATAGAGCGCCGCGTGCAAATTATCCCCGCCGAAATTGTTCCCCGGGATCGGGCTCATCAGGTCGATCACCGCCACGTCGCCCCGGTCCAAACGGTCGATCACCTTGTTGTTCGTTCGCGGATTCTCTCCCCGCCGCTCCGACTCTTCCACTAAGATCTTCTCCACGTCCGGACGCAGCGGCAGGTACTGCGCCGTGAATGCCCGTCCCACCAGCTTCTGACCAGGATGCAGCACACGGAACCCGCCCGCGAACTGGTGCGGATAACCGGCTTCCCGCAGCACATCCACCACACGGTCTACCGCCAGCTTCTCCACCGCCTTCAAAATTTCATCGGGGACCTTCGGCCGCCCGTCGGCAAACCTCGGGTACGGATTCTCCGGTGTATAAGCCAGCATCCGCTCCCGGCTCAGCTCGAACATCTGCGCCTGCGCCGAGCCCAGCATCAGCGCACACAGGACAGCGATCCCTCTAGTCACGCCTCTTCCCGTTTCCCAACGGAGCCGAATGCCGGATGCTTCGCCCGATCTCGCGCGCCGCCTCCCGCAAATCCTCGACCACATCGGATCCCTCGTGCGGCGAAAACCTGGATGACGGTCCCGAAATGCTCAGCGCCGCTACCGCCTCTCCCCGCGCATCCAGAATCGGAGCCGCCACGCAGGTCGCCAGCGTAGACGTCTCCCCGCGGTCAAACGCGTATCCCCGCCTTCTCACCGCCTCGAGCTCCGCCATCATTCCCGCCACCGTCGTGATCGTATTCGCCGCGAGCGCCGGCATCGGCATCCCTTCCAGCAGCCCCTCCGCCGTCTCCGGCGGCAGAAACGCCAGAATCGCCTTCCCCAGCGCCGTCGCATGCACCGGCACAATCGCTCCCGGCCGCTCGTGCAGCCGCAGCGCGAACTCGCTCGGCACCACCTCCACATACCGTATCCGGTCCACCTGCAGCTGCCCCAGGTTCACGGTCTCCCCGTGAGCATCGCGCAGCCGCAGCATCCACGACAGGCTTGTCCGACGCAGCAGCTCCGAGCCCGCACGCTCATTCACCAACTCCGACAACGCCCCGCTCACATAATAATGCCGCCCCGCGTCCCGGATCACGTATCCCAGGTCCGTCAGCGTCGTCAAAATCCGGAACACCGTCGATTTTGCGATCCCCGTCCGCAGCGTCACCTCGTTCAGGCTCATCGATCCCGCCTGACCAAGCTCCGCCAGGATCCGGAACGTGCTCCGCACCACCGGCACCATGTATTTCCCCGTCCCCGTGGACGCTTTCTTCTGCGTTTGAATGCTTGCCACGATTCACCCTGCCGCGAAAAATTTGCTATCCAGTATATATCTGGTTTCGCGGAGATTTGCTCACCCCTCCGCCTTATTTTCGCCCTCGCCGCTTTTTTCCCCATGCTACAATCCGCTCGGGGCAACGAAGACGGCCCACCCAATGCGCCCCGTCCTCGGCTCATCTGGCGCCGCTTAAGTCCAGTCGCTGCGCTAAAATCGAAAAGAGCCCCTAATGCCAAATCTGAACAGTTTTTCCGCCTCCACCGTCCTCCGTGTCTCCGGCCGCGACTACAACATCTTCCGTCTCGACACCCTCGAAAAAGCCGGCTTCGCTTCCATGGCCCGCGTCCCCGTTTCCATCCGTATTCTTCTTGAAAATCTCCTCCGCATGGAAGACGGCGTCACCGTCCGCGCCGCCGACATCGAATTCGCCGCGCGCTGGACCGGCAAGCCCGAACCCCGCGAAATCAGCTTCCTTCCCGCCCGCGTCCTGCTTCAGGACTTCACCGGCGTCCCCTGCGTCGTCGACCTCGCCGCCATGCGCGAAGCGCTCCAGAAAATGGGAGCCGATCCCAAGCGCGCCAACCCGCTCTTCCCCGCCGACCTCGTCATCGATCACTCCGTCCAGGTCGATCACTTCGGATCCAAGGATGCCTTCTCCCTCAACGCGCTGCTGGAATTTCAGCGCAACCAGGAACGCTACGCCTTCCTCCGCTGGGGCCAGTCCTCTTTCCAAAACTTCCGCGTCGTCCCGCCCGACACGGGCATCGTGCACCAGGTCAATCTCGAATTCCTCGCCTCGGTCGTCTTCTCCGCACAGGGCGGCGGCGCATGGCACGCCTATCCCGACACCCTCGTCGGCACCGACTCCCACACCACCATGATCAACGGACTCGGCGTCGTCGGCTGGGGCGTCGGCGGCATTGAAGCCGAGGCCTGCATGCTCGGCCAGCCCGTCTCTATGCTGCTGCCCGAAGTCATCGGCTTCAAGCTTCACGGCAAGCTTGCCCAGGGAGCCACGGCCACCGACGTCGTCCTCACCGTCACCCAGATGCTCCGCAAGAAAGGCGTTGTCGGCAAGTTCGTCGAATTCTTCGGCTCCGGCCTCAGCTCGCTCAGCCTCGCCGACCGCGCCACCATCGCCAACATGGCGCCGGAATACGGCGCGACCATCGGCTTCTTCCCCGTCGATCACCTCACGCTTGACTACTTGCGCCTCTCCAACCGCCGCGCCGATACCATCGCCCTTGTCGAAGCCTATATGAAGGAGCAGGGCCTCTTCCGCACCGACGCCACGCCCGACCCTCTGTTCACCGACACCCTCGAGCTCGACCTCTCCACCGTCGTCCCCTCCCTCGCCGGACCCAAGCGCCCGCAAGACCGCATCAATCTTGCCGACGTCAAGTCCAGCTTCCTCTCCGCCCTCGGCGCCGCACCCAAGGCGACCACCGTCCCCGTCAACGGCTCCTCAGCCACCCTCCAGGACGGCGCCGTCGTCATCGCCGCCATCACCTCCTGCACCAACACCTCCAACCCCTCCGTCATGGTTGCCGCCGGACTGCTCGCCAAGAAAGCCGTCGAGCGCGGTCTCTCCACCAAACCCTGGGTCAAGCCCTCGCTCGCTCCCGGCTCCAAGGTGGTCACCGAATATCTCACCGACTCCGGACTGCTGCCTTACCTCGAACAATTGAAGTTCCACCTAGTCGGCTACGGCTGCACCACCTGCATCGGCAACTCCGGCCCGCTGCCGGATGCCATCGGAGCCGCCGTCAAGCAGGAGAAGCTCAATGTCGCCAGCGTGCTCAGCGGCAATCGGAACTTTGAAGGCCGCGTCAACGCGCTGGTGCGTTCCAATTACCTCGCCTCCCCGCCGCTCGTTGTCGCCTACGCCCTCGCCGGCCGCGTCGATATCGACCTCACCACCGAACCCCTCGGCAAAGGCAAGAACGGTGAGGACGTCTACCTTCGCGACATTTGGCCCACGCCCGAAGAGATCGCCAACGTCCTCAGCTCTAACGTCCGCGCCGACATGTTCGCCACCCAATACGCCGAAGTCTTCTCCGGCGACGATCAGTGGGCCTCCATCAAGGTTCCCGAAGGCGACCTCTACTCCTGGGACAACTCCTCCACCTACATCAAGCGTCCGCCCTACTTCGACAACATGGTCGACCCCGCCTCTTCCGTGAAGGACCTTGCCGGCCTCCGCTGCCTCGCCGTGCTCGGCGACTCCGTCACCACAGATCACATCTCCCCCGCCGGCTCCATTCCCGCCGACTCTCCCGCCGGCCGCTACCTGATCGAACAAGGCGTCAAGCCCGCCGACTTCAACTCCTACGGCGCGCGCCGCGGCAATCACGAAGTCATGGTCCGCGGAACTCTCGCCAACATCCGCCTGCGCAACCTCATGGTCCCCGGCATCGAAGGCGGCTGGAGCCGTCACCACGCCTCCACCGAGCCCGAATCCATCTACGACGTCTCCATGCACTATCAAAAGGAAGGCGTCGGCCTGATGATCATCGCCGGCAAGGAATACGGCTCCGGCTCCTCGCGCGACTGGGCCGCGAAGGGCGTCGCCCTGCTAGGCGTCCAAGCTGTCATCGCCGAAAGCTTTGAGCGCATCCACCGTTCCAACCTTGTGGGCATGGGCGTGCTGCCGCTCGAATTCCTCCCCGGGGAAAACTGCGAATCGCTCGGCCTCACGGGTTTCGAAACGTACTCCATCACCGGCGTCAAGAACGGCATCACGGGCTCCCGCCGCGCCAAAATAACCGCCACTTCACCGGACGGCGCGAAGAAGGAATTTGACGCCGCCGTCCGCATCGACACGCCGCGCGAGGCAGACTACTTCCGCCACGGCGGCATCCTTCCCTACGTGCTGCGCCAGGTCGCCGGCGCCGCGGTCTAACCGCTCCCCAAGGAGAAGATCATGATCGTTGGCGTACCCAAAGAGACCTTCCCCGAAGAGCGCCGCGTCGCGCTCGTACCCGCCGTCGTCCCCGCGCTGGCGAAGGCCGGCATGCAGGTTATCGTCGAAGCCGGCGCAGGCGCCGCCGCCGGCTACCTCGACAAATCCTACGAAGAGAAAGGCGCGCGCGTCGTACGCGCCCGCGAAACCGTCATTGCCGAGGCCAACATCATCACACAAGTCCTCTGCTACGGCTCCAACGACGTCACCGGCCGCGCCGACCTTCCCCTCATGCGCAGCGGACAGGTCCTGATCGGCTTCCTCCGCCCTCTCGGTTCCCTCGGCATCCTCAACGAGATCGCCTCCGCCGGCGTCACCTCCTTCGCCGTCGAGCTCATGCCGCGCATCACACGCGCGCAAAGCATGGACGTGCTCTCTTCCATGGGCACCATCTGCGGCTATAAGGCCGTCGTGCTCGCCGCCGATCAGCTTCCGCGCCTTTTCCCCATGATGACCACCGCCGCCGGAACCATCACCCCGGCTCGCGTGCTCGTCATCGGCGTTGGTGTCGCTGGGCTGCAAGCCATCGCCACCGCACGCCGTCTCGGCGCAGTCGCCTCCGCCTACGACGTTCGTCCCGCCGTCAAGGAACAAGTCGAAAGCCTCGGTGGCCGCTTCGTCGAACTGCCGCTCGAGGCCAAGGACGCTGAAGATGCCCGCGGCTACGCCACTGCCCAGGGCGAAGACTTCTACCGCCGCCAGCGCGAACTCCTCGGCCGCGTCATGGCTGAGCACGACGTCGTCATCACCGCCGCCGTCATCCCCGGCAAGAACCCGCCCCTGCTCGTCACCCGCGAAATGGTTCAAGGTATGGCCCCGGGCTCCGTCATCGTCGATCTAGCCGGCGAGCGCGGCGGCAATTGCGAGCTCACCGTACCCGGCAAACAGACCGTTCAGGAAGGCGTCACCATCATCGGCACCATCAACCTCGCCTCCTCCGTCCCCTATCACGCCTCCCACATGTTCGCCCGCAATATCACTTCCTTCCTGCAACACATCGTTAAGGATGGCCAGGTCCGCCTTGACGGTGACGATGAAATCCTGCGCGACACTCTGCTCACCACAGGCGGGCAACTCGTCAATGAGCGAGTGAAAAAATTCTTTCAGGAGCAGCAATCATGACCGATCCCATCGCAAACATCTATATCTTCGTCCTTGCCGGCTTTGTCGGCTTTGAAGTCATCCGCCGCGTCTCGCCTCTCCTTCACACCCCGCTCATGTCCCTCACCAACGCGCTCGCCGCCATCGCCGTCGTCGGAGCCATCCTCCTCGCCGGGGAAGGTAAGTCCACCCTCTCCACCGTGCTCGGAACCATCGCAGTGGTCGCCGCCACCTCCAACATCGTCGGCGGTTTTCTCATCACCGAACGCATGCTCAGGATGTTCAAATCCTCGCACAAGCCGAAATCCTGATGCCACTCACCACCGACCTCCTCATCCAGGCCTTCTATCTCGGCGCCGCCGTCCTGTTCATCCTCGCCTTGAAATGGATCTCCGCCCCCACCACCGCCCAGCGTGGCGTGCATGCCGGAGAAATCGGCATGCTGCTCGCCATCTGCGGCACCCTCCTCCACCACGGCATCATCGACTATAAGTGGATCGCCATCGGACTCGTCCTCGGCTCCATCATCGGCGTCCCTCTCGGTCGCGTCCAGATGACCGCCGTCCCCCAACGGACCGCGCTCAGCCATGCCTTCGGCGCGCTCTGCGTCACCCTGGTCGGCACTGCCGAATACTTCCTCCCCTCCTCCGATATTTCCCAAACCCTGATGGCCGTCCTCGCCATTGAAGTGATCCTCGGCTCGCTTACATTCACCGGCTCGCTCATGGCCGCCGGCAAGCTCCAGGAGGTTCTCCCGCAGCGCCCCATCGTTTACCGCGGACAGAACCTCGTCAACTTTCTTATGATGGCCGCCGCCGTCGGCATTGCCGCTTCCCTAATCCTTAACCCGGCCCAACCCGTCCTCTTCCTGCTCATGATCGCCATTGCGCTCATCTTCGGCGTCGCCCTCATCATCCCCATCGGCGGAGCCGACATGCCCACCGTCATCAGCCTCCTCAACTCCTACGCCGGCCTCTCCGCCGCCGCTATGGGCTTCGTCCTCGACTCCAAACTCCTCATCATCGCCGGCGCGCTCGATGGATCCTCAGGCTTCATCCTCTCGGTCATCATGTCGAAGGCCATGAACCGCAGCTTCACCAACGTCCTGTTCGGCGCCTTCGGACAAGTGCAGGCCGGCGCCGCCGCCCAGGAGGAAGAGCGAACCGTCCGCTCCGCCACCCCTGAGGAAGCCGCCGCCATCCTTGGCTCCGCCAACAAAGTCGTCATCGTCCCCGGCTACGGCATGGCCGTCGCCCAGGCCCAGCACAAGGTCCGCGAACTCTACGACGCCCTCAGCAAGCGCGGCGTCAATGTCCACTTCGCCATCCACCCCGTCGCCGGACGCATGCCGGGCCACATGAACGTCCTGCTCGCCGAAGCCGACATCCCCTACGACAAGCTGCTCGACATGGAAGACGTCAACGGCGACTTCCCCCAAACCGACGTCGCCTTGATCATCGGAGCCAACGACGTCACCAACCCCGCCGCCCGCACCGACACCACAAGCCCCATCTACGGCATGCCCATTCTCGACGTCGACAAGAGCCGCACCGTCATGGTCATCAAGCGCTCCATGAGCCCCGGCTTCGCCGGCATCGACAACCCGCTCTACTACGACAACAAAACCCTCATGCTCTTCGGCGATGCCAAATCCTTCACCGGCTCCATCGTCCGCGAATTCTCCGGCGGCGGGCATCATTAGCACCTGCCTCGCCAGTATCACTCGAAGGACCGCTGCAGACTTCGCGAATACTCCCACCACGTCTGATCATGCGGAAACCAGATGCCTCGCAAGATCCGCCTGCCGTGTTCCGGTCTCCGCGCTCAGATGAGCCAGAATCGACTCATCGCGCGGCGAGAGCCGCTCCCCGGTTGTCCGCTGATTCTGATGCTGCGTGTGGCAGGCCAGGTAAATCCGCGGCCCGGTTCGTCAAAGCGAACCTTCTTCCATCCAGCTCGATCATGGAGGCATGACCCCCGTCAACCTCCGCGAGAAGCTCCGCCTCTTCGCCGATCACTGGAACCCCCGTATCGTCGGCGAACTCAACGGGCAGCACGTCAAGCTTGTCAAGATCAAAGGCGAATTCGTCTGGCACGCCCATGAGCACGAAGACGAGCTCTTCCTCGTCCTCGACGGGAGCTTCCGGATGCACTTCCGGGACCGCATCGTCGATCTCCGAGAAGGCGAGTTCCTCATTGTCCCCAAAGGCGTCGAACACCGCCCCGCCGCCGAGCACGAGGCTGCAATCCTGCTGTTTGAACCCGCCGCCATCCACCACACCGGCGGCACGGAAACTCCCCTCACCATCCACAACTGCGAACGGATCTGAGCGCTACCGGTTATACTTCGGCGCCACCCCGCGCAGCTGCCCCCATACTTCCTCGCAACGCTGAAGCGTCGCCTCGCCCAGCGGCCCCTCGCCCGCCGCCCGCAAATTCTCCTCCAGATGCGCCAGCTTGCTCGCCCCCAGAATCACCACGTCCGCAGCCGTGTGATGCAGCAGCCAGCTGAGTGAGAGGCTCACCATTGACCGTCGCGCCTCCATTGCCGCCGCCTCCAGAGCCTCCACCGCATCAAAGTACGCATCGTGCCAGTACCGGTTCAGATACATCTGGTTCCCATCGAATCGCGTCCCGGCAATCGGCGCCTCCCGCTTCTGCTTGCCCGTCAGCAGTCCACCCGCCAGCGGATTGTACACCACCACCGGAACCCCCAACTGCTTCGCCATCGGCAGAAACTCCTGCTCAATCCCGCGAGCCGTCAGGTTGTACATCATCTGCGCCGCCGTTACCGGCTTCCACCCGTTCTTCTCCGCCAGCCACCGCATCTCGGTCACCTGCCACGACGCATAATTCGACGTCGCCGGATACCGAACCTTCCCCTGCCGCACCAGCTCCTCCATCGCCGCCAGCGTCTCCTCAATGGGAACCTCGTAATCCGGCTGGTGCAGATAGTAAAGGTCCAGGTAGTCCGTCTTGAGCCGCCGCAGGCTCTCCTCCACCGCCCGGAAAATCGCCGCGCGCGACAGCCCGCCATACCCTTCCATCTGGTTGCGAACCTTGCTCGCCACCACAAGCCCCTGCCGCTTGCCTTCGATCAACCGCGCCAGCATTTCCTCGCTGGCGCCCGCATTGTAGTTGTTCGCCGTGTCCAGGAAATTGATGCCCGCATCCAGGCACTTCCCTAGAATCTTCCCCGCTTCTTCCCCGCCTGTCTGCCCCCCGAACGTCATCACCCCGAAGCAGAGCCGCGAAACGTCAAGATCGGTGCCAGTCAGCCGGACAATTTGCATCCCTCCAGCTTAGCGGGCCGCCGTCACCGGACGCACGCCCGCCTTCTTCGGCAGGTCCATCAGCTTCAGAATCTCCGCTCCCGGAGCGGTGAACTGGAACCGCGCGGTCTTGCCGTCGACGCTCGTGCGCATCGAATCCAGCATCTTCGCGAGCGGCGAATCCGGCGGCTGATTGCCCGCCATCATCTGCACCAGGAACCGGAACACATCCACCAGCGCCCCAGCGTCCTTCTCCGACCGCGCATTCGCTTCCGCGAGCAGCTCCACATTCTCTCCCGCCACACGAATCCCGCCGCTGAACGATTCAATCGCCTGCAAAAGCTCCGCCTGTCCGGCCGCTCCGCCTTTGCTTCCTCCGCCCAACATCGTTGGAGGCGTCAGGGAAAACATCCACGCATCGTAGCTCCCCGACGCCGACTGTATCTTCGCCGCCAGCGCCGGCGCCAGCTTCGCCCCCGCCTGCAGCCGGTCGATCGCCGCCTTCACATCCTCCACCGATCCCGCCACCACAATCGTCGTCCCCAAAAACGCCGCGCCTCCTCCATCCTTCCCCAAAATCGTCACGCCTTTATACGTCTGCGACGACCCGCCATGGACCCCGGCCAGCGCCGCAATCCTCCCGCTTTCGAATCTTCCCCGCCCGATCACCAGCGACCCCTGCTTCTCATGCTCTCCCTTCGAGGCCACCAGCGCCTCCCGCAGATCCCGCCGCGGATCAAACCCCGTCGCCTCAATGAACTTCCCGAACTCCCCTTTGTCCAAATCCGCCTTCTCCATGAGACTCTTCCCGATGCCGGAAGCCGTCACCCGGTCCATGTTCAGCCCAATCACCACCTTGGCGTCATTCATGACCAGGTTCAAGATACTCGCATCCACCGCCCAAACCGGCAGCGAAAGCACCAGCCCAACCACTCCCGCCATCATCATTTTCATGCAAGTCTCCCTTCGATGACTCAGACGTCCCGCCCCCGCCACTTCTTCCCAATATTCTCACCGTACCGGCACCTGATCCACAATCTCGATCCCGAACCCCTCCAATGCCACGATCTTCCGCGGATGATTCGTCAGAAGCCGAATCCTGTGCAACCCCAAGTCCGCCAATATCTGCGCCCCGATCCCCACCTCGTGCTGCAGCTGCTTCTGCCCCTCCTCCGTCGCGTAATGCATGAACTCCCGCCCATGCGGCACAAGCCGCCCCTCCCGCAGCCGCAGCCCCATCCCCGTCTGGTGCAGATACACCAGCACCCCTCGCCCCGCCTCCGCGATCCGCTCCAGCGACCTCCTCACCACCTCCCCGCACTCGCACTCCGTCGACCCGAACACATCGCCGTAGCCGCAATGCGAGTGCATCCGAACCAGCACATCCTCGGCCCCGTCGACCTTTCCGCGAACCAACGCCAGGTGACTCTCCTCATCCACCGACGACCCGTACGCAATCGTCCGGAACTCCCCATGCGGCGTCTTCAAACACCCTTCCCCCAGCCGCTTCACGATCCGCTCCGTCCGCATCCGGTGCCGGATCAGCTCCGCCACCGAAATCATCTTGATCCCGTGCCGGCCGCAAAACTTCTCCAGATCCGCCGCCCGGCTCATCGTGCCATCGTCGTTCATGATCTCGCAGATCACGCCGCCCGGCTCCAGCCCCGCCATCCGCGCCAGATCCACGGCCGCCTCCGTTTGCCCCGCCCGGACCAGCACGCCCCCTTCCCGGGCCTTTAACGGAAAAACGTGCCCCGGCCGCGCCAGGTCCTGCGGCCGCGTCTCCGGCGCAATCGCCACGCGGATCGTATGCGCCCGGTCCGATGCCGAAATCCCCGTCGTCACTCCGTTCCTTGCGTCGATCGCCTCGCAAAAGGCCGTTCCGAACCGCGACGTGTTCGACGCCGACATCAGCGGCAGTTGCAGCCGCTCGCACCGCTCGGCATCCAAGGCCAGGCAGATCAGCCCCCGCGCATGCGTCGCCATGAAATTGATGATTTCCGGCGTCACCTTCTCTGCCGCCACCGTCAAATCTCCTTCATTTTCGCGGTCCTCATCGTCCACCACGACGATCATTTTTCCCGCACGAAACTCTTCCACCGCTTCTCGAATGGTGGCAAACGCCATACTTGTATCTTAAGATGGTATTGATGCGCGTGTTCATCGCCTTCGCGTGGCTTGTTGTAGGACTGCTCGCTTTTCAGGGCCCCAAGTTCAAACCCGAAAAGGTCCCGCCTTATGCCAAGTCCGCCGAAGCCGGCAAGCCCTACCCCAAGACCCTTCCCCCGGACCGCTTCGCGCACCCCGTTCTTCAGAAGGTCTACCGCATCGCCCAGCAGATCCCCGGCGTCCTCATCCAGCAGCCTTGCTACTGCAACTGTGAGCGCTTCGGACACGGCAGTCTTCTCCACTGCCACATCGACGACCACTCCGCCGGTTGAATGATCTGCCTCAAGGAGGTCCTCCTTGCCGATAAGATGCACAAGCTGAAGAAGTCCGCCGTCGACATCCGCAAAGCCATCATCCGCGGCGACTGGGAAGACATCGAACTAAAGTAGCGCAAGCTGATCCTTACATCATGTAGTGACGCCCACGGCATGCGTGTGCGCGGACGCGAGTGGTTCGGCGAGGGTCGTGGAGATGAAGGGGAGGCTCGCCCGGGTTGGACAGGTGAGGTAGCTTCTTGATTTTCTTGTGGTTAGGCGGAGCTTGGGTTCGTTTCGTCGTTTTTTGATCGGTGGGCTTCGAGGCAGCGCGTGACGAATGTCTGACATGTGTAAACAGGCGAGCTTCGCTTGTAACGTTTTTCGTGGAGACATGGTGGGCCATGTAGTGATTCCTCCTTTGTTTGGCAAGATTGGCGCAAATGGACTGCGCCTGTCCCTCCACGGTGGCATGGATGCGGGCGGAGCGGTACGGAATGGTAGGGCGAAGGTGATGAAAGCAGGGGAGATGATTTTTTTGAGGAGGCCGTGACCCATCCAAGGTTTGAAACAAGAGCGGCGGATGAAAACGTCCGGAGTATGTATTTCGCCGTACGTTTCAGGCCGGGCGGTGTTAGATATGAGTACCTTCCACAGTTCGCCGGGAATTGACCACGGTTTCGTTGATCACAGTTTGGACGCCGGCAGCCGGCACATCTTCCACGCAAGCGACAGCTTCCTCTACCCGGCTGGAGAAAGCGTCGGGCTGTCTCAAGACCCGCCCCTACACTAAGCCGCCGAGTTGTCCCATACCGGCGTCCGCGGGGACGCGCACGAATCCGCAAACGGCAAAGTGCGAGTCGAATGCAAAAGCGTGGCGGATGCGCTCGGCTCGCATGTACGCAAAGCTGGTGGCGTCCACAAAGCTGAAGTCATGATCGCGGTATTTGTCGAGGATGGCGAAGGCGCGCCGCTCCAGGTCTTGATTGATGAAGACACGCTCAAGGCGCTTTGTTTGCTCGAGCGAATCGAGGAATTTTCTGCCTGCATCGTACCCACGAGTCACACGCAGCAGCGTGTAGGTCTCACCCACGACGTGGTTCGTCGTGACCAGCACAATCGGCCGCGCGATCAGACCTCTTAGGGAACTGGCTGCTTCCTGGTGGTGTGCATCGTCGACGACCTGCGCCGCGAACCACGCGCCGGTGTCGACGAAGATTCGCCGAGGCGTCATCGGCGGTTCCGCGCACGTTCATAACCGGCCAGGATGTGATCGTGGCGGCCGGAGGCGTCCGACTGGCCTCCCCGACCAGCCTGACCGATGAGATTGAGCAGGGGCTCCTCCTCCGCCGGCTCAGTCCGGAGCAGCAGATCAAGCGCGCGCCGAATCAGCTTCCCCTTGGACTCGCGCCGCTTAGCCGCCAGGGCCTCGAGACGGCGGTCCTGCTCCTCCGTCAGCAGAATTTGCACGCGCGTCATCATTGTGTAGCCTCATCGGTAGGATACACATGTTGGGTGAGGGTGTGCAAGTCAGCGGTGAGGCCGGACCGCTTCCTTTGGGCGCGGCTCGGTCAGATGGTGCAGGGCTGGGGCCGATCCTTTATAATGAAGAGACTGCCCACGGTATTCGTGTGCGCGGACGCGTGAGGTTGTGCGTCCGGACCGCAAACTATGTTTGAAAATCTCTCCGATAAGCTGCAGCGGGTGTTTAAGAACCTGCGCGGCGAAGGGAAGCTGACGGCCGAGAATATGGAAGCGGCGCTGCGGGAGATCCGCGTCGCGTTGCTGGAGGCCGACGTGCATTTCCGCGTGGTCAAGACGCTGATGGAGAACATCAAGCAGAAGGCGATGGGGGAGGAAGTGCTCAGCGCGTTGACGCCGGGCCAGCAGGTGACCAAGATCGTCCGCGATGAGCTGGTGAAGGTGCTGGGCACGCATCCTTCAAGGCTGCGGACGGCGAATGAGCCGCCGACGGTGGTGATGATCGTCGGGTTGCAGGGTTCGGGAAAAACGACATCGACGGGGAAGCTGGCGCGGTGGTGCTCAAAGAACGGGCATTCGCCGATCATGGTGAGCGTGGACGTGTACCGTCCGGCGGCGCGGCACCAGCTGGCGGTGATTGCGCGTGATTTGAAGCTGCCGGTTTATCAGGGGGGCGAGGCGGAGAAGCCGCTGGAGCTGGCGCGAGGGGCGCGGCGCGAGGCGATGCAGACCGGACGCGATTTGATCCTGGTGGACACGGCCGGGCGCTTGCACATCGACGATGAGTTGATGACGGAGCTGTCTCAACTAAAAGAGTCGCTGAACCCGACCGAGATTCTGTTTGTGGCCGATGCGATGACGGGGCAGGACGCGGTGAAGTCGGCCGATGAATTTCACAAGCGGCTGGGGATCACCGGCGTGATTCTGACGAAGATGGACGGCGATGCGCGCGGGGGCGCGGCGCTGTCGATCCGGGAGGTGACCTCACAGCCGTTGAAGTTCGTGGGCGTGGGGGAGAAGTTCGACGGGTTGGAGGCGTTTCATCCGGAGAGAGTGGCATCGCGCATCCTGGGCATGGGGGACGTGCTGAGCCTGATCGAGAAGGTCGAGCAGAATATCGATCAGAAGAAGGCCGAGGAGATGCAGCGGAAGCTGCTGGAGGATGAGTTCACGCTGGCCGATTTCCGCGATCAGATGAAGCAGCTGTCGAAGCTGGGGTCATTGGAATCGCTGCTCGGGATGATGCCGCAGGTGGGGCCGTTCAAGGAGATGAAGAACGCCAAGGTGGATGAGAAGGAGATGACGCGGGTGGTGGCGATCATCGATTCGATGACCGAGCGCGAGCGCGCCAATCACATGATCATCAACGGGAGCCGGCGGCGGCGAATCGCCAAGGGGAGCGGGACGACGGTGCAGGAAGTGAACAGCCTGCTGAAGCAGTATGCACAGGCGCGGAAAATGATGAAGAGTCTTACCGGCGGCCTCTCGGGAGGCAAGATGGGCGGGGCGTTGGGCAGGAAGCTGGCCAAGATGAAGCTGGGCGGGATGCCCGGGATGCCCTGGAACTGAGTTTGTAAAGGATAATTTAGGAGAGATAGGAGTTCGTTTCGATGTTGAAGATTCGTTTGGCCCGATTTGGGGGCAAGAAAAAGCCGAGCTACCGTGTGGTGGTGATTCAGGACTGGCGCGCGCGCAACAGCCGCTGCGTGGAAGTGGTTGGCCAATACAATCCGGTGGCGACGCCGGCGCAGGTGAACCTGAAGCATGACCGGATCCAGCACTGGATGTCGGTGGGGGCGCAGCCATCTGACACGGTGGCCCGCCTGCTGAAGGCGAATCCTGCCCCGGCGGCTTGAAAGTTGTTTGCCGACAGCTGTCTCCCCGGGGAGCTAGATCGTTCCGGGTGTTATAGTTGAGGTAGATTCTGAATCAGGAGACGCTGCCATGGCAGGGATGAGTATCAAGGATCTGGTCGAAGAGATAGCGAAGGCTCTAGTCGACATCCCCGAAGAAGTCAGCGTGCGCGAGGTGCAGGGAGAGCAGGTCACCGTTCTCGAGTTGCGCGTCGCGCCCAGTGATTTGGGCAAGGTGATCGGCAAACAGGGGCGCACGGCCCGCTCGATCCGGACGCTGCTAGGCGCCGCCGGAATGAAGCTAAACCGGCGGTTCACACTCGAGATTCTCGAGTAGACCAGATTAGGAAGTAGCAAGGAAGCCGAGACAATGAGCCAAGGGGGCCCATGGCTGACCTTGGCGCGCGTCAGCCGTGCGCGCGGCCGGGCAGGCGAAGTGGTGGTGGTTTCCTACGCCGATTCCCTGGAGACTTTCGAAAGCGCCGGGGAGGTTTCTCTTTTCGGACGCGGGCTGCCTGCAGAAGGAGCCGTATTCCGTATTGAGAACGCCTGGCTGCATCAGGGAAAAACCGTGTTGAAGTTGGCAGGCATCGATAGCATCTCCGATGCGGAAGCGCTGCGCGGCGCCGAGATTCGCCAGCGGCGCGAGACGATGGCGCCTCCGGAAGAGGGAGAGTTTTATCTTGCCGATCTGGTTGGGTGCCGGGTGGAAGATGTGGAGACGGGTGAGGAGATCGGCAAAGTGGAGGACTGGATGCAAGGCGGCGCGGCGACCTTATTGAAGGTGGTGAGCGCCGCCGGCGAGGAAATCCTAGTTCCGTTCGCGAAGGCGATATGCGTGGAGATCGATCCAAAGGCCGGGCTGATTCAGGTGCGGCTGCCGGAAGGATTGAGGGAGCTGAACCGCAAATGACGTTCCACCTGGTGACGATTTTTCCGGAGTTTTTCTCGAGCATACTCGAGCACGGGGTGGTAGGACGGGCGATCAAGTCGGGCGCGATTCAGGTGCGGATACATAATTTGCGCGATTGGACACAGGACCGGCACAAGACGGTGGACGACCGCCCGTTCGGCGGAGGCGAGGGAATGCTGATGAAGCCGGAGCCGGTTTTTGAGGCGGTAGCGGCGGTTTTGGGGGAGCGGCGCGCGGCGGCGCGTGTGGTGTTGATGTCGGCGCAGGGGAAGCTGTTTGACCAGGCGGCGGCGAGGCGGCTGTCGGAATGTGAGGAGGTGCTGCTAATCTGCGGACGCTACGAAGGCGTGGATGAACGAGTGGCCGAGCATCTGGCCGATGAGGAGATCTCGGTCGGCGATTATGTATTAAGCGGCGGAGAGCTGGCGGCGGCGCTGGTGATGGATGCGGTGGGACGGCTGGTGCCGGGAGTTGTGGGAAACGCCGATTCGACGGTATGGGAATCGTTCCGCCGCGATGAGGAAACGGGCCGGCTGCTGCTGGATTGCCCGCAGTTCACGAGGCCGGCGGAATACCGGGGCTGGAAGGTCCCGGAGGTGCTGCTGACAGGCAACCATGAGCAGATCCGGCGGTGGCGGCTGGAGGCGGCCAGAGAGAAGACAGCAAGGAACCGTCCGGATTTGGTTAAATAGAAGTTTACCCCCCAACAGGATTTCAAAAGAGAGTATCCCCATGAGCAATGCACTGCTAGCGAAGGTAGCCAACAAATTCAAGCGCGCCGAGGTTCCCCCGATACAGCCGGGCGACACGGTGCGGGTACAGGTGAAGATCCGCGAAGGCGACAAGGAGCGGCTGCAGGCGTTTGAAGGAACGATCATCGCCGACAACAACAGCGGCGTCGGGCGGACGATCACCGTACGGAAGATCAGCTTCGGCCACGGCGTGGAGAGGATCTTTCCTGTGCACGCGCCGGTGGTGGACAAGATCGAGATCGTGCGAACGGGCAAGGTGCGGCGCGCCAAGCTGTACTACCTGCGCAACCTGCGCGGCAAAGCGGCCCGCCTGAAAGAGCGCCAGTAAACCGGGTTGCGGCGTTGCCTACCCGGTCGAGCAAGCCAGCTGCAAACACGCGGCGGTGTAGCAGCCGCCTGGAACGGGCGGCCCATGCGCGGGGCTATGCGCGGGTGGCGGGGCTGGACGAAGCGGGGCGTGGCTGCCTGTTCGGGCCGGTCTATGCCGCCGCGGTGATTCTGGATCCGGCGCGGCCGATCCGCGGGTTGCGCGACAGCAAGCAGTTGGAGCCTGAGGTAAGGCAAGAGCTTGCCGGAGTGATTCGGGAGCGCGCCATCGGCTGGGCGGTGGCTTGGGCCGATAATCGTGAGATTGACCGCTTGAACATCTATCAGGCATCCCGGCTGGCGATGAGACGGGCGCTGGAGGCGCTGCCGGTGGAGCCTGACTATCTGCTGGTGGACGCGCTGAGGCTGGACACAGCGATCCCGCAGCGCGGCCTGATAGATGGCGATGCGCTGTGCCGGTCGATCGCGGCGGCCTCGATCCTGGCCAAGGTGGACCGTGATTCGTCGATGGCGGAATGGGACCACCTGTATCCGGAGTACGGTTTTCTGGCGCACAAAGGCTACTCGACGCCGCAACATCTGAAGGCTCTTGCCGAACATGGCCCCACGGCGCACCACCGCTTTTCTTACGAGCCGGTGCGGCTGGCCGGAGGCGACCCGCAACTGTCCCTGTTCACCGAAGCAGGAGCGGCATGGAAGTAGAAACCGCCGCCCCAAGCCGGGTCTACCGGTGGTACCACAAGCTGACCGGCCTGCTGTTTGCGATTTTCTGTTTTGAAATGGGTGTGTTTCTGGTTGTGTTTCCGTGGCTGGATTCCTGGAACACGAACTATTTCGCCTGGATCGAAGCGAGCACGGCCGATCAGGCGTGGATCGCCGAGACGTGGCGAAGCGTGTGGAGGAGCCCGCACTTCCGCGGTGCGGTAAGCGGGCTGGGTTTCGTGAACATCTACTTCTCGATCCTCGAGGTGTACCGGCTGCGGCGCTACTCGCCCGATTCCGGCTGAGGCACTACAATAGGAAATGGACACACCGAAGGAATTCTCATGAAACAGCCCACCGAAACGGCCGGCGTTGAAACCGCTCCGCATGAAGCGGCGGCGACGGCCGATCCACCGCGCGGGACGATCGCGGAATGGACCGTAACGATCCTGCTGCTGCTGTTCGGAACGACGACGCTGGTGCAGGCTTTTGTCATTCCCACCGGCTCGATGGAAGACACGCTGCTGATCGGCGACCACCTGCTGGTGGATAAGCTGACCTATTCGCCTCCCGGCGCGCTGAGCAAGCACTTGCTGCCCTATAGCGAAGTGAAGCGCGGGGACATCATCGTGTTCCGGTATCCGGTGGATATCCGGCAGACTTTCGTGAAGCGCGTGATCGCGGTTCCCGGCGACCGCATGCGGATCGAGCGCAAGCAGGTGATCCTGAACGGGACGGCTTCGGCGGAGCCATACAAGTACCACAAGACGGAATACTACGACTCCTACCGCGACAATTTTCCATCGGATCCCAACGTGCGCGTCTATGAACCGGCGCAGGAGATGCTGGAAAAGCATGTCCTGAACGGGGAAGTGGTGGTTCCGCCGGGCCACTACTTCGCGATGGGGGATAACCGGGACTCTTCGCTCGACAGCCGCTACTGGGGCTTTGTGCCGCGGGGGAACATTATCGGCAAGCCGCTGATCATTTACTGGAGCTACGACGCGCCGACGGACCGGCTGGCGAGCCCCGACATTGGCATGGATCATATGAAGGATCTCGCGCTCAACTTCTTTTCCAAGACGCGGTGGGTGCGCACGTTCCAGCTGATCCGCGGCCACACGGCCGAGTAAGCCTTCGCCTTCTTTCATGCCGAAATCGAATCGCTATGGCCTGATCCTGGCCGGGGGCCGCGGAACGCGGTTCTGGCCGCGCAGCCGGACGCTGACGCCCAAGCAACTGCTGCGGTTTCTCGATGAGGGCACCCTGCTGGAGCATACGGTGGAAAGGCTGCGGCCGGAGATTCCCCCGGAACGCATCTGGATCCTCACGACGGAACAGTTGCGCAAGCCGATCGCCAAGCTGCTACCCGAGGTGCCACCGCGGCAGATCCTGGCCGAACCCGCGCAGCGCAACACAGCGCCGTGCCTTGGCCTGGCCTCACAACTGATCTCGATGGGGGATCCTGACGCGGTGCTCGGCGTCTTTCCGGCCGATCATCAGATTGATGACGCGGCTGAGTTCCGCAAACTGCTGAAACCCGCTTTCGCGGCGGCCGAGAGAGGATATCTGGCCACGATCGGCATCGAGGCGCGGCATCCGGAAACGGGCTTCGGCTACCTGGAGTTTCCGGCGCGCGCCGGCGCCGGTAAAGCCGTGCCGTTGCGCCGCTTCCATGAGAAGCCGGACCTGAAGACGGCCAAACGATTCCTGGCCGCGGGGCGCTTCTATTGGAACGCGGGGATATTCTTCTGGCGCGCGGCGGTGTTTCAGGAGGCGCTGCGCAATTATCTGCCACGCACTGCTTCGCTGCTGGCTTCCCTTCCTCCGCTGAAGAACCGGCGATTCACCGCGCGGCTGCGCGACACCTATCCACGGTGCGAGAACATCTCGGTCGATTACGCAGTGATGGAGAAGGCCGCGCAGGCAGGCAAGGTTTGGGGCGTTCCCGCCGGCAACATCGGCTGGAGCGACCTAGGCAGCTGGAACGCCGTTTATGAGCTGCTGCCGAAGGATCCGGACGGCAATTCCGGCAGAGGCGAGATTGTGGCGCTGGATTCCCACCGCTGCTACGTGGAGTCTCAGGGGAAGTTGGTGGCGCTGGCGGGCGTGGAGGATCTGATCGTGGTGGATACGCCGGACGCGCTGCTCATTGTGCGGCGGGAGCAGGCGCAGCGTGTGGGGGATGTGGTGAAGCTGCTCGAAAAGGCCGGGCGGGGCGATCTGCTGTGACCGGGTACGTGTTCGACGTGTTCCTGCTTAGTGGTCCTTCTGGTTTCCCATACCCATGTTGGGCGCGATACTATCCGAATTTGGGAGAGAGGCGGCATCGGTGCCTGCCAGGTGCACCGCCCGATAACCGCCGATCGACCGGAAGTAGAGTAGGAGGCCGAGATAGATGAATGCCATCATCGCCGGAATCGCCGCATCGGCGACCAGCGTCTGGCGGTCACCTTGGATTCCGGCCTGGTGTACAAGCCGCTCCTCTTCCGGCAACCGCTCGATGGCGACCTGAGGATCCTTGATCCCCTCGTCGGCCAGCTCTTGCCGCGCCTGCGCCAGCTTCGCCTGCACATCTCCCTGTTTCCGCCCGTCCAAGGCGGCCACTTCCCGGAAAAACAGCCAGCCGGCCGGTTCAGCCACTTTGTACTTCGCATAGACTTCCGGACGCGTGCTTTCCAGGTGGGCGCTGGTGAAGCGGTCCTTGGCATAGCCGAGGCCCGGTCCGCCGATCATGCCACCCGACATCATCCCGATGCCGCCCATAATGCTGATGGCGATCGCTCCGGTGCGAGGGAACCGGTCGCTGGCCACCGCCAGCATCGTCGGCCAGAAGAAGGTTTTGCCCACGGCATAGATCAACAGCGCCAGCATCGCGCCTTGAAATGTCTGGATGCGGCAGGTGGCGAGCAACCCGGCGACGGCGAGCATCGAGCAGGACGTCAGAATCCCGACCGGGGAAAGGCCGATCCGCTGCTCGATAAACTCCGCCGCGAAACGCAGCCCGAACATGATCATCGACGTGAACACGAACAGGATCTTGCCCTCGGCCGGCGTCAGGATGTTGCCCGTGATGTTCTGAATCCACCCGTCGGTGCCAAGCTCCACCGCGCCCACCATCGCGTGCGCGACGAACAGGACGAACAGCAAAAAGCTGCCCATCGAGAAGCGCGTCAGAACGCCCACGCCGAGCAGCAGCGCGCCTGCCAGAACATACGCCCCTGTTTGCGGAATCCCGAGCGCGCCGTGGAAGAAGAGCGAAAGAAGAAAACAGATCACCAGCCCGCCCAGGAGCCCGACATCCTTGAACATGCCTCCCAGCGTCAGGCCCTTCTGCGACGCTTCCGACTGCGGCATATGCTGCCCGAAGAACATCGCCCCGTAAACCATCGTCGGGATCAGGAACAGGCCGAGCTGCCACTTCCAGTGCCAGCCGTAATGATCGCCCAGCAACCACCCGATGGCGCCGCCCAGCACCAGGCCGGCCGGCCAGCTTGCATGCAGGATGTTGAGGTAGTGCGTGCGCTTGTTCGGAAACAGCGTGGCCACCAGCGGGTTGGCAACCGCCTCGAGCGTTCCGTTCGCGATGGCGAAGATAAAAGTGCCCCAATAAAGGAAGTTGTAGGCCGTCCCCTTCGCCTGCTGCGGCATGGCCGCGAAGGTCACGATCGCCGACAGGGCGTGGAACACAAACGCGGCGATCACCAGCTTCCCGTACCCAAGCTTGTCCACCACCACGCCGCCGGTGATGATGCCGAAGCAGAATCCCGTCAGTCCCGCGCCGGTGATGGCGCCCAGCTCGGCGCTGGTGAAGCCGAACTCGGCGCCCCAGTTCGCCAGGATGCCGCCGCGCACGCCGAACCCCACGCCCGCGGCCAGGATCGCCGTAAAACCGGCCCACAGCAGCCGCCCGGCGTTGGAAGAGATTGCGTCCTGTTTGATGTTCATCGGTTAGTTGAGCCTTTGGAAATGTCGAAGGAGGCTGCGCCTCACCGGCGAAAACGACTTCATCCGGCCATGAGCCGATAGTCTATCAGTTGCCGGCGGCCAGTGGCCGAATGCGGATGTTGCGCCACTTGACGATCAGCGGCTGGCTTTTCGTGATCCCCAGGCCCGCGTGCGCAGGATCCTTGAGTTCGCGGTCGCCGAGGCCGTGTACTTGCAGCCCGATGAAGCCCTTCGCGTGTGTCTTGTACACATCCTCGTTGGTCAGGTCTTCGATCATGTGGCCATTGACCCCGGTCTGTATCCGAGGCCCCCGGGCGACGATCCGCAGCTTGTTCCACCCTTCGGCCAGGTAGTGAGTATGGCCGTTCTCGATCATCTGCTGTGAGGAGAGCCATCCGGTGCCAAGCGCCTCTCCGTAGAGCGATAAATTACTTGACTCATCAATCGCAACGTGCAACCATGGTCCATCGGGGGAGGCCCCGTGGCGTTAAGCCGTGTAGCCGCCCATCTATACCTCAGTGGAGGCAGAACCACAATGGACCGCATTACTGAACGCTACGTCACGGAGTTCTCCACGGAGTATCACATTGAGTCCCTAGATGAATCCGAACGCTTCGAGCACTTTGCGGCATTCTGTGTTATCAAGCAGCATCACAACATCCATTTTGATACCGACGATGTGGTAACCGGGGATGGACGCCACAACCAGAACGGGAATGATGGCGGCGGGACGGACACAGGTATTGACGCCGTAGCGATCATTGTGAACGGGACGCTAATCACAGACGTTGAGAGTCTGGCGATGTATGAGTCCGACAGTTCAAGCCTGGATGTTCAATTCATTTTCATTCAGGCAGAAAGGAGTTCTAGCTTTAGTGCCGCTAAGGTGGTCACGTTCGGAGGCGGAGTCACGGACTTTTTCAGCGAGAATCCACGATTGAATCGCAATGCAAGAGTTGCAGCGGCGGCGGAAGTCGCCACAAAGATCTACGAGCTGAGCACCAAGTTTGATCGCGGCCTTCCATCCTGCAAACTCTACTATGTAACGACGGGGAAATGGCAGGATGATACGAACATTCAGGCACGCATCAACATCTTGACCGAAGACCTGAGGGATACGGATATATTTTCTGCTGTAGAGTTAACTCCTGTGGATGCGGCTAGGCTCCAAGCGCTCTACCGGCAAACACGGAATGCGGTCACCAAGACCTTCAGCTTCCCAAACAAGATCGCAGTCGGAGATGTTTCTGGGGTTAAGGACGCCTATATCGGGTTTCTTCCCTCTACCGAGTTCGTAAAAGTAATCAGTCGAGAGACCGGCGAGATGCTTCCCGGCCTCTTCGAGAGCAATGTCCGGGATTGGTATGGGTATAACGAAGTCAACAAGGAGATCCAGAGTACATTGAAGTCGGAAACGAACGATATGTTCGTCCTGATGAATAACGGCATCACGCTCATCGCCAGAAAATTAGTTCCTTCTGGCAATCGTCTGAGCATTACTGATTTCCAGATTGTCAACGGTTGCCAGACCAGCCACGTATTGCACGACAATCGGACATTATTGACAGATCGTGTCATGGTCCCAGTACGAATCATCAGCACTGATGACGAAGGTGTGATCGCATCCATTGTCCGGGCCACAAACCGACAGACGGAAGTGAAGGAAGAGCAGTTCTTCGCGCTCCAAGAGTTTCCCCGGCAGCTAGAGCAGTTTTTTCAATCCTTCTCGGAAGAGTCGAAACGTCTCTACTACGAGCGCAGAACGTGCCAGTATGATCGGCTTGGTATCGACAAGGGTAGAGTAATTACAGAAGCCAATGTAATCAGATCCTTTGCCTCAATGTTTCTTGATGAAGCACACAGAACAACCAGAAACTATAAGAGCATCCGCGACAAAGTCACCAAAGAGATCTTTGCCAAAGGACACAGGCTGGAGCCATACTACGCAGCCTCCTATGTCTTCTATGCACTTGAGATGCTCTTCAAGAAGGGAAAGTTGGAGAGCAGGCTAAAGCCAGCAAGATTTCACATCATTATGGCGTTTCGCTTGCTGGTCGGAGAGCCTGTTCCACCAATGCACGCCAATGAGATGTCGAGATACTGCGATGGAATCATGAAGAATCTCTGGGATGGTACGCGCTGTGAGGAATTGCTGCTAAAGGCGGCCAATATCGTTACTGTTGTTGCCGAGAACGATTTCCAGCGGGACAACATCCGGGCGGAGCCGTTCACCGCAAAGGTCAGGGCTTCATTCCCCAATCGGGCCTAGGTGCAGTATGATGGAGACAAATGAAACACTCGGTCGAGTACGAGCGCTTCACGGCACTTGTGGATCATGTGCTCGCCGTTCCACACGGCGTCATCAAAGAGCGCATAGAGGAGCATCGGAGGCAAGCAGCAAAGAACCCGAACAGGCGAGGACCGAAGCCGAAGCGAAACGTCAAGCCTTCCGCTTCGGACCCCGGAGCAAGCGACCGCTAGTTGACTTCCGGTATTTTGTCAACCTTGCCGGTGACTTCTTTCCAAGTCAGCCGCTTCCCGACGATCTGAGTAACCGCGAGACTGAAACGGTCCGCATCGTCCATCTCTCGGCGGTTGTTGTACCGAAACGCCTGTTCGTCAACGTAGCGGAACAGGTGAAATGGCTCGACGCTGATGTAGGTCCCATGAAGCCCACGCTTCAGAAGCGACCAGAAGTTTTCCATCGTGTTGGTGTGGACATTGCCGTTAACGTACTCAACGGCGTGGTCAATCACCTGATGTTGGTACTCGGACGCCAGCCCTTCATACGACTTCAGGGCATCGGAGAAGAT